>CAZPRJ010000021.1:29358-94248 GCA_964588805.1 uncultured Microcoleus sp. | reverse complement strand
TACAAGGGGGGTTAGGGGGGTCAATCTGTAGCGTAGTAAAAGTGAAATGGTATGACTTCCCACTCCAAACCGATGAATTGCATGAATTTACTTTGATTTAAGCGATAGGGTTGGCAATTGGGCGACGTAGCTATCCTTGAAAGATAGATAATTTTCTTTCCATACTGGGAAAGTAATCACTAAATTTCTATCATTTATGTTAAATAAGTTAAATCTTTAGGTATATGCCCTGAATTTCCTTTTTATAATAATATTTACCTAATCATAATCATATTTGTTTCGTTGAAATCATGAATAAGGGTGATTCATTCTCTATATCTTTTCATCAGGGTAAAGTGGATTTTCCTTATGATTTGAAAATCCATGTCAATCAAATTAGTAATGGTAGCCCTGAAAAATGTTCTTATCGTTTTATTGCATATAAACAAGATAATCAAAATAATCTTGATAGCCAATTTATAAGTGCATTTTTTACCGCTTTAACCTATTTACAAAATGATGCTAATTTCTCCGGGTTAAAGTTTGAATATCTTTTGCCGGATGAAAATCAAAAAGACATCTATTTTGAAAGAATCGCTCATCTCGATAATCCCATTTTTGATTCCTTACTGGTTGGTGGCTACATTGGTGAAGATGAAGTAGTGATCACAAATCTTTCTTGTCCACCCCAGAGAGTGGCTCATAAGTAGTAAGTTGCCTATTTGTGGGGAACCATCCCAAATTTGCAACTTTAAACACAGAAGAGAGGTGAAGGGAGTTTATATCTAAATTCTCCCCCGCTCCGAAAGAGCTCCCCCGCTTGCACAGAGATAGTCAGAAACTTTTGCCGTCATGCACTAGCTGGTTCACAAATTGAGCGGCAGTGGTATAGGTTCGTTGTTCGGGTTGATGACTCGTTGCAGGATGCACCTGCCAACCCGAGCAATATTCAGGCTTTTTCCATAAATCCAGATGCCCTATTTCTGGTTCGGCATAGAAACTCTCATCTCCAGCTCCTAATAAGGCTGAACTCCAGTGAGTAAAGTAATCATGACTGAGGCGATGAATGGGAAAATTGCCATATAAAGGAACACCCCAACCATCCAATGCGAAAAAGGCTTTGACTTTTCCTCCCATCATTTCCCACCCCCAAGCTGCACCAATCGCACCTGCAACACCCGCACTGAAACCGATAAAAATAATCGGTGTTGTTTGGCTTGTATGATGTTGTAAAAATTGCAAAATGTGAATCGCTGAGTATGCAGGATAGTCTTGAATTGGAAAGATTAAAACATTTTGAGTCCAATGCCTAGATAAATTGCTAGAATCACTACTTTGTAATGCATCTAGAAAGTTCTGGGTGAGTTGAGAGTCATGGATGCCTGGGCAAATTATGACTTTACTAGGGCAAGAGATCGTTATTTTGCTCATTTGGATTTTACTGCTCCAGGTTCTTCCTGATTTCTTTACTTTTGCAGCTTAACGTCTGTGATCAGTATTGGCGCGATCGCTAAAAATTATTCAAAATAAAAAAATCGAGCAAAAAACATGAGGATTCTGCTAGTAGAGGATGATGAACGTATTGCCCAAGCCTTGGCAGAAAACCTTACCGACCAAAACTATGTTGTTGATGTTGTTGAGGATGGCGAGGCCGGTTGGGATTGCATCCAAGCTTTTCCTTATGATTTAATTTTGCTCGATGTCATGCTACCCAAACTCGATGGGATTAGCCTTTGCCAGAGGTTGCGGCGAACGGGTTACATGACACCCGTACTGATGCTAACCGCCCGAGATACCAGCAACGACAAAGTGATGGGGTTAGATGCAGGTGCCGATGATTATGTGGTCAAACCCTTTGATTTGCCAGAATTAGGTGCTCGCATTCGGGCTTTGCTGCGTCGAGGGGGTACGAATATGCCACCCGTGCTGGAATGGGAACGTTTGCGTCTTGACCCGAGTACTTGTAAAGTCACCTATGACCAGACTGAATTGCATCTTACCCCCAAAGAATATGGTCTACTAGAATTATTCCTACGAAATAGTGGTCGTGTTTTAACACGAGGTGTAATTTTAGAACACCTTTGGTCATTTGAAGACCCACCCAGTGAGGAAACTGTTAAAGTTCATATCAAAGCATTGCGGAAAAAACTCCGAGCAGTTGCAGCACCCGCTAATTTAATTGAGACAGTTTATGGCTTGGGTTATCGGCTCAAAGAAATCTAATTCTCAATTTCAAGCCCTACGCTCCCGTCTTTTGCTATCCTACCTCAGTGTCATGGTGGCACTTTTGGGCATATCGGCGGTAGGAATTTATGAATTATTTGCGGATAGTCTTTACAGGCAACTCGATCAACGATTAGAAGGTTTAGCACAAGCGGCTGCTCATAGTTTAACAGAGGTTAAAACGCAATACTACGAACAACATCACGAGGATGATGGTGATAAGGATGAAAAACACGATAATTATTATTCCCATGTTTTTCGTCGTTTAGATGGCGATGGAGATTTAGATATCCCTTGGCAAAACCTTAAAGAACCCGATCAAGGCGTGGAATGGTACGATGAACATGGAAGATTAATTGGTAATGCGGGTAAACTTTTACCCAGTTCGATTCCCCATCCTGGATTTCAAACACTACAACAGGGGCAAATTCGTACTGTAACTATATCTGCCTATAGTCATGATGATGGGCGACAAAAATTAGAAGGCTATATTCGCACGAGTGAAACAACTTACGAAGTGGAAGCTGTTCTTAATCGTCTGCGGTGGGGGTTTGGTTTAGGGAGTGTTTTTGCGTTGACTTTAACAGGTGTTGGCGGTTTGTGGCTGACTCAGCAATCCCTGAAGCCCATTGAACAAAGTTTTAACCAGCTTAAACAATTTACAGCCGATGCGTCCCACGAGTTGCGGAGTCCTTTAACAGCGATTAAAACCTCGGTGGAGGTGATGCGAAGTCATCCCGAACGCATTCATCCAACCGATGAGAAGAAGTTAGGGGCAATTGCTTCTGCAACAAGTCAAATGACACGTTTAGTTGAAGACTTATTGCTGCTTGCTCGCAGTGAGTCAGGGCAACTACTTCCAACTCACCACTGGGTGATATTTCCTTTAGAGGAAATGTTAGATGATTTGCTGGAATTGCTAGAGTCAAAAGCGGATGAGAAACATATTGCTTTGAAATCTGATTTACAAACCGATGTTTTTGTCAAAGGGGATGTAGATCAGTTGAGTCGGGTGTTTACTAATTTATTGGAAAATGCGATCGCCTATACCCCAGAGAAGGGAACAGTCACCCTGTCGATGCATAAGAGTGACAGATGGGTGACACTCAAGGTTAAAGACACGGGAATTGGCATTGCACCAGAACAATTACCGTTTGTATTCGATCGCCTTTGGCGAGCCGATCAAGCCCGAAATCAACGTCAGGGAGGATTAGGGTTAGGACTTGCGATCGCTAAAGCTATTATCCAGCGACATCGTGGCGAAATTACTGTTACTAGTCAGGTAGGGGTGGGTAGCTGTTTTTCTGTGCGTCTACCTCTGGCCTGTTGAAGTCAGGGAGTCAGGGAGTCAGGGAGTCAGGAGAAAAGATTTTCATTGTTCTTAGTTAAACTTTCTGCTTCATCTTCCCGGTTTCTTTACTTTTAATCTTTACCTTTAGAACCAAAGCGAATTGAGGGGATCGAGTCACACAACTTCGCAGTTCGTATTCATATTTCAGCTCATAGCAACTATTCATTCAGATTGCCAGTCAAGAAGCTGATTAACCCTTGAGCGATCGCAAAAATTGCGACAAATATATCGCCAATAATTGTAGTGGCGGCGCTCAGTAAAAGATTTCTAAGGAGATACAGTCCTCATGACTAACCTGGCATTTCGTAAACTTCACCGTCAACTTGCTCCCATTCTTTTCCTACCTCTAGGCATTACGGCTTTAACCGGTGTAGCCTTTCGCCTAGGAAGAAGTTGGTTTGGAATGTCAGGTGAAGCCGCAGATATTTTCATGGTGATTCATCAAGGGGAATACTTGGGTGAGAAACTCGAGTCAGTTTATGTGCTTTTACTCGGTTTGGGATTACTGGGAATGATTTTCACGGGTCTTTTTATGGTCAGGCGATTGAGCCATAATCGTCCAGCGAAACAACAAAGCAAAATGGATTTTCGTCGGCTTCATCGTCTCCTTGCACCCATTGTTTTTTTACCGTTGATTATCAGTGCAGTTACAGGCATTATTTATCGAGTGGGGAAAAGCTGGTTTGGACTATCGAGTGAGCAAGCTGAGATTTTTATGATGATTCACCAAGGAGAATATTTAGGGGATTTTTGGAAATCTATTTACGTGTTTTTAGTGGGTTTGGGATTAGTTGCCATGCTACTAACAGGAATCAATATGACTGGACTACTGCGGAAACGTCGTAATCAAGTTACTAGCCCCGATCAAACCCCAAGTTGAATTTTAAATATACAAAACAACTTTCAAAAGAGAGTGTTTTGTAAAAAGCTAGAGCTAGTAAAACTAACGTTAAAGCTGAAATTAAACGAATAGTATTTACTTCTATTCTGGTCTATGCTTGCTAATTCAAACCATCAAGCTATTGAGGATTTAAATCATGAAATGCTCATTCAATATTCGCCAAGTTTCTCATAAAGTTAGCGCGATTTTATCGGCTACTACACTCGGAATTCTGACTCTAGGTGGCTGTACACAACAACCTCCTTCAGCTTTAATCCAGCCTACCCAATCCTCACAACAAACACAGCCAATTGCTAACAAACCAGATTCAGCAACACTCAACAATCTCCAAGAAGCTTATAATGGTGAATCTAATGCTCATGTTCGCTATTTAGCATTTGCCAAAAAAGCAGATGAAGAAGGTTACAAGCAGGTTGGCCGACTCTTCCGTGCTGCTGCTCGTGCTGAAGAAATTCACCGCGATAATCATGCAGCCGTGATTAAACAGATGGGGGCGATACCTGAAAATAAAATCGAAACCCCAACGGTAAAATCCACCAAAGAAAATCTAAAAGCCGCCATAAAAGGTGAGTCTTATGAACGGGATACGATGTATCCGGAATTTATTAAACAAGCCGAAAAAGTGGGGGATAAAGCTGCTGTTCGGACATTAAAGTTTGCTGTAGAAGCTGAGAGAGAACACGCTAAACTCTATACGCTGGCTAAGGATAACCTAGAATCTTGGAAAGAAGCAAAAAATGTTTTATATGTCTGTCCTGAGTGCGGATATACAACCCTAAAGCTTGATTTTGCCAACTGTCCTGACTGTGGTACATCCAAAGAGAAATTTGAAACAATTGTCTAATGATTATTCCTAATATCCGCTTGACAAAAGGAATAAAAAATGTGTGACGAGCGGGGATGAAGTTGGTTTCATCCCCTTACTTGAGTGAGTACCTGTGCCAGAATTGAACGAAGCTTATTTCTCAACAACCAAAAAACAACTATGAACCGTCGCGAGTTTTTGATGTGGGTAGGCGTGGGTGGTGTTGCCAGCTCTTTACCCTTGGCGCTCACCGCCTGTACTCCCGAAAACAAAAAATCTCAAACTTCTACAACAGTAAACAGTGCTGATGGATTTCAATCAATTGGTACAGTAGCACAGTTAAACCAAAAGGGGCAAATTCTGAAAAATGACTCTCCTAGAAGTTCTGTGCTAGTAGTCAGCGATCCAGCTAACCCAAAGCACCTGGTAGCCGTCAATCCGATCTGTACGCACCGAGGTTGTACGGTGGAATGGAAGAAAGACAAAAACGCTTTTGTGTGTCCCTGCCATGATGCTGAATACAGTCTGGATGGCAAAGTGATTGAAGGGCCAGCAACGAAAGCTTTGCCTGTTTACGAAGCAAAAATTGAAGTGGATTCAGTGTTAGTTAAAACAACCTAATGATGCTGATGCTCATCCATACTAGGCATCTGATTTTTTGGGGCTTGTTGTGGTGGCTCATCGGTGTTGATATGTAAGAAACTCATGCCTCTTGGGCCAATGCTAGTCAATCCCATTGTCATGAGTCCAGCATTAGCTAACCCCATAGACACTGCTCCAATAGAGAGCATACCCATAGAGACTACTCCAATCGCAATTGCCCCCATTGGAACTAACCCAATCGCGATAACACCATGAGGTGCTACTCCAATCGCAATGAAGCCATGAGGTGCAAACCCAATCGATAGCAGCTTTTGTTTTTTTGCGGGTAATTCCATGAATTTCTGACAATCCTAGTTATTACCAAGATTAGCCAGTGCTTCAAATTCCCGTCAAAAGACAAGCTGTCAAACTTGAGAATAGGGAGTCAGGGATGCAAGTGTTATTGGTTGCTTTCCGTTTGAACGATCGCTCTGTGAGGAGAGTTAGGTGAGATTTATGATTGAGTAGTCTCTTAGTAGCCAAACAGTAGCCGATATTAGTTAAATGACACAAAAATTCACCTCTAGACTGAGGGTGAGATATCACGAAATGGATGCCTTGGGACACGTCAATAACGCGGTCTACCAACATTATCTCGAGCATGCAGCGATTGAGCATTCCGAGTTCTTAGGGTTTGGCCCCAAGGGATATGAAGAACTAGGGGGTGTCTTTGTGATGCGACGCATTGCGATCGAATATCTCCGACCGGCTATCGCAGGTGATATCCTAGAGATTACAACTTGGCTGCAACAAATCCGGGGACCGCGTGCAATTCGATGTTACGAAATTCGCAAGCAAGGTCAAGAATCTTTGTTAGTGACGGCAGAAGCTTTGTGGGTTTGGGTCGATACCCAGACCATGCGCCCACGAACGATTCCCAAACAGCTCCTCGATGCATTTGAGCAGGCATTCCAGCCCCAAGGTGTCAACCAAACGCTTGGTTAGGATTGAGGATTAACCTTGCGAGTGGGAAATCCCCCTAAGCCCCAGGCATTGGGGGATGCTTCGGCAAGCTCAGCAACAGAGAACGAGTCAGGATGTTGATTTATGTACCTACAATGTAACTGTAAAAATGTTACAATAGGGCTGGTTGTTGACCCTCCCGAATGACTATGAGGCCACTATGAGGGTTAGTGTACTCGGCAGAGATCGGGGAAAGAACATGACCACTGGTTAGTAAGGTTATGCCCTGCTGTAAAAGACAAGCCAAGCCATGTTGTACGAGAAAGATATCAACCTGTGGAAGACGGGTTGCTGCCAGGGCAGTAGGAAACTACTGCGGGAGTTAGAGGCTAGTCCTAAATCTCCAGACGCTTTGTAAGACCATCATCGGATTCAGTTCCGAACTTTATGATAGAAGGAAGTCCCCAACGTGGCAGGGCGGTTGAAACTGGAAGCTGCCTGAGAACTGTACTCAGTTCACTGGCAGTACTTCACACTATCCCACCGTGGAAAAACAGATTTGCATCTACCAGTAGGGTGTATCGAGACACGAGACATCCTACTCTTACTTTGATTTCTAGTTTGCCTTTGCTGGAGTAAACATAATTTGTAACTATTGATACGGCTCGAATGTATCTTTGGGCAGAAGAACTGTAGCAGCCAGAATCGTAGGATTTCCGAGTACGCTGTTTTTTGTTTTACCCTCACGAAACAGCGTTGCAATTATTTATTTTTGTGAAGGTCACAGTTCTACAAACAAGGAGCTTTATATGCAGCGAATTTTTTCTGTTATCAGGGAAGGCTTAGGAAAGCGTGTCTTAGTGTTGAGTTTAATTGGGTTGTTAAGTTTGTCGGGTTTACTGATTTTTGGCAATCAATCAGCATTAGCAGACCGAGGTTTACGGACACAAGAAAAAATCGATCGCGCCTACACAATGAGTGAATCTACAGGGCTTCGAGAAGAGGATCGACAAGAAGCCTATGAGGAAGCAACTCAAGCCGTTAGCAAAGACCCTAAAGAAGGTTTAGAAGAGATTTATGAAGAAGATTTAGAAACCTATAGACAAGAAAATCCAGACCAGGGCGGTGTAGTAGAAAGTGCGAAAAACTTGGTAGATAAGGTTACTGGACAAAAATAAGGTTAACAAACCGTAGAATTTTAGCCTGAATGCTCTAATTTTACTGAATGCGGCAGAAAGCTCCTTACTTCTAGAGAAGAGAGGGATAGCTAACTGCCGCTTTGTTATTGGTTGTTTGTCAAAGTGGATGTAGTCCCTAACTCTTGAAATCCTTGCTGTACAAGCTGTTCAAGGTTATTACAAGAGATGTGACTAATGTATAGCAACCGCCAGGGGGACAATAAAAGTATTTGTAGATTTTGCCTGCCCTATGGAAAACTTGTTGAGACAGGTGCAAGAATGCCAAGAAACCCTAATTCTGATTTCTGAAAGGAAAAAACCTAAATCCAATGAAGTTTAGTGAACTAGTCGATCAACTCAGTGGTACACCAACGTGTAATAGCCTCGTTACCCATCCAGAACTCAATCCAGAAATCGCTAGTATTGCACCGATCGAAGAAGCAGCCCAGGGCACGCTCAGTTATATAGAGGGCGGTAAGTTTGCGCCGATGGTCGCTAAGACGGCAGCAAGCGCCTTAATTTTGCCAATCGATGAAGCCTTGCAATCACAAGCAGCAGAACGTGGCATTGCTTGGATTGCCTCCTCTGAACCCCGTTTATTATTTGCTCGATCAATCGCCGTTTTTTACCAACCCTTCCAACCTGCGCCCGAAATCCATCCGAGTGCAGTGATTCATCCTTCGGCAGAGGTGGGACAAAACGTTTACATCGGTGCCCATGTTGTGATTCAACCCAGGGTGAAAATTGGCGATGGGGTTTGCATCCATCCGAATGTAGTGATTTATCCCGACGTCCAAATTGGCGATCGCACGGTGTTACACGCCAACTGTACCATTCACGAACGCAGTCAAATTGGTGCAGATTGTGTCATTCATAGCGGCGCGGTGATTGGGGATGAAGGATTTGGTTTTGTCCCAACGCCAGAGGGTTGGTTTAAAATGCAACAGTCCGGTCGTACTGTGCTTGAAGATGGCGTCGAAATTGGTTGCAATACGACCATTGATCGTCCCGCCGTGGGTGAAACCCGTATCGGCCGGAATACAAAAATTGATAACTTGGTGCAAATTGCTCATAGTTGCCAAATTGGAGAAGGCTGTGCCTTTGCCGCGCAAGTTGGTATGGCCGGTGGGGTTAAAATTGGCAATCGTGTGATTTTGGCTGGCCAGGTGGGAATTGCCAATCAAGCCAAAATTGGAGATGGTGCGATCGCCAGTGCTAAAGCCGGGATTCATAATGATATTGCACCGGGAGAAATTGTCAGTGGAATTCCAGCCATACCTCACAAATTGTTTTTGAAGGCTGCCACCATTTATCAACGCTTGCCAGAAATGTATCAAAATCTCAAGCAACTACAGCGCTACATGGGTAAAGGCAATGGACAATAGGAGTTGAATGCACTCAGCGAATTGCATTTAAATTGCATCGCTTGAACAGGTTCTCAACTCTATCCCACCAAAAACAAGGTAAAACCAAATATGCCCATTCAATACACAACCACTTACGCCTCAATCTAGATGAATGGATACTCGCTACTGTCAATGTGAGTATTCATATAAATTGACGATTTAATCAGCAAAAGCTCTCCTGATTCGATCGATGGAGAGATGAATAGATATTCTTTGAGCCTTATCTTTTAAGGGTGGGCGCTTTTTGACCGTCAATTTATCCAGTTGCCTAGGTTAACTTCATCGTATTTCTGAGAATATGGCTCAGATACGGTAGGAATTTTTCTGGGTAAATGGTAGGCGTTAGAGGTTCTAAAATCCTATGATTACTACACTCCCAACTTACCAAATTCGTGATGAAGAGGAAAATCACAGTGCAGAGTTTGTCTTCACTCCAGTTCCTTTTGATTCTCAAGATTTGCCTGTTGATTCTCCCCAGTTACCGGAAAAATTAAGAGCTGTAATTACTAAATTGCAACAGCAGGACATTGGTTGGCTCGATATTTTAAAAGAAATGGCAAATTTGTCTGAGCAACTTGGTGATGAACAAGTTGCGAAGGTACTTGAAGCCACCGTTATTTCGATAAAGCGCAATCGAAGAGTAGTCCGAAATCTTTAAATTCCTGGGTCATTCTCTATACCCAGAAAACTCCTCATTTGTTCATCGCATTTTCTCGGATTTAAGGCAGATACATTCATTACCTGAATAACAATTAAGGCAGTGTGACTTGGACTCGAACCACTCCAGCTCGCTCATGACGGGCTGATAGTTGAACCGTTCCCCCGGTGCTGGTTTTAACTAACCATTCCACCTTCATGCGCTCTTGTGTCGGGTCACGTTGATGCCGAGCTGGAGCAGAAGGTTTATAGGCTCGTCCTTCTAATTGCCCTAATTCTTCCCGTGGCTTACCCATTTCCAAGGTTGCCCCAGGGGGTAATTCAATTTCACAGATACAACCTTGTACTAACTTTTGCTCTAGGGCTTTTTGGGTAATATAAGTCGGCAACCAGCCGATATTTTCTACCACTAGCCGCACCCGATAAACATCATCACTCAGGCGGTGAGCGCTAGCTTCATAAATCTCTAATTGAGGGGAGATAAGCAAGTGCCACACTAACCAGTCTGGAAAACGAGCAATCTCTGCTTCTAAAAATTCGGGCGGGGGATTTGACCATGCATACATTGCATTCCATCCCCCCAATTCAATCTGGCCTAGTTGGGGATGGTTGTAAGGATACCAATCAATATAACCCTGACCTCCTAATTTTTCATCGCTCCAACGCAGTAGTTTGAGGTCATCTTCTAAAGGGTGTTCTCGATACCAATCAATGTATTTATACTCCTCAATTCCGGCTTGGCGCTGAGGACTCCATATTTCCACCGTCCAGCCAAATATCCCCCGTTGCTCATAAGCCCAATCGTCAAAAGTGCCAGTTACAACGTCTTTTGGATCGTAGCGGAATTCGTGAAAGACCGAAATGGCAGGATATCCGGTCAGTTCGGTGCCTTTTTCACCAATGCGTTGATAGGTACGCAAATCCTTGGGCAAGAATTCTTCATCACTAATATGGCAATAAGGGCGTAGTAATACTCCACTAAACGTGTGAAAGGCGATCGCACCAGTGATATTAGGATGATGGGTGATAAACTCAACGAGCGATCGCACTTCCGGTTCTGAAGTTGGATAAAGTCCTGCTCCGGGTTGCTCAACTTCTTGCCGCCATAAAAAGGGAAAGTTACGGTTCAAATCCAGCCCTTCTTTGGGGCGTCGCACCTCAATTAGGACTCCATCATAATTCTCAATGCGTCCTTCGATTAGCAATCGGTAATATTCACCTCCGGTTTCAGTCGGTTCCCGTTGAACGAGAAGGCGTGGTTCTTGCGGGCAAATTTTCCAGGCACCGTTGCGATCGGGAATTCGCATCATTAAAATACGACCATCCCCATCTAAGTCTTCAATCACTAAACCTTCATGAGGTTGAGCATCAAAGGGATAGGGACGGGTGCTAGAACGAATGAATTTTGGGCGATCGGCTAACGCCCACTCCGCACCATCGGGATTGACGCGAGGGCAGATGTAGAAGACCCTAGTATCCAAACACCGAGTAATATCCGGGTGAATGCCGTAGCCTTTGACTAGAGTTTGCAACAGGTACAGGCAAGCGCTAGAGGGAGCAAGTTCCGTGGCATGAATGTTACCATCCACCCAAAGGGCAGGCTTGTCTACATCTGAACCCGTGGCAAAGGAGGTAACGCTCATCAGCCAGATATCACGGCCTTCGTAACTCTTACCAATACTGTCTATTCTTACGAGTTGAGGAAATTCCTCAGCATAGGCGTGTAAAATTTGAGTCAATTCTGGGTAACGGTAAAACTTATCAAACCGAACGTCTGGCATGGCTAAGCAATTCACAATTCAAAATAAAGAATTCCACTGGTAGCAAGCTTTCTGGCAACTGCCACAATGCAATCTGTAAGCGCAACAGCTGATACCAATTAGGTTTGAGTTTGGCACACATTCTCTTATTGCTCCCCCTATTGATAATCGTGTACAATACCATGTCATATTTGTCATATTTGTTCGGTGCCTCTTATTCGGGTTAGGTTAAACAATTGAGAATATCATCCGTCTCCCCGAGCAGCATTCATGGGGTTTGAAGTATAAAAGAAAAGCATACGGCTTGACAAATCACTTCTGGTAATGGCTGTGATTGAAGTTTCTCTATCTTGGTTATCCAGTCTTCTCCTGTATTGGGTTGCTATCTTAGCGCTCATTTACCTCACGGCTTGCCTTTACCTCTGGTTTCGGCAAAAATACTTTATTTTTAAGCCCCCTGTTGTGATCAGAACCACACCTGCCGCTTTTAACCTGGATTATCAGGAGGTATGGTTACCCATTGCTACACCGTTAGGTTCAAGCAGTCATCTGCATGCTTGGTGGGTTCCTGCGAGTGTTTCAGATGCTCCAGTTTGGCTATTTTTGCATGGGAATGGCTCAACCATAGGCGATGAAGTGAAGCGCCCATTTTGGTTTCATCAGTTAGGCTGTTCTTGCTTGATGATCGATTATCGCGGATATGGCCGCAGTAGCGGCAAATTTCCCACGGAGGCGAGTGTTTACGAGGATACTGAAGCCGCTTGGGACTATTTAACCCAAGTTCGCAACATTCCCCCCGAGCGGATTTTTGTGTATGGTCATTCTTTGGGAGGTGCGATCGCCATTGAATTAGCCCAGCGTCACCCTGACTTAGGGGGATTGGCAGTGGAAGGCTCATTTACAAATATGCGATCGATGGTCGCTCATCTCTATCGTCAGTTTGGAATATTTCCCGTTAATTGGTTGCTGCATCAGCGCTTTGATTCGTTGCAGAAAGTGCCATCGCTTTCTATGCCGATTCTGTTTATTCATGGTACTAGCGATCGCTTGATTCCCGCTCAAATGAGTCAAACGTTATTTGAAGCCACCTCGGAACCGAAAAAATTGCTTTTAGTCCCCGATGCTGGACATCATAATGTGGGTGAATTGGGGGGTGAGCAATATTTTCAGGCCATTCAATGGGTTATGGAACAAGCTCAAGTTAGACTCGTACAATTAGCACAGCGTTGACTTCTACAACGTATTCTTAAACCTTTTAAAAATGTTCCGGATATAAATATGCCGGATATCGCACTATTCCCCCCCCATTCCTTAACGCACCGGGTTTGAGTTCTAATACCATAAATGCCTCATCAGGAACAGTAAATGGTGCTTGTATGCCAAATTGACTTGCTCTTTGAAAACCAAAGCGTGGGTAGTATTCTGGATGACCAACAAGTACAACGATACCATGGCCTAAATCGCGGCACTTGGATAAACCAATTTGCATCAGTTGAGTACCAATCCCTTCACGCTGGCGTCTCGGTTTTACTGCCAATGGTGCGAGGGTAAGTGCTGAAATGTTCTGGTCTTGTGCTTCAATAACAATGGAGCTAAATAGAATATGACCTATCACCGTCTCATTTTCTTTTGCCACAATCGAGAGCTCAGGTATAAAATTATGGGAACTGCGAATTAATTCTACTAGGTCAGCTTCGATGGTTCGACCAAAAGCTGCTGTTACTACTTCGCGAATACCGACTCGATCCTCGATAGTTTCACTTGAAAAAGCCACCATAAGCTGTTGTGCATTTCATTTGCATCATGAAGTTTGCGGGGGAGCAGGGGAGCAGGGGAGCAGGGGAGAATGGATTATGCAATGTTTTATGCCGATTAGCTTAATAGTATTACATACGACCTAATTTATCTTAAATTATTAGATAATTAATTATCACAAACTTACATCTTTGTAATGTCAGACTCTTTTAACTATCACCCCTTACCTCCCCTCGATCCTAACCTAGATATCACTCAAAATCATTACTGGAATTATCACAAGATAGAAGACCTGTTAAGCTGTAAAAAACCATTGACTGCCTCACAAGATGAGGACTTATTTATTTGTGTTCATCAAATTTGTGAGCTTGCCTTCCATCAAATGATTGCGGATATGGAGCGAGTTTTAGAAGCTTTAGCCGCCGCATTAGAGGATAAAACCGACTCCATTATTAATGATACGAATGAAGCCTGTTACTTCTTTAAACGCATTCTTCGCCTTTACGAGGTAGTACTCACAACCCTGCCTATTTTGGGAACTATGCGAGCTTTTGCTGAATTTCGCACCACTATCGGCCCCACGAGTGGTTTCCAATCCTTCCAATTTCGGCATCTAGAAATTATGAGTGGTGTATGCAAGTATTGGGAAGGCGGAACCAAGGATGCTCAAGGCAAACTGCACATTGCTGAAACGGAGTTTGAACGTCGCTATGGTGAGGATATCGCTCACTGGTTTGAGCGCTACCGTAACCATAATATGGCCTATTATTATCACACTTTGGTACAACGTGCCGAGGGGAATTCAGAGCAAGAGCAAATTGCTCATTTATTCCAACATCCCCAAGCTCGTAGGATTCTTAACTGTATGCGTACCTATGAAGAACTCCAAATCCGTTTTCATCAATCTCATTTAGGATTAGCCATACAGCAGTTAAAAATTGTTGGAGTTGATGTGGGAACGGGAGGGACATCCTTTCGAGATTATTTATCGAAATATAACCAAGAGGAAGCCCCCCTATTTCCCGGTTTAATGGATTACAAGACTGAAGATTAGAAGGTTTTGGATTGAATCATTACTAAAGCTCTTTTGTAATTACATTAATGGGGTCAGAACAATAAACACAAAGCTCGTTAGCAATCTTGACTGCTTCTTCTGGGCTTTTGTCCAAATACATGGCTGTTAAAGCAAAGTGTTCACCGGCACCAATGGCACCAAATTCATTGATTTTCTGCACCAGGTAACTATCAACAATCCGAAAAATTTCCCCTTCTACGCCGAGCATATATGAATTTTTCCGCCCAAAGGAGTCGTCTTTTGTTCTTGCCCAAGCATAAAATTCAATAATAAAATCAAGCACTGCCTCAATGGTAGGTGCGGCCGGGCTGTGGTTGCGGGCAAATATCTGCATGAAGCTAAGCTCCATTGTATAGCCCACCCCTCCAATGATCATGTTGTTCACCTCAAATAGCTTGCCTCGCTCATCTCCAGTAATGCGGGAGGTTTCCTTGAGATATCCCGAAACGCAAATGCTATCAGAAGCAAAAACGACCTTATCGGCGTATTTTTTAGCTGCAACGACACTCATGAACAATACCTAACCTTACCTTGTAGTTGGAGGCAATAGCGCTAGCGAATCCACTTGGGCGATCGCGCAACTATGCCTATTCTTTTATAAATTCACAGTGAGGGACAGGTTTTCCTGAAAATCTATCTTTAGATAGGTGTATTTTTAGATTTTATTTTAAACTTTACCACTGTTTACACAATTAAGCTTAGTTCGTACTTAGGATGAGAGCGAATTGAGCGCTTACGACGAACTGAGCTTCAGCAACCCGTGTCGTGCTTACTCTTAGTTCTCGGCTTGATACTTTTCGATACAATAGTCTCGACCCCGTAAAAGGTTAAAGCTATGCACGTAGAGTTTCGCGAATTTGACCCGTTTGATTTGTGGATTTGGCTGGAGTTTAGTACGGTTCCTTCTCACATGGAAAAGGACTATGTAGAAGAACTGTTTAATTCTTGGTATTTCTTGGGCAAGTTAGGGGGGTTTGATGCGGAAAACCTACAAGTTCAAGAAACAGGAATTGATCTCAGCTATATGGAGTACGACCATCAGCAAGCCGATGAGAGTATGATGGCTCTCATGCATAATAAAGCTGAGTTTGAATATGAAGGAACTTGGGGGCGTTGTTGGTTCGATTTAGGAACAAGTGATGCGCTTGCTCTTGATATTTTAATCAACGCTCTGCGGCAGCTTTCTAAGGAATATGTCTCCATTCAACGCTTGGTAATTGGAGGAGAAAATGAAAATTGGCCAATCAAAAATGGTAGACGTTCTTTATTTTACGAGGCTAATCAAAATTAATTAATAAAAAAAAAGCAATCTTTCCCTTCCTAACTATAGCCAGTTAAAGTCACCTGTGAAAGAGGATTATCGTCTTCTCTAATACTTAAAATTAGCTCAAAGACCTTCTACTCCTGACTCCTGACTCCTGACTCCTTAACCACCAAAGTTTCATACTTCACTGAGACTGACTCTATATGCGAGCCAACAAAATCCGTCTTCTAACATTAGGTTTAATTCGAGATGAAAATCGTATTTTACTATCAAAAAGCTACGATTCAGTCAAGCAACAGACTTTTTATCGAGCCTTGGGTGGAGGAGTTAACTTTGGAGAAACGAGCGCGGATGCTTTAAAAAGGGAATTACTAGAAGAAATTCAGGCAGAAATCACGAATCTCAAATACTTGGGTTGTATTGAAAACATTTTTACCTACGAAGGCCAACCTGGACACGAGGTGGTTCAACTGTATCAATGCGACTTTGTTGAACCTAAACTCTATCAAATGGAGCAATTTGAAGTCATTGAAAGTGACGAAAAAGGAACCGCTTTTTGGATGAATGTTGAAGATTGCAAAGCGGGAAAACTGCATATTGTTCCTGAAGCGTTCTTAGACTACATTACTTAAGCAAAAAAGAAACAGTACGAAACGCCATCTCTTACGAGTTTGGAAAATCGTACTGTCACTTTAATCAAATCTTCAAAATTTGGCGCTAGACGTATTAGCGAAACATACTGCTTACAGAGCTGTCCTCATGGATACGCCAGATTGTTTCTCCTAATAAATTCGCGACCGAAAGTACCGTAAGCTGTTCAAAGTGTTTTTCTTCCGGAACCGGAATTGTATTCGTAACAATCACCTCTTCAAACAACCCCTGAGAGAGTCGTTCTACTGCAGGGGGCGAAAATACGGCATGAGTCGCGCAGGCATAAACTTGACTCGCTCCCTCTTTGCGTAAAAGTCTCGCGCCTTCGCAAATCGTCCCCGCCGTATCAATCATGTCATCCACCAACACCGCCGTTTTGCCTTTGACATCGCCAATGACATTGAGTACTTCTGCCACATTATGGGCTTGTCTGCGCTTATCAATAATTGCCAAGGGAGCATCATCGAGCTTCTTAGCAAAGGCTCTAGCTCTAGCCACACCGCCTACATCGGGTGAAACAACAACAATGTCAGGTAAGTTTTTGCTGGCTAGATAGTTGAGCAATACAGGTGAGCCGTAGACATGATCAAAGGGAATGTCAAAATACCCTTGGATTTGGGCAGAGTGTAAATCCATTGCTAGAATCCGACCGGCTCCCGCTTCGGTAATTAAGTTAGCGACTAGCTTGGCCGTAATTGACTCGCGCCCGGCTGTTTTGCGGTCTGCCCTAGCATAACCATAATAGGGAATCACAGCAGTAATTTGCCGTGCCGATGCTCGACGGCAAGCATCAATCATAATCAGTAACTCCATCAAGTGGGCGTTGACGGGTTGGCAAGTGGGTTGAATCAGGTAAACGTCACAACCTCGGATGGATTCTTGAATTTGAATATATAGTTCTCCATCTGCAAACTGCTTGCGAACCATCGGCCCTAAGTCCATTCCCAGGTAGCGAGCCACTTCTTGAGCAAGTGGAATATTGGCAGAACCTGAAAACAGGCGTAGTCGATTGTTATCCGCAAGAGGCGGCAGCATTGGCTGAAGCGTTAAAGTAGCAGAACGGCTCACAGCAGACCCTCGTAGCTCATTTCATCGCAATCTTATCATTACCTAGATAGGCCAGGTTGGTAATCATTTTGATCAATTTGGCAAATTTAAAAATGATAACCGTTTATCATCGCTTCTTACCAAAAGATGAAAGGAAATTCATCACCATAGCGTTAGGAGCCTGATAATTTTGCAGGGATAAAATTTTAGCAAAAAAGGAGCCTGTTAGTTTGGAACTCAATCAATAACGACTGACAAAGCCCTAAACGGCCACGACAGTAACAGTAAATGTTAATAAGTCTTTCTGTTTCTGTTTTTTCGCAATGATTTAAAAACAAAAATAATTTAATGGATAAACCTTAATTAGGGTAAAAGTAATCAAGGTTAGCAAGAATATAATGGTAGTTTTCGTGGCAGGGATGAGTTAATAAGTCCGCTCTTACCAAGGACTGCCAATTAATGTAAAAGCACTCCAGAAAGAAGGATGCTTTAAATTCATTCTTCTTGCACCGGAGAAATTGGACGGTAAGGGAAAACTGCCATGACTGGTTACAAGTTTATCGCCTTGTAATCGTATCTCACCTTTAAGCATTGCCAATTGAGTTAATCGTAGTGCTTCGGCTTTGAGAGGAACTTGTTTTAATTGCTCGTAAAATTCAGTCATTAATCCCAGTGTCCCTTCATCACTGACGTACCACAAACTTGCTAGTACAGTTTTAGCTCCAGCTTGCGCGGCCAAACCTGCAAATCCCAACTCGTTTTCTTCGTCTCCTAACGCTGTGCGACAGGCACTTAAAACGAGGAGTTCTACAGGTGGTTTGTTTAATCCCATCTGCCGTAGTTGTGACAGTTGTAATTGACTATCCCAGAGTTGGATATAGGATTTATCGGGCTTTCCGGGGATATATTGAGCATGGGTGGCTAAGTGGAGAATACCAAAGGGCTGGGAATCTCTAGCTGCTTGCAAATTGGATAGGGTAGTGGTGTTATTGAGGTAAGATTTACCCGACCAAAGTTGACTGGTAATCACGGATAGCTCTACAGGTACGGCGGGTAAAGAACTTTTATCAGTAAATTTATCAATACCCATTGCTAAGACAGAGGAATTCCTCACATCCGAGTAGCGGGTATCGGTGAGGGAAAGGCTGGGCATTAAGCCGACGCTGTAGCGTTCGATGATAAACTCTTGGCCATTATGAAGGGCAGCTAGCGGGGTACTGCGTAATCCAGCATCCATAATGTAGGCAAGATTTTTGATGTTTAACTCTTGTAAGTCGGCTTCAATGGGACTTACCAGCCATTGATACATTGTTTTAGCCGGTGCTAAAAAGCTGGTATTATCCAGAGGATTGGTTAACTTGCGGCGAAATTCCTTGACCTTCTCCAAGACTTCGGCTCGGGTAGCATTGGTGGAGCGACGAATTGGGGTGCCATCGGCAGTGATTAGAATCAGTTCTAAGCGATCGCTCGGACTCGGACTCAAAGAACGCAACAATGAGGAGGAACCTACATCCGACTCTTGAGTGTGGCCAGGTTTAGATGCAGTAGCGGGGGGAATAGCCGCCGGCACAAACACAGCATAGATCAGTGCGGGTTTGATACCCGTTGCCTTCTCCACTTTTTGCAGGCTATTTTGTGCTTCAGGGAGTGTGACACGCCTTGTGGCACCTGGCCCCGAATCTTGGTCAAAGTCATTACTGAAAGAGTCATCAATTCCAACTGCATTGAAGCGATCGCTTGGCAGGGGTGATACTGGGTTTAGCTGCAATTGGGCTTGAGGTTGGGTGAGATCAACCGGATTAATCTGTGGCGTAGAAGTAGCACCTGGGACGCTGATAATCCCAATATTGCCCAATCTGTAGGTATTGAGAAAAGAGTTACCAGTTGCGATCGTGAAATTACCGCTAGTAATAGCGCCTGCTGGGCCGTTGGTGGTAGCATCTCCCACATCAAAGGGAATTACACCGTTACCTCCGTGTCTGATAGTGATGTCACCCCCCCGACTACCGCCAGCCGTGGAAATGCTAGCCGTTGTACCATTGTTATCTACAAAAGTACCTGTAGCTCGGAAAAAGCGTTGAGTGGTGATGTCTACAGTACCGCCAGAGGTTCCTCCTTGGGCATTAATTGAGGTTACTTGAATATCACCGGATGGATCGAGGGTGACATCGCCACCGTTGCCTGTTGCGCCACTGGAGTTGATTTCTCCGGTGGTAATCTGGGTACTGGCGTTTACGGTAATGTTTCCCCCGTTCGTTGCTCCTGATGAATTCAGGTTACTAGTGGTAATGGCTCCTGTGTTGCTAATTAGGGAGATATCACCACCGTTATTGGTTAAAGAGCTAGTGTCGAGGATGCCGCTAGCGTTGATGTTACCGCCTGTGGGACTATTGTTTTCTACAGAGAGATTTCCAGCAATAATATTTCCTAAGCTAATATCACCGCTACTGTTGTAGGTTAAGCCAGCACCTGTATCTAGTTTGAGGGTTGTATTGCCTGTGCCAGAGTTGAGCGTCACACCTGGAGCAACGGTAATGGTGGCAGTTCCAGCATCTCGATAGGCATCGACTACACCATTGGCAACCGTATCGTTGGCCAGTAGGGTTAAATTGCCGTTGTCGGTGGTGATGTTGGCATTAATTAGAATACTGCGTCCGGCCTGGAATGTGAGGTCGCCGCCGTTACCGTTGGGATTGTTGGTGGTAATGGCACTGTTGACCGTTAGATCATTGTTGGCTTGTAAGGTGACGGCTGTACCCGTGTTGGTGATTTGGGTAATTTGGGTTGGGGTAATAGTAATGTTTTGGTCGGGAAGATAACCGTAGGTTAGAGGGGAGTTGGAGGACAAAACATTGCCCATAACAACGTCTACCCGTCCAGCCCTAGAGTTGAAATATCGACTAGCAACAACATAGTTGCTGTTGCTTAAGGGGGTCACACCATCAAAGCCAAAAAGGTCGCCAGTATTAGTACCCGAAATACTGCTAATTTCTGTTCCCGTAGTGCCGTTGACGAGGATAACTGTTCCCGCATCATCAATCCCGTTAATATCTGCATATGAGCTGACAACAACATAGTTGCCGTTAGGTAAAGCAACAGGCACTCCTCTCCCGCCAAAAGTCAAAGTCCCTAAAAGCCGACTAATTTCTGTTCCGGTTGTACCGTCAGCTAAGATGACTGTTCCTGCGTTAACAACTCCGTTAATATCTGCTGAAAAGTTGCTAAAAACATAATTGCCGTTAAGTAAGGGTGTGATTGCGCTATAAGGTACCAATCCGAAGTACCTGCCAGGTAAAACAACGCTGCTGTATTGACTTATTCCGCCAAAAAAGTCATATGCATTAGCACCGGAGATGCGGCTAATTTCTGCTCCGGTTGTACCATTCGCTAAGATGACTGTTCCTGCGTTAACCATCCCGTTAATATCTGCATAGCCATTAGCAAAGACATAGTTGCCGTTGGGTAAAGCGGTGATGGGGCCGGTACCGAAAGCGTCATTTGCATTAACACCGGAAATACGGCTAATCTCTGCACCCGTACTACCATTGGCTAGGATGACGGTTCCTAGGAAATTATTAGCACGAGGATTACCAAAGACATAGTTGCTGTTGGGTAAGGCAGTAATGACATCGCTGCCGAAAGCATCATTTGCATTAACACCGGAAATGCGGCTAATCTCTGCACCAGTGCTGCCATTGGCTAAGATAACCGTTCCCGCACCACTAATCCCGTTAATATTGGCGTTTGGGTTGCCAAAGACATAATTACCGTTGGGTAAAGCAGTAATATCACTGCCACGACGAATACCAATAACATCTAAAGTCGTCAAAAATATACCACCAAAACCATCATTAGGAAAAGTACCAGAAATGCGGCTAATTTCTGTACCTGTGTTGCCATTGGCTAAGATAACAGTTCCAGCATCAACAATTCCGTTAATGTCAGCCCAAAAATTACCAAAGACAAAGTTGCCATTGGTTAAGGCGGTAATACTACCACTACCAAAGCGGTCATTGGCATTAATACCTGAAATGCGGTTGATTTCTTCTCCAGTACTGCCATTGGCTAAAATCACGGTTCCAGCATCAACCACCCCACCAATATCTGCTCTAGGGCTGCCAAAGACAAAGTTGCCATCGGGTAAGGCGACAACCCGATACCTATCAAGCGGTTGTCTCCCCAAAGTAAAATTATTTCTGCTGCCAAAAGAGTCGTTAGTATTAGTACCGGAAATCCGATTAATTTCTGTTCCTGTATTGCCGTTGGCTAAGATAACGGTTCCAGCATCAACAATTCCGTTAATATCTGCTCCAGGATTGGCAAAGACATAGTTCCCGTTGGGCAAGGCGGTAATGAAATAACCACCAAATCCGTCTGCAGCATTCGCACCATTGATAGTCCCTATTAGTGCCCCCGTATTGGGATTAAATAAATAAACTGCACCCGAATCTTGAGCAATCAAGTCATCACCAGGCGAAGACACAACAATATTGTCGTTACTCAACACTGCTGTATAAGCACCAAATAAATTTTCCGCAGCCGGATTAGGGTCAAGTAGTTGAAACGAACCGCTACTAGCACTCTCAGCAATCGTGATATTTTTAGGGTCAAGCAACAACTGTCCTGCCTGTCCATTGGCAGCACTAGCATTCGCCATTCCACCAAAGGTCAGTTGGTTTTTGCTGGAAACTTCCATCAAGCCACCATTCCCAGCCAAACTACCCCCTCTGGCGGTGATACTGCCATAAAAATTGGTCTGCTGGTCTGACCAAACAATCACTTTACCGCCATTTCCAGTCGTTAAAGCATCTGCTGACAAAATGCTAGTGGGATTAACAAACGTGTTCTCAGCATTAATTGCCCCCTGCGTTTGCCCCTGATAATCTCCACCAATTAATATCTCACCCCCACCACTGTTCCCACTCGCATTTACCTGAGTCGCAAGCAATCGCAAATCCTGCCCAAATAGATGTACAGAACCCCCAACTTCTCCCGTCACATCAAACCTGCCAGAGGTAGTCAGAACTGAATTAGCCGTACCATTAAACTCAACGACTCCTCCCTGATTCGTCCCTTTTGCCTCAGTCTGAGCATTTGCCGTCTGAATTACCGTACCGCCATAATTAACCTGTATCTCACCACCATTGCCAGCCGTTCCATGAGCAAGCATCGCACCAGCATCCAGCAAATTTTGCGTATTGATGCCGATAGTTCCGCCATTATTGCCATTTGCGGTAATTTGTCCCCGATTTTCTACAACCCGTCCCGCAATATTGATATTGCCGCCATTCGTGTTGCTACTGGTTGACAATTCCCCTTGATTGAGGACGGAACCACTATTCCCTGTCAGCATTGCAGGTAAATCTTGCGCCTGAATTGGAACGGTGCTGGGTGCAATCTCCAAACTCAAGAGGCGTCCAGCTTGACTAATCCTCACCAAGTTCTCACCGGGCACTGCTGTAACAGAAATATTCCCAGATGGTGCGACAAGTTGCCCTTGGTTGGTAACACTGCCACCGAGTAAGGTTAAATTCTGCCCCTCCCCTACTGCCAGATTTCCAAAGTTGACAATTGCGCCTGATTGTGTATTAGGAAAAACAAACTGACTGGGAGTGCCAATTAAACTCTGATAATCATTAGTCCCAAAAGCATGAAACCAACCCCCTGAGCCAAAACCAATCCCTGTAGCCGTTGTTGCTGTAAATGAAGCCGGGACATTTAGACTAGCATTGTTACCAAAAACTATCCCCGCCGGATTCATTAAATATAAGTTGGAATTGCCCCCCGTTACCTGAATTAGTCCATTAATAATTGAAGGGTTCCCCCCAACTACTCGCCCTAGAATATTCTGAATTGCAGGATTAGAAACAAAGTTAGCAATCTGACCTGAATCTAGTCCAAATTGCTGAAAACTGTGGAACAGATTAGAACCATCCCCCGAAAGAGAACCCCCGCTAATGTCTAAGCGGCTACCTGTCGGCGTAACAATGGTATTGGTGCCATCTGAGGCAGGGGTAATAGGATTAGCGATGGCTGGAATAGCGCTAAGGGAAGCAAGAAAAGGCAACCAGCCGAAACACCAGCGAGTAAGGCTCATGGTTAGATGTCCCTTTACAATATTTGATTTTTTAACGACTCAAGTAGTAAAAAGCACCCAACCACAAAAGACCAACTATTTTATTTTTTCAATTTCAGGTTTTATTACTCCGAATATGATAGCAACCGCAGTTTGTAAGCTGATGTTCATCAAATATTGCTCGTGTTAATTTTTTTGACAGGTGGTGCGGTATGAAATAGGCTTTGGTTATGGCGATCGCACTTACAATCAATTTTAGATTTTCGTGGTTTAGGTACAACGGTTGTTAGGGGGATGAAACCTGAGTAAAAGCCTATGAACACGCAACTGGTTAATTCACTCGTGCAGATTATTGAATCCCTCACTCCAGAGGAACGTAACTTGCTCTTTGAGCGATTAAGCAGTAAGCCGATCCAAGTGACGGCAGGTGTGTGTGGTGGACAACCTCGCATTCGCAATACGCGCATCCCTGTCTGGACATTGGTTGCTTTCCGAAAGCAGGGGGCAGACGACGAGGAATTACTGCGAAATTATCCCACTCTTACGCCTAGGGATCTATCGGCTGCCTGGGCATACTACGAGCAGCACCGCGAAGAAGGCGATCGCGCTATTGCTGCCCTTGATGAGGATGGGGATGATTAAGTTCTACTCTAATGAGAACTTTCCGATGGATATCGTGAGGGAACTCCGCAGACTGGGCTATGATGTCCTCACTTCCTATGATGCAGGGCAAGCCAACCAAGGCATCCCTGATGAAGATGTTCTTACCTTTGCCACCCAACAAGAACGAGTTGTCATCACTCTCAATCGTGAGGACTTTATCGCATTGCACCGTAGCACCATTTCTCACAACGGCATTATTATCTGCAAAACTGATCGGGACTATGTAGGGCAGGCACAAACTCTACACGCCTACCTGCAAGAAGAACTCAGCAAAAACCCTGTGGATACGTTTGGTAATCACCTGATTCGCGTGAAAAAGCAGAACCAGCCCAAATCTAGCCGTCAAGTGTTTGTTATCCCGGAATACACGAGGTAAGTATTCGCGTGCTACCGATGACATAACCACTCGGTAATGTTTAAAACAGATAGAGGAGAGAGTGCGATCGCACTTACCAAAATTCCGTAAATATACTTATGCAAGGCAGCGCTTTTTACATTAGTCTCAAAAAAGAGCAATGCTCATTTTTTCAGTTTTGAAAAATCAGCCTTAGCAGGGCTTAATGAGTTAATCAGTTCTTTATCTTTCAAATCATGAATGACCAAGCACTTAAGCAAGCACTGCTAAACCTTCCTCAAAATGCACAAGAATCTATAGTTGATACAATTTTCGTCCCGGAATTTTTGCAAGCACTCGGTTTTGAACTCATGGAACGTGTTCCCCAGTATAATACTGGAAGTAAACCAGTGGATTATGCTCTTCGTCATAATACCGATGAGGATATTTTCTTAGTTACTCAATCTAATCCTTATCTCTTGCTTGAATTAAAAGGTAGGGACATTAATCTTAGCGAAGGTTCTGCCCAATATCAATCAACGGTTAAGCAGCTTAAGGGACAGACACGCTGTATTCTTTTCTTGAAGATAAAAAGAACAGAATCAATCCCAGTAACGTCATACAAGCTTTTGTAACAAAGAACAAAAGAACAGGGGAATCATTTCAGATTGATGTAATCCCGGCTGATGAAAAATTAGCTAGTCAAGGTGAGGATAAACTGCGCCAAAACTTTGGAATACGAAGACTTTCCCAAATCTTAGACAGCCTGAAGTATAAGTACGACTATATTCTCATTGATTCACCTCCTAATTGGCGTTTTTTTAGTCAAAGTGCTATATATGCCTCAGATGTTGTTCTCATTCCAACTAAGCACAACAATATATTTTCACTGGAGAATGCGGCTGTAGCTATCAAACAGTTTATTCCTCAAGTTCAGCAGCTAAGAAAAGACGGTAGTCCTGTTGCTCTACCAATTTTCTTTAATGGTGAAAGTATTACTGATGCAGGGCGCAAAACCGCACATAAAGCAATAGCAGAAATTATCAAACAAACCCCGACCAGCCAGTTTAACTTACGTCCCTATTTTTATCCACGTTACACCCAAGCAAGGCAAGATTGCCATATCTTTGAACTTATTGCTGACTCTAGTAACGAAACTGTAGAACTGACTAAAGTTCTATCAGGCGAAGTAACACCAAAAATTAACCTCTCCACTGCTACAAGAGATGAAATTAAGGCTGCACTTCAATATTTAATTGAAAAACCTGGTACGGAACTTAAAGGTGTTAAGCTTCTGGTTGCTACTGATCGCATTGATGAAGCTCCTCGTCAGTATTGGAAGACACTAGAGCCAATTACAACACTCAAGTGTGGTATTACCAAGGGTAAGAAACTAAATGCTTTAAAAGAAGTTTTCTCCTTAACTCCTAAACCCATGCCTGAAATTATTAAAGATTCGGCTATTTTGAAAACATTAACGGCTGGAGAGCTGAAAGGTATGGCTAAAAAGCGTGGAATATCAGGCTATAGCAAAAAGAAGAAAAATGAATTAGTTGAGTTACTTAGCCAGTAATATTACTGTAGATAGTTATAGCGTGGGTACAGCGAAACTAAAAACACTTGATTGTCAGCAGTTCAGCTAACATTACCCACCTTATAGGTTGCAGTTGAGTCATATTTAAAATCGGGCGAATGAAATTCGCGTCTACACAACCTAAGTCCGCCTACGCGGACTCGGAAAAATTGAAACCCGCGCAGGCGGGTTTCGGTTGTATAGCTGCGGTTTCAACCGCCAAGCTTATTGTTCCCAAGAAATAGGACTGAGAAACACACAGAGATATATGTTCAGAGCATCAAATGCCCGCAGATTGAAATCTGGGGCTATTGCATTCCAAACCCACCTAAGCGAGTTAAGATTGCTCAGAGCGATCGCACATTCCTCCCCTATCCCTACTCCTCATCGTCACCTGACTCATACATATAAAGCATCACAAACTCCTCAGCCGCCGCCAGATCGATCTTACTCATCGAACGAGTTATCTCCTTGTACTTCAAGTAATTCGTCCCAGGAACAACCCAATACTTCCTTGATTCTGCATATCGCATCCATGTTTACCTTGCCTAATGGCTGCATTGCATAACGCCGAACGGTGCTGTAAGTAACACCAGAACGCAAGCTCAATTCGTTGAGGCTCCAGTCTCTTTCCTGACAAAGCTCTTTTACTCTGACTCTAACCCGGTACATGTCCATCAGCTTATGAGCATTTGCGTACCAGAGCTAGAGGCTAAATGCTTAAGCGTTAAAAATTAAGCGTTGACGAATAATTGTTAAAGCTATAGTATAAACGTGTCTTTGCAGAACAAAAAAAGCAATTGCCTAGAGCGTCAACCGCTTACTGGGCAATCGCCGTCATTTCCTTTTATCTAGAATACCAATGAAAAAATCCCAAGCGACCGAAGCACAACGAGTCGCCACAGACATTGCTGCCATAAAAGCAGCACTGCATCAACGCGGCTACCGACTTCGCAAACAACCCAGGCAGCCCGTTTGGAAAATCATCACCCCCCTTAGTCCCCCCTTACCAAGGGGGGAATCAATTGAGAAGGTCAGCCTACGCAGACTGACAAAAATTCAAGCCTGGAAACCCACCTAGGTGGATTTTGTTTGTATAACCGTGATTTCTAAGAAGCCAGGTGCAAAACTCTATCCAATCAACAATTTGAAATCATCAAAAGTAGCCCAAAAGAAATCGCTTCTTGAGCTGAATAATCAATAATAAAAACCATCAGAACTTAAGTTATCTGATAAAATCACACACTGGTAACTTGTTGTCATTCACGATACCCTATGGGAGTGAAGACGACTAGCTTACTGTACGATAGGACGGTAGGGAAAATCCACTATCACCGTTAAGTCCTTCCCCTTCGTTAGTAAAAACAGGTTAACACGCTCATGGAACCACCAATTCCCTCTGGAACAGTTCTGCAAAATCGCTACCACTTGATTGATGTCCTAGGTCAAGGTGGGTTTGGTCGGACGTACCTGGCAGAAGACCAAGGGCGATTTAATGAACGTTGTGCCATCAAGGAATTGATTCCCCCCGAAACGGGCGAGTATGCGCTACAGAAGTCTCAGGAACTGTTTCAACGGGAGGCAGAATCTCTCTATAAAATTAGCCATCCCCAAGTTCCCCAATTTCGAGCGAACTTTGAGCAGGACGGACGCCTATTTTTAGTACAGGACTACGTAGAGGGAAAAACCTATCGCCAGCTCCTTAATGATCGCAAAGCTCAAACTTATATTCAAGGTACAAACCCCAACGCAGCTAGTCAAGCCTCTGGCAACGGAGCTTTCTCCGAAGCCGACGTGCGGCAGCTTTTAGAACAGTTGCTACCGGTTTTAGACCACATTCATAGTCGAAATATTATTCACCGAGATATCACACCGGATAACATTATTCGCCGCAACTCCGATGGACTCCCGATGTTGATTGACTTTGGTGTGGTGAGAAGAGTAGCCACTCAGATTCTCACCTCAGCCGCCTCAGCCCCCGTTACGACCGTGGGGAAAGTGGGTTATGCCCCCAGCGAACAAATCCAGTCGGGGCGAGCGTATCCTAGTAGTGACCTCTATTCTCTAGCGGCGACGGCGGTAGTTTTATTAACTGGGAAAGAACCTCAGCAACTTTACGATGACCGTCAACTGACCTGGAATTGGCGACAGGGAGTGAATGTCAGCGATCAATTTGCCAATGTTTTGAACCGAATGCTGGGTTATAGACCAGGCGATCGCTATCAATCGGCCATGGAAGTCCTGCAAGCGATTCAAGGCCGCACTCCTGTTCCTCCCCCAGCAGCCCCCCCACCTGCATCCTCCCAAAGACCCGATCCAAATGTCTCCGAAATGGCCACCATGGCCGTAGGTCGCCCTCCGCAACCAGAACGGGAAACGACAAGAGTCCCACAACGCCGAGAACCCTCAATTGGTGACCCCATCGGCAATACAATTTGGGATAATCCAGCCGTGGTGCTGGCGATCGGTGCCATCTTAGCCTTAGCGGCGGGACTGGGTTCCTGGGCGCTAGTGCGATCGCTGCGTGAACCTGATCCCATCGTAACTGCCACACCAATCGAACCTATACCGGAGACTCCCCTCCCAACTATTCCCGAAACCCCCTTACCCACACCCACCATCACAGTAACACCCGAACCGACACCCACAGTAACGCCGACACAAACCCCCACACCTACGAAGCCAACCTCCTTCAGTCAACGCCTCAACCTAGTTCCCGGTCAAACCAGTACCCAATCGGGGAATTTACAAGCCAATGCTACCGTGAACTACATTTTCCGAGGTGAACAAGACCAACGATTGACGGCGATTCTGCCCACCGAAGGGGTGTTGATGACCTTACTCGGTCCCGATGGTAAACCCGTGGGTGATGCAACGCGAGTACGGCAATGGCAAGGAGCACTCCCCTTCACCGGGAATTACACGCTTCAACTCAGACCCGTTCAAGGCTTAGAGGAGAGTGATTACAAATTAGAACTCAACTTACGAGACTCAGCACCGGCCACACCCACAGAAACACCACCCGTCGTCATCGACCCAGAAGCCATCAAATTACCTGACCAAAACCCGTTGCAGCTTACCGGTCAAACTACCCCCCAAAGAATTAAGCGCTACTTGGTTCAACTCCAACAAGGGCAGCAACTAACGGTACAACTCGAACAAGGCAATGGAGCCAGTTTAAACGTGCGCTCTCCCAATGGGCAGATTATCCCCAACGCTTCTGGTGTGAAGTATTGGCAAAATACAGTCCCTCGTGGTGGCGAATATCAGATTGATGTGGTTGCACAACAACCCACTAAGTATGTATTAAATGTTTCGTCAACAACCCCAGGAGCAGCCCCTCCGACTCCTGCACAGTGATAAGCCATTGACCAGAAGGCAGGAGGCAGAAGATTTTCAAGTTAGGCATCATAAGTAGAAGCTCACCACGAAAGAATAAAAGTAGCTCACTCCTGACTCCTGACCCCTGACCCCTGACTCCTGACCCCTGACCCTTGACCCCTGACCCCCCTTGAACACACTACTAATTACTGGAACCGATACCGACACGGGCAAAACCATCCTCACCTGTGCCCTAGCGGCCTATTGGCAAACTTACCGCCCTCAAGAAAGTTGGGGCATTTTCAAACCCATTCAAACGGGGATTGGAGATGGGGAGTGGTATCAAGAACTCTTTGGCCAGCACCAAACTCCAGAAGAAATTGTACCGTTACGCTTTCAGGCTCCCTTAGCCCCCCCCATAGCAGCCGAGTTAGAAGGGCGTAGTATTGACCTAGGCTTGGTGTGGCAAGCATTTAATGCCTTACAGCAGAAGCGTCAATGGGTTTGGGTGGAAGCTCTGGGGGGGTTGGGTTCGCCTGTCACATACGAGCTCACGGTTGCTGATTTGGCCAGGGATTGGGGATTGCCGACTGTTCTAGTCGTGCCGATTAAATTAGGTGCGATCGCGCAAGCGGTGGCAAATGTTGCCTTAGCTCGTTCCTGCAATGTTCAGCTCAAAGGCATTATTCTGAATACGGTTCAGCCTTGCTCACCACAGGAACAAGAAAATTGGACACCCATTCCCTTAATCGAGTCGCTGACGAATGTTCCTATTTTAGGTACAATCCCCCATTTAGCTGACCCTAAAGATTTACAAAAATTGGCTCAAGTGGCATCCAATTTACAGCTAGAACGATTGCTACCGATATCCTATTAGATAATTTGTTGCGCTTACAAATTGCATTGTGACAGTTGGTAAAAAGCTTGCTCTCTTAGTGGATTTCTTCATTTTGAATTTTGAATTTTGAATTGCTTACTACTTTCCCGTGCTTGTCGCGGGTTTAGCCAATGATTGAGTGCGTCTGGATTTCTTTGTCCCTTTGGGTTTAGAGAAGTCCCGCAAAAGTCCCATCAAAGCGGGGACAACCGTTGGCGTTAGGAGAGTAGAGAAGGCTAAACCGCCGGTGAGGGCAATTCCTAAACCTTGATACAATTCAGCGCCTTGCCCTGGAACCACCGCTAGAGGGAGCATCCCTAGGACACTCGTTCCGGCGGACATGAAGATGGCTCGCAGGCGATCGCGTGTGGCATTGTACAGAGATTCATCGTAATCTTGCTTCTCTTCCTGCTGAAGCTGTAATGCCCGATCCACTAAGAGAATGGCATTATTCACCACCACCCCAGTCAGGATAATAAATCCCAACGCCGTAATCATATCCAACGGTACAATCATGCCCGGAATTTGGTTAGCAATCACCAAACTCAGCAAAGCACCACTCATCCCCATGGGTACAGTGGCCATAATCACAAACGGATAGATAAATGAGCGATACAGGGCAACAAGTAAGAGATAGGTAATCAGCAGAGACAGCACAAAAGCAGAAGCAAGTTGGGATAAAGTCTGAGCCAAGCGATCGGCAGAACCTGATAGCTCAATGCGATAACCTGGGGGTAAACTTTCCCGGAGGGGTGCTAAAATCTGCGTCTGTGCTTGCTCAACCAACGCCCCCAACGGCGCATCCGGTGCGAGGGAAGTTGTCAGCGTAATCGATCGCTCCAAATCGACGTGGTTAATCACATCCGGGCCAGTTGTCTCCCGAACCTCTGCCACATCGGTGAGTTGCACCTGTTGCCCTCGACTGCTGTAAAGCGACAATTGGCGCAACTGTTCGGGTGTTTCCACCGATACATCCTGCAACTGTACCGTTACATCCAATTCTTCCTTTCCATCCACAAACTTAGACGCAAAGCGTCCGCCGAGTGCCGCTTCCACCATCGCCCCAACTTCAGCTTCTGATAAACCTACCTCCGAAAGCCGTGCCCGGTTGGGGATAACTTGCAGTTCTGAGGCACCACTGACATAATCAGAGCGGACATTACGAACTCCAGGCAGTTCTCGCAGTTGCTGAGTAACTTGTTGCTCCAAATCACTCAACTGCTCTAAGTCTGAACCCACCACTTGAATTTCAAACTCCTTACCTGGGTCTTGGAAAATAGAGATACGAGTGGGAAATAAGATGCGATAACCGGGAAAATTGGTACTTTGAGCCCGCATCCGATCCACCATATCGGCCAGACCCTTACCTGTGGCATACTCAGGCTTAAGTGTGGCCGCGATCGCTCTACGTCCAGGCCGCTCAATAAACAAAACGTTTTGAATTTCCGGTTGCTCCATCAAAAAGTCGCGCACCGGTTGAGAGAGTCGGATGGATTCTGGAATGCTGGTTCCTGGAAACGGTTCAGCCAACCACAATACTAAGTTACGGTTGCCTTCGGGGAGATAGTCGGCCGGAGGTAATAACAAAAAGCTAAATACGAGTAAGGATAGCGGAATCGACAAAACCAGTAGCCGTCGTCCCATCCGCCTCGGGCCAATTGACCAGCTTACTGTCGTCGTGAGTAGATTTTCTAGCTTGCTTTGGAATAGACGAAATAAAGCCGAAGTTCGCGCCACCATACGCTCAAATCTATTCCCGCCTCGGTATTCTCCACCCAAGAACATTTGCTCGGCTTCCGACTGATGCAAAAACAGTCCGGAAAGCATGGGGACGAGGGTAAGTGCCGAAAATAGGGAGAACAGTGAAGAGACAGAAAGCGCGATCGCAATATCAGCAAATAACTGTCCCGCTTCTCCCTGCACCATCGCCAACGGGATAAACACTACCACATTCGTCAGGGTTGAACCCAGCATTGCACCCCACACTTCTTGAGTGCCGTCAATTGCTGCCTTGATAGGGTTTTTGCCTCGTTGCAGATGGGTGAAGACGTTTTCAATCACCACAATCGCATTATCAACCACCATCCCCACGGCAAAGGCTAATCCCGCCAAGCTGATAATATTGAGCGATCGCCCCAAAAGCGCCATGACGATAAATACACTCACCAACGTTGTGGGAATGGTGAGTGCAACTACTGCCACTGTCCGCAGCGAACCCAAAAATAAAATCAGTACCACCGTGGCCAATACCGCACCACTGACCAAGTTACCCTGAACTAACTGTACAGATTGGTCAATATAGCCACTCTCGTCATAGTTATAAACAAAGTGAATGCCTTCACCTTCACGATCAAACTGAGCCTCTAATTCAGCCAAGACAGCCCGTATTCCCTTGGATACCTCCGGGACATTGGCACCCACTCGACGGACAATCCCCATTGCTACCGTCGAATTACCATTGAACAACAACTCACTCGTTTGGGTTTTGCGTCCCATCTGAACACGGGCGACATCCCGAATATAAACCGTTCCCGACTCATCACGACGCAAGATAAATTCTTCGAGTTGCTGCACGTCTCGAGCACGGCTAACGGTGCGGACTCGATATTCCCGTCGCCCTAGAACTAATGGCCCCCCACGAATATCCCGGTTATTTTCCCGTAGAACTTGGGACACTTGGTTAATGGTAAGATTGCGATCCGAGAGTGCCTTGGGGTCTACTACCACTTCCACCTCTCGCTCTCGCCCTCCAGGGATGATGAACTGCCCCACCCCCTCGACCCGGCGCAATCGAGGTACAATCACTTCATCCACCAAGTCACGGTAGTGATCGGGGTCACTTTCAAAGCCTGCTTTTGGTGTAAGAGCAACCCACATCATCGGGCTGCTATTGCCACCCACAAGCTCTACATCCGACTCACTGGCTTCTTCGGGTAAAGCTTCAACCTGCTGCAAGCGATTGATTACATCCAGCAAAGCCGCATTTAAATCCGTATTCCAAGTAAACTCCAAGGTAATGCTACTCGTACCCGAGCGGCTGCTGCTGGTAATTTCCTGCACGCCGAGGACTTCTTCCATGCGTTCCTCAATCGGGCGAGTAATTAAATCTTCAACTTCCGCCGGACTCGCACCGGGATAGGGAGTGGTAATAGTAATTTCGGGGCGATCGCCACCCGGTTGCAATTCTAGGGGCAACCTCAACAGAGAGAGTATTCCGAATACGGCTAACAAACAAAATAAAACAAATGTGCCGTGCCGCCATTGGACAGCCGTTTTAATTAAGTTCATGGTGATGAAAGACTAGATGCTATTAATGGGCTGGTATCGCTTATGGCAATAGCTATAGTTGCCATAAAAGCGCTAAAGCGCTTACTACGAACCCATTACAACTGATGCGATAGACTACTAGGAGAAATCTCAACAGAAAACTTCTTGAGCAACTAACTGTTCTTTCGTTCTGAAACCTTCACCTGTGCTCCAGGTTTCAATCCATCCCCCCCACTCACGACTACTGCCTGCCCTTCCTGCAATCTAGGACTCTCAATCGCCACATTTTCCCCCATATCTGCTACGAGTTGGACTTCATGCTGTTGTGCTTTCCCATCAGTTACGGTAAACACAATCCAGCGATCGCCCCTTTGGATTAAGGCATCACGGGATAGGATAAAACTCGGAGAATCGTTAGGTATCTCTAACTCTCCCTGAATTGCCATTCCTGATAACAAGCCGGATGGAGGGTTCTCCAGTCGCACTCGCACCCGTTGTCGTCGAGAAGTCGCATCTGCTGCCGGTACAACGCCAGTAATTGTCGTGCGGTAACGCCACTGAGGTAAAGCCCGGCTGCTTAAAGCCACAGGCATTCCTGCTGTGATACGGCCACTGAGTTCTTCGGGTAACTCTAAGAAAACATCCAGGTTGCCCCCAGCTACAAGAGTGAGAATCGGATCGGACGTTTCTACATAATCCCCAGCACTCACCTGTCGAGACTGAACCACCCCTGCAGAGCTTGCCTTAATTTCGGTACGCTTGAGTCCCAGTTGAGCTTGGTTCAAGGCGGCTTGAGCGGCGGCTACGTTAGCGCGTTGAGCATCAATTTCTTCACGAGTTGGGCCTGCCGTGGCTTCCGCGAGTGCCGCTTGAGCTTGCAATTTGGCTCCTTGTGCCGCATCAGCATTCGTTCTGGCTTCCACGAGTAAGCGTTGAGAGAGTGCGCCCTCTGCCACTAAAGATGAAGTCCGTTGCAAGTTATCGCGAGCTTCTTGTTCTCGCGCCTGTGCTGCTTTGAGTTCCGCTTGGCGCTGTGCCACAATTTCAGGTCGAGTTCCGACTTCTAACCGTGCTAAATTACTGCGTTCTTGGGCTAAACGAGCTCGTGCTTCTGATACGGCTAATTGCTGGTCGGCGTCATCTAAAATAGCAACGGTCATACCCGCTCTGACGCGATCGCCGGGTTGGACTAAAATTTGTTCGACGGCACCATCGGTCTGACTACGAAGAGTAGCTCGTTCACTAGCTTCCACTTGACCGAGTAACTCAACCCGTCTGGTGGCCGTGCCTGAAGTCAGGGCAATAGTTTCTACTGGACGGGGTGGTGGGGTTTTAACGGCAGCCGTTGGGGTAGACTGAGCGGCTGGACTCAAAACACGCCAGACACCAATTCCTCCACCCGCTAGTAATAACAGCAAGGGCACCCAAAGCCACAACTTGCCATTATGCGAGGGTTCTGGGGTTGTTTCCTCTTGAGAGTCTAGTACTAAAACGTTCTGATTGTCCGAGACAGGAGTTTGAGGCTCAGAGGGTTTCATGGTGAATAAACGACCTGAGATGGGCTCGTGTTGACAGTGGACAGTTAAGGGTTAATTAATTGAAGGTTGAATGTTCAATGGCTCAGTTCCAGGCGTACTAAAATAAAAGCGCTGACGATAAACCCGTGAGTTAACCGTAAGCCTGGATATATGCGGTCACCAATCAAAAAAATAGTTTAATGTCTGTATCAATTGCTACAGATAATTAATTAGGATGCCTCTGCATTTAATAGGCAAAATGTTTATGTTCTAAGCATTTCAGTCATGGGTGCAGAGTCGTTTGATTGTCGTCATCGTGTCATGAGTTTTTCTGAATGGTATTAGGATGTTGCCAAAAGCAGGTGAGAACAACGTTGTCTCACATCCAAACCTGGGTTTATCAATAAACGGATGGGATAATTTCAGTGTGACGATTCCAGAGGTTATTGACCAGGGAATTTCAGGATTTTCAGGAAAAAACTTTAAGATAAATTTAAAATTTTCAGTTCGTCAACGTCGCAAACTCTGAACTCAAGACCCTTTGCACGTCTTCCGTCGGTTGTCACCCGGAATCGGCCAACATCCTTAAAATCCAGAAAAGAAACATTATCATTTTTAATAAAAATTAGCCAAATTTCTGTAGACCTGGAGTTCTCACCTGTTGATGAAGCCACCAAAGCCTAGACGCCAACGCGGTGTAATCCTGACGCCTCAGGGATGGAAGAAACTTCAGAATGCCAAACGTGAAGCAGAAATTCGGGAAAATGCGGGAAATCGATATACCCTAGAAGAATTGAGTGACCGGACTGGACTCGACCCAGCCACCGTAGCCAAGGTATTTAATCGAGAAGCTGGAGTTTACCGACGCACTTTAGATATTTTTTTTAGTGTGTTCAACTTGGTGCTAGACCCTAGCGATTATTCTAAACCCGAACCCAATCCGGCAAAACCCTCACCCCCTTCAACCTCCAGCATTCCCTCTGTCTCTGCCTCTTCTAGACTCAGGAGAAGTCGTACCTCCCCCAAAACCGACTGGGGAGAAGCGGTGGATGTTTCCCTGTTTTATGGACGGGAACGAGAACTAGAAACCTTAGAACAATGGATTGTACAAGACCGATGCCGCTTGGTTTTATTATGCGGGATGGGGGGAATTGGTAAAACCTTTTTGTCAGTGAAATTGGCTGAACATATTCAAGAACAGTTTGAGTATGTGTTTTGGCGGAGTCTGTGCAATGCTCCACCTTTAGAAGAAATTGTGGCAGAGTTGTTGCAATTTTTAGTGAGCCAGCATGACAGTAAGGCAAATCTTTCTACCTTAATCAACTGTCTACGCCAGCAGCGTTGTTTGGTCGTTTTAGATAATGTAGAATCAATTCTTCAACCGGGAGAAGGCACATTACGCGATCGCGCCGGACACTATCGCCAAGGCTATGAAGGGTATGGCGAATTATTCAAGCGAGTGGGAGAAATTCTTCATCAAAGCTGTTTGGTTTTAACCAGTCGAGAAAAGCCTAAAGAATTAGCGGTGCTGTCGGGAGACACCTTACCGGTTCGAGTCCTACAACTTACAGGTTTAACAGAAGGGGAAATTCAGAAAATTTTTCAAGCCAAAGGTTCATTCTTTGGTTCCCAACAGGACTGGAGTTTACTCACGCAACGCTATGCCGGAAATCCTTTAGCTTTAAAAATTGCAGCCACCAATATTCAGGAGGTTTTCCAGGGAGAAATTGCCAAATTTTTAACTCAAGGGACAGCGATTTTTGATGACATTCGGGACTTATTAGACCAGCAATTTGACCGCTTGTCGGATATTGCGAAAGAAATTATATACTGGCTGGCAATTAACCGGGAACCCATTACCTTAGAAGAATTACAAGCTGATTTTTTATGTCCCCTCTCCCATCAAAAATTACCAGAAATTTTGAAAGCATTGGGATGGCGATGTCTGATTGACAAAACTACTTCTATCACTCTGAACAATGGCACAGGATTGTTTACCCTTCAATCCGTTGTAATGGAGTATGTCAACAACCGATTCATTGAGCAAATCTGTGAAGAAGTCACCACTCAAACGATTGCTTTATTCAAAAGTCATGCTTTGATTAAAGCCCAAGCCCAGGATTATATAAAAAATACCCAAGTCCGCCTCATTCTTAAACCGATTGCAGAGCAGCTTTTATCCAGATTTGGCAGTCCTGCTCAAGTTGAAACTCAATTACTACAAATTCTTGCTAATTTGAAAAGAAAATCAACCCATGAAACTGGATATGCTGCCGGTAATGTCATCAATTTATTGGGAGTTTTGCAAACTGAATTGAGGGGCTATGATTTCTCTGATTTAACTATTTGGCAAGCTGATTTTCGCAGTTTAAATTTACATCATGTTAATTTGAGCCGTGCCGATTTATCTAAGTCTACTTTTGCTAAAACCTTTAGTAGCATTTTATCCGTTGCCTTTAGTCCAGACGGTCAGCAGTTGGCAACAGGTGACATTGCGGGAAAAATCTGCCTCTGTCTCCTGTCTGAGGACAGACAACTGTTTATGTTTGAAGGGCATGGTTGGATACGTTCTGTGGCCTTTAGCCCTGATGGCCACATATTAGCGGCTGGCAGTACTGACTGCACAATTAAGCTATGGCATACCGAGACGGGTGAGTATCTGAAAACCTTGCAGGACAATGGTTGTATTCGCTCTATCCTGTTTCATCCCCAAGGCAATGCCGTGTTTGCAGGCAGTGAAGCTCACACAATCAGACTTTGGGAGATTGATACAGGACAATGTATCCAAATGTTATCAGGGCATTTAGGGTCTGTACATACCCTCGCTCTGAGTCCCAATCGCCGCACATTAGCCAGTGGCAGTGATGACCAGACGATTAAACTATGGGATATTCAGACCGGAGAATGTCTGAAGACGTTACGGGGTCATACTCAGCCGGTGCGGTCGGTGGCCTTTCATCCCGATGGACACTTATTGGCTAGTGGCAGCGATGACCAAAGCGTGAGGCTGTGGGATATCCAGACGGGAGAGAATTTGAAGATTTTGCAAGGACATCGCCGCCGAGTGCGGTCGGTGGCTTTTCATCCCGATGGACAGTTATTGGCCAGTGGCAGTTATGACCAAACGATTCGATTGTGGGAAGTGAATACCGGTCAATGTCGTAAAATCTTGGACGGACAAAGTAATGGCACTTGGGCGATCGCGTTTCATCCCGATGGCCAAACCCTAGCGAGTAGCAGTGATGACCGAACCGTAAGGCTTTGGGACATTCACACCGAACAGTGCCGCAAAACAATTCAAGGCTATAGTAATCAAGTTTTGTCGGTTACTTATAGTCCCGATGGCAAGACTTTAGCCAGTGGCAGTGAAGACCAGATGATTCGGCTGTGGAATGTGAGTACGGGGCAATGTTACAAAATCTTGCAAGGCCACGCACATCGGGTTCGGGCTGTGACATTTAGTCCAGATGGACAGTTGTTAGCTAGTGGCAGTGAAGACCAAACTATTCGGCTATGGGATGTGCATACCGGTCAGTGTCGCAAAATTTTAGAGGGACATACGGATTGGATTTGGTCGGTAGCCTTTGCAGAGGATGGTCAAACGTTGGCCAGTAGCAGTGATGATCGCACGATTCGATTGTGGGATGTGAATACGAGTCAGTGCCATCAGGTTTTAGAGGGACATCAGAATTTAGTATGGTCGGTGGTGTTCCGTCCTCAGGGTGATTACTTAGCCAGTGGTAGTGAGGATAAGACTATCCGGCTATGGGATATGAACACGGGAGAGTGCATACAAGTCCTACAGGGACACGATTCTGGAGTCTGGTGTGTGGCATTTAGTCCAGATGGGCAAACGCTAGCGAGTGGGAGTGTGGATGGAACCGTGAGGCTGTGGGATGTGCAAACGGGGGAATGCTATAAGATTTTACAAGGCCATACACACCCAGTGGGAGTGATCGCCTTTAGTCCCAACGGTGAGTTACTCGCCAGTGGAAGTGTAGACTGGATGATTTTAGTGTGGGATGTGACAACCGCTCAATGTCACAGTAGGATGCAGGGACATACTCATCGAGTTCGATCCCTTAGTTTTAGTCCCGATGGTCAAACCTTAGCCAGCGGCAGCGAAGACGAAACGATTCGATTGTGGCGGGTAAATACGAGTGAGTGCTTCATGACGTTGAGAAGTGCTAGACCTTATGAAGGGATGAATATTACTGGCGTTACAGGTTTAACTGAAGCTCAAAAGGCTACACTCAAGGCGTTGGGTGCTGTTGAGTAAGTGTTATTTGTTATTTGTTATTTGTTATTTGTTAAAAATACAAATTATCATTTTATGAAATTGGTATTATTAAGATCTTATTAAATCCCTAACTATTAATCCTCAAGCTGGATATCGTAAACAATAAGATACCTCCTAACTGCGTCTTCAGCCCCATTTGGCAATGAAAGGATTCTGCTCAGTGGGGCTTATATCTTGATTAGAATCTATGATTGGTTTAGGGTTCAGCAATTGTTAAAACCTACGGAACCCATAAAAACACTTAATATCGAATTTGTAACGTGACAGATTGTTCAACCTTCTGTTCGCCTCCAACAACAGGTGTATCTGCTGCCTTTTCGGCTACTGCTAGATTCCCTTGTGCGGGATAGGGTACAGGTTGGGGAGGATTGGCGCTATTAATTTGAATACTAACGACTTCCTGCTGTTTTAATTTGAGCGCACTCAACGCTGCATCCGCTTTTTTTCTAGCATCTTCGGCCGCTTCCTGAATCGCTTGCTGTTGAGCTTGGGCGATCGCTTCATCGGATGCCACAAAGCTGATACCATCAATACGGGTGGCTCCAGAATTCACCGCATCATCTAGGAGCGTACCTGATTTTGCTGTATCAATGCGAAAGCTAACCATATTGGTGCCGGTATAGCCATTAATGGTTTGCTTGCCATCTTGGTAGTTATAGTTCGGATTTAGCCTAATTCCCGTAGTTTCTAACTTCTCCACTTGCCGAGATTTTAACAGTTCTACTACTGTTTGCGATCGCTTAGCAACCTGCTGCTGAACCTCCTGCGCGGTTTTGCCTTGCACTTCAACCCCTAAACGCACTTCAGTCAAGGTGGTAGGAATATTAATATCTCCTGACCCTAACACAGTAATCGTTCTAGGCAAAGCGGCTACATTGGGGGTTTGAGTATTTGTGGCCACAGATCGGCAGGAGGTTAAACTCAGCAAACCCAAGACTAACACCAATGTTTTCAATCGATCCCAAGGAGTTAATGAGGAAAAAGTAAAGATACGACGATTCATTTTATCGCTTGCAAGGTGAATGGATGCTTCTAATCTGACACCACAACTCGCTTGCAGCTTGATAGTTACAGTTTTGGAAACTAAATCAACATTGGTATTTTTGAAGTTTAACTTTTTAAGCAGGTACTGCCATTCCTCGTTGAACGGCCGGACGCTGCTGCATCATTTCTACCCACCGTTTAAGATGGGGATGAGAATCTAACGTTAATCCCTGCCATTCATAAATAGCCACCCAAGGATAGGTAGCAATATCAGCGATGGAATAGTTGCCACAAAGATACTCTCGTTCTGCCAATTGTTGATTTAAAACGCCATAAAGCCGCAGGGTTTCTTTTTCATAGCGTTCGATGGCATAAGGAAGCTTTTCAGGAGCGAATTTCTTGAAATGATTTAATTGACCAAACATTGGGCCAACACTCCCCATTTGCAGCATTAGCCAAGACAAAACTTGAAAGCGTTCTTTAGTATCAGTAGGCAGAAGTTTACCCGTTTTCTCAGCCAAATAAATCAGAATGGCTCCTGATTCAAAAATGGTGATGTCTGTTTCGCGATCGAAAATAGCAGGGATTTTACTATTAGGATTAATGGCAACAAATTCAGGCGTAAACTGTTCGTCTTTGGTAATATCAATTTTATGGACATTATAAGGAAGTTCAACTTCTTCCAGCATGATGGAAGCTTTGCGTCCATTGGGCGTTGTAAACGTGTAGAGGTCAATCATTAGTTGTTTTTAGAATTGGCTAGAGATAGTTTATCTCAAAAAAGGTTCACAATAATATAGGAAGTCAGGAGTCGGGAGTGGGGAATCAGAAGGAGAACGTCTGTGAACTGATTTTTTCGTATTCCAGAAGACGTTAATCTTATTTCACGGTTGATTTATACTAGCTGATTATCTTGTTGCTAAAGGAGACTGCTCATAATGAGCGAGTAAATCCGCCGGACTTTCATAGATAGCAATACAACCTGCATCTCGTAATTCTGCTTCGGAAAAACCGCCACAGAGAACGCCAATAGTATGTAAGTTAATTTTATTAGCGGCTTGGGCATCATAAGGAGTATCTCCCACTACAATGGTTTCAGACGCCGTAATCCCATCTAGCTTGTCTAATGCCGCTTGAAAAATATCCGGTTCGGGTTTAGATTTTTCGACATCATTTGTGGAGGTTGCTGAATCAATTAAGTCTTCAACATGAAGCAACTCTTTGTAGGCTTCTACCGTTTCTTGTTGTGCTGAAGACGCCAGCAGAATTTTTTTACTATCTGCCTTAATCCGTTCAAAGAGTTCGCGGACTTGGGCAAACGGACGCACCTGCGATAGTAATTGTTTTTGGTAAATTTCTTTGCGGCGTTCGGCAATCTCCTTGCCGACTCGATCATAATCTGCTTGAGATAGTAAGGTTGGAATTAATTGGTCGCTACCTTTACCAATTTGATGCCGAATTTTGTCAAAGGGTAGGTCGTATCCATACTCTTTAAATGATTCTTGCCAGGCTTGGGCGTGTAAGTCAACGGAATCAACCAATGTACCATCTACATCAAAAATTACAGCTTTGAGCATTGAGTATTCCCGATTGTTGCGCTTCGATTATCTCCAGGCTCTATCAAGAGGGACATCATCCCTGGGGTAGGAGAAAAGAAAGCAACACTCTGAACAAAGAAGAGTGTCAAGAATTTGTTGTACCTTTAGACAGAAGTATTCCTGTTCAATATGAGCAAGCTCTTTGTTGTCGGAATTGGAGCATCAGCCGGGGGACTCCAGGCATTAGAGGCATTTTTTGCACACCTGCCAGAGCATCCCAATGCGGCGTTTGTGGTCATTCAACATTTATCCCCTAATTTTAAAAGTTTGATGACCGAACTCATTCAACGACAAACCAAGATACCTGTTCATCAAATCCAAGATGGCATGACCCTAGTCCCAAATGCAATCTATATCTTGCCACCAGGAAAAAATCTCAGTATTCAAAATCAACAACTCCAGCTATTAGAACAACCCGATCGCTTAAATTATCCCATTAATCAATTCTTCCAAGCTTTAGCCCGCGATTGTGGCGAGCATGCAATTGGGATTCTGTTGTCGGGAACAGGGAATGATGGTGCACAAGGGGTGCAAGCTATTAGTCGAGTCGGGGGTATTGCCTTAGTGCAGTCACCCGAAACAGCTCAGTTTACCAGTATGCCCACCAGTGCTTCACCCTCCGGTTTGGTGGATGAAATTCTTTCCCCTCAAGACTTAGCCGATGCGGTGTATGGACTCGTCCATTTTGCCTCCAATTCGACAAGTTACCCTGTCGGTGAAATGGGCTTAATTAACCCCAATCAGTTCCAGCGTATCCTGGATATCCTAGCGGAGCATGAACAAATAGACTTTTCCCACTACAAAATTAGTACCTTAAGCCGTCGCATTGCCCACCGCCTCGCCCTGACACGTAACAGCAATCTAGACAACTACATTCGCTTACTCCAAGACTCTGAACAGGAACAAAAACTATTACGTCAGGATATGCTGATTGGGACTACCCGCTTCTTCCGAGATACCGAAGCCTGGAACTTTATTGAGACGACAGTATTGCCTCTGTTGATCAATCGCTTAGAACCCCAACAACAGCTCAGAATTTGGATGTCAGCCTGTGCAACGGGGGAAGAAGCCTACTCCATGGCCATGCTCGTAGATGAAGCTCTTACTACAGCCAACAAGCCAATCCAGGTTAAAATTTTTGCTACTGACCTAGACACCAATGCTTTAGAAGCCGCATCTTACGGACTTTATCCAACCAACATTGCTAGTCAAATTTCTCCAGAACGGCTAGAGCGGTACTTCAACTCGATTGGGGATCAATTTCAGGTGAAACGCACCTTGCGGGAAATGCTGATTATTGCTCCCCATGACCTGACAAAAAATGCTGGATTCTCTAAAATGCACCTAATCTGCTGCCGCAATGTGCTGATTTATATGCAGCCCCAACTCCAGCAGCAGGTACTCCGCTTACTCCACTTCTCCCTATCTCCCCAAGGCGTTCTGTTCTTAGGCAGTTCCGAAACCTTGGGGGATCTATCTGGGGAGTTTCACTCTTTGGATAGTACCTGGAAAGTGTTCCAGAAACAACGGGATATCCAACTCTCCCTAAGCCCAATTAACCGTCCGTCGATTATCAGTCCTATCCCCTCCCTCAGTCAGGGTAAAGCCAAACGGGCAGCATTCGAGCCAATATTAGAGGATGTTTTTGGTTTCTGCTTTGCCGATCGCAAAATCACTTGTTTACTCATCGATCAAGAAGGGTTACTTCTCTACATTTTCTGCGATATGGCGGGATTACTCAAATTGCCTGTAGGAGAAGCCCGCTTAGACGTGACACAAGTCATCGTTCCAGCACTCAAACTCCCCTTGAATACAGCCTTGCACCGAGCCAAACAAGACAAGCAATCTGTTCTTTATAGCGATATTAAACTCACATTAGGGGACGAAGACCACAACGTGACGCTACGGGTAGGCTTCAATACAGGTAAGTCAGGATTAGGTAATTACCTGATTGTCTTTTTGGAGATGGAAACCCAGCCCATCCAACCCGAAGTCACTGCTGAGTTTGAAGTTAGTGCAGAGGCGGTTAAACAACTGGCTGAGTTGGAATACGAACTCCAGCAAACCCGCGAGAATCTGCAAGTTACCATCGAAGAACTAGAGCTTGCCAACGAAGAACAACAAGCCACTAATGAGGAACTCCTCGCCTCGAATGAAGAGTTGCAGAGTACAAATGAGGAATTACAATCTGTCAATGAGGAACTCTATAGCGTCAATGCCGAGTATCAAACTAAAATTGAACAGCTCACCCAACTGAGTAATGATATTGATAATTTGCTTCGTAGCATTGATTTGGGTGTAGTATTTCTTGATCGCCATCTTAACATTCGCAAACTCACCCCAGCAGCCACTCGGTACATCAACATCCGAGACTCGGATATCAATCGTCCCCTAGCCCACTTCACCCACAATCTCGACTGTCCTAACCTCCTAGACATTCTGAGCCAGGTGATTGACACTGAGCAACCCGTCGAACAGGAAATCACCCTCCTGTCGATGCAACAAACCCTATTGATGCGAGTTAATCCCTACCTACGAGAGAATGGCAGTAATAATGGGGTGGTAGTGACGCTAATTAATATCACAGAACTCAAACAAATTCAAAACCAACTACGAAGTGCAAGCCTTGCCAAAAGCGAATTCCTGGCTAATATGAGCCACGAACTGCGGACTCCCCTCAATGCCATCCTGGGCTTTACTCAGTTGATGCGCCGCAACTCGACACTCCCAGCAAAAATCGCAGAAAATCTACAAACCATCCATCGCAGTGGTGAACATCTCCTCAGTTTAATTAACACGATTCTCGATTTAGCCAAAATTGAAGCTGGACGGATGAGCCTAGAGGAAAAGCCCTGCAATCTCTATGATTTGTTGCAAGGGATTGAGGAAATGTTGCGGATTAAAGCCGAGTCGCAAGGCTTACAGTTTGCCGTCGAAATCAACCCAGAAGTCCCCCAGTATGTGGTAGTAGATGTCAATAAGTTGCGCCAACTTTTGACTAATCTCCTAGGTAATGCATTCAAATTTACCCAACAAGGGAGCGTGTTACTAAAAGTCCAATATGTTGCCGAAACCCCAACCATTCAGGTTGAAGTCCAAGATACTGGCTGCGGTATTGCTGCTGAAGAGTTGGAGCGTATTTTCGAGCCCTTTGTACAAGCCAAATCAACGGCTTTTGCTCGGCAAGGAACTGGTTTAGGATTAACAATTAGTCGCTCTTTTGTGGAACTGATGGGAGGAACCCTAGCGGTTAATAGTACCCTAGGGCAAGGCAGTCGGTTTAGCTTCTCGATTCCAGTTCACCTGGCTAGTCCGCAAGATATTGAACCGATGCAGAGCCATCTCCAAGTGATAGGATTAGCTCCCGATCAGCCCAACTACAAAATTTTAGTCGTTGATGACCAATCAGACAATCGGCGGTTAGTGGTGCAATTGCTCAGTTCCATCGGCTTTGAGGTACGCGAAGCCAGTGATGGAGAACAAGCGCTTACCCTTTGGCAAGAATGGCAACCCCAGCTCATTTTAATGGATATCCTCATGCCGGGGATAAATGGCTATCTGGTGACTCAGGAAATCCGGGAGAGGGAGGCGGTACAGGGAGATAATTCTTTACCACGGACAAAAATTATTATACTTACTGCATTGGCGATGAAAAGCGATCGCGATCGGGCTTTAGCCGTCGGTGGCGATGACTTTCTCAGCAAACCCTTCCAGGAATCTGAATTATTTGATAAACTCGCTCAACATCTAGGAGTCCGCTATCTCTACAAGGAACCGGAACAGGCAAGGGACGCATCTCAGGTTGTGTCGGCCTCACCAGCCGAGTTAAAGTCCTACATCGCGCAAATGCCCCAAGCGTGGGTGGAGCAAATGCAAGAGGCTACACTTTTGGGTAGCGAAAATCAAGTGATGCAATTAATCAAGCAAATTCCTTCAGATAAAGCTGTACTCGCTCAAGCACTAACTCTCATATTAAAGCGCTTTAATTACGAGTCAATTCTCACACTCCTCGACTTCGATGCCTAGTCAAGTTCATCAATTCTTAATCTGTTTTCTGTTTGAGAGCCTGTTGAATATGAGTCAGCAAGTCTTGTAAGTCAACCGGTTTGAGCAGGTAATCCACGTTATTTGTGGCTAAATCCTCGGTGTTATCCATTGTTCTATCCATCCCGCTCAGAAAAATCACCGGAATATCGCGAGTATACTCATCAAGCTTCAGAGCTTGGTAGACTTGATAACCGTCCATCCCAGGCATTTTGACATCCAAAATCAGTAAATCTGGCCGAGCCTTCTGAATCGAGCTAAGGGCAAATTTTCCATTGGTAGCTATTCGTATCTCATATCCAGCCTCGGACAAAAAATCGCTGAAGCATAGCAGGTTAATGTATTCATCATCAACCATAAGAATTGTTTTTTTAGATACAAAATTGGAAGAAGTGGTCATAAATATGATACCCGTTATATAAAAATAGGGGATTTTATTATTTTTATTGTTTACAACCAGTGTATGGCATCTATCTTGAAAGTCCACAGTTATCGATTCGAGCAATTGCCATTCCATGCAGTCAGCAACTAATCCGATCGTCAAAGACTTAGTATTAGTAGGAGGGGGTCATAGCCATGCGATCGCACTCCGAATGTATGGGATGAAACCCCTATCCGGCCTACGCATCACCCTGATTACGGATATCTCACACACCCCCTATTCCGGAATGTTACCGGGATACGTCGCAGGTTACTACGGCTTTGATGAATGTCATATTGATCTAAGACGGGTTGCCGAATTTGCTAATATTCAACTTTATATCGATCGCGCGATCGGGCTGGATTTAAAACGCAACAAAGTAATCTGTGCTCATCATCCCCCCGTCGCCTTCGATGTATTATCCATTGATATTGGCAGCACACCCACCCAAGGTAATGTACCCGGTGCTGATAAATACGCCATTCCCGCCAAACCCGTACCTCAATTTTTAGAACAATGGCATCAGTTAGTCGAACAGGTTGCTAAAACTCCTGAAACACCGATTTGCATCAGTATTGTGGGGGGTGGTGCAGGGGGTGTGGAATTGGCGATGACGATGCAACGGCGATTGTATCAAGTCCTCAAAACCCAAGGATACTCACCCAAACACATTGAAATCCATCTATTCCATCATGGTGATGCACTCTTGTCCGGACATCATCATGGAGTTAGTCGCCATGTCTACAATCTTTTAATCAAGCGCGGTATTCAAGTCCATTTGCAGGAAACCGTCAGCGAAGTTTTGCCGCACCAAGTCCAGTGTAAGTCGGGATTAGCGGTAAAGTGCGATTACACCTTTTGGGTAACGAATGCCTCAGCACCAAACTGGATCAAAGAATCTGGACTACAGACCGACTCAGACGGTTTTATTTTAGTCCAAGATACCTTGCAATCCTGCTCTCATCCCCATATCTTTGCCGCCGGTGACATCGCCACGATGGTAAAGCATCCCCGTCCTAAAGCGGGAGTTTTTGCGGTACGTCAAGGCCAGCCGTTATTGGAAAACTTGCGGCGAATTTTACTAAAAAAACCCCTTAAGCCTTACAAACCCCAGAAATTCTACTTAAGTTTAATCGGTACTGGCAATGGAGAGGCGATCGCCTCATGGGGACGATTATACTGGCAATCCTCTTTACTTTGGCGGTGGAAAGATTATATCGATCGCCAATTTATGCACCGTTTCAGCGACTTACCGTCAGAGGGTGAGGAGATGAGCGGGGGTGCTGGGGAGCAAGGGAGAATTGCTGATTTTCCTAGCGAAAACCCGATGCATTGTGCCGGTTGTGGTGCTAAGGTTGGGAGTTCTACTCTAGAACGAGTCTTGCAGCGCATTCAAACCCATCATTGGGTTGAGCGAGATGATATTCTCGTGGGATTAGGTACTCCTGATGATGCCGCCGTGGTACAAGTACCAACTGGCCAGGTGATGGTACAAACTATTGATTATTTTCGTTCCTTAATTAACGACCCTTACATCTTTGGTCAAATTAGCACCCATCACTGCTTGAGTGATATTTTTGCTATGGGCGCTACTCCCCAGAGTGCCTTAGCGGTGGTGAGTATTCCTTATGGCAGCGAAGAGAAAATTGAGGAAACTCTGTATCAATTACTATCAGGTGTACTCAAGGCACTATACCCAACACAGACACAACTGATAGGTGGCCATACGACACAAGGTAGTGAATTAGCGTTTGGATTGACTTGTAATGGATTAGCTGCTCCCCATCAATTGTTGCGAAAGGGAGGGATGAAACCTGAACAAGTCTTAATTCTCACCAAAGCCATCGGTACAGGAGCTTTATTTGCCGCCAATATGCGCTTAGAACCTAAAGGGCGATGGATTGACCATGCTATTGATTCTATGCTGCTTTCTAATTACACCGCGTCTCAGGTGTTTTTAGCGCATGGTGCAACAGCTTGTACAGATATCACTGGTTTTGGATTACTCGGACACCTGATGGAAATGGTGAACGCTTCCCAGGTTGGGGTGCAGTTAGATTTAGAAGCAATACCCATTTTGGAGGGAGTGATAGAAATAGTGGCAAAAGGAATTACCAGTTCCCTCCAACCCCAAAATTTACGCGCCTCCTATTCCATCAATAACTTATCCCAGGCGAGTACAGCTTCCAAATATCCACTTCTATTTGACCCCCAAACTTCAGGAGGGTTATTAGCAGCAGTATCATCAGAGCAAGCGGATTCATGTTTAGCCGCATTGCAAGAAAGCGGTTATCCAGATAGTCAGATAGTCGGGCGTGTAATTCCTGCGATTGAGGGCTGCCAACCTATCAGGATTACAGGCATATGAACTACTCGCCAGTGCCTAGCGTTATCTCGTCTACAACGTCCATAAAGCATACTGGCTAAGGGTTTAAACGTTGTAGAGGGTTTCCACAACGTTAATAAATAACTCTTAGTTAATTATCCTTCACTTTCGGTTGCAGCCGCTGTCAGGTAACTTGTCAGGTAACTTGTCAGGTAACTTGTCGGGTAAACCTGTCAGGCTTGTCGGGTCGTACCTGACATCTTTTTTTGTCACCTATCGGGTTGTCGTGTAAGTTGTCGTGTGGGCTGTCGTGCTTGTCGTGTCGTAGATTTGTAAGGAACCAAACCTACGACACGACAAAAGACAAAGCCCTGGTCAAACCAGGGCTTCATAGTAGGTAGGTGTCTAGGCAGAGCTGCTAGGTGGCTAACTCTCTGTTGTCGAGATACTTCTGATATTCCTCCCTCAGGTCGCTTTCAGTCAGGTGGACGTAAGTATTAATGGTCGTCTGCACATCGGCATGACCCAGACGTTTCTGAACATGAGCCAAGTCCCACCCAGACCGAATCAGTTCGGTGGCATGAGTGTGTCTAAGTAAGTGGGGTGTCGCCTTAATTTGAGTCTTTTTGTGCAGCCGCCGAAACAGGCTGTCTATCGCCTCATAGGTCATTGGGGTTCCAGGCTGGACAAGCCGCCCCCAGATGTTGACAAACACATAGTCTGAATCAATGTCTTCTGGGTATTCATCAATCAAATACTGCGAGTAAAGTGCCATCAAATCTTTGCTGACATGGATAGTTCTTTCTTCCCGGCTCTTGACTCTGGCTTGGTTAAAGTTCTCTCTGGGCACCACACGAATTTCGTTTTCACCTCCCGTTACCATGTCTTCATGTCGTAGCCCTAAAACTTCACCGATTCGCATTCCTGTTTCATAAAGCAGGCAGAGGAGGAATTTGTCTCTAATCCGATTACAAGCGGCTATGAGTTGTTTCACTTCATCAGTGGTTAAGCAGCCCGGAAACTTTTTCGGCTCCTTGACTTTGAGAAGTCGAGTTTTGACCTCTTTGCCTTTACTGATGTGGTGCAGAAATGATTTGTACTTACGTCCTGGCTGGAACTGATAGCGGTAAGCATCTACGCCTTCAACGGCTCCTAAACGTTCGTGAAACTCATAGAAACCACAAACAGTAGTCAGGGCATGGTTGATTAATTTCATGACCTACCCTCTGCCTTGTTCCCTCAACAAATAATCTAAAACTCTATCAATTCGCTCTAAGGCTGCGTTAGTTGTTTGCTGGAATTCCTGTAATTGAGATTGCTGTGCTTCATAATTGCGGTTTAGCAGACGTACAACAGCCTCTAGTCTTTCCGCTTGTCCTTCTAATGGGATTAGCCTTTCTCCCTGCTGAGTCAGTAGCCGTTGAACGTGAAAGACAAACTCTGAAACTCTGCTAGACAATTGATCTAGTTGTGTTTGGGTTTGTGCCTGACTCTCAGCCAGTGAGTCTACCTTCACTGCTAGTTGATCTAGCTGTGCTTGGCTTGCGTCTTGTCTTTCGGTGAGTCGGTTGAGTCCTTCATTCGCTGATTCAGCATATCTAGCGGCTGAAGCCAGTAGTTGTTTGACTGTCTCAAACTCATCCTCTAATCGATCTATCCTCTGGTTTGGTGATTGTGTCATGGCGATCGCCTCTTAATCTGCCCTTTGGAAGTTTATCTATTGATGGACAGAAGAATTTACTCTTCCTTTCTCAAACTCTTCAATCATGTCCTCAATTGTTTCGTTAAGGACTTCATTCATGGATTTTTGCTTCAAAGCACATACAGCCTTGAATTTAGCTCGTTGCTCTGGCGTGATGTAGACCGATAGTTTCACTGTCTTTGCCTCTTTATCGTCAGTCAACTATTTACCCTCTTGCAGCTTTACCCCTATAGCTTGACATTATTGGATGTTAGCTGTATAGGGGTAAAGCTTTAATTAGCCAATACAGTTTTAACCTGCTTGACGTTATTAACGGTATAACGCTAGGGTAGCAGGTAACGGTAAAACGTTAAAGAGGTAATTAAATGGCACTACCTAGGCACTACCTCGGTACTACCTAACCCTCAACTGTCACACAGGCGGCTGTGGCTGGTGGCAGTATGACTAGCGGAATTAGTAAGTAAAAACACTCAAGAACTTCTCCTGAGTAGAATGATAATCGAAATCATGAGGGAGGCAAGAGCGTCACTCTTGCCTCTTTGCTCACCTTGAGGACTATTTTTATAAACGGAAAATTAGGTAAACTCATCCTCAAACCGGGTGAGGAAATAAATCCTAGAGAAGATGATGAGTTTACCCCAAGCAATTACTGTCAGCAACCTTGACCACTTGGACTTGGTAGCTGGAATGATTGATGAGATAGGAATAGTAGAAAAAATTAATGAATTAGTGGGTTCTCAACCTGGAGAAAAAGTTAGCCCAGGACATGCAGTTAAAGCCATGATTATTAATGAGCTGGGATTAGTATCTTCCCCTTTATATCTATTTTCCAAGTTTTTTGAAGGCAAAGCCACAGAACATTTAATTGGAGAAGGAATTAAACCCGAATATCTGAATGATGACCGCTTGGGGAGAGTTCTAGACAAACTCTATCTGGTCGGATTAAGCCAGATTTTTACAGCTATTGCCTTAGCCGCTGCCCGAAAATATAATGTAGCCCTAAATACAACACACTTAGACGCTAGTTCATTTTAAGTATTAGTGCTTAGTTCCACGTAGGTTGACCCAGCTAACTACCATCAAGAACACCAAAAGTCCCCCGTGTGACACTCGAGGGTGCGGAATGTGGGTTCTGACGCTTCTTCTCCCACGCTTGCCGAAAACCTCCACAATGGTTAGTTGCAGGGATTTCGGTAGAGGCTTGAGATCCACGTTTGTCGAGGCCAGTTCCTGACCCCGTTGCCCATATTAGGCAAACCTTCGCTGAGGTTACATCCCTATCCTCGACACAACCGCAAGGACATTGATGAAAGCGTTCAGCTAAGGTTTTAGGTTTGACTTCCCAACAATTAGGGCATCGCTGGGAGGGCTTGAGAGTTTTAGTAGGAGCTTTGAGAAATACTCCGTCAGCTTCCCCTAATTTGTACTCTAGTAGCCCTCCTAAAATGCCCCAACCTACATCCAAGATGGAACGGTTTAGTCCTGATTTTTGACGTTTCCGTCTTCGACCGCGCTTCCTCATCCGGAGGAAACCTCCGGATGCCAGCGTCGGTTTTCCAGTCTTGGATTTTTTGGTCATTCCTTTGATAAGGTTAAGCACTTAATGCCAAGTATTCTTCTCGAATGGGAGCAGGCATCATAATCGTATTATCGTGCTGAACGTCAATGGCCGTAAATTTCATGCGCTTGAGTGCTAACAGCTTGCGCGAAACCTCATAAGGTTTGGATTTGCCCAAGACTTCATAGACGGCCAAAAGGAAGTCTGGGGTGATGCTGTTTAATCCAAAGGTTAAGATACCTGGATTGCGCGTCACAACCATGAAGGGTTGTCCGGAGCAAGTAATAACCGGGGGATTGGGGCAGTTAGGGTTAAAGGGACTCTCAGCGCCATTAAACCCACCATATCGACTTGCACTGTTGCGAATACTGGTAGAGGAAGCAGTACTACCGTAGAAGCCGTGAACGTTAATGATGGAGTAAAACGAATAAGGTTTGCTCTCTAAACGACCTAGAAATTTTCCAGAAGCAGAGTGTAGTTCAGCAATGCCATCGATCTTTTTTAGAAGTTCGATATAGGTTTCGATCATCATCGTGTTTGACCCTAGTGACCCGATAGTTGCTTGTTGTGTACTAATAATCTGTATTTAGGCTTGTATATAAGGATCGCTTTTTCTACGCCCAATTTCTATAAAGTCAAGCTAAGGATGAGGCGAGGGTTAATAAAGTTTCCATGAAGGATTTGCTCACCTCACCCCTAACTCTTCGGTTCTCTAGGGGATTTATCCAGATGTGGAAAGCAGTGTAAGGCTAGGCATGGCAAACATTGTGGCGTTTTTGCTGTGAGGCTGAATCGCAGGGGACGATACCTAGATGTTATCAAACGCTAACGTGCGATCGCTTAAACGAAAACAAACCTACCCTAACTCCTGACTCCTGACTCCTAACTCCCTAACTCCTATTTTCAAGGCTTGATTCTAACGGCCGTACCCGAGGCAGTAATGAGTAATAATGCGCCTTTTTGGTCAACATTAATTGTACCGGTATCGATTTCGATCCCAATCACCGCATCTGCCCCTAAACGTTGAGCCCGTCTTTGTAATTCTGCGATTGCTTCTTGATGACCTTTTTCAAATACTCGCTCATAACTGCCTGTACGGCCACCAATCACATCGCGAATTCCTGCAAAAAAATCTCTCAAGGCATTCGTGCCAAAAACCACCTCGGCTGTCACGATTCCTAAGTACGCTTCGATCACTGCGCCCTGAATTACATCGGTAGTTGTTACAATCATTTACGATCCTCTGGTAGAATCTTCTTCGATCATTTTTTGATAAAAACAATGGTAGCGATCGCCTCTATTCTCCAGATTTCCCTTATCCGGATAAAAGGCTGCCGCCATCGTAACACTGAGACATTGCACCGACTACTTAAGAGAAAATTGACCGTGCCTAAGCAGATTTCGATTCTATTAAGCAGTAGCCTGTTATTGACTGGGTTCATGACCTTAGAACCGCTTACTGCCCACGCACTGCCATCCCAAAATGTTATTGCTAAGCAACCCACTCAAAAACTCAATCAACTCCTTCGTCAAGGACGTGAGTTAGCGGATGCGGGAAAATACACCCAAGCGATTGATATTTATCAACAGGCCGCCCAACTAGACCCCAAAAATTCGAGAATTTTCTCCGGTATCGGCTTCTTACAAGCACGAGAAGGCAATTTCCGCCAAGCAGCTCAAGCTTATCAACAAGCTATTACCCTTGAACCCCAAAATGCCGAGTTTCAATATGCTCTTGCCTACAGTCTAGCGAATGCGGGTGATAATCCTGGTGCAGCCAGTGCCTATCGTCGAGCAATATCATTAAACGACAAAAAAGTCAATGCCTACATTGGATTAGGGGTTGTACTGATGCGTCAGCAAGACTATGGCGGCGCCATCAAAATGTATAAAACAGCCCTCGAACTTGAGCCTCAAAATGCTGACGCTCACGAAATCATCGGCATGGCTTATTTAAAACAAGGACGGCCTCAAGAAGCGGTTCGAGAACTGCAAAAAGCCGCCCAGTTAGCCCCCCAAAAAGTGAGTGTTCAATTAGGCTTAGGAAAAGCTTGGGTGCGCCAAGGGAACACAACCGAAGGATTAGCGGCGTTTGAACGAGCAGCAAAACTGTCTCCTAATAATGCCCAAATTTACTTCCAAGTCGGGAAAATTATGCAAGAGCAGAATGATTTACCCGATGCATTACAAGCCTTCCAACGAGCCACGGCACTTCAACCCAACTGGGTAGAAGCCCAAGCTTCGATTGGCGAGATTTTAATGGAGCAAGAAAAGTATTTAGAAGCTATTGTTGCCTATCGACGAGTGGTGGAGCTAGCACCCCAAGATGCACAAGCCTACTACAAACTAGGAGTTGCCCTGAAAAAGCGCGATCGCATTTCTGAAGCCATCACCCAAATCCAAAAAGCTTTAGATCTTTATCAAAGTCAAGGAAAACGAACAGGCATCCAGCAAGCGGAATCTTTGCTAAAGGAACTGCAAAACTCTAATAGTTAATTGCAGATTTCGTTGATAAAAGAGAGGTTAAGCCAAGTTTGTACTCAGCGCTTTAGCGCTATTATGTATCCATCAGTGAGGAGGTGTAGCGAACACTACAGACACAAGACTAACGCCAGAAGAAAACAGCCGAATAATTACCGTCAATAGATGGTCATGTTTACCCACCACAAAACAGATCACAGAGGGTATCCTGACTCCTATCCAGGCACGCGGCTGAATACACACAGGAGCAAAAGTCACTGATTAAGTCACACCACTACTGGGAAAGCCGTTCCCGTAGATTCATGACTAACTTCGGCGTTGTCGATGAAGGAGATACAATATTGGGTTGATCGACCTCCGAGGGGCTAATATGCGCCAAAAGATTCAGTAATAACGTTATGGTGGCGGCTTGAACAAGTCTTTTGAACATAGTGGACACTCCTCAATGATTCGCTTCATTCTTGTTTAGATTACGATAGGCGATGAAAAGCAGACTTCATCTTATTGACTCACCCGTGAGGGTGATTTGATGGTCATCGTAAACCAAGCCAAGATAGAGTGCCAAACTCCCACGTTACGCCTTTTTAAGTGTCACAAGAGAAAAAAGGTGTTGGCAATATGCAATAAAGTTCAGTTTCGATTAACAATTTTCGCAGGGGTATGGTATGCCATGTCCCCACCTGTAGCGGATTCTATAGCAAGAGCAAGGGCGCACGTCAGTGCGCCCCTACTGATAGTGTTTCAAGCCCAAGTTGCGTGAGTGTGCTAACGAATTCATTGCACCGCCGCTTATTCTCCCGGTGCAGAGGGGCGATCGCTCATCGATGATTCTTTGAGTTTCCGTGATTCTAGCCACTTGGGTACTACAATCCATGCAATGACTAAAATCAGAGCGACAATCCCTAATTTAGTTATCCAGGAAATTAATTGCTCTAGAGGAACAAGGCGGCCGACAAAAAATGCTAACGTCACCATGATGGACGCCCACAGGGTTCCTCCCCCTAAGTTGCACAAAATAAACTGGGGATAGGGCATTTCGGCAATGCCTGCCATTGGCCCGGCAAAAATCCGCAATAGAGCAACAAATCGGCCGAAAAATACAGCCCTAGCGGCGTTTTCACTAAACTCTCGCTTCGCTTCTAGTAGTTGCGCTTCGGGGATGCGAAAGAAACCTCCAAATTTTAGTAAAAACGGCCAGCCTCCAAACCGACCAATCCAGTAACCAAAATTATCGCCAACGACGGCTCCAGCGATCGCGCTTAATAATACCCACCAATACTCTAATTCGCCACTGCCTGCTAGGAAACCACCCACTAGAGTAATGGTTTCACCAGGTAGGGGAACTCCTGCACTCTCGATCGCAATTCCCGAAAAAACAGCCCAGTAGCCGTATTGCCTCGCAATTTCCTGGATCGTCTCCAGTGACAGCAGCTCAAAAGACATCCAGCCTAGCCTTTACAAAAATTCATTACTTCTCTCATCTTGACGCGCCCCCTGGATTTGTGTCAATTCAATAAGGTGCGTTAGGACACAGACTATGCCCAAAGTAGTAGTTTAGGACTTAAATGTGCCATAACGCGCCAATATTTTTAGATTCTTATGTGGGTACAAGTTCGCCTGGACGCAGCTTCGCCCACTTACCCGTTTCCTGCTTAAAGCTTTCACAACCTACTACATCCCATTCCATCTCCACATAATCATTTTGGGGACGGATATTAACATTAATTGTAGGTTCAACCGCTTCAAAATCAGGGGTTTCGGTCAAGTGCGGGACTTGATGCTGCGTTTCTACGGCGTGATACGTAGTGCATCGGTCTACATAGTGGCAATTAACGCAAATACACATTGCACAAACTCTGAGTCCTTTTTGTCACTCTAGCTTAGCCAAGCCCTTTATTGACCAGCACTGGGATTGATTTTTGTATAAACTCACATTACCTTGGGTAGGTCAATGGCTAACATCGAGTTTCCGAGTGTCTAGCCTCACAAATTCGACAGTCGGTAGGTGTTTTTTCGGAGTCACTCCGTTTTGGGGCTGTATTCCTTGTTGGGTCAGGGTTTGAGCCTCTTGGCTTGAATATGGGTGTGTCGGAATTCTTGAAAGCTTTGCTGTGACTGGTTTTTAGGGAATTTTTAGATGAAGGGGTTTTGCTTATTGAAGGCTGAAATGGTACTATCAATTCAGTCTGTCGGAACTGCACCTGGAAAACTGCATACTGTAAGGGCTTCAGACTTGCGCGGTTGAAATTCCTACTAATCCCTATCAGGGATTGAAACGCTGCGTAATTGGCTTTTATTTCCGAAATGGACTTGTTGAAATTCCTACTAATCCCTATCAGGGATTGAAACAAATAGTTCGACGGAATAGCCACTGCCACCCCAAGAGTTGAAATTCCTACTAATCCCTATCAGGGATTGAAACAATTGCTATCTTGGCAACGGACTTCGTTTCATTGCAGTTGAAATTCCTACTAATCCCTATCAGGGATTGAAACGGGCTTCACGATGAATTTTAGTTACCGCCCCGCCGGTTGAAATTCCTACTAATCCCTATCAGGGATTGAAACGAGCGCTTAAAAAATTACGGCATTGACCCTTGGGTTGAAATTCCTACTAATCCCTATCAGGGATTGAAACTGGCTAGCCCGTCCCCCCAAAAAAAATTCAATTTGTTGAAATTCCTACTAATCCCTATCAGGGATTGAAACGAGATGCTGGTACTTTGCGATCTTGGTCTAAGGTTGGTTGAAATTCCTACTAATCCCTATCAGGGATTGAAACTCAAGTATTCGGACTATCCAAGGCATGAGTACGTTGAAATTCCTACTAATCCCTATCAGGGATTGAAACAAGAAGCGAATCAAAAACGAACCGGTCTTTTATGTTGAAATTCCTACTAATCCCTATCAGGGATTGAAACAGAAAATCAGTTAAAGTCAAACGGCATCCTCTACAAAGGGGAATGTCGTTGAAATTCCTACTAATCCCTATCAGGGATTGAAACAGAAACGATGGCTGATTTATCATTTTGAATCTCGCGTTGAAATTCCTACTAATCCCTATCAGGGATTGAAACATTTCGCATATATCGCATAAAAATTTGGTGAAAGGTTGAAATTCCTACTAATCCCTATCAGGGATTGAAACTGTTGGTGGTGATGATTGCGATCGCATTACTTCCCCGTTGAAATTCCTACTAATCCCTATCAGGGATTGAAACCTTGAGCGATCGCGTGCTGAGATGTGCCAAAGGGAATAAAGTTGAAATTCCTACTAATCCCTATCAGGGATTGAAACTGAGCGCTTCCTCAATCCCGAACGGGCATCGATGGTTGAAATTCCTACTAATCCCTATCAGGGATTGAAACATGCTGCTGGAGGCGCTTTGGCTTCTGGAGTTGGTTCTGTTGAAATTCCTACTAATCCCTATCAGGGATTGAAACAAGCCCAAGCGATGAGTGGGATGAGTTTTTCGCAATGGGAAGTTGAAATTCCTACTAATCCCTATCAGGGATTGAAACTACGTGGCTTTGGTTGAAGCCCTGATTATTGGGGGTTGAAATTCCTACTAATCCCTATCAGGGATTGAAACATAAAACCGAACAAACTTCTCCGACTCCCGACTGCCTAGTTGAAATTCCTACTAATCCCTATCAGGGATTGAAACCAATTTCCAGCGCGTGGGAGTTGATGAATATAAGTTGAAATTCCTACTAATCCCTATCAGGGATTGAAACTTCATCGCTGCATTAATTGCATCAAAGTTCGTTGAAATTCCTACTAATCCCTATCAGGGATTGAAACGTCTTATTTCGTCCGTGAATTTTTGCCCAAAAAAGTTGAAATTCCAATTAATCCCTATCAGGGATTGAAACCAAACACAAGGGCGATCGCGGTAATGATGCCCAGTTTAAATTCCCACTAATCCCTATTATTTAGATCTTGACCAAAAAATTGGGATACAAGCCTCCCCCTTCCAGGGGGACTTTTGATACAATAGGGTTGGTTGAAATACCCACCTCATCTTGCAGCGATATACCAGCCATAGGCTGTGAAACCGGGACTGAGACGGTAAGAGGGAAAGAACCCAAGGGCAACGGACGATCCGACCTGAAGGCACTAAAAAACTAAATATTTTGTTCGTTAATTTTAATCGCGGGCGGGCAGTCCGAGATTTAAAACGGACGTGGAGATTGTGTAAGACTTGAAGAGCAAGCAACGATCAGTGAAGCGTCAACCCCATTCAGCGACCGTTCTCCTGTTCGTAGGTTTCGGCGTGGTGAGGAATCTCCGCACTTATAGGGCGGAGAGGATGTCAATAGTCTCAACAAACGGAAAAACCTAACCCCCCAGCCCCCTTCCCTACGAGGGAAGGGGGAGCCGGAAATCTGACTCCCCTTCTCCTCTTACTCCCTCTCCCTCAGGGAGAGGGCTGGGGTGAGGGTTGAGAGGGGCTAGGGAATGAGTCAAACCAATTGGCAACAACTGCAAAATCTAGTATCAGCAATCAAAACAATATGCCAAGATGAATCGATAGCTGTGAACCCGAATCAGATATCAAGAGATGATCTGGCAAAAAATAGACATTGCCTCCTCTGCACTTTCTCCCCAAAAATGGCCGTTTAGCCCCGAATGGCTACCCCCCGAAGCATGTTTAGTGGGTGGCGCGGTACGGGATGCGTTACTCGGCAGACAAAGTGAGTACCTCGACTTAGACTTTGTATTACCCAGCAATGCAGTACAAACAGCACGCAACCTAGCGAAACACTACCACGCAGGATTTGTGGTACTCGATGCCCAGAGGCAGATTGCCAGAGTAGTCTTTGAAGACGCCACCGTTGACTTAGCACAACAAGACGGCCAGAGTTTGGAGACGGATTTGCAGCGACGAGACTTTACCATTAATGCGATCGCCTACAACCCCCACACCCAAGAAATCATCGATCCATTCCAAGGCTATACCGACCTGCAACAGGGTATCATCCGTATGGTATCGCCCAAAAATCTCCAAGATGACCCCTTGCGGTTACTGCGAGCCTATCGCCAAGCTGCCCAACTCAATTTCACCCTTGAACCCACCACTCATTCAACTATCCGCCAGCTAGCCTCCCTACTCAACCAAATCGCTGCCGAACGGGTACAAGTAGAATTAGGTTACTTACTTAAATCATCCCTAGGTTCCACATGGTTACAAGCGGCATGGCAGGATAACTTATTACAAGGATGGTTTCCCGATGCGACGGCCGAACGTTTAGCCCAATTGTCCAGCATCGATCGCTCTAGCATACTACTATCCGAAACCTGGCCTGAACTGGGGAAAGAATTGAACACCTCAGTAAGCAGCAAGTCAGCCTCATTATTAAGCCTTGCGAAACTCACCTGCTTGCTGCCACCCACACCAGAAATCGCCCAAGAACAACTGCTGCATTTAAAGTATAGCCGTGCTGAAATTCGGGTAGTACAAACAGCACTCCAACACCTGCCTCAACTCGTATCTCAGGCTATCTCCATGTCAATTCGGGAGCAGTATTTTTTCTTTCAAAATGTGGGTACAGTTTTTCCAGCCTTAGCGGTGCTAGCCGTCGCATCAAGTATATCAGTGGAGGAGCTTGCACCTTTAATTAATCGATATCTCAATCCCAACGATCCAGTCGCTCATCCGACACCGATTATAACTGGCAAAGATTTGATGCGATCGCTCAACCTTCCCCCTAGTCCCCAAATCGGTGAACTCCTCACTACCCTTGGTGTTGCTCAAGCGGAGGGCAAAATCTCTACCGCAGAAGACGCATTAAAATGGGCAGCACAGATGATTGATAATCGCTCGAACCTACAACCTTAATTGGAAAGGAGATAAGCTTAGAATGCTAGCTCCAACAGATTGAATTAACGGCTCAATGCTTGACAGTTTATGGGCAGGTAGTGTATCCATCACGACCACCGCCCCCGACCATAATTGGGGACAAAAGACTTGATGGTGAACTACTACAAGCGCTTAATGAATAATACAGGACGCTCCCAAGCCATCCGCCAAACTCAGTTAGAAATGCTCTCTCATCCCACCTACCAGCATCCATTCTACTGGGCAGCATTCATCCCCTCTGGAGATTGGACGGCAATGGGAAATTGATGTGGCAGGGAAGGGCAGATTTTGAAGTGAATTTTCCGGTGATATCAAATCTGTTTGAATAACCAGATTTTCGTAGGGGCGGGTTTATGCAGTAAGTTAGCTTGGCACAGTGATAATCCTCAATCAAAACCCGCCCCTTGTATCTTAAAGAAGTCAGAGGAAAAGAAGAGATTTTCAATCAGGTAAATGAAAGTAAAAGTCTGGGAGAATACCACTGGTTAATTGGATCGTGCTGCTACCGTCGTAGAGGTAAAGTCCATAGTTATAGCCTTCGCTGTAACTGCCATCTATGCCCATCCAAACCACATTATCGCCAGCGAATTGGATCTCCCCATCATAGATACTGTTGTCGGTTAGTTGAATAACGCTGCTACCGTCATAGAGATATATTTCATCATCATTACCATCGTAACTAGACCAAACTACATAGTTGTCAGAGATGTGGTAATTATAAGAATCGTTGGTATTGTTGTCAGTTAATTGGATGGTGCTGGTGCCGTCGTAGAGGTATATTTCAGTGTTATTGCCATCGTCACCAGACCAGATCACATTGTCGCCATAAAATTGAGGATTGCTATCATCGGTATTATTGTCAGTGAGTTGGATAATGCTGATACCATCATAGAGGTATATCTCAGTGTCACTGCCATCGTGACTCGACCAAACCATATTGTCGCCAGAGATTTCGAGATTCCAATCGTAATCGTCAGTATTGTTGTCGGTTAGTTGAATAGTGTTGATACCGTTGTACAGATATAGTTCTCTATCGTTGCCATCGTCACCAGTCCAGACCAGATTGTTGCCATAAAATCGGGGAAGATAATCGTCAATATTGTTATTAGTTAGTTGGATGGTGCTGATGCCATCGTATAGGTATATTTCATCATCATTGCCGTCGTTACCAGTCCAAACCAGAGTGTCGCCAGAGATTTGGAGATTCCTATCGTCGGTATTATTGTCGGTTAGTTGGATAATGCTGCTACCGTCATAGAGGTATATTTCATTGTCATTGCCATCGTGACTAGACCAAACCAGATTTTCACCCAAGATTTGGAGCTCCCAAGAGTCATCATTAGTACTGTTGTTGGTTAGTTGGATAGTGCTGCTACCGTCATAGAGGTATAGTTCATCATCATTGCCATCATTGCCCTGCCATACTACATAGTCGCCATAAAATCGGGGAACATTATCATCGATATTATTATTAGTGAGTTGGATAATGCTGCTACCGTTGTAGAGGTATATTTCATCGTCATTGCCATCGTCACGATACCAGACAAATTTTTCGCCAGAGATTTGGGGAGACCAATCTCTAGTATCGTTGTCCGTTAACTGGATAGTGTTGATACCGTCATAGAGGTATAGTTCATAGTCATTGCCATCGTAACCCGTCCAAACCAAATTGTTGCCAGAGATTGCGGGAGGACTATTGTAGGTCGTATTGTTAGCTAATTGAATAGTACTAGTACCGTCGTAGAGGTATATTGCATCGGTATTGTCACCACTACGCCAGACCAAATTGTTGCCAAAGATTAGAGGAGACCAATCGTTGGCATTGTTGTTAGTTAGTTGGATAGTTCTACAACCGTTGTAGAGGTATATTTCATGGTCATTGTCATCGGGACTAGACCAGACTAAATTGTTGCCAAAGATTTGAACATCTATAGGATTACCGTTGGGGAAACCGGGAAAGCTATTATTGCTCAGGTTGCCTGTAAAATGAGTCATGATGCAATACTTGTGACGAAGGCTTTGTTAGTTATTCAAGATATTGATGGAAAGTAGACTCAGAAACTGAGGAAATAAGTGAACCTTGAGTCTGAGTTCTCATGCTCAAGGAAAAAGTTCCAGTGAGTTTTATCAGCAACGAATTACGTTTTCGGTTGCAGAGTAGTTATTGCAATGGCTTAATAAAAACCAGGATTAAGCAGAGCAAATTTACCGCCGTGATCGATTTTGTGCAAAAACCATACCGATGGGAATTGGTCTATAACCCGCTGTCTTTCTTTGTCAGTTTTTTCTCTACTACCATAGTAATACAGCGACAGTTCTCCTATCAAGAAAACTTTAAGTATTTTGATATTCTTCAATCGTACACATCCAAAAATTGTTCTTTGGGTAGCTCTCGCTGTTGCAATTGTTGATTAATTTTCTCCGCCGATGCAAATCCCGAATGTAAAGCACTTTCTATCAGATTCCCCCCACACCAATCCCCACAACAAATCAAGGGTAAGGATGTCTCAGCATCCAAATAATCCTGATTGAAAGGATGGGTAGGAAAAGCGTAGCGCCAACGATGAACTTGAACCCAATCAGCAGTTTCTAACCCAGGCATGAGTAACTGTGCGGCATGGGATAATAGTTGTTGTCCTGCGGGGATTAAATCATCAGTATCTAGGTAACGTTGAGCAAACTGGGCGGTACTTTGTAAGACAAAAATTGGCAGTTTAGAGTCTAAACGTTTGCGGCTATCTAACCCAATCCAAGCTAAATCTGAACTATTGGATAAAGTACAAGCATTCCAAGTAGGCAAGGTCAACTTCTTTGCATCTAAATATCCTGCCATTACACTTAAACAAGGGTCAAATTGAACCGAACGAAGATAATTTAAAAATACAGATGAGACTTCTGAGGCTAGAGGTTCTAGTAACATCAAAGCTTGGGGGGCAGGAATCGCCACAACCACTGCTCTAGCTTGGAGTGAATTAGGGTTATCGGGTGTATTGAGGGTGAGATGCCAAGTGTGTTCCGGTGAAAGGGCGATCGCTTGTACTCGCTGATTGTGCCAAATGTCCAATCCCGTAGCCAAAAATTTGGCGATCGCTGTCATTCCGGATGGAGCGATGTAACGCTTGAACTCAGAGGGATAAGGAGTGGGAACATCTGAATCGGGCTTGAGTTCGTAGCAGGTATCCGCCCAGACTTGGAGTATACCTCGCGGTAGGAGTGTCTGGATTAATCGCTCAGACCACATTCCTTGTGGTTCGAGGTAACGCACGCCATGATCGACGCAAGTATTGTGAAGGCGACGGGTGGCCAAACGTCCCCCAACTCCGCGAGATTTTTCCAAGATGACGACATGATAGCCAGCTTGGTGCAGTTGTTGGGCGCAAACGAGTCCGGCTAATCCTGCACCGATAATAGCGACATCAAACACGACTGATGCTCCTGAAGGTATAGAAGTAGAATAATTGACAGGATGAAACTGGGGATTTGGAGGGCAGGATGTTGGATGAGCTAAGAAGCGCCTTGGAGTTGGCTACGGAAGAAGAATTAATTCAATTGACGGATATCTTGTTTCGCCGCCGATTTAACCCACTCGATTATGTGCAGACACCCGAACCTATTGAAATCCAAAGCCGCGATCGCCAGGCTTGGTTAGATGCTTTGGAGGAACGTTTTCGTTTTTTGGCAGCCGATGGCATGACGGTGTTAAAAGGACGTACAGGGGAGTTTACCTATCGGCAAGCCCTGATTCAAGTGTGTCATTATCTCAAAATTCCTTACTCGAAACAGCTAGCCACCACGGATTTAGAAGCAGAAATATTTCTTAATTTAATGGGTAGAGCTTGGAAACATTTACCCCCATCCGAGCAAAAATCGTTGACAGTGCGGGTGCAGCGATCGCTAGCGCAGTCCAATTTTTCTGAACCCTTACCGGTGCAGATTCAACACAATCCAATGGGTATCCTGCTCAAAGGCGGCAGTGCTTTAGCTGTCAGTTCAATTCTCAAGCCTATAGTTTTGCAACAAATGGCGCGTCAATTTGCCCTGCATTTTGCTCGCTATCAAGTCGCCAAAGACGTGATTATTCAAGGCAGTACAGCAGCAGCAGCACAGTTTCAGAATTATGTGGCACTGCAAACGGCACGTCGAGGCATGGCACTGAATGCCGCGCGTTATGGGGTGACTCGCAGTGTATTTGCCTTTCTTGGGCCAGCGCTATGGGGTTATTTCTTTGCCGATTTAGGCTGGCGGGCGATCGCCACCAACTACGGCCGCATTATCCCCACTATTTTTGCCTTAGCCCAAATTCGTCTGACTCGCGAACAATGTTGGGAACCTGTTGGATAAGTGGTGAGGGATGCTGGGGAGCTGGGGTGCGGGGGTGCGGGGGTGCG
>CAZPRJ010000021.1:0-29308 GCA_964588805.1 uncultured Microcoleus sp. | reverse complement strand
AGAAAGACAGACATACTCCTGACTCCTGACTCCCTGACTCCTGACTCCCTCCATAACTCATCCCATGAATAAAACCCTCAAAACATTAGTAAGTAGGCATCCCCAACCTCACTTACAAAGAGTTTGGACGATTTTCCAACTCGGGTTACTGATTGTGCCGGTCATACCCATCATCGGAACCTTAAGCTTGATTCTATCGGTACTCATCGCATGGTGGCAGGAGTATCGAATTATTCGGCAACGCCCTGTAAATTGGGGACTTTTAATTCTTGGGGGATGGCTGATTATCACTTGTTTCTTTGCCTATATCCCCACAGAAGCATATTTAGGTTTAGCGAATTTATTGCCCTTTTTTATTGTCTTTGCAGGCTTTAGCGCCATTATTCAAGATTTCGCTCAACTGCGACACATTGCCAAGCTGATCGTGATCGGTGCGTTGCCCGTTGTCATCTTAGGTCTGGGGCAACTATTTTGGGGATGGTCTGCTAAAGGACCCTTACTAACGATATTAGGTTGGGAACTTGTACCCCAAGGCAACCCTCCTGGCCGCATGGCCTCCGTGTTTATGCATGCCAACATTCTGGCCGCCTATCTGCAAATCGTGTTTATTTTGGGCTTAGGGTTGTGGGTGGAGGCATTTCAAGGGTTACGTCAGCGTGGAAATTCTACCTCAATCCGGTGGTTTGGGTTTTTGAGTGTGGCTATGATCGGGAATGCGATCGCCCTAATTTTTACAAATTCACGCAATGCTTGGGGTATCGCGATTTTTGCTGGCCTAGCCTTTGCCCTTTACTTAGGTTGGCGCTGGATTGTGCTGGCAGTGATGGCGGCGGCAGGTACTATTCTTTGGGCGTCATTTGGCCCAGAGTTTGGGCGTCAATCATTGCGTCAAATTGTCCCGGCTTTCTTTTGGGCACGACTGACTGATCAATTGCACCCCAATCGCCCCATTGCCCTAATGCGGAAAACTCAGTGGCAGTTTACATTAAACATGATTCAAGAACGGCCTTGGGTAGGATGGGGACTGCGAAATTTTACGCCTTTATATGAAGCGAAAATGCAGCTTTGGCTCAATCATCCTCACAATCTACTACTGATGTTGATGGCAGAAACGGGGATACCTGCCACACTACTGTTTTTTGGTTTAGTGGGTTGGATTTTGGCTCAAGCCGTTTGGTTATGTCGTGTGGGCTTAGGTGTTAAAACAGCTAAAGATGAACCCCATTGGCAGCACCATCGATTGATACTCTTTACCTATTTGGTGGCTTTTGGGGGTTGTATTTTATTTAATTCAGTGGATGTTACCGTATTCGATCTGCGGGTAAATACGCTGGGTTGGCTGATTTTATCGGCGATTTGTGGTGTGGTGTATCAGCATCAACGTGGCACTCAACCTCACGGCTTATGAACGAGTCGAAAACATCGGTTTAGGCTTAATTAATTTAGGCAAATCATAGGGACGATCGTAGAGTTCGATAATTTGATAGAGCTTGGTGAGCCGATTATCTGGGTCAAATAGCGATAGATTTAGAGAATGGAAAAAAGCAACATCTAGAATTAAGTTCAGTTGCTTACAGAAATTTTCTGTATAAATCAATCCCCGAGTTCCTTCCAGTTTAAATCGTCTTAATTCCAAAAGTCTTTTCAACATTACCAATTTTTGCCACACCCCAGTTAACACGTTAGCTGACACACTCAATCCCGTCATTTCTAAGGTTGATGTAGAAACGTTAAACTCGAAATCAAAATGAGCATCTTTCAACGCAAAAACTGCACATAATTGCTGTGTAATTTGAATTTGAAACAGATGTTCTAGATGTTCAATTTTCAAAGCTCCTTGGTTTTTTAGATACCAACCGAGGGGTTTATTGGATGGGCAAAATTCCACCAATTTATTAACTACACGCTGACTCACCCAAGGATATTGATGAATTAGTGAAACTAAACATTTATCATTTAATTGATTAGCTGCTGCTACAACTCTTCCCTGTTTAAACCATAGATAATGGGCTGAGTTTGTAGCCTGATTTTTAGATAAAGGACTTAGGGTGAGTAGACCTGTTTTTTGTCCCTTATCAATAAACTGGAAAATTTCGGGTATAGAAAAGTCTGTTAAAGAACCTGTAATAGACATTTTTGTTGTTCAAAATCTAAAAATCAACTAGCCGCCATTAGTCTTAGTCATTATTCCTTAAATCATTGACACACCTAAACGGCATCCTTGAAAAAACACTGTAGCTCTCAATTGTTAGAACAACCCGATGGCAAGCTTTTGAACACTAACGATGAGGAACTAATGACGATTAACTAATGAATCAAAGTATTATCCTTCTTCTTGTCACCATTGAGCGATACCCAAATACGATAAGAACAATAGGCTTCCATAACATCAAGCGTTAAGCGCTTTGATAGAGGCGGAGTTTTATAATGGGTTTTGTTCTGTATTCTCAAGAGTTCTGTGACCACCACTCCTCTGACTCCTAATCCCCAATCCGGTGCCAATGCCACACCTCAGCAACCCGATGCGTTAGGGCGCTTTGGGAAGTTTGGCGGCAAGTATGTACCCGAAACACTGATGCCCGCGCTATTTGAACTCGAGCAAGCATTCGAGCAATACCGCCACAGCCCGGATTTTCAAACGGAACTGCAACAGCTCATGCGAGATTATGTCGGGCGTCCCAGTCCTCTGTATTTTGCTGAACGCCTAAGCGCCCACTACGCGAAGCCAGACGGCACAGGTCCAAAGGTTTATTTGAAACGGGAGGACTTAAATCACACGGGTGCCCATAAGATTAATAATGCCTTAGCACAGGTCTTGTTGGCAAAGCGTATGGGCAAACAGCGCATTATTGCCGAGACAGGTGCCGGTCAGCATGGTGTGGCTACAGCAACCGTCTGTGCAAGGTTTGGCCTAAAATGCATCGTTTATATGGGCGTTCAGGATATGGAACGGCAAGCCCTGAACGTGTTTCGGATGCGGCTGATGGGCGCAACCGTGCAACCAGTGTCGGCGGGTACGGGTACTCTGAAGGATGCCACATCAGAAGCGATTCGAGACTGGGTGACGAATGTAGAAACGACGCACTATATTTTAGGGTCAGTGGCCGGCCCCCATCCCTATCCAATGTTGGTGCGTGAGTTCCATACCATCATCGGTCAAGAAACTCGTGAGCAGTGTTTAGAAAAGTGGGAGGGTTTACCGGATATTCTGTTAGCTTGTGTGGGTGGTGGTTCCAATGCGATTGGGCTATTTCATGAGTTTATCGGTGAACCGAGTGTACAGATGATTGGCGTGGAAGCAGCCGGGGAAGGCGTAGACTCTCAAAAGCACGCTGCGACCTTAACTCAAGGGCGTCCTGGAGTGTTGCACGGTGCCATGAGCTATTTGCTACAAGATGAGGATGGCCAAGTGGTAGAAGCCCATTCTGTCAGCGCTGGCCTCGATTATCCCGGTGTGGGGCCGGAACATAGTTATTTAAAGGATAGTGGCAGGGCTCAGTATTACGCGGTGACGGATGAAGAGGCGATCGCCGCATTTCGTCGATTATCGGAACTCGAGGGCATTATTCCCGCCTTAGAAACCGCCCATGCGATCGCCTATCTAGAAATCCTCTGTCCCCAACTCAGTGGCAGTCCCCGGATTGTGATTAATTGCTCTGGCCGGGGTGATAAAGATGTGCAGACGGTTGCCAAATTCCTCAACTTTGGAACTGGGAACTCATAACCCGGAATTCGAGACTAGGAACTTAGGTTCGTAGTAAGCGCTTTAGCGCTCTTATCGTAACTACCAACGGTATGAGTACCTCTGGAGAGAATATATCCCTGATGCTCAATTAATGAGCGCTTTAGCGCTTACTACAAACTGAATAAGTCTCTCTGTCGAATGTTCCTAATTCCTAGTGACTCATTACCGGTTGTTCTATGATGCAAAAACATTGGACTCCAATCCTGTGCGGATTGTTACTCATTGTCGGTGGGTTGGGTAGCTATGGTGCCTCGAGTCGAGCTTGGGCTAGTAAAAGTAAACCGTTTATCTCCATCAAACCCTCATCTGTGACAGTGACTCAACGTTCAAATTCTGATCAGGTTCAATCGTTAGAACAGGCTGTTTTTCAAAAAATTAATCAATATCGTAAATCTCGGAACTTACCCCCGTTGAGCTTAGAGTCTCGGGTGACTCAACAGGCCAAAAATCACAGCCAAGCCATGGCCAATAGACGGGTTCGATTTAGCCATGATGGGTTCGAGCAACGCATCAAAGCCATCTCGATTCCTTATCGCAGTGTGGCAGAAAATGTAGCCTATAACCAAGGCGTTTCTGACCCAGCCCAGCAAGCGGTTGACGGTTGGTTAAAAAGTAACGGCCATCGTAAAAATATCGAAGGTAATTATGATGTAACCGGTATTGGTGTCGCCAAAAATTCCAAGGGCGAGTACTACTTCACCCAAATTTTCATGAAACGACGTTAATTTCTAGAGTGTTATCCGTCAAACGTCCCAAAATTAATTTTGAATTTTGAATTTTGAATTTTGAATTCAAAAAGTGGTCATGGGTTGTTGGTTGTTTGCAATAATGACCAATGACGCATGGCTAATCACTCATGGAATTAAAAGAGTTTCAAGTTGGTAATGGCGACCTTCCTGATGCCTGGTATCAAGCCTATCGACAAGTAGAAGCGATCGCCGTTGATACGGAAACAATGGGACTCGTTCACTTGCGCGATCGCCTGTGTTTGGTACAGATATGCGACGCAAACGGCAGAGTCACAGTGATTCGCATTGATAAAGGACAAACCGATGCCCCCAACTTGAAACAATTACTAGAAGCCCCTAATATTGTCAAAGTCTTTCACTTTGCTCGCTTCGATTTAGCAACTCTGCGGCAGCATCTAGGCATTCAAGTCACACCCGTGTTTTGTACCAAGATTGCCAGTAAGCTTGCCCGCACCTATACCAACCGTCACGGATTAAAGGATTTAATTTTAGAGTTAGAACAGGTAGAACTCGACAAAACCGCTCAGAGTTCAGATTGGGGTAATGCTGCCAATCTTTCAGAGGAGCAATTGCGCTACGCGGCTAATGATGTTCGCTACCTCCTCAGTGCCAAGCAAAAACTGATCGATATGCTCAAACGAGAAGAACGCTGGGAACTAGCTCAACAGTGCTTTCAAGCGTTGCCGGTCATGGTCGCGTTAGACTTGCTGCTCTACAAAGATATTTTTGAACATTGAAAATAGGGGGTCAGGAGTCAGGAGTCAGGAGTCAGGAGTCAGGAGTCAGGAGTTAGGCACCCATGAACTTGTCCACAACGAAAGATGAAAATTCTATTCTTCTGTCTTCTGCCTTCTGCCTTCTGCCTTCTGCCTTCTGCCTTTCCTGTTGAATTCAAAATTAAGCAATTGTAGCGGTACAAATGGGTTCGATGGGATAACCGACGGCTTTCCACGCGGCTAAACCTCCTCGGATTTCCGATACATTCCGATAACCAGCTTCCCGCAGTCTAGCTGCACCCAAGGCCGTTTCTTCATCGGTTGCCCCATAGATGTAAATATCACGCCACGGTTCTAGCTTGTCTAGCCCTCGGTGTACGGGTTCATTGAGCGGCATGGGAACTGCTCCCACTATCCGGCAGAGATTGAACTCGTGGCGATCGCGGATATCAATAATGGCCAGTGCCGGTTCTCCCCAGTCCAACCGCGCCTTTAAATCAAAAACACGAGACTGTGCTTCTAGGGGGCGGGACACAGGGCTGATATCAAAAAACTTAATCATCGGAGCATACCATATATTGAGCCATCTTCTGCAATGTAGCAATAAAATTTTGAACTTTCAATTTTTATGGAGGAATCTTGACAAAGTGACCATCATATTTATTAAAAGGTTAGTATCCTGAATTCGTTAATTACACAATTTGCGTCAATTGACTGTGAACCACCATTGGTAGGGGCGCACCGATGTGCGCCCTTGCGTAAGTTCTGCTCAATAAAAAAAATGTGAGGCAACCTCAAAAAGATTGCCCCACTCTGCGCTATGGTCTTTTGATTAAATCCCATTAAGGGAATGCCATATTATTCAAAGGCGTTTCCAACCTTATTTATTTTTCGAGGTCACAGCCGCGTGCTTTTCTAATCGAGCTTTGACATTGTACTCGGCACTACTGCTGTCATATCCCGTCTCTGCTGAACCTTCAGTTGGGCCGCCAATGGCTTTCCATGCAGCTAGTCCACCTCGAAGTTCGGAAACATTAGGGAATCCAGACTGACGAAGTTGATTAGCAGCTTGGGCAGTTTGTTCATCACTCTCGCCGTAAACATAAATCTCACGTCGAGGTTCGAGACTGTCTGATGCTCTGTGTGATAAATCTTCCATCGGCATTGCCATTGCACCCATAATGCGAGAGGCATTGAAGGCGGTGCGATCGCGAACATCTAAAATAGTAAAAGCAGGCTCTCCCCACTGGAGGCGGTCTTTTAGCGCTTGGGCGCTAGACTGCGGCATTTGCTGACGGGGTGGGGTTGGGGTGACATTAGGAAGCTGGTCTTTGGCGTTAAGGATAGTTTGATCAACGTCTGGCATAAAAATCGATTATTTAATTACATCAACTGCAATTTATCGAAGTCTTCATACTCCACCTTCCATCGAAAGGGAGAGGATTGCTAAAATCTATCTTGAGTTAGAATTAAGATTAAATTTTGACGCCCTATTAAAGAGCGTTAGTTGCCTTGAGCCAAGCAAACGATTTTAGAAGTTGGATCGGCAATTTGGTCATTTATTTCTTTAGACAGATGCTTTCTTTAGAGTCTGAATTAGTTAAGAAATAACTGTTAACAAAATTAAAGTTAAGTTTATTTTGTTTTCATTTTTAAATTTCCCAGTCTGAATAATCCCGAAATTGAGATAAGAGTAAAAGATGCACCTGTGATAGGGAACGAAAAATTATACCCAAGGTGTTATACAAAGACTCAATGCAGAGAAGTCGCCTAAAATTCTATAGCAAACATGGCAGATATTAAACATTTAGGCGGACTGCAAAAGCGCCTAAAAAGACTCGTCAAAAAACTAGGTATTCCTCGTCTTTTAGGAATCCTTGGAGTTTGGTTTTTGATATTTCAGCTTGCGATATTGCCCGCACTGACTCAGCAACCTGTTGAGATTACCATGATGATGCAAGGCCAAGACCTTGCCAATTGGACGCCCTTTCTCGAAGAATTTCAACAGAAAAATCCTGATATTCGCCTCAATATTGTTGAAGGCCCATTCGATACTAACCTACAAGAGAACCTTCTCACTTCAGCGTTTTTGTTAGGAGATTCGCCCTATGACATTCTCAATATGGATATTGTCTGGGTGCCGAAATTTGCAGCAGCCGGTTGGCTAAGACCCTTAGATGACCGAGTATCTGCTGAAAAACTCTCAGAAATGGTTCAAAACAACATCGAGGGTGGGCGTTATCAAGGCAAACTTTATCGAATGCCGACCACCTCTGATGCTGGGGTACTTTATTATCGAACTGACCTTTTGCAGCAGGGTGGATTTGACCCTCCCGAAACCTTTAGGGAGATGCTGACTATTATTGAAAAATTACAAAAACCCGAAAGCAATGATGCTGGAGATACTGATTGGGGTTATCTTTGGCAGGGTAAACAATATGAAGGTGTAGCAGCGATGTTCGTGGAGATACTCCAAGGTTTTGGTGGTTTTTGGGTAAATCCAGACACACTTGAAGTTGGCCTCGATCAACCTAAATCGATTGATGCAGTTGAGTTTCTACGCGACACTATTACCAAAGGTATTTCACCCCCTGGCGTAGTCACATACGGCGAAGAAGAAACCCGGCTTTTATTTCAAAATGGGGAATCTGTTTTTCTACGCAATTGGCCTTATGTTTGGAGACTGGCCAATCAAGAAGATTCAAAAGTTAAAGGCAAAATTGGCATTAAACCCATGGTGCAGGGACTTGGCGAAATGGGGGGTTCCTGTTTAGGTGGATGGGGTTTAGCCCTCTCGAACACTACACGTCATCCCGAAGAAGCATGGCGAGTTATTGAATATATGACGAGTAAAGATACCCTGCGGCGGTTTGTTTTAGAAACAGGGTTAATTTCTAGTTATAAATCCCTGTTTACCGACCCAGAAATCGTAGCGAAATACCCCTATTTTCCGCAACTTTTAGAAGCCGTTCAACAGTCGGTTTTACGACCCCCCATTGCTCAATATGCTCAAGCTTCTGATATTTTGCAGCGCTACCTGAGTGCAGCATTTACAGGTGCAATGAGTTCAGAAGATGCCATGCAGGCAGCCGCGAGAGAAACTCGAAATTTATTGGGTAGATTATCTGGTTAAATCTATCCGATTTATTCCTTCACCTTTTCACTAGCCCTAAAAAATAATGACTACTGTACCCGTCAAAGATGTAATTCGTGAACGAGAACAGCGAACGGGTTGGATGCTGATTTTGCCAGCCCTGCTCTTACTTGTGCTTGTGTTTGCTTATCCCATTGGGCGAGCATTTTGGTTGAGTTTATTCACCCAAAACCTAGGGACTCAACTTCAACCAGAATTCACCGGTTTAGAAAACTATGCCCGCATGGTCGGAGATGGGCGTTTTTGGCGCAGTATGTGGAATACGACTATTTTTACCACCGCCTCTGTTTTGCTGGAATTAGTACTAGGAATGGGAATTGCGTTGGTACTTAATCAATCCTTCAAAGGACGGGGGCTTGTGAGAACCATTACCCTGATTCCTTGGGCGTTGCCAACTGCATTAATGGGGTTAGCTTGGGCTTGGATTTTTAATGACCAATTCGGCGTTGTTAACGATATTTTGCGACGCTTAGGACTCATTGAGACAGGCATTACTTGGTTAGGCGATCCAACTTTAGCCATGATTGCTGTAGTTTTAGCTGATGTTTGGAAAACAACCCCATTTATTGCCATTATTTTGTTAGCGGGATTGCAATCGATTTCGACTGACCTTTACGAAGCCCATGCAATTGATGGGGCAAGTCCTTGGCAGAGTTTTCGCAAAATTACTGTACCGCTATTGATGCCCCAAATTGTGATTGCTTTGTTATTCCGATTTGCTCAAGCATTCGGGATTTTTGACTTGATTCAGGTGATGACTGGGGGTGGGCCGGGAGGTGCTACCGAAACCGTTTCTCTTTATATCTACGGTACAGTCATGCGTTACCTGGATTTTGGCTATGGGGCAGCCTTGGTGGTTGTTACCTTTTTGTTGTTAGTAGCGGCTGTGGCAATTGCTGCTTACTTCTTGTCTAAATCCCGTGCTAATGCCGCAGGGATAAGCTAAAGAATCGTACCTTGAATTGACTGACCATTTTTGATATTCAAAAAGGTAGTTAATTGTGAATGGATAATTTTGAATGGGAGCTCTCGCAACGTGACAACAACCCAACATTCAACTGCTCACAAAACATCAACCTTCAACTGGCGAAAAGTTATTTTACCCATTTCCGTTTTTTTAGTGGTTGTTTTCTTTATGGGGCCAGTTTTGTGGCAGGTTCTGACTTCATTTAAAGTGAATACAGCTATTTCTGCTGTTCCTGCCGTCTATTTTCCTAGCCCTAATCAACTGACTCTCGAACATTATCTATCTTTATTTACTCGCCGTCCCTTCACCTTCTATATCTTTAATAGTGCCTTTGTTTCCATCACATCAACATTATTGTCTTTAGCCTTAGGAGCACCTGCCGCTTATGCTTTAGCACGATTGCGATTGCCTGGAGATCGAATTATCTTAGGTACTGTTTTAATTGTGACTTTATTTCCGGCTGTGCTACTATTTTTAGGACTTTTAGAGGTCGTTAGAATCACTGATTTAGGTAATAATTACTTATCTCTGATTCTTCCTTATGCTGCGATTAATTTGCCCCTAACTATTTTAGTAATGCGGAGTTTTTTCCAGCAGTTACCTAAGGATTTGGAAGATTCTGCCCGAGTAGACGGTTACAATACCATACAGATGCTGCTGAGAATTGTGTTGCCCATGACACTTCCTGCTTTAGTCACCACAGGAATTCTCACGTTTATTGCTGCTTGGAATGAATTTATTTTTGCTTTGACGTTTATCACCCGTGAATCGATGAAGACGATACCCGTAGCAACGGCGCAATTAAGCGGGGCATCTGTTTTTGAAATTCCTTACGGGCCGATCGCAGCCGCTACAGTATTAGGAACACTCCCCTTAGTTATATTAGTGTTGTTGTTCCAGCGCAAGATTGTTCAGGGCTTAACCGCAGGTGCTGTAAAAGGATAGCCCATTATTTTTGCTAATGCTCTATTACCCCTAACCTGTAATAAAACTATGTCAAACTTAGAACTAAGAAATCTCAATAAAACCTATAACCCCAAAGTAATTCCTGTAAAAGATATCAGTTTAACCGTTAATGAAGGGGAATTTCTCACTCTGTTAGGCCCATCAGGATGCGGGAAATCAACACTATTGCGATTAATTGCTGGATTAGAACCCCCCACCCGTGGACAAGTGTTGATTAATGGGCGAGATGTAAGTCATGTGACTCCCGGTAAGCGTAACCTAGCGATGGTGTTCCAAAGTTATGCACTTTACCCCCACATGACTGTTTATGAAAATATTGCAGCCGGTTTAAAACTACGCAAAATACCCTCTGATGAAATTAAACGGCGTGTACAGGATGTAGGGCATAAATTAGGTTTAGAAAACCTCATGGATCGCAAACCCGGTCAAATGTCGGGGGGGCAGCGTCAACGGGTGGCATTGGGTCGGGCATTGGTACGGCAACCGGATGTATTTTTGTTGGATGAACCGTTAAGTAATCTAGATGCTTTGTTGCGTGAACAAGTCCGGGCAGATTTAAAACAATTATTTGAATCTCAAAATGCACCTGTTGTTTATGTGACTCACGACCAAACCGAAGCGATGACACTTTCGACAAAAGTTGCCGTCCTCTACGATGGGTATATGCAACAATTGGCACCGCCACAGGAAATTTATATGAAGCCTGCGAACCAATTTGTGGCAGGTTTTGTAGGCAGTCCTCAAATGAATTTGTTAACTCTAAACTGTGAGAATAATCATGCAGTTTTAGGTGATTTTAGAATTCCTTTGCCCCCTCTCCCTACCCCACCTTCCCAGATTGTTTTAGGGCTCCGACCTGAAGATGTTCACTTGGCTAAACCCGATGATCGGCTGACGCTGGAAGGTCGAATTTTTCTCGTTGAAAATTTAGGGATGCAAAATTTAATTAGCATTCGCGTTAAGGGTTCAGAGGTGAGGATACGGGCTTTATTGCCTGCTAATCAGGGATGGGAAGGAGAAGATATCACGCTATCGATATCGCCCCAAGCCATACATTGGTTTGATGTGAAATCGGGCGATCGCATTCCCACCCAGACCACCGAACGGGTTGCTGAAGCACGGGGTCTGCGTACAGTCGAAGACGGAAACGTGCAATCACAGCGTCAATTTACCAACAGTTGAGGCTAATACACTCATCCTCTGCTAATAGGTAGGGGATGGGTATGTTCTTTTCTATTGATTAGCTTAAAAACGAATTGCCAGAAATCTCCCCTGCGATAGAGTAATTTCTATCTGTAGAATATTGATAATCGCTCAAAAGAAAGACGCTTTTAATAATTAAAACCCACACACTTGATGAGCAAATACTTAAACTTTGTTCATCAATTTTTAAATACCCATTATGAGACACCTAATTTTAGGTAGCTTCTCCTGTATTCTCGTAGCCGCAATTGGTACTACTGCCTTACGCGCCCAAACCCCTAACTCCAATTCCTCTGATACCCCCGATTCTCCCTCAGAGTTACCAACGCCTACTGTAGCCCCTTCTCAAGAGAAGATAAGCCCTTTCAACTTAGTGACAATGGCGTATCAAGGTTTTTTTAAAGACCAAGGAATTCCCAGTGGTGAAAGCTTGTTGGTTGCCTACCAAACACAAAGTATCTCGGCTGAAGATATCGTGAAGGGTGCTGTAGATAGCCGCAGGTTGCCTGCTAGTGCTCTGGATGACTCTAATTACATTGCTGCTGTTAAAAATCAACTCAATGGTTTGACGAGCGGAATCAATAGGCGTTAATTTATCCTCTCTTCTGGAGGTAGGAATTACCTTTTGTTCCGCTCCACTAAGGAGTTATTTGTGTATTTTACAGCAACGTTGCAGTAAGAATCAAACAACAAATAACGAATAATTAGAAGCTAAATGTCGTGAGCAATGTACCAACGGCAATGGCATCGTTGGCATTGTTGTGTTCTGGGTTAAACACCACAAAAAAACTAGGCGTAATCGCAATATTGTCTGTTACTTGATACCGATAGAACGCTTCTGCACGGTAAGACGTATCCAAATCTCTACGACCAATAATATCATTGCCACGAACCCGAGGCGGCATTCCAAAAATTAACCCAAGTGCATTACCTTTGCGACCAAAATCTCGCCAAGCGATCGCTACAGCATAGTTCCAAATCTCTGCCTCATCTCCTCGATTTACAACAACACCATTAGGCAGGACACCACTCGTTTCAGCCTGTGCCTTAGTCACACCAACCCAACCCCCCAGTGAAATATTAGGAGCCAGTCGATATTGCGCTTCAATACCATAGGCATTAGCTGAAGTGGCTACATCATCCCCAAACGGAGTTTGAGCAAAGCCACTGCCCGTATTGCCTGTAATATTAATTCCTTCACCCGGTTGAGGGGAATAGTAACGGATATAGGTGAAAGCGATATCAAAATTTGAGATGGGAGTCAGAGTCAATTGCGCTAAGGCACCAAATTGACCATTAAACAATCCCCTTTTGGAGTTGGGATTAGACAGATTGCCGGAAGGAGATAAATAAGTAAAAGAAGCAATTACCGCTTCGCTAAAACGAACATTCACCCCGACCCCAGCCCCATCACTAATCCGATAAATGGGGTTGCGTTGTCCAAACCGAGAAAGCCCACCCCCAGCAGGATTTAATTGAGGTGCAACGTCAGGAGAACCTAATCCTTGAGGAGCTAGAAATACCTCAATAGCTGTACCGATTGGGAATTTATATAGAAGTGTACCCAGAACTACATCATTGCCGGTTGGGCCAGTACGGGTATCGAAGTCATACAAGGTCATGTCCGTTCCCGTAATCGAAGCATCCAGTGGGGTGAAATTCCCTGCTTCTAATTTGGTTCGTAACAAATCTCTACCGGTGAAACTGGTGTCAAAGACCAACCCCACTCGACCTGGTGTAAAGGTATTGACCTCTAAATCTTCAGTGGGAGTTTGCCCAGAAGGCACAGCCCGTTCATCGCCCCACGCATCAATTAAACCAAAATCCGCCGACCCAACTAACTTTGTAGTAACGGAAAATTGATGGCCTTCTAAAAACGCTGTGCGACCTTCGAGAGTATCAATTTGTGTACCTAAGGTGGCTATTTCTGATTGAAACTCCTGAGCGATACGTCGCAGTGTTTCTAAATCTTCTCGTCGGACGAATTCACTGGTGGAAGTGGCGATTAAACGTTCTATTTGCTGTAAACAAGCATTCACACCCGCCGCAAATTCATAGCGTGTCATTGCCCGATTGCCTCGAAATGTGCCATCCGGATATCCCACGATACAACCGTAGCGTTCAACGAGCGATCGCAATGCTTCATACGCCCAATCTCCAGGCACAACATCACTAAGTTGGTTAACATTCGTGATTTGTTCCATCGGGTCATCCGTGCTGTCACCCTCGAGGGTTTCTAAACTCTCAGGTATAAACTCAGTTGTCACCATTTCAGATGCAGGTGGTTCTTCAACTAAAGTCTGATTATCCAATTCGGGAAAAGGACTTTTTTCTTCTTCGATTAATACCGAAACCTGCGGTTCTTTAGCCTCAAAATCGGGCTTTTCAATTAAGTTACCATCTGCTGCTTTCACAATTGTAATCGAGTGGTCAGTCCCCGTGATGTTGCTTTTTTCAGCAGTAGAGTCTGTGTTTAAGATTTCTGAGGCAAACGCACTATTGGCCATCAAAAAGGCGACACCCAAAACAACTGGATTTGCCGATAAAGCATTCCAGAGCCATTTTGACATTCTTTTTATCTCGTTTACTGAACTCTTGAAAAAGATAATAAAACAATTTTATAGTCTCACCAAATTTTTCATTTTTATTGTTTATTTTTGCAAAGATAGTATTAATATTAGATTGTAACCTTTGTACTTTTAAGGGTTTAGTTAGTATAAAAATATATTTTGCCTCACCCCTGAGGTATAAATTCTCATGAATTAGTCTCGTGTGTATCTGTACGGTGATGGCATAACTCTTTGGTAATGTTTACAACAAACTCATGAGGAGATAGGACACTCTTGATTGGGTGTCCACTGTGAGTAAATTTGTTTCTATATGCAAACCTATATCAATACTGTTCCCATCGGAACAACAGCCTCAGCCTGACTGATGAGGCTTACCACAAATCTTTGTATTGAAACCTAAAAACTGGCCGATGTCTAGAGGTACAACTGCTTAATGAGCAATACTTTAAATAACGGTGCCTATTTGCGATCGCATGACAAAGAATTTCCGACACTAGCAACAGTCTGCCTGGGCATCAGTTAAGTTAGATCTGAGTAATTTTCCTAAGATAGATTATTAACTTTAGTATTATTACTCGGTGCGGCAACTATGGTATCTACCTTTCCCCATCCCGATTCCGTCGATTTATCACAAATCCGATTGGCCATTCGCGCCCTGCAACCTCAGTTGGTTGATTGGCGCAGACATCTGCATCAGCGTCCAGAATTAGGCTTTAAAGAACAGTTGACTGCACAATATATTACCCAAAAGTTGCAAGAATGGGGAATTGAGTATCAAACTGGGATTGCCCAAACCGGAACCGTTGCCATTATTCCCGGCAATCGCCCTGGCCCTGTACTGGGCATTCGGGCTGATATGGACGCCTTACCGATTCACGAAGAAAACGAAGTCCCCTACCGATCGCAACATGACGGGACAATGCATGCTTGTGGCCATGATGGACATACTGCCATTGCCCTTGGTGTTGCCTACTATCTGTCCCAACATCGAGATGACTTTGCGGGCACTGTCAAGATGATTTTCCAACCCGCAGAAGAAGGGCCCGGAGGGGCTAAGCCAATGATTGAAGCTGGGGTTCTGAAAAATCCTGATGTGGATGCGATTATTGGCCTACACCTGTGGAATAATCTACCCTTGGGTACAGTCGGAGTTCGTAAAGGAGCTTTGATGGCAGCCGTTGAAGCGTTTCGCTGCACCCTATTAGGAAAAGGTGGACATGGGGCGATGCCACACCAAACCGTAGACTCAATCGTAGTCGGTACTCAAATTGTTAACGCCCTACAAACAATTGTTGCTCGCAATGTTGACCCCATTGATTCTGCCGTAGTAACGGTAGGCAAGTTTCACGCCGGTACAGCCCTAAATGTCATTGCCAGCACTGCTAAAATAGAGGGTACGGTACGTTATTTCAACCCAAAGCTAGACGGATATTTTAGTCAGCGAATTGAGCAAATTATTGATGGAATTTGCCAAACTCAGGGGGCTAAATACGAATTAGATTACTGGCAGCTTTATCCACCGGTCATTAACAATGCCCAGATGGCTGAACTCGTTCGTTCCGTTGCCTCTGAAGTTGTAGAAACTCCTGCTGGAGTCGTACCTGAATGTCAAACAATGGGAGGGGAAGATATGGCATTTTTCCTGCAAGAAGTACCCGGTTGCTATTTCTTTTTAGGTGCTGCCAACTCTAGTAAGAATTTAGCTTATCCCCATCATCACCCTCGATTTGACTTTGATGAAACGGCTTTAGGCATGGGTGTAGAAATCTTCGTGCGTTGCGTCGAAAAGTTTTGTCGATAAACCTAAAAAAACGGGTCACTGACAATTCATTCAACACTTCGATAGCGGTAAAGTCACAAAATTTCTTGCCCTTAGGAGGAGACGATATGTCAGTACCCATCCGCTCAATAGTGACGATCCATAGTCAAAATCATCATACAACTGTCCACTCTCCCCAGAAGAAGACACAGAAACTATTTTTCCAACATGGATGGGGAAAAAAACTCTATCTTCTACTCCTGACACTGCCCTTATTCGGGATATTCACCCCTCAATCGGCACTCACCCAACCCGTTACCGATGGCACTACAGGTACAATCATTACCCCCAACGGTAATCAGCTTGATATTACGGGGGGTCAATTTTCCCAAGATGGCAGTAATCTATTTCACAGTTTTAGCCAATTTGGACTCGATGCTAACCAAACGGCCAACTTCCTCACCTCTCCCCAGATTCAAAATATTCTCTCGCGGGTAACAGGTGGCAATCCCTCTATTATCAATGGCATCCTACAAGTGACAGGGGGCAACTCCAACCTATTTTTAATGAATCCGGCGGGAATTGTTTTCGGACAAAATGCCCAATTGAATGTCCCTGCCTCCTTTACCGCCACTACTGCCACCGGGATTGGCATAGGCAACAATTGGTTTAATGCCAGTGGCATCAATGACTACACGAATCTGATTGGAACCCCTAACACCTTTGCTTTCAATACCTCCCAACCTGGTGCCATTATTAATGCCGGACAGCTCAATGTCAATCCTGGAAACCAACTGACCCTATTGGGGGGTACAGTAGTGAGTACGGGTCAGTTGAATGCTCCCGAAGGTCAATTAACCGTTGCGGCGATTCCTGGCAGTCACTTAGTCCGCATCAGTCAACCGGGACATCTCCTCAGTTTAGACGTTAATCCCACTGCATCGACTCCCTTTACTCCGGCAGGATTGCCGCAACTGCTGACGGGGGGGAATATTACTAGTGCAACGGGTTTAGGCGTCAATGGCAATGGCCAAGTTGAGTTGACAGGTTCAGGATGGTTGGTGCAACCTGGGGATGTCGTCGCCCAGTCTGCCACCGCAGGAAGCGCCCAATTGTGGGCAAATCAGAATTTAACTTTAGTGGAAAGCCAGTTGCAAACCACGGGAAACTTGCAACTTCTAGCCGGAGATACCGTCCGTATCCGAGATAGTACCGCGAATCCTTTTTTAGCGCGATCGGGCGGTAATCTATATATTCAAGGCAATAGCAATATTGATATCCTAGCGCTGAACCATCCCCAGACTCCGTTTCAAAGCGGGGGAAATATTAGTTTAGTCACGAATGGCAACGCATCGGCGGATGCCCATTTTAGCAGTGCGGGTGGGTTCTCGATTCTCAACTTAGCTGGCCAACCGGGTAATTTTATCAGTCTTTATGACCCCATTATTAGCGCTGATGGTGATGTGACATTTGGTAATTATCAAGGCGTCGCCCTCAAAGTAGAAGCAACCGGAAGTATTACGGGGGGCAATATTACTATTACTGGGCCAGATGTATCGGGGGCGATTCCGGAAACTGACCCTCATTTTAATTTATTAACGACCAGCCCCTCTTTAATTTTGCAGGCGGGTAAGACTACTTTGGATAACCCGGCCAATGTTCCTCCCAATCAAATCACACCGGGAGGCATATTCTCCTCTCCTGCCGGAACCCCTTCTGCGGGCAGCATTCAAGTGGGTTTTATCGACACCTCATCGGCAATAGATGGAGTGAATGCCGGAACAGTGATTATGGAGGCAACTAATGGTATTACCTTAACGGGTATTAACGCTAACTGGACAGGGACGACGGGAAGTGCCAATGGGGGGGATATTATCCTCAGGACTACCAACGGTAACATCACCAGTAGCACGTTTAGAAATATCGTTTCTACGAGTACCAATGGCAATGGCGGAAATATTACGCTAGAAGCACCCAACGGCGGAATTGAATTGCTCAATGCTTTGTCTCGAGGGAATGGGATTGGGGATGGAGGCGATATTGCTCTACGTGCTAACGGAAATATTAACGCTGGCGATATTCAGACGAGTGGTATCAATGGGGGAAACATTAGCCTCTTTAGTACAACGGGTAGCATTAGTACCACACAGCGCCTTGTGTTGAGTAGCAATCCTGGCATTATCAGTTCTAATGGGTCTAGTGGTACGGGGGGAACGATTACAGTCGAGGCACCTACCAATATTTCTACTCGAGGCGTGGTTTCAATGGGGGCAGCAGGTAGTGGAGATATTACACTCACCAGTAATGCCATCGAGTTACTATCCGCCCCGATTTTGACTAATTTACCCGTGATTCAGGGGATGGGGAACCTGCTGCTGCAACCGTTTACACCCAGTCAAAATATTGAACTTGGCAATACTTTGACGATGGGGCAAAATACCCTAGACTTTCAACTGGATGAATTAGCTGCGATTCAACCTGGATTTCGCTCGATTACGATTGGACGCAATAATGGAACCGGGAATGTGGGGGTGAATGCCTGGACGTTTAACGCCCCCCTTACCATTCAAGCACCGGGTGGCGCGATCGCAATTAATGGCAACCTCACCGGAACCGGGAATGCTAGCCTCACCCTTAATGGTGGCACTACGACCTTAAATGCCAATATTTCCACCGCAGGCGGAGATATTACTTTAGGGCAAAATGTCCTGCTTGGCCGCGATATTCTCCTCAATAGTAGTGGCGGTGATATCACGTTTACCGATAGGGTTGATGGCAATCAAGTTTTGACATTAAACTCCGGGGCTGGAACCACGACGTTTAACGGTGCTGTGGGTGAAACATCCCCTCTAGATTTCCTCTCCACAGACTCAGGAGGGACAACCATTCTCAATCAAAATCTTTCCGGGAATCGGTTGGTATTCAATGATGCTGTGCGCGTTACCTCTGATATCGCCATCACGGCCAGGGATATTAACTTTGGTTCAACCATTTCAGGAACAGGAACTAGTTTAGTCCTGCAACCCCTCCAAACCACGCAAAATCTAACCCTCACAGCAGCCGGGGCATTTCAAGATGGTTTTCGCAACATTACCATTGGCCGGGATGAGGGAAATGGCCTCATTACCCTCAATGGTAATCTCACCTTCAATGACCCTGTACTGATTCAAGCGCCTTTAGGGGCAGGTACTCTCATTACTAATAATCTTACTGGGTTAGGAGATGCCTCCTTTACCCTCAATGCCAATCAAAGTATTACCACCGGCAACCTTACCACAAATGGGTCTGCCATTCGCTTAACGAGTAAGGAGGGGTCGGTGACGACTGGCAACCTGAATTCATCGGGGGTGAGTGGGGGACAAATTACAGTGAATGCCCGAACTCAAATTCGCACGGGTGCCATCAACTCCAGTGGGACTCAAGGCAATGGCGGCAATGTTACCCTCGATCCTACGAATGATATTGATGTTGTCTCGATTAATGCCCAAGGCGGTGCCAGTGGAATTGGGGGGAATATCGATATTACAACCCAGCGATTTTTCCGGGCTTCAGGAACGTTTAGGGATCGTACAGGAACGACTACTAGCCTTTCCACCGCAGGAGGGATTCAAGGCGGTTCAGTCATTATCCGTCACGGTGGTGGACTTTCAGGGACTCCATTTCGGGTTGGGCCAGATTACAACAACTTGAATGGGACTCAAGGTGCAATTGCTACAGGCGCTAATAATCAAATCCTCTCAGGCTCATATCCCCGTCGTTATACCCAAGGGGCTGCCCCTAGTGATATTCAACTGATTACCCCTGGCCAAGACCCGACGGTGAATCCCTTGCCCATCAATCCGATTCTACCCACGATTCCTATCGTGCCGAGTAATCCCAATCCGATTAATCCGAATAACCCATCCCAACCGAATAATCCGTCCCAACCCAATAATCCTTTGCAACCCAGCCTGCAAGCGGAGAGAGAACAACAACTACCAGCCCGAAATTCTAATTCACAACGTTCGTTTTTTGTCAATATACCCCCTGTGGAAGTAGACCCTGCATTGGCGGCTGTGGATGAATCCTTTACCCGCCAATTTGAAGCCTATTTGGGGCGTGCGAATACACCCATTCGCACCCTTGCCGATGCCCGTCAAATCTTGCAGGAAATTGAAAATGCCACGGGTATTAAGCCGGCGTTGATTTACGTGGTGTTTGTGCCGACGGGTACGACTGTCAACGAGCCCATGTCTACTGCCTCCTCGAATCAACCTACCGATGAGTTAGAACTGCTTTTAGTGACTGCCCGAGGAGAACCAATTCGCAAACGAGTTGGGGTTCAACGCCAACAAGTGTTTAAGATGGCTAATGAATTCCGCAGTACCACGACCAATGCCAGAAATCAACAGGGTTATCGATGGCCAGCATGGCAACTATATCAATGGCTCATCACCCCCTTAGAACAAGACTTGCAAGCTCAAGGGATTCAAAATTTAACCTTTATTATGGATACGGGTTTGCGTTCCATTCCCCTAGCGGCCTTGCGCGATCGCGAAAATTTCTTGATAGAACGCTATAGTATCGGGCTCATGCCCAGCCTCAGCCTCACCGATACCCACTACCAAAGCATCAAAAGCGCTGAGGTTTTGGCCATGGGGGCTGAAACATTCCCCACCCAAAAGCCTTTACCGGCAGTTCCTGTAGAATTAAACGTGATTACCAACAAGCTATGGCAGGGCAAAGCCTTACTCAATAGTGCCTTTACATTAGAAAATCTCAGGACTCAGCGCCAAAGTAAGCCCTATGGTATTGTTCACCTAGCCACCCATGCGGATTTCAATCCTGGTATACCCAAAAATTCTTATATCCAACTGTGGGATCAAAAGCTAACCGTTAATGAATTCCCTAAGTTAGAGTTAAACAAACCTCCGGTAGAATTACTGGTGCTTAGTGCCTGCCGCACCGCCCTAGGCAATGAAGAAGCAGAACTTGGTTTTGCTGGATTAGGGGTGCAATCGGGGGCTAAGTCTGCTTTAGCAAGTTTGTGGTATGTCAGTGATGAAGGGACTTTGGCACTGATGAGTACATTTTATGAGCAATTAAAATCTGCTCCAATTAAAGCTGAAGCCTTACGGGAAACTCAACTGGCCATGCTCAAAGGAGAAGTCAAAATTAAAAACGGTCAGTTGGTGACGCCTGAAGGTACGATTCCTTTACCCCCAGAGTTAGCCAGTTTAGGGGATATGGCGTTATCTCATCCTTATTATTGGTCGGGGTTTATGTTGGTGGGAAATCCGTGGTAATGCTCAATCTGGCTTTTGCAGGGGTGCAGGGGTGCAAGGGAGAATGAATTATGCAATTTTTTATGAAGTTCTGGGCTTGTTCTATCAGCCTCCCCGTACCGATACTAACAGCTCATCCAGCCATCGCTGATTGGCTTCAGATAAGGCAGGCGGTGGGGGTGGCTGACGATAGTCTATCCGCACATCATATCCAGCTCGGTCATACACTCCATTTAGGATGGCTTGCAAATCGACTGTCGGTTCTGCATCCTCAGTTATAAGTGGCAAGGGAAAGCCGGGAATAGCTTCTCGCAAGCTGAATCCGTATAGCTCAGCCGTTGGACGGCTCTGGCGGCGACTGACTAGAATACGATAGTCTGTGGCTAGATTATCCCCGCTCATAGTCATTGGTTCTCCAGAGCGCAATAAGTCAATTTCAACTAGATGGGATAAGCTACCCAGAACAGTTTGTCGCTTAGTTTCATACACCGTTCGCCCTTTCCCCTTGCGTTTATTCTTGGGAGATAACACCTCAATCACTGTAATTACCGTATCTGTCCCTAATTCCCGCACTTCCAAATAACGCTCGTTGAACTCTACGGGCATAGGGAGAGTGACTTGCTTGGGGCGCGATTGAACTGCTGTACTAGGAATGTTTGCCTCTATTGCGCGTTCCGAATTCGCAACAGTTTTTGATGAAAGGACAGCAGCATCGGGAATACCCACCAGAATCTCGTCTTCCAGCGTGTCTAAGTAAGTACGAGTTTCCACCTCAACATAGTACTTTGGGCGTAGACTAGGAGCCAAGGCATCAGCCAGAGCCACAATCAGACGAGTGTGAAACGATGACCAAAAGGTAGGTTGCTCCAGATATGGGTTCATTCCTGGAAACGGTGAAGGCATAGGAGTTGAGGTGAGATTTTCAATTACTCAATATTATGTCCAATTGTCCTAAGCTTCATCTTCTTGGACTAGTCTCAGATAATCGGGCTTGAAGCTGCAATAAAACTTAAGATAGTTATTAAGATAACTTTATAGACTTCTATAAATTTCCTCAGCTTGTGAAATCTTTGCTTTCTTTGACTAGAGTCCTCAAACCTTCACAGTTCAAAACACTCCTGACTGATACCCTGACTATTTTTTGGGGAGAGTGGTTAGATTTACGGGTGCGGATTGTGCAGATTGCCGCCTCGGGTTTAATCTCCCCTCTCATCTACATTTTGGGGTTTGGGTTAGGTTTAGGCAGTGCACTAGATGCCGCTATGAAACCGGCGGCCGGTGATAACTATTTGCAGTTTATTTTACCGGGGATGATTGCCCTATCCTCCATGACGATTAGCTTTGGGGGAACAACCTTTTCATTGTGTGGCGATCGCCTATTTACCAAAACCTTTGAAGAAACCCTCTTAGTACCCGTACACCCGTTGGCCTTGTATCTAGGACGAATACTAGCCGGAATCGTGCGGGGATTGATGACTTCGGGTTCCGTGATTTTGGTTGCAGTATTGTTTACTGGCAAGGTGTGGAGTTTCCTAAACCCCTTATTTTTACTGTTGCTAGTCCTCAACTGTGCTGTATTTGCTGGGTTAGGAGTCCTGGTGGGGTTAAATGTCAAGTCGATTGAATCGGTGGGACTATGCAACAACTTTCTAATTGTCCCCATGTCATTTTTAGGCGCAACCTTTTTCGACCCTGCTACGCTACCCTCAATCCTGAAAGTCATTGTCTATCTTCTGCCCTTAACCTACACCAGTACAGGTTTGCGTGCAGCGGCCTACTTACCTCTATCCCAGTTTCCCTGGTACAGTATACCGGTGCTGGTGGGGTTTGCGATCGCCCTTGCCTGCATGGGAGCGTATCAATTTGCTAGTCAACAGGATTAAGTAGGTAGGTACAAATAAACCTAGGTATGTCAACAAAATTAAGATTGGGATACCTAAATTCCTCAATTGATGAGACTCACCTGTTCATCGGTCTCCCCGTACAGCAACTTTTGAACCACCTATCCCAAAAAAGCGACCACCATCCGCACAATAGGCGAGGCGATCGCAACTTGCATTCCTTGGATAGACCCTATGTTACGCCTTGATGTGTCCATCAACTTGTACCAAGCGTCACCAATCATTCAATTCCTCTAAGGCATGCCTATAGCGTACTCTCCAAGATACCAATGAAAACGCTCTGTTCACCTTGCTGTGCGTTGTGTTAGCTTGATATTAAATTTTTACTCAAGAGTCAAAACCCTAGCCATGCTGAAAATTAGTAAACTGGAAGTCAATAAACCTATTTTTTTGATTTCCCTAACACTTAATTTCTTAATTTTAGGGGCAGGAATTATTTGGGTTTACTCCAAAGGGGGTATCCCTTATTTAATTCGTACCGTTTCTTATTTACTCAATGCTGATATGGTAGATACTAGTAATTTTTACGGCCCAGATAAAATCAGCCAATTCGAGACTTTACCTAAAACACCAGGAGAAGTTGTATTTTTAGGAGATAGCTTAACTGATTTTGGAGAATGGCAAGAATTCTTTAGAACAGTTCCTATCAAAAATCGAGGGATTTCAGGAGACAACACAAGCGGTATATTACAACGAATCAATCAAGTTGTTGAAGCCCAGCCACAAAAAGTTTTTATTTTAATTGGTGTTAATGACTTAAACCAAGGTATACCTGTTAATGAGGTGGTTAAAAACTATGAAGTGATTCTAAAGACTTTTAAAGAGAAAACTCCACAAACTCAAGTTTTTGTGCAAAGCGTCTTACCGATGAACGACGAAAAATTTGCCAACGATGGAGTGAATCAAAAGATTATTCAACTCAATACTCAACTTCAAGAATTAGCCCAAAAATTTTCCTATCAATACATTGATTTATATCCGGCTTTCCTCGATAGCAATAATCAACTCGACTTGCAATATACAACAGATGGTTTACATTTGAATGGGGCAGGTTATTCAAACTGGAAAAAAAATATTGAGAAATATGTAATTCAGTAAATTTCACTATAAAATAATAAAATCTTCAGCGCAGACTCACTCTTTGTGCTGGCTATCCTTATTCTTAAAATAAAATAAAGTTGTTACAAATATTGCAACTTATTACTACTATTAATGAGACAAACTACACAATTACTAATTCTTAAGAATCAGTAAAGTAGTGGTGTGTTGTAACACCGATTGGGGAAAATTAGAGCGATGCGAAAATTACTAAAGGGTGTACACCAATTTCAAACGGACTATTTTAGCACTCATCGGGAGATGTTTGAGCAACTCTCTCTAGGACAACACCCTAGAATACTTTTCATCACCTGCTCGGATTCTCGAATTGACCCAAATCTCTTGACTCAAACTCAACCGGGTGAGCTGTTCATTCTTCGCAATGTCGGCAATATTATTCCTCCTTATGGTGCAACCACTGGAAGTGAAGGTGCTGCCATTGAATATGCGATTGAATCTTTAGGCATTAAACATATTATTATCTGCGGACACTCCCATTGTGGAGCCATGAAGGGATTGCTGCAACTAGGCAATCTAACCGAACAAATGCCTTTAGTTTATGACTGGTTAAAGTATGCAGAATCAACCCGCCGAGTGATAAAGGAAAACTACAAAGACTGCGAAGGCGAAGCACTCCTGAATGCTGCCATTGAGGAAAACGTCCTCACTCAAATTGAAAATCTGCGAACTTATCCTGTCGTCCATTCTAAACTCTATAGAGGTGAACTCGACCTTCACGCTTGGGTCTATAAAATTGAGACGGGAGGAGTCTTTGTTTATAGTGCAGAGCGATGCAATATTCAAGCCAAGCATGATGAGGATGAGAGTGAAGAAATAGAACAGCCAGTACCTGTGGTGCAAGCCGTTAATGGAAATGGTAAGAATGTTGCTGCATTACACCCTTAATTTCAGATTCACTCTATCATTAGCCTGATTTGTTTTTAAACCGATGTAGTAAGGAGTCAGAGGACTCTTAACTACATTACCCTATGAAAAAGCCAGCTCGGGCGCTTTGTGTGGGATTATTACTCTCCAAAGCGTTCACTTCTCCTGCTGTTGCCCAAACTTCTGAGATTGACAATGGAACTCCACCCTCTACATTCTCAGGCCAAGCTGCTGATTTAAAGGTTATACCTAGGGTGGGTGCAGGTTTTACAAGTACTGGTGCTGGCTACGAAGACCCTTATTTTAATGTTGAAGGTTTCTTCCCTTTACAACAAAATCCAGGTAATAATCTCACATTTTTAGAAGGAAAAATTTTAGTTTCCACGGATGCTAAAGTTGGCACCAACTTAATACTAGGACGGCGCTTCTATAGTTCATCCCATGACCGGATTTTAGGGGGTTATCTTTCCTACGATGTCCGGGATACAGGTAACAATCTGTTTCACCAAATCGGCGCAGGTTTTGAACGATTAGGAAATTGGGATTTGCGCGTGAATGCCTATCTCCCCGTTGGCAACACCCGTGAAAAAACGGCCGAAGTTTTATCCAATCCCTTCTTTCAGCAAAACTTTTTAGTTTTAAACCAAACCCGTCAGTTTGAAGCGGCAATGGCTGGGTTTGATGTTGAAGCGGGTGGCAGGTTAGTGCGCCTCGGACAAGGAGACTTGCGCGGTTATGGAGGCGTATATTATTACGGTGCTCAAGGCAGTGAAAGTGGCTTTGGGTTGCGAGGGCGACTAGAAGCTCGTCCGACTGATACCTTAAGACTAGGGTTAGCCGTTCAACATGACCCCATTTTTGATACCAGGGTTGTCTTCAGTTTAGGGGTAAACCTGCCCGGAACTCGCCCTCGGGGTGTCGAAAGCGGTAGTGTTTTGGCTCGCATGGGAGAATCGGTTGAGCGGAAAGCGGCGATTACTGTTGATGAGCAAACCGAGAGCGGTACAATTGTTGCAACTAATCCCAAAACAGGCGCACCTTGGCAGTTTCGGCACGTTCAGTTAGGCGCAAGTGCGGGGAATGGTACATTTGAAAATCCTACTGGAACCGTACAGGAAGCTCTAAATATTGCTCAGTCGGATGAGATTGTTTATGTGCAAACCGGAACAAATCCGGGAATTCCTGCCTTTACGATTCCCGATGGCGTTTCTGTACTGTCTGTAGCCCCTCCACAATTTATTGATACGGTGGAATTCAGTACTGTGCAACTGCCTTTATCCGGAACTGGGGTGTATCCCGAAGTCACGGGAACTGTCACGATGGGGAATAATACCACCTTGTCGGGATTTGCGCTGGCCAATATCATCGGTAGCGCCATCCAAGGAACCAGTATCCGCAATGTCACAATTCGAGATAACCGCATTACCAATCCCAGCGAACAAGGGATTAACTTAATTGATGTTGCCGGGACGAGTTTGATTGCCAATAATACGATTACAAATAGCGGTAATCAGGGACTTTTTGTTTCTGCATCCGGCAGTACACAACAAGCGTTAACTGTCAATAGCAATACGATTAGTGGTAGTGGTAGGCAGGGGATTTTTGTCCAAGCGTCTGAAAACGCACAACAGACATTCACGGCTGATAGTAACACGGTCAGAAATAGTACGGGTCAAGGTGTCTTTTTGCAAGCAAATAACAATAGCCAACAAACAGTTACATTGACCAACAGTACCATTACTAACACGACTCGTGATAGTAACGGTGAAGGGGGGCAAGGGCTATTTACCCAAGCCAATAGCGGCGCACAACAAACATTGAACCTGAATAATACTCAAGTGAGTGAGAGTGCCGGTCAAGGGGTGTTTGTGTCAGCCTTTAGCCAAGCTGGAGAAGCAACCAGCCGACAGAATGTCACCCTTAATGGTAGCAATGTCAGCAATAGCACCGGTCAAGGTGTTTTCCTTCAGGCAAATAACAATAGTCAACAAGAGATTACACTAACCAACAGTGCGATTATTGGTACAACTCAGGATAGCAACAGCGAAGGCGGACAAGGGATGTTTGCTCAAGCTAATAGCGGCGCACAACAAACCATACGCCTTGATAGTACCCAAGTCAGCAATAGTGCCAGTCAAGGGATTTTTGCTTCAGCCTTTAGTCAAGCTGGAGAACCGACTAGCCAACAGAATCTAACTCTTAATGGTAGTACTGTGAGCAATAGCACCGGTCAAGGTGTATTTTTGCAAGCGAATAACAATAGTAATCAACAAGTTGCGATCGCTAATAGTACGATTAATACCACAACTCGCGACAGTAACGGCGAAGGTGGGCAAGGGATGTTTGCTCAAGCTAATAGCGGTGCACAACAACAAGTCACTATTGATAATACGCAAGTTAATAATAGTGCGGGTCAAGGTGCGTTTTTCTCCACCTCTAGTCAAACGACAGAACCGACTAGCCAACAAAATATTACTCTCAATGGTACGCAGGTGAGTAATAGTACGGGTCAGGGTATCTTCTTCCAGGCGAATAATAACAGTAATCAGCAAGTTGCGATCGCCAATGGTACGATTCAAGGCACCACTTTGGATAGCAATGGAGAAGGGGGACAAGGTTTATTTGCTCAAACCAATGGCGGCGCACAGCAGCAATTAACCGTTAGCAGTACCCAAGTCAGTGATAGTGCAGGCCAGGGTATGTTCTTTTCCACCTCTAGCCAAAGTCAAGAACCCACCTCACAACAAAACGTTACCCTGAGTGGCAATAGTGTTAGCAATAGCCGAGGTCAAGGTCTATTCTTCCAGGCTAATAATAACAGTACTCAACAATTTGCGATCGCCAACACCACAATTAACGGCACCACTCGCGATAACCAAGGGGAGGGAGGGCAAGGTATTTTCACCCAGGCAAACGGAGGTGCACAGCAGAACTTTAGTATAGATGGCACTCAAGTTAGTAACAGTGCAGGCCAGGGAATTTTTGTTTCTGCCTCCAGTCAACCGACAGAACCAACTACCCGTCAAGTTTTCAGTATCAACAATACTACTGTGAACAACAGCACAGGTCAGGGTATCTTTGTGCAGGCAAATGATAACAGCATTCAGCAATTAGCTATTACCAATAGTACGATTAATGGCACCACATTCGATAGTCAAGGTGAGGGAGGTCAAGGTATTTTTACCCAAGCGAATGGGATTGCTCAACAGACTATCAACATTAATACAACAACAGTGAGTAACAACGTTGCTCAGGGTATTTTCCTACAAACCAATGGTGAGAGTCAGACGGTTGCTGATGTTCAGTTCAACATCCTGCAAAATAACGTGATTCCGGGTTTTTATAGTGTGATGAATGGAAATCAAACGGCTTGCTTGAGACTCAATGGTAATACTAGCAACACCACTTTTGTTCTGCAACGAAATGCAGGAACCTTCCAAGTTGTTAATCGCGATAATTTAGGAACTAGCAACACGGGTACGGTAAATTTTGCACCAGCAATCGGAGATTTTACTAGCGTGCCTGCTTGTAATTAAAGTTGGTACAGGTGATATCAAATCCGGTTAAATGGCTATAAAACCTGTAGGGGCGGGTTTAGGGATTAGCGTTGGACAGTACCGAAAACTTAACATCAAAACCCACCCTTACGATAAACTGGTTATTCAAACAGATTTGATATTAAATGCGAATTCGCTGATGACGAGCGGGTGTATCCCACTGGAGAATAAATCCCTTTAAAACAACAACACCCAGACAAGACCTGCCAAGTGATTTCCTTCTTTCGGTAATGCTAAACGGAGTTGCACTGACTTCAGTTGCATGGCTCCCTCTGGCTTAATTGAGGAAATATCGGCAATCGAGTTGGGTGTTGCTGTTGTTATTGAGCGAGACAGATATTAGATAAAACAGTTTTTTTACCTCTATCGTTGAACTTGGTTACTTATCTGTCAGGGAAGCTTTGTTGCTTCACTTTTTACTTTACTACTATTCAAAAAAAACTCAAGGGGAATTGGGTTTCTTTTTAAAAAGCTCAATAACTTGACACGTAAGTTTACTTTTCATACTAAATCCGGCTTAATAACCCCCTGTTTAGCTTAAGTCTTATTTTCATAAAAGCCGTCTGCCATCTGCTTTATCCCCATCAAAAAAGGGGTATGGCAACCGGATTTGGTATCAAAGGGAGCGCTCTCCTCAGTATCACCGACAAAAAAAACGCCCCCCTTTCGGAGAGCGTTTTTTATATTCAGCTAAATTCTTAAATTAGCCATTGATAACCGGAGCGGTTAGAGCAACTGGAGTCGCTTCACCAGCAGCTAAGTCGAGAGGGAAGT
>CAZPRJ010000020.1:0-95687 GCA_964588805.1 uncultured Microcoleus sp. | reverse complement strand
CTAGGATTCGAACCTAGGAATGGCGGGACCAAAACCCGCTGCCTTACCACTTGGCTACACCCCATTGGGTTTGCTTTGCCTATCGTAACAGTTTTTATGGGGAAAATGTCAAGCTTTTTTGAAAAAATTCTGAGTTATAGGAGTCAGGGGTCAGGAGTCAGGAGTTAGGTCACGAATACTCCAACTCAAAGTTTATTCATTCTTGTTATGGTGGGCAACTAGGGCATGGTGTCTGAGTTGAGAAGAAGAGGGGGAGTCAGAAGCGGATTTGAACGGTTGCCTCATACGAGTCACACAATACTCTTAATTTCTCTCCCTCTCCTTCAATTTACGGCACTTCAAGCGGGATAAATCCGCAAGCGCCGATTGGGTTCATCGCCAAAACTATCAGACTTGAGGCGATAGTGTTCGACGAGTTCGTGTTGCATTTTACGGACTTTGGGCGATCGCGGCAACAATTCCACCGGTTGCCCTTTGGGGATGACAATTTGCTCGACTGCGAGACGTGCTTCCTCAAGTGCCTCGATTTCGTCTTCGCTACCACTTTGGGTAAATAAGCGTAAGTCGGTCACCTCAGGCATACTGGGGTCGTCCATGTCCAGCATGTGCCGTAAGGCACGGGTAATCTGAGGGATGGTGCTGGCTTTGACCGCATGAACTGGCACTTGGCGAGCTTTCGCAATCGACCGAAGTTTACCGTGATTTTTGACATGCGATCGCAACCCTAAAATTGCATCGGCACTATCCATATCCTTGGTTAACACAATCGGCAAGTTGAGGACTCGAATCACCTGTTCGAGTTGATTCCGGCTGACGCCATAGGGATAGACGTGGAGGGGTAAATCCTCGCCATTGGGGCCAGGCATCCGCTCATCTGAGCCAAACATCCCAGATTGTTGCCAGGATTGATCCAGGAGTCGTTCAAAATTGCGCTTGTCCGGATGGAGTTCTACTGGCTGACGGGAGACGGGTTTCATTTGTCCCGATGCTCGCCAACCGGTCTGTCGATTCGTGGGTAAGGATAGTCCATATCGATCCGGGGGTGTAGCCACGGGGGCTGAGGGCAATTCACGAGTGATGGTGATTTGTCCTTGGGTATCTACCGTCCTTACCTGAGGATTAGGTTGACGCCCGCGCAGCAGACTATCCACGGTATCTGAAACGCTTTCATGAACGACCCAACGTTGCCGTTCTAGCATTTCTATAGCAATTTCAAAGGTTGGGGGTGCCTTACGCTCGAGAACAGTTTTTTGAGAACCTCGGCGTCTTGCTTCGTCATCGCCTAGAGTCACGGCTTGAATACCCCCGACTAAATCCGAAAGTGTGGGATTTTTGATCAAATTTTCAATTTGATTACCGTGGGCAGTCCCTACAAGCTGAACTCCTCGCTCGGCAATGGTTCGGGCGGCTTGGGCTTCGAGTTCTGTTCCAATTTCATCAATGACAATTACTTCCGGCATGTGGTTTTCCACTGCCTCAATCATCACCTGATGTTGTAGTTCAGGACGGGCAACTTGCATCCGTCGGGCTCGACCAATGGCGGGGTGAGGGATATCACCATCACCGGCAATTTCGTTAGACGTATCGATGATCACCACCCGTTTGTGTAACTCATCTGCCAAAACTCGAGCGATTTCTCGTAAGGCCGTGGTTTTCCCTACACCCGGACGCCCCAGCATGAGAATCGATTGACCGGTTTCCACCAAGTCCCGAATCATGGCGATGGTGCCAAAAACAGCACGACCTACACGGCAGGTTAAGCCAATAATTTCACCGGGGCGGTTGCGAATTGCACTAATCCGGTGCAGCGTCCGTTCAATACCAGCACGGTTATCGCCGCTAAAGTGTCCCACTCCCTGGACGCAATGATTGATTTGTTCCTGATTGACTGGTGTTTCGGTCAGATACTCTGCCCCATCGGGAAAGCGGACTTCTGGAAAGCGTCCTAAATCCATGACTACTTCAATCAGACTATCTCGCTGCGGGTGTTGCTCGACTAATGAACGAATCTCTGTAGGCAGAATATCCAGCAACTTTTGGAGGTCGTCTGTAATTTGCATCCTTGGTGAAGTATCGTGTTTTTTTGCTTTTACAACCAGCGATTTTTCAGTAGATAGCAGATGTCGATCAGAGAGATTGATTCCGTGGGGATTCACCATATGGTTGTCTCAAAACAGCGATCGCTGCTCTTATTTGGTGGGCTTTTTGAAAAGGGGTTTTGACTTAACGTTCTGGCTTCATTGGCGTGTTGGTTGCGTGACTTTTTTAAAAGGTTTGAGTTGAGACACTAAAGATTGAGCTTCTGCCACAGCCTGCCACAGCAGAGGGGGAAACTCTTCTAGGTATTGGAGGTTGGGACTATGAGAGTATGAGTCATCGACAGCCATCTCAGATTGAAAACGTAGAGTGTTTTGAGGGTGAACAGGATGAGCATCGACCCATTTCTCTTGAGGGGACTCCAATTTCTCTAAAATAGGCGCAAGTAAAGCACGAGCGTAACTTCCATAAGCAATACCTGCTACACAGGCTTTGGGATTTTGCATGGGAGAAATACGCCTATCCTTTGCTTGTGTCCTTCCCCATTCTTGGCTTCCTAGATGCAATGGATTGAGTAACCCCATGGTTCTCAATTTCATCACTGTATGAGCATTCGTACCTCCAGCAAGCTGAACAGCTCCAGGTAGTCCTGCGGTTAAAACTTTTTGGGCTAGTTTTACCGCCGCACGGGTTGCCCCGATGCCAATATCTCCACTCATCGGACGACCATCGGTCTGCCAAATCAGGGGACAGGGTAAGGGGGTGATGAGGTCGTGGATTGCCCACAGGTACTCAATTAAACCCTCACCATCTGGACAACTAATGGCAAGTAATTTCAGGTGATCAACCCAAGGCGCGATCGCCTGCCACAATCGTTGGAAGTCTGCCAAGTGTCCGACTTTGGTGTGAATTTCCAAAGCATCAACTCCCGATGGCAAAATCAGTTGGGCGATTGCCTCGGGCGCAAACACGTAGGAACGTGTATAAATCCGTTGATGGGGACAAATCGGCAAACACCGACCACAGCCATAACAGCGTTGGTCGATCACTCCAGAGAAATCCGGAATCGATTTTGGATTTTGGGAGTTAGGTGTTATATTTAAAGATTGGGGCTTTTTCCAGTCTTGGGGTTGACCTACTTCCCTGTCTCTAGAGTCGTGGAGACTGTGGAAAACAATCGCTTGTGCTGGGCAAATCGTTTCGCAGGGACGAGGACACTCGGTTGGACATAACTGGGGGTCAAACTCAGCCTTGCGAAAATGGGGGTCTTCCCCATCATTCAAACTCACCATCAGCAATGGTCGGTGACGGTATCCAAACCCTCGCGCTTGAGCGTCCTCACCCAATTGACTGGCTACTTCGAGAGCGTCTAAAGCTGACGCAATTACCGCCGGGTCGGCTGCCACATCAATACAATCAGCACCGGCGAGGGTGTAAGCCAAGGTGAGGTGTCGTACAGCAGGGAGGTGTTGGTAGCTAGCTCCGCAGATGAGCTTAAACCAGTGACCCTCCCTTAAAGAGCGTAAGGGATAGTACAGTTCAGTCACCCCTATATGCTAAATCGTTCGTCTAAAAATGGGGAGGTGAAATTTCCCGACTTGTTGGATAAAAAAGAGGGGGAGATAGGGGTCTGGCTAAAAACGACCCGTCTAAGACCGCGCCCATTGCACTCACTCTAGTGCAGTTAGACTAAATTTTAGTTAGCTTTACCCTAAATCTGGGGTCTTGATTAGGATTCATCGCTAAAAAAAGACTGAGGACATTACTCCTCAGCTATGATTAATTTTTTTTACACAATTTATTACATCATCTATTCTCCCTAGCTCGGAGAGCCAACTCTAGTCTGTCCGCTCAATCTTCAATGGCATTCGTCAAAACTTCCGCTAAGGTTAGGTCTGCCATATCATCGATTGTGATCGTGTCACAGATATCAAACTGAGCTCCCACTCCTTGTAACTGATCATCTAATGCTTTGAGAAACTGAGTGGCAGTGGAGTCATTACCCACCTGAATCATAGAAATTCCCAATTCTTCATCCCGTTCCATCTGCCGGGATGCCTCCACAATCGCCACCATCACGGCTTTGCGGTCGTCAGGTTCTCCATCCGTGATGACTAGAATTGTTTCTCCACCCGGCTTGGTTTGTCCAGCCGCTTTACGCTGAAAGTAGTGATTCGTCGCGTCCTTAAGCACTGCCGCTAAGTTGGTGGTGCCCATCGGGTCATTTTCTTGAAAAATTTGCGCTACCTTACTGGAGGTTACATTGTCATAGCGCTTAAAGCGGCTGGAAAATAGATAAACGGTAATGCCATCCGGGTCAAACTGCTCACATTTTCTCGCCAATGCCAAAGTAGATTCTTGAGCGGACTCCCAGCGACTTCTGCCACCAGCTTGGTCAGGCGTGGACATACTGCCACTTTTGTCAATAATTAAGGTGTAATCTCTGTCTTGCATCGCTTAAACCCTCCTGCAAGCAAACTAAGCCATTCAAAATGGTAAAACTCAAGTCAGACAACCGTCGTAGCTGCTGACTATAGGCTTTCTTAAATGCGAAACTGCTTAATCTTGGATGGCATTGAGCAGTACTTCTGCCAGAGTAAAATTCTCCATGTCATCTAGAGTAACTGTGTCCACAATATCAAACTTGGCTCCAGCCCCTTGGAGTTCGTCATCGAGTGCTTTGAGAAAACGAGTAGCTGTGGCATCTGTACCCACTTGAATCAGGGAAATAGCCAGTTCTTCATCCCGTTCCATGTGGCGTGAGGCTTCGATAATCACTCGCATCACGGCTTTGCGGTCGTCGGGTTCCCCATCAGTGATGACTAAAATGGTTTCTCCATTGGGTTTGGTTTGTCCGGCGGCCTTACGTTGGAAGTAATTATCCGTTGCGTCTTTTAAGACACCTGCCAGATTGGTAGTCCCCATTGGGTCATTTTCTTGAAAAATTTGGGCAACTTTGCTGGTGGTGACGTTTTCGTAACGCTTAAAGCGGCCAGAAAATAGATAAACGGTGATGCCATCTGGGTCAAACTGTTCGCACTTTCTGGCTAAAGCAAGTGTAGATTCTTGAGCAGCATCCCAGCGACTTCTACCCCCCACTTGGTCTGGCGTGGACATACTGCCGCTTTTGTCAATGATTAAGGTATAGTCACGGTCTTCCACCATACATTCTCCTATTTAACTAATTTTGAGCGCTCGACGGTGTTTAATTCTAGCCTAGCTAAACACGGGTGCATCAATGTAACCTTTTAACTACTTAATCACCAGAGAAGGATAAATACTGAGTTATTAACGAAATCATTCCTGAATTTTGTAACATTTGAAATTTGATTACAAATAGTGGTATAGCGTAGTTCAAGAATTGAGCATAAATGCTCCTTAAATGTAAAACTATGTTGTAGTAACTAATGGGAATAGTCATGGTTAGTCTACCTCCCGTCAAAATTCAGTAAAAACTATTTTCAACTTATTTCTCATTTGTTTAAACGCCTATTCCTCCGATTTTTATAGTAAATTATCCAAAAGTTAGCTATGATAAATAAAATAATAATAATAAATTTTTCAAGGATGGTAGTAGCTGGATCAACTGAGGTTGACAATTGGGGATGATCAGACTGAATAGTAGTTCGATTAACAACTAGATGTGATAATTGCATACTCATACTATTACTAGTTTATGTTCCTGGCCTAGTTTTTAATTTTGAGAAAATAAAGTTACACAAAATAAATTTAATGATTTAACGATGTTTGCGTTTTTTAATAAAAAAATCATCATCAAGTTTGTAATCAGAGCAGTTATATGCTAGTTCAGTTAAAACAATACTTGGGTGTACTGCACACTTCAGATAGGGATGGTTGACAAAAAATCGGCAAGTTCTACAAGGCGGTGGCTTGTGGTAATCACGATTGATTGATTTAAAGGGTAAAACTTTACGAACCTTTGAAATTATAAAAACCAAAGCTAACCAAATACCTAAAAAATAAATCAATAGTAAACTCAGTGGGGTAGCAGAAGATTTTTCTCGTATTGGTTTCGGGTTATTAGGCGATTGTGCAACTAAATTTACTTCATTTGCTCTAGATGCATTCAATTTATTAAACGATGCATAAATATTTAAATTAAGGTTATGGTGTTTGTTCATCATTGTTATTCTTTTTTTTATCTTTATTTTTGATATCTAAGCCTTTTAGGTCTTGTTTATAAGGTTGATTCCATATTTTTTCTAAAAATTCAATTTTTTCCGCTCTAGAAAGAGTATTGAAGGTAAATTCAGATTTTTTACAAGTCTTTTCTAAAGCTTCAATTTGTTGTAGTATTTCAATTTCTCTCAGTAAAGTTGATCTTCGATAAGCACAAGTGATTTTGGATTTCAGTTCGCCTAATATATAACCTACGATTATGGAAGAAAAGAAAATAAAAGTTAGAGTTTTTCCCTCTGAGTAGGTGAAATTTGTAATTTCTTTTTCGCTAGTATTTTTAACTGAAGAAGAATCTGAGATAGGAGAAACCTGAATATAATTAAAAGTTTTATTCTCGTCGGTAATGCCTCTGCTATCAACCGAATCGCTTTGTGTTTGTTGAGTACTATTCGGATTATGTATGAAATGTTTTTTTTCTTTAAGATGAGTTTGAAGTTCTAGGCTATGAGCAAAAGTACTGGAAAATGTTCCTAGTAATTTCACAGCCACCCAACAAGCACTCATAAAAATAAATAGTTTGCATTTCATGATGATGTGAAGTTGAATTCGCTGTAAATTTACTTCTTTAGGGATGGGGGCAAAGTGTTTTTAGAACACCTCCCCCTGAAATCAAAATCCCTTAACTATCAACCTTTAATTTTTTAGTAACTTTAAGCCGCTACCTGAAATGGCCTACTAGATTCTGATGTCGTTTGATGAGAAATTTGGGTGTAAAGACTGCCCAGCTTTGAGGCGACACTATACCAACTAAAAGCAATTTCCACACGCTGCCGGCCTATATTACCCAGTTGAAAAGCCCAATCAGGATTAGCAAGAATTCGGTCAATTGCCTCAGCAAAAGCAACTTCATTGCGAGGAGGCACTAGTAAACCTGTTACCTCTGATACTACAGTGAACTGTAAGCCTCCAACCTGACTGGCGACAACTGGAGTGCCACTCGCCATTGCCTCAAGGGCAACCAGTCCAAAGGGTTCATAGTAGCTAGGAATCACACAGACATCAGAGGCAGCATAGTAGAGATGTAAGTTCGTATCCCCTAGTTGTCCTGGGAAGGTGGTAATGTTGCTTAGTTCTAATTGTTTGACGATATTCTGAATACGCTCGTATTCTATGCCATCACTTTGCCCTGGATGAAAACCCCCGCCAATCATTAATTGCAAATTAGCGCGATCGCGAAAACTAGATTTTGCCACAGCTTGCACGAGCGTTTCTATGCCTTTACGCGGATCGAATCGACCGACATAAAGCACTACTTTGGCATCTGCGGCAATTTTTAGTTGTTCTCTTGCCTCACGTTTGGATATTCCACCAAATCGGTTTATATCTGTACCGCAGGGAACAACTTCAATCGCTCCTTTTGTAGAAACTAGCTGTCGCAAGTGTTTTGCTTCTTGAGGAGAAGTAGCAATAACTCGATCCGCTGTTTCTAGGCAAGCTTTTTCTACAGCTAGCCGCGTATGGGCGATCGCAGGAAGGTCATTCGTAGCACTATATTTCACTGCTCCTAAAGAATGATAAGTGTGTACGTGAACTAGAGGATGATATTTCCGCAGTACCATTCCTACCCAGGATGATAGCCAGTAGTTTGTATGAATAATGGAGTATTTCAACCCTTCTCGTTGTTGAAATGCTATGAAGTTGTAGACAAATTCTGGCAAATAGTTGAAAAGTTGATTGCGATTGATAAATGTTGCTGGCCCTGCGGTTAACCGAATTGTTCGGCAATGAGGGCTGTGTTGCACGATTGTCGCCTGCTGAGGATTGCTGCGACGTGTGAACATATCTACTTGCCAACCTGCATTTGCCAGTGCTAATCCAACTTCGCGCACGTAAACATTTTGTCCGCCAGCTTCTTCTTTTCCAATTTCTATAGCTGGATCGCCACTTACAGAAATTAAAGCAATGCGATTTTTGTCAGGGAGAGACATCAATGAATTTTCTCCTTATGGCTAGCTGATCTACCCTAGATAACGAGTGTTGAAATAATAGTTTTAAGGGTTAGTCAAGGGTAGGTTTAACGAGGGGAAATATACCAGCCAAGGAAACTGATGTGAGCATACACATTCTGTAAAAATGTAATCTCTTCAGTCTCCTCTCAATGCCTGCGGGGTTAGCTGACGGGCTAGGACTGAGAGATGTCCTTCTCTTGCTTATCTCTATATTTTCTAGAGTTTACGAGATTTGCCCCAAAAAATGGTTCCCCCGCTCCAGATCTATCCTCTGAATCGATAAATTTTCTAAGGCAGCTCTGGATTAGGCTGACTTAATTTTTGCTGATGTCATTTAATTTATTAGCAACCCCCTTGACAAATCAATATATTTTTATATATATTTTGACCGTTTTTTTGCTCGGCTTGATGATATATATCAAATGTTGTAGACTGCTTGTATCAATAGTATTACAGCAATCTGTTTTAATAAAAAGAGTGATTACTAACTAGTTTTTATATTTTTTATACCTATTACTGTACTTAGTAGCCCACTTAAATTCTAAATAACTTGTGACTGACAACTCTCTAGATAAATTTTGGCAACGTTATCTTGCGGGTTATACTTTAAAACTTTCTCAAAATTTATTGCAGCCTTAATCAATGATTTTTGATTATATAAAAATAAGCCTTCTTCAAAGATAGATTTAGTGGCTAATTTAGCCTCTTTTATCACTGATTCATCCCCATCAAATACTTCAAACACAGCGACATCTTTTGATTTTCCCTTGACTCTAACGCGATCGATAAACCGAATACAATAACCAGTAGGATTTTGCAAACGAGACAGAGTTTGGTGTGAAATTAATAGAGATACGCCATATTTTTTGGTCAAACTTTCCAGACGAGAGGCTAAGTTAACATTATCACTAATGACAGTACTATCCATACGGGTGCTTCCCCCCACTGTCCCTAACATTAAAGTCCCTGTATTAATACCAATTCCTATTTTGATGGGAGGCCGTTTTGGTGTTTGCCGAGTTTGATTGTATTCAGTTAGTCTTTTTAACATATCAATGCCTGCTTTAATTGCATCATCAGCACTACAGTTAAAGAGTGCCATAATCGCATCACCGATATATTTATCTATAAACCCATTATTTTCAATGATTGCAGGCTCCATTCGAGATAAATATGCATTAATAAATTTAAAATTATCTTCTGGATTCATGCTTTCAGACAAAGCAGTAAAATCCCGCAAATCAGCAAATAATATAGACATTTCTTGCTGTGTTTGGTCGCCTAGCTGTACATCAAAAATACTATCTTTTTTGAGAATTTGTAAAAATTGATGCGGTACAAATCGACCATAGGCGAGGTGAATTTGAGCTAACCTGACATGAGTTTTAATTCTAGCCAAGAGTTCATTTTTAGCAATAGGTTTAGTGAGGTAATCATTTGCACCTGCGCTTAACCCCTCTACAAGGTCATTGACTTGATTTTTTGCAGTCAACATGACCACTGGCAATTCATTTGCAGAGAACCTCTCCCGCAGTTTCTGACAAACTTCATAACCTGACATCCGAGGCATCATCACATCTAGTAAGATGAGGTCAGGAATGAAACCATGATCGAGTATTTCTAAGGCTTCTATACCATTTGTAGCTTGAGCAATAGTATAGTTTTGTTGGGAAAGATGATTAACAAGGACTTGAAGATTAATAGGTTCATCATCCACAATGAGAATTTTAAAACTATGCTCATTAGGAGATGAGGCTTGATGGTTAAAAATAGATAAATTAAAAGTTTGTTTTAATGGGTTAACTTTTGATTCTTCAGGGATATCATCTTTTAACTGACTAAACTTTAATTCTTCAATTAAACCGAATTTCAATACATCGGATTGATGAATCACTTCAGGTAAAGTACTCGAAGCTTCGGGTTGACTAGACGCAATAGGCAAAGTAAAGATAAACCGAGAGCCTTCACCTAACTTAGACTCTACCCAAATTTTTTCACCATGTAATTCGATGAGTTGTTTCGTAATCGCTAAACCTAAACCTGTCCCTCCATATTCTCTAGCTGTCGAACCATCACCTTGTTCAAAGGATTTAAAAATTCGGTCTAATTTTTCTTCTGAAATACCGATACCAGTGTCGGCAACGGTGATGACAATTTTAGGTTGATGGGGATGAATAGTTTTATCTTTTGCAACGTCCCAATTCTCAGTCCTCAATTCGGCTGAAATTTCTATACAACCTGATTCAGTAAACTTAATCGCATTTCCTACAAGATTATGCAGTATCTGTTGCAGGCGATTGGCATCTGCTGCTACAGGAGGTAAATCAAGGGAAATTGCATTAATAAGCTGTAGTTTTTTTTTGCCGATGAGAGGTTGACTGAGAGTAAGAACTATCTCAGCAATATCTCGTATTTTCAAAGGTTTAATTCGCAGTTCAAGATTACCTTGTTTGAGCTTAGAAAAATCGAGGATATCGTTAACTAAATGAGCTAAACGCCGACCGCTTGTGACAATCATTGCCAGATTGGCGGAAGTGAGTTCTGGAAGTTGTCCAGTTGCACCATCAAGCAGCGATTCAGCAATACCGATAATGCCATTTAAGGGAGTGCGTAATTCATGAGAAGTATTGGCTAAAAATTCATCTTTGAGCTTGTTTAAACGTTGCAATTCTTGGTTGGCTTGCGCGAGTTCGATGGTACGTTCTTGAACCGTTTGCTCGAGTTTGCTATTAAAGTCTTGTAATTTACTGGCATATCGCTCTAAGGAATCCATTACCTGGTTGTAGCGCGTAGCGATATGGCCGACTTCTGTAAAAGGTTCGACTGGAACTCGTAAGCTCAAATCTTGAGTTTGAGCCTGATAGTCCATTGTTGTCAGGAGTTCATAGAGTTCGGTTTTGGCTTGATGCTCTGAAACATTGAGTCCTATCTCTTCATCCTCAATAGAAACTCGAAGAGGGAAGAATCGATTAATAAAATACAACAGAATAAAAGCTAGACCAAACGCCCAAAGAAAACAGACAAAAATTCCTAGGAATTGGACTAATATTTGGCTACCTTTACTCAAACCTGTATTAAGTAAAGTCGGTTCTCCAAATAAGGCAACGGCTAAGGTTCCCCAAACCCCTGCTCCTCCGTGTAATGCTACCGCGCCAACTGCATCATCAATGCGCCAACGTTCTAACCAATAACTGGTTAATAACATCACAGCGCCCCCAACTGCACCAATAATGGCAGCTAAGGGAGTCGTCACAACATTACAAGGTGCAGTGATGGCAACTAATCCCGCAATCGAGCCATTGATGAGCAACTCAACTTCGGGCACTCTACGCCATCGCCATGCGATCGCACCTACGGCAATCATACCAGCAACTCCCGCTATCACCGTATGCAAGAGAATTTTAGGAATCTGTTCATTGACGGCAAGAGTGCTACCCCCGTTAAAGCCTAACCATCCCAACCACAACAACATGGCTCCTAATACAGCAAATGGTAGGTTAGAACCGTGAATTTTTCGGGATTGTCCTTTAGTTGGAAATCGACCGGTACGCGGCCCAACGACTAACAAGGCCGCTAAAGAAACCCATCCCCCAACGCTGTGAACAATGGTAGAACCGGCAAAATCAATAAAGCCAAGTTTCCCTAACCAACCTGCAAAAATTCCCGAATCAATACCATTCCAAGCCCAATGACCAAACAGAGGATAAATAATACCTGAAATCAAGCTAGTAACAATCAGATAGGCACTAAACTTCATGCGTTCTGCTACTGCTCCAGAAACAATGGTAGTCGCCGTACCACAAAACATCGCCTGGAATAAAAAGAAGGCAGTCAACTTAGGAGAAAAGTCTTCTGCCGCAAACATAAATCCTGTGGTACCTATCCATCCTGCTACTGAAGCTCCAAACATTAATGCATAACCAAACAGCCAAAATAGAGCAACTGATATGCCAAAGTCAGCAAAGTTTTTAACGGCAACATTGATATTATTTTTAGAGCGTGTTAGCCCTGACTCCAAGCACATAAATCCTGGTTGCATCAGGAAGACTAGACCAGAACAAACTAAGAGCCAAATAGTGTCACTCATTGGTAACTTTTGCGACAGGATACATGGTCAATACTGAGCAATAATTAGGTAGTTTGGCTATTATGATCGCGCTTTTAATCTATAAACAAGTAGGGTAAATTGCACTCACTGGCGGGTTTATCTTAAAAGAATTCAATAGCCTTTTTAGAGAGAATTCACAAAATACAACAGAAAAACCGGATAATTTTCAAGGAAACTTTTCAGTTAACTTTAGCTAATTAATCCATATCAGGATATAAATGGACAGAAGAAGACCGGCGTTTTGCCCCTGACGAGAGCAACGCTTTTAAGTCATTGGATGTGTATACTCACACTGCTGACAAAGCATCTGTAGAGTTTGTATACAAATCCGAATAGGTTGTTACAATTCTAACCTTATTTTTAGCAGTTTATGATAAAGAACCTCTGCGTCAAATGTCTCAAATCAACCCGTTAAATGGCTGAATTGAATTTTTGTACACAGTGAAATTTGCAAGTTAGTTTGTCTCAAAGGTGAATAACCCTAACTTACAGATAAGGTTGATAGAAAAATATAAATAGAAAACTAAAGCTATACTTATCGGTGTTATCCGTTTTCAAACAACTGTAAGCCTCATTTTGGCCGTTGAGTTTCCCGTAAGGCTTCTAAATAATCAATTGCAGCCTCTAATTTGGACGAATAAGAATAAGAAAATTCTTCAAACCATAAACCTTCTTCAGAGCGAGGATTTAATTTTTTTAGCCAGTCCGTTGCTTCTTTGGTTAGTGCCTCTCGTTTTCTTTGTCGCCGTTGTTCTTCTCGCCGTTGTTGTTCTCTAATCTGTTGCTCTTGTCGGAGCTGTTCTTCTTGGAGTTGTTGCTGTTTTTTCAGTTCTTCTACTTTCTCTCGTTCCTCAAACTCAGCCCTAACATCAGCTAGTAAATTTTCTTCAGCAGAGGTGAGACTATTATGCTGAGCAGTTTGAGATTGATACGTGGAAGAAATAGAGGGGGGAAACTGCAATTCTTCCTCTGAAAAAAGAGGCTGTTTTTGCGGTAAATGTTCCGTATTTTCTTCTTGATACTCTGCTTTGACCTGAGCTAATAAATCATCAATGGATTCCATTTTTTTGTCCTCTCAATATCAATAGTTAATCAACAATGGCATTGAGCAATACTTCTGTCAGAGTCATGTCTTCCATATCATCCATCGTCACTGTATCTACGATGTCAAACTTGGCACCAGCCCCTTGCAATTCATCGTCTAAGATTTTGAGAAACTTAGTAGCCTGAGCATCGTTACCCACTTGAATAAAAGACATCGCTAACTCTTCATCCCGATCCATCCGTCGCGAAGCTTCTATAATGACTTTCATCACAGCCTTACGCTCATCGGGTTCACCATCCGTAACAATCAGAATCGTTTCTCCATTCGGCTTGGTTTGACCCGTTGCTTTGCGTTGAAAGTAGTTTTGAATAGCGTCTTGAAGCACGCCTGCTAAATCAGTGCGTCCAGATGGTTCATTTTCTTGAAAGACTTGTGACACCTTGCTAGCAGTCACATTATCGTAACGTCTAAAGCGACCTGAAAATAGGTAAACAGTGATGCCATCCGGGTCTAGTTCTTCGCATTTACTGGCTAGGGCTAGGGTTGATTCTTGCATAATTTCCCAGCGACTTTTACCCCCAACCTGGTCTCGAATTGACATACTGCCGCTTTTGTCGATGATTAACGTATAGTCACGCTTTTCTACCAACATAAAAATTCCCCCAATCAGCTCAGTATGTTTCAAGGGTATCAAAACCTGTAGTCTGAGCTACGCAATTGAGGGATGAAAAGGGCGGTTAGAGTTGGGGCAGATGAGGGCTAAACCCAATAGTCAACGGTTATACGGCAACTGACCCAGTTTCCGCTACCCGACTCAGGAAGCCTGAGATAATGTCTCTTGCAGGGGCTGCCAACGAAAGTAACGTTCGCCTCCCATTTCGATAGCGATTTTAACTCGTGGTTCTATCTTCGGTAACGTGGCTAAGTATTCGACTTCCTGACGCGTTAAGATATTGCCTTCAATCAGCCACAGCACTAAGCCTTTTGACTTGGGAGGTAGATGTTCTAATTGATAATTGACGACGGGAGGGAGGTAATAAACTCGAATATCTTTTTTCCCTAAGTGGGGTGGACGAACGCCATGAACCCCCGTTAAATAAGCGGCTACATCACCAATTCCCTTGGACGATAGGCACAGTGTTTCGTAACCGGCTGCCCTCAGCCGTCGCAAATAGCGTCCCTCAAATCCTCCTTCTAATGGCGCATACAAGGCTAAAGCCCCCGACTGTTCTATGTCGCGGACGAACGAGTTCCCGAGTACGAGCAAAGCCATCTCTACCTCCTAGTTCCGCTTTAAGTTTTATGAATGAGCATTAGCCATTTATTATAGAGGAAGACCACGTTTCCTTGATTGAGCCGTTGGCGAAAAAACATAGGAATAACTAGACATACGTAGAAAAATATTCTATACTGTACAATCGTGGTTAAATGGCGGTTCTCAACGACACCCAAAGTCGGGATAACCGCTGGTTTTTGAGTCAAACCGCAGATTCCAAAGCCCAAACATCCTTGAGAGCCGATCATTTATTGCGGCTATTTAAGGAATGAGCCAAGGCTGTCAGCCTCGGCTGTATGAGGGATCTGTCAGGTTTCCTGACTGGCAGCCTCTGACTTAATACGTAATTGGATTTCCGCCTCGTAGGGATACTGAGACGTTAACGGCTTAAGTCCCAGCGAACTAAGGCGATGCGGTTTGCCAGTACTGAGCCACAAAATGGTTTCCACGATCTGGCTCCTCAGTCTTACAGGGCTACTAAAGGGTATATCCTTATTTTCCTGCAAAAGGGAAATAGCCCCTGGCCTGGAAAGTCAAGCTGTATCAAGTTGGTGGGATAGTGGGCGATTCACTCTCGTCTCACATTGTCAAGCCTGCCTTATTGTGATGTCTATAAAAAGGAGAAACCCGCCGTGTCTGTCGGTATCCTCGGCACAAAACTCGGCATGACCCAAGTATTTGATGACACAGGAAAAGCCATTCCTGTTACAGTCGTCCAAGCCGGTCCATGCACCATCACCCAAATTAAAACCAAGCAGACGGATGGTTACACAGCCATCCAGATTGGTTATCAAGAAGTTAAGCCCAAAGCGATTAACAAGCCGGAATTGGGACATTTAAGCAAATCCAGCGCCCCCCCATTACGCCATCTGCGGGAATACCGCTTACAGGACACCTCTGAATTTGAGCTAGGCCAACCCGTCAAAGCAGATATCTTTGCGGCGGGACAAATAGTGGACGTTAGAGGCACCAGCATCGGTCGGGGCTTTGCAGGCTATCAAAAACGCCACAACTTCAAGCGGGGGCCAATGGCTCACGGTTCCAAAAACCATCGCTTACCCGGTTCGACTGGAGCCGGAACTACACCCGGTCGCACCTTTCCCGGTAAGAAAATGGCCGGTCGCTTGGGAGGCTCTAAGGTCACGATTCGCAAGCTAGAAGTCGTGCGAGTCGATGCAGAGCGTAACCTTTTGTTGATTAAAGGAGCCGTACCCGGAAAGCCAGGAGCACTTTTGAGTATCGCACCAACCAACAAGGTAGGTAGGTAATCATTCCATGCCATGGGGGAGTAGCTTCACTTCCAAAAAACCATGACCCATGACCAACAACCAAGATTATTGGTAACAGATTAAGGACTAAAGACTATGGTTGATTGTGTAGTGCAAAACTGGCAAGGAGAAGAAGTCGGACAGGCAAGCCTAGATTTGCGCGTTGCCAAGCCCGAAACCGCTTCTCACATCGTACATCGCGCCTTAGTAAGACAGCTCAACAATGGGCGTCAAGGCACAGCTTCTGCCAAAACCCGTGCTGAAGTCAGGGGGGGAGGACGTAAACCCTGGCGGCAAAAGGGAACAGGTCGGGCAAGGGCTGGGTCAAGCCGCTCACCACTATGGCGTGGGGGGGGTGTTATTTTTGGTCCCAAACCCAGAGACTACAGCACCAAAATGAACCGCAAAGAGCGCCGATTGGCGCTGCGGACAGCGTTGCAGAGTCGAGCTGAGGATTTGGTGGTAGTTCAAGACTTTGCTGACCAACTCCAACGACCGAAGACCAAAGATTTACTGGATGCAATCAATCGGTGGGGAATCGCTCCAGAAACGAAAGTTCTCCTAATCGTGCCAGAGATTGCACAAACGATTTATTTGTCAGCCCGTAATGTCCCTAACGTCAAGCTGATTAAGGCTACCTACTTAAATGTCTATGACGTGCTACACGCTGACAAAATTGTGGTGACTGACACAGCCCTTGCCAAAATTCAGGAGGTTTACAGTGACTGAGTACGACCCCGGCTATCTCGCCGACTTAGTGCGGCGTCCGATTGTGACTGAAAAGGCAACGCTGCTATTGGAGCAGAATAAGTATGTCTTTGAGGTGATTCCTAAAGCCACAAAACCCGAAATTAAAGCGGCGATTGAAAGTCTGTTTGATGTAAAAGTGACTCGCGTCAATACCCTCCGTCCAGCGCCTAAAAAACGTAGAGTTGGCCGATTTGTTGGTTATAAGGCGCATTATAAGCGGGCGATCGTAACGTTGGCAGAAGGAGACTCAATTCCCCTGTTCCCAGATGTATAGGTTGCGACCAGAGCGCGCTCCCGATTCTCGGATAGAAAAGCGGAATTATTAAAGCTAAGAAAAGCCGATATAAGGATATTTGTTATGGGCACCCGTTCCTATCGACCCTTTACTCCCGGCACTCGCCAGGCAATGGTTTCAGATTTTGCTGAAATCACACGCAGTGAGCCGGAAAAATCTCTAGTCAAATATAAGCATCGCGTTAAAGGTCGCAATAATCGCGGTGTCATTACTAGCCGTCGTCGCGGGGGTGGACATAAGCGCCTGTACCGTATCATTGACTTTCGTCGCGATAAGCTCAATATTCCGGCTAAAGTCGCAGCGATTGAATATGACCCGAACCGCAATGCACGGATTGCACTGCTTTACTATCAGGATGGTGAAAAGCGCTATATTCTTCACCCTGATAAATTAGCAGTCGGAACTACAGTTCTATCTGGGCCGGATGCACCCATCGAAGTGGGCAATGCTTTACCTCTGAAAAATATTCCCTTAGGAACCAGTGTTCATAATGTGGAATTAATACCTGGGCGAGGAGGGCAGATTGTCCGGGCTGCGGGAACAACCGCTCAAGTGGTTGCCAAAGAAGGTGACTATGTTACCCTCAAGCTGCCTTCTACTGAAGTCCGCATGGTGCGCCGGGAGTGCTACGCGACCATTGGACAAGTCGGTAATCTCGAACATAGAAACCTGAGTTTAGGCAAAGCCGGTCGCAACCGTCATCGTGGCCGTCGTCCTCAAGTTAGAGGCAGTGTCATGAACCCGGTGGATCACCCCCATGGTGGAGGAGAAGGACGTGCCCCCATTGGTCGCTCAGGCCCTGTCACTCCTTGGGGGAAACCCGCCTTAGGTGCCAAAACTCGGAAACCCAAGAAACAAAGCAGTGCTTTAATTGTCCGGCGTCGGCGGAAGACCTCCAAGCGAGGCCGTGGTGGTCGGCAAGCATAAAGAAATAGTTTTTAGTTGTTGGTTGTTTGTTATTACAACGGGTCTAACTCCCCATAACAAATAACCAATAACCCACAGCAAGCAAGTAGGTAACGTTAACTATGGGTCGTTCTTTAAAAAAAGGTCCTTTTGTCGCCGACAGTCTACTCACCAAGATTGAAACGCTTAATGCTAAAGGTGAAAAACAGGTGATTAAAACTTGGTCGCGAGCTTCAACCATTTTGCCTCAGATGGTCGGTCATACCATCGCCATTCACAATGGACGGACTCACGTACCGATTTTTATCAACGAACAAATGGTCGGGCATAAGCTAGGCGAATTTGCACCAACTCGAACCTTTCGGGGACATGCCAAAGGTGACCGCAAAGCCGGCCGTTAGTCAGGATTGACTCCTCAAGGGCTGCTTAGAGTTTAGAGTAAAAAACATTATGGCGATAGATACTACAGTTGAAACCAAGGCGATCGCTCGCTACATTCGTATGTCACCTAACAAGGTCAGGCGGGTACTCGACCAAATTCGAGGTCGTACCTATCGTGAAGCCTTGATTATGTTGGAATTTATGCCTTATCGAGCCTGCGACCCTGTACTGAGAGTCCTGCGCTCTGCCGTCGCCAATGCAGAACACAATGAAGGACTTGACCCGGCCAGCTTAGTGGTCACGAAAGCCTTCGCTGACATGGGGCCGAGTTTAAAGCGGTTTCGACCCAGAGCTCAAGGTCGTGCTTATCAAATCCGCAAACCAACGTGTCATATTACGGTGGCAGTTGCTCCGGACGTTAATGAATAGTTGGCGGTTGTTCATTAAGGGTGATTGATTCAAATCAACTCGCCAACAAACAACTCGCCAATAAACAACCAGTAATAAGGAAGGAGTCGTGGGACAGAAAATACATCCAATTGGTTTTCGATTAGGGATTACTCAAGAGCACCGCTCTCGCTGGTTTGCAGATACCAAGCGCTATCCAGAAATCCTTCAAGAAGACCACAAAATACGACAGTATGTTGAAGACAAACTCAGCAATGCTGGCATCTCTCAAATTCGGATCGAACGCAAGGCCGACCAAGTTGATTTAGAAATTCATACGGCTAGACCCGGTGTAGTCGTGGGTCGTGGTGGCAGTGGGATCGAGAATTTGCGTGTAGGTCTGCAAGAGGCATTAGGGGGAAATCGTCAAATTCGCATTAATGTCATCGAAGTCGCCCGAGTCGATGCCGACGCTGAATTAATCGCCGAGTACATTGCTCAACAACTCGAACGTCGAGTTTCTTTTAGACGAGTGGTGCGACAAGCGATTCAACGCGCTCAACGAGCCGATGTGCAAGGCATCAAAATTCAGGTTAGCGGACGTTTAAACGGAGCGGAAATCGCCCGGACTGAATGGACTCGTGAAGGTCGGGTTCCCTTGCATACCCTCAGAGCTAATATTGACTACTCGTACCGCACAGCTAAAACGATTTACGGGATTTTGGGTGTCAAAGTTTGGGTCTTCAAAGGAGAGGTGATTCCTGGGCAAGAGGAGCAACCTGCGCCGACCTCAGCTCAACCTCGCCGCCGTCAACAGCGACGCCGCCAGCAATTTGAAGACCGTTCTAATGAATAGTGATTAGTTATTAGTTGTTCGTTGTTCGTTATTAGTTACCCTTAACAACCAACAAACAACAAAAAACAAACAACAAAAAACAAAAAACAAATCATGTTAAGTCCTAGAAGAACAAAATTCCGCAAGCAGCAACGGGGGCGGATGAAGGGTTTAGCTCATCGGGGTAGTACCTTAAACTTTGGTGAATTCGCGTTGCAAGCGACAGAACCGGCCTGGATTACAGCACGTCAAATTGAAGCCGGACGGAGAGCTATGACCCGCTATATCCGCCGGGGTGGAAAAATCTGGATTCGTATTTTTCCCGATAAGCCTGTCACTCAGCGTGCCGCCGAAACTCGGATGGGTTCCGGTAAAGGTTCGCCTGAGTTTTGGGTAGCGGTGGTTAAACCGGGCAGGATTCTCTACGAAATCGCAGGAGTCCCCGAAGCAACCGCCCGTGAAGCCATGCGCCTAGCGGCCAACAAATTACCGATTAAGACGAAGTTCATTACCCGTGAAGGGGAACAGGTGTAAGTTATGCCTCTGCCCAAAATCGAAGAAGCCAGAAAAATGAATAACGAAGAGCTGGCTGATGCCATTTTATCGGCGAAGCGCGAACTGTTTAATTTGCGCCTGCAACAAGCAACTCGACGCCTGGAAAAGCCGCATCAATTCAAGCATCTTCGCCATCGCATTGCCCAAATGATGACCGTGATTCGGGAACGCGAAATCGCAGAAGCTAAGAGTGCTCAAGCCTCGCCCGAACCCTCTGAAGCACCCGCTTCAGCCAGCCCTCAAGCTTCAACAGAAGATAGGGTTCAAACCCCGCAATCTAACGAACAAGAGGAGGAGTAGACCTCGATGGCAGTTAAAGAAAGAGTCGGTCTGGTTGTCAGCGACAAAATGAACAAAACCGTCGTGGTCGCGATTGAAAACCGTTCCCCCCATCCCAAGTACGGCAAAATTGTCGTGCAGACGAAGCGGTATAAAGCACACGACGAGGAAAATGAATGTAAAGAAGGCGATCGCGTTCGCATTCAAGAAACCCGTCCATTAAGCCGCACCAAACGCTGGAAGGTGACAGAAATTCTTAGTCGCGGTTCTCAAGCCTAAGCGTTGTCCTAGTTTTTAGTATTCACAACTAAGAACGAACCCACCAGTAACTGTGTAGGCGTTAGCGTAGCCGCTTTTTGTGAAGCTGGCAGTAGCGAACCGATGAGCATCCAAATTCATGCCAATCAGTTATGGGTCAATGCAGTCAGTAATCGTGATTAACCAATGCCGACGCCACATCCAATCGCTACCGCTTTGCTAACGCCCCTACTAACCCAAAGGAAGGTTCACCCATGATTCAACAAGAAACTTACTTGAATGTTGCTGACAACAGTGGAGCGCGTAAACTTCAATGCATTCGCGTCTTAGGTGCTGGGAATCGGCGTTACGGCAGCGTGGGCGATGTGATCATTGCCGTGGTTAAAGAAGCGATTCCCAATATGGCAGTGAAAAAATCAGATGTCGTTAGGGCTGTGATTGTTCGCACTCGCAAAGGATTACGCCGTGATAGTGGGATGAGTATTCGTTTTGATGACAACGCTGCCGTCATTATCAACACCGATGGCAACCCTAGAGGAACCCGCGTTTTTGGTCCTGTAGCGCGGGAACTGCGCGACAAAAACTTTACGAAAATTGTTTCCCTGGCTCCCGAGGTACTCTGATGGCAAGTCAATCCAAGAGCGCAAATACAACCACGCGCTACAAAATGCACGTTAAACAAGGTGATACCGTTCAAATCATTTCTGGTCGAGATAAAGGAAAGGTTGGAGAAATCTTGCGAGCTTTGCCTAAAACCAGCAAAGTCATTGTTAAAGGGGTTAACGTAAAAACTAAGCACGTTAAGCCGCAGCAAGAGGGAGAAACCGGCCAGATTGTGACTTTTGAAGCTCCGATCCATAGCTCCAATGTGATGCTTTATTCCACCAAACAAAAAATTGCCAGCCGCATTTGCTATACCTTTAATTCCGAAGGAAAAAAAGTGCGAATGCTCAAAAAAACTGGTGAAATTATCGATTAATGGGGTTGTTAATGGTTAGTTTTTAGTTATCGTTTTTAGGAGTAATCCCAAACAACCCATAACCAGGAACAAACAACCCATAACCAATCACAACCCCCTGACCAAGCCCAGGGTTAAAAGGACAAGCACTATGGCAGAACCCCTAAAAACTCTCTATCAAGAAACGATAGTCTCAAAGCTTAAAGAGCAATTTGGCTATAGCAATATCCATCAAGTCCCGAAGGTCATTAAAGTAACTGTGAACCGGGGATTGGGAGAGGCATCTCAAAATGCCAAGGCTCTAGAATCATCCGTGAGCGAACTCGCTATTATTACGGGACAAAAACCCGTGGTCACCCGAGCTAAAAAAGCGATCGCGGGTTTTAAAATCCGCCAAGGAATGCCGGTTGGGGTTATGGTTACGCTGCGCGGCGATCGGATGTATTCCTTTCTCAATCGATTAATCAACTTGGCACTCCCTAGAATCCGAGACTTTCGGGGTATCAGTCCTAAAAGCTTTGATGGCCACGGGAACTATACGCTGGGTGTTCGAGAACAGCTCATCTTTCCGGAAATAGACTACGACAGCATCGATCAAATTCGGGGCATGGACATTTCAATTATCACAACAGCAAACACCGACGAAGAGGGCCGCGCCTTACTCAAAGAGATGGGTATGCCCTTCCGGGACACCTAAACGTTTAGCAATTAGGAAGGAACTAATGGCGGCAAACGACACAATTGCAGATATGCTGACCCGCATCCGTAATGCTTGTATGGTACGGCATCAAACAACCAATATCCCATCCACAAAAATGACCCGTTCTATTGCCAAAGTCCTCAAAGACGAAGGCTTTATTACTGATTATGAAGAAGCGGGTGAGGGAATAAAAAAACAACTGGTGGTTTCTCTTAAATACAAGGGCAAAAACCGCCAACCGATTATTCGAGCCATGAAACGCGTCAGTAAACCCGGTTTGAGAGTCTACTCCAACTGCAAAGAATTACCGCGAGTTTTAGGAGGAATTGGGATTGCAATTATCTCTACCTCTCATGGGATTATGACTGACCGAGAAGCACGGCGTCAGGGAATTGGTGGCGAAGTATTGTGCTACGTCTGGTAAATCACAACGTTTGACGTTAGAGTTATGAGCCATCATTCATTACTCATCACTAATTCAAGGAGGATTTCGTCATGTCGCGGATTGGCAAACGCCCCATAGATATCCCGGATAAAGTAACCGTGACAATTGAAGGTCAATATGTGGCTGTCAAAGGCCCTAAAGGAGAACTAAGCCGGACTTTGCCCGAACAAGTCAAAGTCGAGCAAGAGGGTTCTACACTGCGAGTGTTGCGCCGGGATGAGTCCAGGGTTGCTCGCCAACGCCATGGACTTTCTCGCACACTCGTGGCGAATATGGTGGAAGGCGTTTCTAAAGGATTTGAAAAGCGTCTCGCTATCCAGGGTGTGGGATACCGTGCTCAGGTGCAAGGCCGGAACTTAATTTTGAACGTGGGTTACAGCAAACCTGTTGAAATCGTTCCCCCCCAAGGAATTCAAGTGGCTGTTGAAGGTAATGTCAACGTCATTGTGAGCGGGATTAACAAAGAAATTGTAGGCAATACAGCGGCTCAAATTCGTTCTATTCGCCCCCCAGAAGTCTACAAGGGTAAAGGCATCCGTTATGCCAATGAAGTAGTCAGACGTAAAGCTGGTAAGGCAGGTAAGAAGTAAAAATGAAGCTTACTCGTAAAGAATCCATCCATCGGCGGCATCGACGAGTGCGCCGCAAAGTCAACGGGACTTCCGATCGTCCTAGATTAGCCATCTTCCGCTCTAATCAGCATATCTACGCCCAAGTCATTGACGACGGGTTACAGAAGACTCTAGCGGCGGCCTCTACGGTAGAACCCAACCTGAAGTCCGAATTACAATCGAGTGCCACCTGTGAAGCGTCAGCAGCAGTAGGCAAATTAATTGCTCAGCGTTCCCTGGAGCAAGGTATCACAAAAGTGGTCTTTGACCGAGGTGGCAATCTCTTTCACGGGCGAATTAAAGCCTTAGCAGAAGCTGCTCGCGAAGCCGGACTAGATTTTTAGAAAATGTAGCCTTTGATACGGTAATTTTTCAGGATAAAAACTATGGCAACTCGTCGAAAAAGTAACCGCGCTAAAGAGAAAGAAACAACCTGGCAAGAGCGAGTGATTCAAATCCGCCGGGTCAGTAAGGTCGTTAAAGGGGGGAAAAAACTCAGCTTCCGAGCCATTGTAGTGGTGGGCAACGAACGCGGTCAAGTTGGTGTGGGCGTTGGCAAAGCCAGTGATGTAATTGGTGCTGTTCGCAAAGGGGTTGCTGATGGCAAAAAGCAACTGATTGATGTTCCCCTGACCAAATCTAATTCTATTCCTCATCCCTCGAATGGTGCGGCGGTGGGGGCTAAAGTGATGATGCGCCCAGCAGCTCCCGGTACAGGTGTAATTGCTGGGGGAGCGGTGCGTACGGTGCTGGAATTAGCAGGAGTTCGCAATGTTTTAGCCAAACAACTGGGTTCTAATAACCCTCTTAATAATGCTAGAGCCGCTGTCAACGCCCTTGATTCACTACGCACCTTCTCGGAAGTAGCCGAAGAACGAGGCGTTCCTGTTGAGAACCTCTATGCTTAATGAGTGTTTGTTGTTCGTTGTTTGACCCACAACGAATAACAAATCACAACTAAACCAATAACCTGTAATTAATAGCGCAACATTATGAGAATTAACGATGTCAGCCCCAAACCTAGCTCTCAAAAGCGCCGGCGTCGTCTTGGCAGGGGCGTTGCGGCAGGCCAAGGCGCTAGCTGCGGCAAAGGAATGCGAGGTCAAAAATCTCGGTCAGGTGGAAGTACTCGACCCGGATTTGAAGGGGGTCAGATGCCCTTGTATCGTCGCCTACCTAAGTTAAAGCACTTTACGGTTATCAATCCTAAACATTACACTACGATTAACGTAGATAAGCTAGCATCACTCCCTGCCAATACAGAGGTAACTTTAGCCTCCTTAATGGAGTCCGGTATCGTAACCACCAACGATGGCCCGTTGAAAATTCTCGGCAATGGGGAGCTGAATGTAGCCCTCAATGTTAAAGCTGCTGCCTTCACGGCTGGTGCCCGCCAAAAAATTGAGGCGGCTGGTGGGAGCTGTGAAGTCATAGAGGCATAAATAAATGCATCCGGCTGATTTCAAGATCGGCTGACTTGCATGACTCCGTATTCTGTAGAGGTAGCCCTTTATGGTCGTTAATCGCGATAAAGCTCCAACAGCTCAAGAAACATTTATGCAAATGGCTCAAGCGGCCGGCCTGCGAGGTCGGCTACTTTTGACCATCGGTCTGTTGGTTTTAGCTCGCTTCGGTGTTTTCTTGCCGATACCAGGAATTGACCGAGCCAGATTTGCCGCCGATATCCAAAATAACTCGGTTCTTGGATTCTTGGACATCTTTGCCGGAGGCGGTATTTCTGCTGTAGGGATTTTTGCCCTAGGAATTTTGCCCTTTATTAATGCCTCAATTATCCTACAGCTACTGACTGCCGCGATTCCGTCTTTAGAGAATCTACAGAAAAATGAAGGAGAAGCTGGGCGTCGCAAAATTTCCCAGATTACTCGTTATTTGGCATTTGGTTGGGCAGTCATCAATAGTGTTGGAATTACGGCAGGATTGCTGAGACCTTATGCCATTGATGGCGGGCCGATGTTTATTGTTGAAACCTCGCTGGCACTCACTGCCGGTTCGATGTTTGTCATGTGGCTGTCGGAACTAATTACCGAACGAGGTATTGGTAACGGAGCCTCTCTACTGATTTTTGTGAATATCGTTGCCGTTTTGCCCCGGACTTTGGGGCAAACTATTGAACTCGCTCAGACCGGTGGACGAGAAGCAATCGGTAAGGTAGTTATTCTCCTGCTGGTCTTTTTGATCATGATTGTCGGGATTGTTTTTGTGCAGGAGGGAACCCGTCGAATCCCGATTATTTCGGCAAGGCGTCAGGTGGGTCGCCGTACTTATAAAGAGCGTACCAGTTACTTACCGCTACGACTCAATCAAGGTGGTGTGATGCCGATTATCTTTGCTTCTGCTGTTTTGATTCTGCCGGCATCTCTGGCTCAATTTACACGGGGTGGAGCAGGTAGTAATGGATTTTTAGCTCAATTTAATCAAGCCTTAAATCAAGTTTCCACTTATCTCAGTCCCAGTGGCCCCACTCCCTGGCTGTATGTCTTAGTCTACTTAATCCTCATTCTGTTCTTTAGCTACTTCTACGCCTCCCTCATTGTTCAGCCTGTGGATATGGCGCAGAACCTTAAGAAAATGGGAGCAAGTATTCCGGGAATTCGCCCAGGACGAGCAACCAGTGAGTATATTGAGCGGGTTTTGAATCGACTCACATTTTTGGGAGCCATCTTTTTAGGATTAGTCGCTGTTGTTCCTACAGCAGTAGAAAGCGCTACGGGCGTTACTACTTTTAAAGGGTTGGGGGCGACATCGTTACTGATTTTGGTAGGTGTGGCGATTGAGACTGCCAAACAAATTCAGACTTATGTCATTTCCCAGCGTTACGAAGGTATGGTCAAATAATAACCCAGAGTCATTAGCCTGTGGTTCTTAAATTTTTAGGGATTCATGGCTAATGACTTGTACACTTATGACCCATGACTCATGATCAAGAACTAAATGGCAAAAATAATCTTTTTAGGGCCTCCAGGGGCGGGGAAAGGAACTCAGGCACAACGGTTGGCTGAGTCGCTAGAAATTCCTCATATATCTACTGGTGAAATCTTGCGAAACGCGATCGCCCAAGCGACACCTTTAGGACAAAAGGCACAGTCTTATGTGGAAAAGGGAGAGTTAGTTCCTGACAATTTACTGCTTGATTTGGTGCGCGATCGCTTAAAGCAACCCGATGCCCAAAAAGGATGGATCTTAGATGGCTTCCCGCGTAATGTCAGTCAAGCTGCTTTTTTGGAAACCCTATTGCAAGAGCTTAATCAAACCTTAAATTATGCTCTCAACCTGGAAGTTCCGGATGAGGTGTTGATCAATCGGCTCTTAGAACGGGGACGTCAGGATGATAACGCAGACACGATTCAACGGCGTTTGGAAGTTTATCGCAACGAAACGGAACCTGTTATAGAGTTTTATCAGGAACGTTCGTGTTTAAGAGCGATTGATGGAAATCGTTCGGTGGAAGAAGTCACGGAATCTCTCAAGAAAGTTGTTACTTCCTAAAATTTGCCTAGGCAGATTATAAAACTCGGAAACATCACTTCCAAAGACTTGATTTCCATGCTTTCGAGATTACCTTCTGCTCCAGGGGTATCACTTGAAATCATTGAAAAAAGTTAAAGGCCGATGGACAAAAGCAGTCGATTAACCAACATTTTGATAAAATATGTTAAGAAGCCCTGGACAAACCTTTGAAGGTCTGAAGGGTACGCTTGGGTAGGTTAAATTGAGGTTTGAATCTATTGGCTAAACAAGACTTAATCGAAATGGAAGGCACGGTAACTGAATCCCTGCCAAATGCCATGTTCCGAGTCGATCTGGACAACGGCTTTAATGTCCTGGCTCATATATCCGGAAAAATCCGGCGAAATTACATCAAAATTTTGCCCGGTGATCGGGTGAAGGTTGAACTCACGCCCTACGATCTCACCAAAGGTCGTATCACTTACCGCTTGCGGAAAAAGTAAAAATAATCTAAAGATTATTGGTCTGGCTTCAACGTTGACCAGCACATAATAACAACCATATCCTAAAAGATGGTATAATCTTAAGCTTGCAGTGTGGCTCAAAAAATATGAAAGTTAGAGCATCTGTCAAAAAAATCTGTGAAAAGTGCCGGGTTATCCGGCGTCGGGGTCGAGTGATGGTGATTTGTCAAAATCCCAAGCACAAGCAACGACAGGGCTAATTAATAGGCTCTTAAGTCTCATTTGTAGCACAAAACAAAGAATAGGGAGAGAAAAGTGTGGCACGGATTGCTGGTGTAGACCTTCCTCGCGATAAACGCGTAGAAATTGGTCTAACCTACATCTATGGAATCGGCCTGTCGCGGTCTAAAGAAATTTTGGCAACAACGGGAGTCAATCCCGATACAAGAGTCAAAGATTTAAGCGATGCGGACGTGGCAACTCTCCGAGCTGCCGTAGAAAGCAACTATCAGGTCGAAGGGGATCTCAGGCGCTGGGAATCCATGAACATTAAGCGCTTGGTTGATATTGGTGCCTATCGAGGTCGCCGTCATCGCATGGGATTGCCAGTCCGGGGACAACGGACTCGCACGAATGCCAGAACCCGCAGGGGTCGGCGGATGGCAGTGGCAGGGAAGAAGAAGCCACCGGCTAAGAAGTAATCAAATGTTCTTATTCAGTTACACCAGTACAGTTAAATTGATAAAGCGAGATGGCGCGACCAACTAAAAAAACAGGTGCAAAAAAACAAAAACGTAATGTACCGAACGGAGTAGCTTACATCCAGTCCACCTTTAATAACACCATTGTCACTATTGCTGATACAAGAGGCGATGTGGTTTCGTGGGCTTCTGCCGGCTCTAGTGGATTTAAAGGAGCCAAAAAAGGAACACCGTTTGCCGCTCAGACGGCCGCTGATTCAGCCGCCCGTCGAGCAATAGACCAAGGAATGCGACAAATTGAAGTGATGGTTAGCGGTCCGGGTGCGGGTCGGGAAACAGCAATTCGGGCTATTCAAGGGGCAGGTTTAGAAATTACCTTAATTCGGGATGTCACACCCATTCCTCACAACGGCTGCCGTCCGCCCAAGCGGCGTCGAGTTTAATCAGCGATTGGACTGGATTAAAGGTTGCGGAGTGTCAGTAAAACAGAAGGGTTTAGTCTCTTCTGTTAGCCAAACTGGTGCTTCGTTTATTGGCATAGTGCACCCGACCGATTTCGGGGGTACTAAAGATGAGAAAGCACAAGGATAGTGCTTTCTTTTGGGTCTCATGAGTAAGGGAGGATACTCCGTGGCGCAGTTTCAGATCGAGTGTGTAGAGTCTAAAACACTAAAGAATCAGAGTCAATATAGCAAATTTGTCCTGGAGCCTCTCGAACGCGGTCAAGGCACGACGGTAGGCAACGCTCTTAGGCGAGTTCTCTTGTCCAATCTGGAAGGAGCTGCTGTGACCGCCGTCCGCATTGCTGGGGTTAATCACGAGTTCGCCACCTTGGATGGAGTCAGAGAAGACGTTCTGGAAATTTTGCTGAACATGAAGGAGATTGTCCTCAAGTGGCAAAGCCCTTCCTCTGCGCCTCAGATCGGTCGAGTGATGATTACAGGCCCTGCTACCGTCAGAGCAGCTCAGTTTGATTTACCATCCGAAGTAGAAATCGTAGATCCCGGTCAATATATTGCCACTTTAGCAGACGGGGCTAGGCTGGAGATGGAGTTCCGGATTGAGAAGGGCAAAGGCTATCGTTCCGTAGAACGGGGACGTGACGATGGAGCAGCAGTAGACTTTCTCCAAATTGACGCGGTATTTATGCCGGTTAGTAAGGTAAATTACAGTGTAGAGGATGCTCGCATCGACGGTTCCCTAGAAAAAGACCGCTTGGTTTTGGAAGTGTGGACGAATGGAAGTTTGAGTCCTCACGAAGCGTTGAGTCAAGCATCCAACCTATTGGTGGATTTGTTTAATCCTCTCAAGGATATCAACTCGCTAGATACCCATAAAGATGAATATCTAGACGACGAAGACCCAACTAGCCAAATCCCGATTGAGGAATTACAGCTTTCAGTGCGGGCGTATAACTGCTTAAAGCGTGCTCAAATTAACTCAGTTGCTGACTTGCTAGATTACAGCCAAGAAGACTTACTGGAAATTAAAAACTTTGGTCAAAAGTCGGCTGAAGAAGTCATCGAAGCCTTACAACGGCGTCTGGGAATTACGCTGCCTCAAGAGAAATCGGCCAAACCTAGCTAAGACCAAAGAGAACCCGTTCAGTTTATTTGGAGTGTATAGGAAGAAAAGAAAATGCGTCATCGATGTCGCGTACCCCAACTGGGAAAGCCGGCTGACCAACGTAAAGCCTTGCTGAGGTCTCTGGCAACCGAACTGATTCGTCACGGACGAATCACAACCACCAAAGTTCGAGCTAAAGCTGTTCGCTCAGAAGTGGAACGAATGATTACCCTGGCCAAAGATGGCTCCTTAGCCTCTCGCCGTCAGGCTTTGGGATATCTCTATGACAAACAGTTAGTTCATGCTCTGTTTGAGGGAGTCCCACAACGTTATAGCGATCGCAACGGCGGATATACTCGTATCCTGAGAACCGTGCGGCGTCGGGGCGATAATGCGGAAATGGCCATTATTGAGCTGGTTTAATCGTGTTGTTTGTTGTGTGTTGTTTGTTTTTTGCTCATGACCCATTCTTCTGAAACCCCTAACAAACAACCCTTAACAAACAACCCATCCCGCATCGCGTTAGTGATTCAATACCTGGGTACACATTTTTATGGGTGGCAACGCCAACCCCATCACCGTACCGTACAGGAGGAAATTGAAAACGTAATATCGCAGGTTCAGCAACAGCCTGTTACACTCTATGGAGCCGGTCGTACGGATACAGGTGTCCATGCGGCTGCCCAAGTAGCACATTTTAATGTCACTAGCCCCATACCGGCTCACCGATGGGCGGCCGTTCTCAATAGCCGATTGCCCGATGATATCCTAGTACGGGCGTCGGCCTTAGTGCTGCCCGACTGGCATGCACGTTTTAGTGCGACCTGGCGTCGTTACCGCTATACCCTTTATACTGACTCCTGCCCGAACTTGTTCGTGCGCCCCTTTTGTTGGCATTATTATCATGCTCCCCTGGATGAAACCCGGATTCAGGATGCCTTAAACCCCTTGCTCGGTCGGCATCATCTGGCGGCCTTTCATCGCGCTAATTCAGGACGGAAACATTCGTGGGTCGATGTGCAAGACGTAGAATGTTACCGCAACGGGCCATTTATCCATATTGAAATTCAAGCCAACGGGTTTTTATATGGCATGGTACGGCTCTTGGTTGGAATTTTGGTCAGAGTCGGGAGGGGGGAGCTACACCCTAATGATTTCACGGAACTGTGGGTGAACCAACGACGAGAAGCCGTCAAATATGCAGCTCCTGCTAAGGGGCTGTGCTTATTGCGAGTCGGCTACCCCAACTCGCCCTTTCCCCCAGAAGTCTGGTATGACACACAACCGAGGTTTCTCTTGCCGACTTTAGCCCCAACTCAATACTGTCTTAATGGATAGTTGGAGGGTATTGCTCAAAGCCAGAGCGGTTGCTGATATCTTCCACCTTCAACGTTTAACCTTCAACTTAAGTGTTAACTTCAAATTAGAGTAGACCGATGGAAAAAACCTATCTCCCCCCCGTCGATACCCTCGAGAAAAATTGGTACGTGATTGATGCGACCAACCAGCGTTTAGGACGACTAGCCAGTGAAATTGCTAGGATTCTTCGAGGAAAGAACAAACCCAACTATACCCCCCACATGGATACGGGTGACTTTGTGATCGTGATTAATGCTGAAAAAGTCGCGGTCACAGGTAAGAAACGCACCCAGAAGATTTATTGGCGCACATCTGGGCGTCCGGGGGGGATGAAAACCGAAACCTTTGCTAAACTCCAAGCCCGTATACCCGAACGGATTATTGAACACGCCGTCAAGGGAATGCTTCCTAAGAATTCACTTGGTCGAAAACTCTTCACCAAGCTGAAGGTTTATGCCGGAGATAGCCATCCCCATCAAGCTCAACAGCCCCAAACTATCACGATTCAGACCATTCCAGGAGGAGATAAATAATGCAAGCAACAGAAACAACTGATCGCGTCATGTACTGGGGTACCGGCCGTCGCAAATCTTCCATCGCACGGGTGCGTTTAGTTCCTGGTAGTGGTCAGATCACGGTCAATGGTCGTACAGGAGAGGATTATTTTCAAGGTAATTCTGCCTACCTGGCTGTAATCAAAGCCCCCCTCGAAACCTTGGGTCTAGAGAATGAGTATGATATTTTGGTCAATGCTCACGGGGGTGGCTTAACGGGACAAGCCGATTCAGTGCGCCTAGGTGTCGCTAGAGCCTTATGCGAATTAGACCCCGAAAATCGTTCGCCTCTAAAAATAGAAGGCTACTTGACTCGCGATCCCCGCGCCAAAGAACGGAAGAAATACGGTTTACATAAAGCCCGGAAAGCACCTCAGTACTCCAAACGCTAAAGTCCAGATGGCTTACTCAGCAGTCAGCTTCAAGAGATTCAATCCCAGAGCGAGAGCTGATTGCTGATAGCTAAAAGCTAAAATTAAAAATAGACAAAACATTAAAATCAAGGAAGAATTATGCCAAAACCTGAGATTCATCCCGAATGGTATCCAGAAGCCAAGGTTTACTGCAACGGAGAAGTGGTCATGACCGTTGGCTCCACCAAACCCGAAATTCATGTGGATGTGTGGTCAGGGAATCATCCCTTCTATACCGGCACCCAAAAAATGATTGACACTGAGGGTCGGGTCGAGCGCTTCATGCGGAAATATGGAATGCTGGATGAGACAGCTTCCGCTCCTGAATCGGGTGGCAAAAAAGAGAAGTAGCTTCCTTGGCTTGCTGTTATCACCCAGTTTGAGAGAACCATTGGGTTGATTGATTTTGTCTGTAAGCCAAGTGAGCTATTTCAATGGAGCGATCGCATAAGTCATGGCGGAAACCTACCTACTGGAGAAATTACAATCGGTTGAACAAACCTTTCATGAATTAACACGGCGTTTGGCTGACCCGGATATTGCCACTGACCCGGTGGAAATGCAACGGGTGACAAAAGCCCGTTCTTCCCTCGAAGAAGTGGTCAATACCTACGAAACTTGGAAGAATGCTCAACAAGAGTTAGCCGGAGCCAAACAAGTCCTCAAGGAAGCGAGTGGGGATTCGGAAATGCACGAGATGGCGGCCTTAGAGGTGGACGAATTAGAAACCCAGCTCGAAGACTTGGAAAGCCGCCTCAAGATTTTGCTGCTGCCCCGTGACCCCAACGATGACAAAAATATTATGTTGGAAATTCGGGCAGGGACTGGCGGTGATGAAGCCAGTATCTGGGCGGGGGATTTGGTGCGAATGTACTCCCGTTACGCTGAGTCTCAAAATTGGCGGGTGAAGTTGCTCTCAGAATCCCTGGCGGATATGGGCGGTTTTAAAGAAGCCATTTTGGAAATTCAGGGCGACCAAGTTTATAGTAAGTTGAAGTTTGAAGCCGGTGTGCATCGGGTGCAGCGAGTCCCGGTGACGGAAGCAGGAGGACGGGTTCATACTTCTACGGCGACAGTGGCCGTCATGCCGGAAGTTGATGATGTGGAAATCCAGATTGACCCCAAAGATATCGAAATGAAAACGGCTCGTTCCGGTGGGGCAGGTGGACAAAATGTCAATAAGGTGGAAACGGCGGTTGACTTGATTCATAAGCCGACCGGAATTCGGGTGTTTTGTACCGAAGAGCGATCGCAGCTTCAAAACCGAGAGCGAGCGATGCAGATTCTCCGGGCTAAGCTTTATGAGATTAAGCTACAAGAGCAACAAGATGCGGTGACTTCCATGCGGCGATCGCAAGTGGGTACAGGTTCGCGTTCCGAAAAAATCCGGACTTATAACTACAAAGACAATCGTGTAACCGATCACCGTTTGGGTCAAAACTATTCCCTCAGTCCAGTTTTAGAAGGGGATTTGGAGTCTATTGTTCAATCTTGTATTAGCCAAGACCAACAGGAACGTTTAGCCGAGTTGGCCGCCTCCACAACTGGAGCGGAATCTGTTGCATGACACTAACTGACGCTAAGTTAAATCGGTAATTCCAAGCGAAGCCCTGGCAGAGATGTCAGGGCTTTTTGTATAAAAATGGTCAACAAGGGTGAGGATAAGCCATTCAAAATTTATCCAATGGAAAACTCAATCCAGGCAAGCATCCTAGCTAATACGCGACAGCTTATTAACTTTCAGATTCAAAAGCGACGGTTGCTACGCAAACCACCTTAGGCATCGCCCGTGTTCCATCCACACACCTGAGCCCTTATGCCTATTCTTATAGTTTTTCCCTTAGCGAACAAAGTCTTGAGGAAACTCCCTCTGCTACTGGTTCTGACTTTACCGTTTGTGGTGCAAACCGTAGGCGCAGTAACTTTAGTGGGCTATTTCTCCTACCGCAGTGGACAGCATGCAGTTGCAGATTTGGCTAACCAATTGATGCAAGAAAAGGGTAATCGGATTGTTCAAAACCTAGAGTATTATCTTCTGAAAACTCCAAAAACTGTAGCGAGGGAACATAAAGCGGCCATTAAATTGGGGATTTTGGACTGGCGAAATACATCCCTCATGCAGACCTATTTTGTTGAGCAGTTAAATATTCATGGCGATGTTAATGGAATGATGATCACGACACAAAGCAAGGATTTTCTGGCCGTTGGTCATCCTAAACCCAATCGATTAGTCATTCGCCAACGCAACGCTAAAACGGGGGCGCTAGAGAACTATGCAGCAGATAGAGAGGGCAATCGCCTCTACTTGCAAGATACTCTACCCCACTATGATCCCCATGCTGATCCCCCTACCAATCCCTGGTATAGAGTGGCAAAAGAGTCTAAAGAGGAATTTTGGCAGCTTGTGGTTTCCCTGGTGCAAGGCCAAGATTACCCCATCCTGATGATGGCTTACTTTCTACCTTTTACAGATTCTCAGGGGAATTTCCAGGGGGTACTCAGTGCCAGTATTTATCTGGATCAGGTTGGGGAGTTTTTACGCACTCTGGGAATAGGCACGACTGGACAAGCATTCATCATAGACGAAAAGGGACTGCTGATTGCGACTTCTACCACCGAACTGCCGTTTCGCCGGAATCCTGCAATCCAGCCAAAAGAAACGTCACCACCAGAAACTTTACGATTAGCAGCTCAAGACAGCCAAAATCTAGTGACGCGAACAGCAGCAGCTTGGAGCTTGAACCCTGAGGCTTATCCTAAGGGGTTTCGCCTGCACAATCAACAGTACTTTGGGCGCGTTATCCCATTTCAGTTAGATAACCAAATCAATTGGACGATTGTTGTTGTTGTTCCAGAGTCGGATTTTATAGACCAAATTCAGGCGAATGTTTACCGCACCGTGTTGCTATGTGGATTGGCACTGCTGGGGGCAATTGGCAGTGGGATGTGGACTTCTAAGCGAATTACGCGATCGCTTTTTCGCCTCACCCAAGCCACCCAAACCGTTGCGTCTGGCACCCTCGATACACCGCTTCCAGCCACCCGCATTGCTGAAGTCGAGAGTTTGAGAACATCCTTTGCTCAGATGGTGATGGCACTTCAAGAAGCCAACCAACTTCGCCAAAACTATGCTCAGGATTTAGAACGACAGGTTGCTGAAAAAACTGCTGCCCTCACCGAGGCTCAACGCATTGCTAAGGTTGGTAGTTGGGAGTTCGATCTGGCAACGCAGGAGGTGGTTTGGTCACAAGAACTGTATCGTATTTATGAAGCCGAAGAACTAGCGCCTGTACCTAGACCCGATCTGACCATTCAGCAAATCCATCCCGATGATCACGAACGATTCCAACAAGAGGTTGTTGAAGCGGTAATCATCCGTGAACCCTTCAATACAGACTTAAAGATTATTACTCAAAAAGGCAACATTCGCTATATCCAAGCCAAGGGACAACCGATTTACAACGTTCAAGGTGAGGTGGTGAAATTAGCTGGTATTGTTGCTGACATTAGCGATCGCAAAGTAACTGAACTGGCATTGCAAGCGCAAGAGCAAAAGCTATCCAGCATTGCCGCTAATATTCCCGGTGGCATTTATCGAGCAGTCTATTCAGCAGAAGGGAACCTGTTGAGTTTGTATCTCAGTGACAGCTACCGCCGACTTTTAGGATACGACCCCAACGAATTGCTCCAGCATCCAGAGGGTTTAAATAATGCCTTAAGTCTGATCCACCCAGATGATCGTCCCAAATTTTTCCAGGCATTACAGCTAGCGGGACAAACATTAGAACCGGGTCAACTTGAGTATCGGTTAATGACTGCATCAGGGGAAGGGAAATGGATTGTAGATCACGCCCGATTTCAACGGGGAGAGCAAGGTGAACTGATTGTCGATGGGGTGGATATTGACATTAGCGACCGCAAACTAACCCAAGAAGCACTACGGCAGAGTGAGGAACGTTTTCAGGAAATTGCATCCACGATTAATCAATTGTTCTTCATTCGTTGTGCTAAATCTCAGCAATTTCTGTATATTAGTCCCGCTTACGAAAAGATTTTTGGACGCACCTGTGAGAGCTTATATCGACATCCTGACTCTTGGTTAAAAACAGTACATCCCGATGATCGCGAAGAGATTATTGCATCTGTTGCCCAACAGTGTCAAGGCAATTCTGTCACCCGAGAGTATCGGATTATTCGTCCCGATGGTACCATTCGCTGGATTTTTGCCCAAGTTCTGCTCATTCGAGATGAAGCCGGAAATCCGCTTCGATTTGTAGGTTTTGCAGGCGATATCACAGATCGCAAACAAACTGAAGAGGCATTACAACAAAGCGAGAGGCTATTTCGTATCCTTTCGGAAATCTCTCCGGTGGGAATCTTCCGATCCGATGCGTCAGGACAGACTACTTATGCCAATCAACGAGCTTGTGACATTGTTGGGGTTCCGTTAGACGAAGTGTTGGGATTCCAGTGGATTACCTATATTCATCCAGATGATATCAACCAAGTTCAGCAAGGGTGGCAAGATGCAATTGCTCATCAGGTTCATTGGCAAGGCGAATACCGTATTGTGAATCGAGAGGGACGGGTAATCTGGGTTTTAGCTCAAGCCGCCTTAGAACGAGACGAAACAGGACAGGTTGTGGGATATGTCGGGACTTTAACCGATATTAGCGATCGCAAATGTGCTGAAGCAGCCCTAAAACAAAGTGAGGAACGCTACCTCGCCATTCTTGAAGATCAGACCGAATTGATTACTCGATTTCAACCCGATGGCACACTTACCTTTGTCAATCAAGCCTTCTGCCGTTATTACGGAGTGTCACGCTCAGAAGTTCTCCATCAACGTTATCAACCGTATATTTTCCCAGAATACCTAGAAAAAATCACTCAACTCCTCAACTCCCTAAACGTAGAAAACCCTGTCGAAATCGTTGAACATCGAGTCATTATTGCCGGAGAAATTCGCTGGATGCAATGGATTAATCGGGCAATATTTGATGAGCAAGGTAACTTTATTGAGTTCCAGTCTGTAGGGCGAGATATCACAGAACAAAGACAAGCTCAAGAAGCCCTCAAAAACAGCGAACGCAAATTTAAGGGAGCCTTTGATACCCTTGCCGTCGGGATGTGTCTTGTCTCTATTGCCGGGGGATTTTTGGAAGTCAATACAGCTTTATGTCAAATGCTCGGTTATTCGGAGTCAGAACTGTTATCGATGAGATGGCAAGATATTGTCTATCCAGAAGACCAGTCTCAAGAGCTAGAATTCATAGAGCGAATGTATGCGGGTGAACAAGAAGGTTATCAGCTAGAACAACGATTTTTTCGCCAGGATAGAACAGTAATCTGGGGACTATCGAGTATTTCTTTGATGCGCGGTACTCAGCAAGAACCCCTGTATTTAATTGCACAAATAACTGATATTACAGAGCGCAAACATTCTGAAGAGGTTCTGCAAAATGCCAAAGAAGCGGCAGAAGCCGCCAATCGAGCAAAAAGTACATTCTTGGCAAATATGAGTCATGAACTCCGCACTCCCCTCAACGGTATTTTAGGCTACGCCCAAATTCTCCAACAGGATAAATACATTACATCTCAACAACAAAAAGGTGTGGAGATTATCTACAAGTGTGGTGAACATCTTCTGACTTTGATTAACGATATTTTAGACCTTTCTAAAATCGAAGCTGGGAAAATTGAACTCCATCCCGAAGAATTTTATTTTCCTTCCTTCCTCACCAGTATTTTAGAAATATTCCATCTCAAAGCCTCTCAAAAAGATATTAACTTTACCTACCAACCTCTTACCCCACTCCCTGCAACGATTCACGCTGATGAAAAGCGTCTCCGTCAAATCTTAATGAACCTGCTTTCTAACGCAGTCAAGTTCACGGATACGGGTAGCGTTACGTTCAAAGTAGAAGTTGTTCATGGCTCAAAACAGCCGACAATGAACAATGAACTATCATCAATCAAAAAGATTCGCTTCCAAGTTGAAGATACGGGTATTGGTATCAAGTCAGAGCAATTGCCAAACATTTTCTTACCTTTTGAGCAAGTGGGGGATAGTTCTCGTCAAGCGGAAGGGACTGGATTGGGATTAACCATTACTCAGAGACTTGTCTCTCTGATGGGAAGTAAAATTTTTGTCGAAAGTACTCCTGGAGTAGGAAGCAAATTTGGGTTTGACTTAGACTTACTCGTAACATCAAACTTTGTCGAGTCAATTCCCCTCCAGTCAATCCATAATATCATTAGTTATCAAGGCCAAACACAGAAAATCCTCGTTGTCGATGACCGTTGGGAGAATTGCGCGGTCATTATCAATATCCTACAACCTCTTGGTTTTGAACTTTTAGAAGCATCTAATGGACAAGAGGGTTTAGAAAAAGCGATTCAGTTTCAACCAAATCTGATTCTCGTTGACTTAGTAATGCCTGTGATGGATGGTTGCGAAATGTCGCGACGACTACGCCAATTACCCGAATTTCATCAGACTCCAATTATTGCTATTTCTGCTAATGCTTTTGATGTTCACCGACAACGCAGCATTGAATCTGGCTGTAATGATTTTATTCCTAAACCGATACAGGTTGAAGTATTGCTAGATAAGATACAGAGCGCTTTAAACCTCTCATGGAATTATGAAGAGCATTCAGAGCATCTATTAGAGCAAATAAAAGATGAGCAAAGTGATACTAAGCTACATTCACAAGTTATGATTTTACCACCCAGTCATGAATTACTTCCTCTCTATGAAGCAGCGAGTACCGGTGATGTTGAAGGGGTAGAACAGGAAGTGTCCCGACTTCAACAATTACCTCCTCGTTATTCTTCTTTTATACTCCGAATAGTAGAACTATCCGACGAATTTGACTATGAAGAAATTACTAATTTAATTGACCTACATTTATCCCAATAAAATAAATCAATTCAATTAATTATTTTTACAATTAAATCTATTTTTCACACTCTTAAATCTCAGCCATATCCTGTCAATAGAAAATATCAGACGCCTCTAACCTGGAAAACAGCTTTGTTGTTGCTATCATCTCGATTGCTGTTAACTCCCTGTTTGTAAAGAGGAAATCAGAAATTCAGCATCTGATATTTTTTAGGTGGGTTGACTTATTCGCCTTCAATCCGCTTTTCTAAATATTGACCAATCATCTTTTGTTCTCCAGCACGAGAGATAATAGTTTGACGAGTGCGGTATTTGTCCCCAACGAGTTTCAATTCTTCTTCAAACACAGAACCTTTGTATTCCGTCCGCAAGCATAACGTTTGAGGATTGGTAAAGTAATACTCAGCCGTAACAGGCTTGGTGGTAGCGAAACCGCGATCGCGATAGAGAATATTTCCTAATGCTCCAAATATCGTAGAATCTTCAGACTCCTTACGTCCTGTAACAGAATTGCTGCTTTTCCAGCTCACTAATGCGCCACAGATGAGACGCATATCATCGGGTAACTTGTGTAATTGTTGCAACTTAATCAGTTCCTGATCACCTTGCTCCAGAAACCGAATGGTAATGAGGCTAACCATTTCCTTGGTGTTGCCATCCGGTAGTGTGTAGTAGCGACGCTCTGAGCGCCAGTTCCCTTCTGACTTACCGAAAAAGGCTGCGATTAAGGATTCTTCAGCTTTCTGAGCAATTTGTAGGCGTGATGTCACCGATGTTATTCCTCATGCGAAGGTTTTTACAGGTATAGCTGCACAGAACGTGCACAACGCAAGTGTTTGTTACTAATTTTAATATACTACGAGTATAGCCATTCATCCTCATCCTTGAACTCAGTCATTGGACAGAAATTAGAGATTTGCCCTAGGAGCAATTCCCTGATTAAGGTCTTTTTACAGATTGCCTAAATTTAGGCTAAATCCTTACAGAAATTAGGTTTAGGTGATATTAACCCTATAAATTTTGACCCTAACCGATGACTTTTGTACAAAAAACAACGACCCCAGAGTTGTATTCGAGTTTACAAATATTGGGTTTTATCACTATTCTTAATCCTGAATTAAGATTAATTTTTGTATTACAAATTGTTGAGCATTAGGGTCACGTAAATGATAAATTTTCTTAAAAAGTGTCCAAGCATCAAGTGATAAACTCGCAGGAAAAGCCATTGTAACGGCTTCAAATAGCTTTCCTTGCTTCAGCGCAGCCAAACTCCAATGTAATTTTAAATAATTCTGAATAGTGGACAAGCTAGGAATCTGATTCTGATATTTTGAGCTAACTTTTGAATAAATTTTTTCTTTAATCAAAATATTAGTATTCAGGCGTTTAAGGAATGAAAAGCGTTGATTATAAGCACCCGGCCACTGAGTCCGATATCCCAGACATTCATTAATAAAAATAGCATCACCAAACTGAGCAATTTTAATCCAAGAATCAATATCATCAAAATTGGCATCAAAGCGAGAGTCCCAACCGCCTGTTTTCAAAAATGCCTCACGGCAGAACGCCACTTGCACAGGAGTACCAAACGGCACTTGTTCTAATAGCATTCCATAATGAATATCTTCTTGGGGAATATAAAACGCTTTGCCTGCGCCAGTTCTGCGAGTTCGGCTAATTTCACTACCTTGATTATCTACCTGAATCGCTTGACAGGAGCAGATTACAGCTTGAGGGCGTAGGGCGATCGCCTCTGCTATTTTTTCGATACAATCAGGTGTTAAATAATCATCATCATCCAATAATTTAATCCAATCACCGGTCGCTAATTCCACACCTTGGTTCACCGACTTGGAGTGACCTATATTTTCTAAATTGCGATGATAAATTAAACGCTGATTCCCTCGATACTCAACTGCCTTACATTGCTCCTGCACATAAGCTTGAGTACCATCTGATGAGCAATCATCAACAATAATTACTTCACAGGGTAAGGTTTGGTTTAAGGCCGTATCAATCGCCCGTTTGAGTAATTCAATGCGATTATAAGTAGTAATAATAATACTAAATTTCATAGATTTTTCCCTGTATCAATTTGGGAGTTTTTAAGGCGACAAGCCTTACAACTGTTGTGTAGTTCATAAACATAAACCTAATCAGTAAGATGCCCTGAATCCAAAAAAATCGGCTAGTTAAATCATGAGTTAATTTACCACTCAAAACGCAGTCCTTGCTGTTTCATATACTCGTGTAATTGCGGCATTCGTTTTTGCGGCACAATGTCAGCCGGCGTCAAATCCGGTGGTGCTTGAGTCATCAGCCAGCCAGCCGTTGCGCCTGCGGCTGCACCGATACTCCACTCTCCGTAATGGACACGGGTAACAGCATTCACAATATGAGTGGCAGCAATTCCCTTGCCTCCGATTAACAAATTATCGATTCGTTGGGGAATTAAACTTTCTAAAGGAATATAAGTGGGTCGAACCTTATATTCCTTCACCGGTGCTGCTTGAGCCGAATTCGACGGTTCCCAGTTCCGATAGCGGCATCCATGCATATCTACGTCATAGTGAGTCACAGCCACGGCCGTAGCTTTAAAGTTACGCTCACCGGTCATATCCCTTCTAATGTCCGCTTCTCGAATCATAAATGAAGGCTGGCCATAGACATCTCGCCCAAAAATACGCCGTCCCTCTCGGATATAAGGCATCATACTCAAACCCGAAATTGTACCCATCATGGAATCAATACCGGATAAATGGGTAAGAGCAAAACGTGGGGGTTGGGCTTTCGTTTCCATCAGCCATTCCGAAAACAGTAGTGCATGATTTTCGCCATCCCGGAGTGCATTTAAGGAGAGTCCCCCCAACCAATTTTGACGTTGCCCCGAGTCCGCGATTTGTTGGGAAGTCATAATCAGAGGGGGATTCATCCAAGTCCAATCATTCCCTTGATTCCAGTTCACCATCGTGATATCGCCAGGCTGTGGCCGTCCTAGGGTAGGACTATTGCGGGTGAGACTTACAATGCGTCGATAGTTGAAAAAGCTCCCCCCCGCAAACATAGGGAACCGCCCGAGGGAATATTCTTGGCGATGCTCTGCTTTAGTGTATCCCGATTGGATTTTAGCTAGTTTCGCCCGACTGTTACCCTGATCATTATGGAGGGCTAGGGCGAAGGGAAAGGTAAAGGCTTGGGTACAATCCGGATTATCTTGAATTGCGGCATTGGCTTCTCCGGTGGTAGTACGAGATTCGGTGCCCAAGCGATGGGGAATCCCCGCCCATCCTACCAACTCCCCTGTATCAGTGGCATCAATCACGATCATGCGGCCATTGGGTGGGGGTTGTAGACGTAGAGGAATTTTTTCAAACTCACTGTCACTAAACCAGGAATACCAGGAGGTGAGTTCTTGAGAGAGGCGGCCTTTAGGCGCATAGTTGGGATTGCGGGGTATGCGTCGAACGGCATAAATGGCTGTAATCCTCTGACCGGTCGCGTCAAATTCAGCTCCTTTGAAAGCGGTGGAGGTGCCCCAAATACTGCCTGGAGCTTTGAGGGAGGATGCAATCAAAAGTTTATCGGCGGCAGTTGCTCCGGACTCAGGCGGAAAGCACAGCTTACCCACCCAGCAACTATTAATATTTTTGACGCGCAGCGAGGAGGAAGCCTTTGACCAAGTAGGGAGTTTGACGGGTTGTTCCTTAATTAACTGCTTGAACTGTTCCCAGCTTTTAGAAAAATTTTGTCGGGAACGCATCCTTAAAGATTCATCAATCGCAGATACCCCTTGGGAACTGATTTGTCCTCCCAGCCAAGGGGTAAGTTCGATTAAGCAGGTTTTTGCCCCTGATTTCATGGCATGGGACGCAGCGGCCACTCCTCCCAAAGAACCTCCAATGACAGCCACATCACATTCCCACACTTCTTTCGGTGCAGGCAGGGGAGACAGTCGCGGCCAACCGGCGGCAGTGACTAAAGATTCCGGTTGGGGTGTGGGGGTAGGCTTGGGCGAGGGAGGGACATCAGTTAACATCAATCCCGGTTGCCACGTACCGGAACGCAGGGTATGGAGGATTAAGCTGAGCCCGGCTAAGACGCTAAGGACGGCAATGCACTGAACGAATGGAGATTGGGTAGAAGGGCGCATCGAGAGAGTTGATCTAATCAAAAAGGCGATTGCTTCAAATTTTGCCAGGAATTGAGGATAATCCCAATCCCTGAGCTGCAATCGCCTAATCTAGCACAGATTATCCGCCCAACTGCCATGCAATCCGTAGGGAATATGATGCTTGAGATGCAATCTGGCAACAGCTCCTTGGTTCAAATCACAACCATCTAATATGACAATATCTGAGCGATGGTGACTGGCATCATAAACCATCGTCAATACCCAACCGTCATCTTCGCGATCGCTCCCCGGCCGAGGAACAAAAATTGGTTCACTGACATACCCGTGAGGTGCAGCGCTCCACAATTGACGTTCACCTGTCTCTAAATCAACCTTCAATATCGCTTGTAGAGGGGCATTTCCTGTGGGATTATGAGCCGCACCCATGAATAAATAACGATAAGGGCGTCCCATGTGTTGGGGATGAACGTAGGGAAACTCACAACAGCGTTCTTCTAATAACTGACGAGATACAGTTTTCTCATTCAAATCGAGATTAAACCGCCACAATTGCCCCGGTGTCAGAACTTCAAAATTCACCTCTCGAAAATCACTATTGGATTCAACTTCGGGTAATTGCTCATAACAAATTGAGTCAATACAAATCTTCTCCCCTTGCTCAAACGCATTGGCATGGTGGAAGACAAAACCCGCTTGGGTTTCTAAGATGTGAATTGGGGCTTGGGGATTGCGAGGAATGACTACAATTTGAGTCGGTTTTTTGGGCTGAAATTTCACACACTCACCCGCTCCCCGAAGTCCTAATAAAAAGGGAATGGGATTAAAGATAACCGGATTTTGAAAGAATATACAGTAATTGGGAGTAATGGCAAAATCATGAATGAACGCAAAGCCAGGAACACTTCTGGACTGACGCTGCAAAAGTTGCCCGGCTGCATCAAATTCGTAAAGGATAATAGTACTGGAAAGTCCGGTCTTAATCGCAAAATTAACTAAGCGCCGTTCTCCATTATTGTCCTCAGTACCAGGGTCAATTCGAGGATGGGCAGCAAAGGAATCACCCTCTGCCAAAAGCCCATTTAAATTATCTTTTCCTAATGTTTCTAATGTTTTGGGGTCTAAGCGGTAAGGCTGGGCGGCTTCCCATAAAGCCAGTAGTTTGTCTCCCCAATACAAGATATTAGTATTGGCAATATTTTTGAGACGAAAATCAAAGGCATTCGCCCACCATCCCCCAGGCTTCTGTGTGCCAAAAACACCACGATAGAGGATTTTTCCTGCTTCTTGTTCCGCCACAAACCCTTCAGTACGGACAAATCGATTACGGAAATGAGCACGACCCCCATCAAAGGCGATCGCAGAAATCATACCATCTCCATCAAAGGGATGATGAATTCGTTGCCCATTAATGTCTAATAAACCTGGGCCATTACGAAATAACGTGCCACGCAATTCTTGAGGGATTTCCCCTTCAATATCATCAATCCAATAATCATATTCATGGGGTTGAGATTGATAACCTTTTTTCCAATCGTCGCGTTTGTAAGGCACCGTAGAAACAGGCACCGAAAATCGGTCTTGATTCGGTATCGTTTGCATATTTTTAAATTCAAATGTTCAGGTTTTAAAACGTGTAGCAAAAGGCGGAAGGCAAAGGGCAGAGGGCAGAAGGGTTATGACTGTATGTTGTCGCAAGAGCGATTAAAGCTGTCCTAACCTTTTAAGGCAGTCGTCATTCTCCTGACTCCTGACTCCTGTATTTTCAAGTCAAAAGGCAGAAGATTTATTCTGGATACAAGTCCAAGAGCTGTTATATCTGTCCTAGCTTTTATGGCGACAATTTATAACAATCTAATCTACGGGTTCTGGTTCTTCTACCGGCTTAGAAGGCATACTCTTGCCCAATCGTTCGGCTAACGGAGTGCGAATAAATTCAGGCATCAAATCAGGCAAAAACGGCTGTTCTGACATAGAACCTGGTGCATGATGCTCAAAAACTTCGGCGGGTGGCAACGAGTGATGAGTTCCAGTTCCTTGAATTTCGGCTTGCGGGTCAGTCTTCGGCAACCAACCTAAAAAAGGTAGGGGCAACAAACTGGTGGCATTTGTAATCACTACTAATAGCCAAAGTTGATCAAAATTCGTCTCTGTTACTCCCAACCAATGGGTCAATAATGCTCCTATTTCATGAGACAACAATCCTGCTAAGTTCCAAACCGACATCAATAGGGCAAACAAGGTAGCTTCCACACCTTCGGGACATAACCGGGCTGAAAGCACCAAGACCGGCATAAATGCAATTTGTCCCATCACTGTTAAAATCAGGCTGTCTCCCAAACTGAACCAATGGTCATCAATCCCTAAAGCGCGATTAGTGTGGGTCACAAGAATTAAGGCTGTCATTCCCAAGACGGCAGAGAGTACTGTTGTCCACCCCATAATCACCCGAAAGGGAATATTTTTTAAAAACCGTTGAAATAGCCAAATTCCTATCAGGGAGGCCACACTCGTTACCAAGCGAACACGCCCTAAAAATTCTGGTTCAAAGCCTAACTCATTGGTTGTGAAGTAGAAAAAAGCTGAATCCGCCGTGGGTGTTGCTTGCCAAATGAAGACAAAGGCTGTCGGCAACCATATTGCTTTTTGGGTGAGTGCCCCCCGTAGTTGCTTAATTTGAGTCCACACCGTGGATAAGTCGAGACGAGACTCAACCCGTTCTTCGACAATTAATCCAGCAACTGCCGACACCAATAGGGGAAATGTAGCGGTAATCCCAAATACCATTTGTGTCCCCAAATGTTCTAAGAGCCAACCGCTTAAGTAGGCCGTAATCAAACCCCCTAATGCCGAAGTCCCCCAAGTCAGCGATTGCAGAGAACCGGAATTCGTCAACGATTCTTTTCGTGCCCGTTCGACTACTAAAGAGTCTACAATCACGTCACTAATCGCTACAGATAGCGAACTCAGTAGAATCGCTCCTGTGGCTGTCCAAGCAGTATCCACCATGGTTGCCAGACTTAACCAAGCGGCTGTACCCATCAATCCTGATAACACCAGATAGGGGCGTCGCTTGTAGCCAAACAGAGGCAATCCATCGGAGAGAAAGCCAAATAGAGGCTTAATCACCCACGGTAATGCCGCAACCCCCATCAGCGCTGCCACTTGCGCGGGACTTAAGGACAGGTCATCTTTGAGAAAAAAGCTAACAGCTAACCGTGCTAACCCGAGGATTCCCTGAACGAAATACACGATGAGGATGGCAATGAGTTCCGGAGTCGGTTCATTGCCAAAAAATACTTTTTCTTTCAAAGATGCCTTAAGGGTGTCCAAACCGGACTGGGAAGCAATCATGAATTTTTTTAAAGAATTGTCGCCTTTTATATCTTATATATACTTTCCCAGCTCCTGCGATCGCTATATAGTCAGATTGTTACAACGCTCGGTTGGGGGAAATGTCATAATAGGGCATGGATTGGGGGTCAAAAGTCAGTGGCCAATGCTGATTGAGCAGATAGGGGTATTACCCCTCATCCTAAAGATGCAATAATGTGAAATCTGCTCGTTTAATCATTTTGTTTGTCAATTTTGATTCAATGTTTAGCAGTCGCTAGTTAAATATCACTTCAACAACGGCTCTGCTGTCACCATCTGTTCAAAGCTGGATAGGGATAATTGCTGGCGGATTGAGATAGGGAGTGGCAGATTGCATGAAACCTCTTTAAGACTGTGAATGGAATGAAAGTGAATTTGAAACATCTTCCATCTACAATCTTCCGCATTGCACGAAAGTTTGGGATAACCAAACCCAGCAGGGTGATAACACCAATCGTCGCATTCGCTTTAGTCAAAAACCATAGGACAGCCGTTAAGCGAGTTGTATCCGCGTCGTTTTCGGTGATGGGGGTGACAGCGATTTTATTAGGTCTTCGGCATTTGGGGGGTTTACAATCCCTAGAGCTAATGGCCTTTGATTATCTAGTACGCCTACGTTCTGCTCACACAGCACCAGATTCCCGTCTCCTAATCGTGACGATTACAGAGCAGGATATCCGAAATCAAAACAGGTGGCCACTGTCTGACGAAGTAGTTGCCCAACTTTTAAATAAACTTCAATCCCTCCAACCGGCTGCCATTGGCCTAGATTTGTATCGTGATATTCCGGTCGAACCAGGTCGCTCAGCTCTCGTCGCTCAGCTCAAACAACCCAATTTGATTGTTATTCAAAATATTAATCCTGTCATCGGCACACCTGCTCCCGATGGAGTTCCAGAGGAGCGCATTGGGTTTAATGACTTGGCAATCGACCCCGATAATATTGTCCGTCGTAATATCTTGTTTGCGGAAAACGAAGAGGGGACAATGTTTTCATTTTCCCTAAGTTTGGCGCTGACGTATTTAGAGCGGCAAGGAATATCGCTTCAATATAGCCTGATTTATCCCGGTTTGCCCCAATTAGGACAAGCTGTATTTTTGCCCCTAACCGAAAATTCGGGAGGATATCAACGGATTGACGCTGACGGCTATCAAATCTTACTGAACTATCGCTCACCCCATAACGTAGCGCGACAGGTGAGTTTAACTCAAGTCTTGGAAGGTACACTCGATCCAAGTTGGGTGAAAGGCAAAATTGTCCTGATCGGTTCTACTGCCCCCAGCCTCAAGGATATGTTTCCGACTCCTTTTAGTTCCACTCTCAAGGAGAACTATCAAATGCCGGGGGTTTTGATTCACGCCCAAATGGTGAGTCAATTCCTTGATGCGGCCTCAGGAGCTCGGCCTTTATTTTGGTTTTGGCCAGAATGGGCAGAAATCCTGTGGATTGTAGGGTGGATTGTAGTCGGTGGCATTATGGGACGGGTAACGTTTCATCCCCTACGATTGGGCATTCGTCTGGTTCTGGGTTTAGGGATTTGTACGTTTATTAGTTTGACATTGTTTGTTAATGGGGGATGGGTGCCGTTCGCCGCTCCTGTCTTAGGATTTATCCTCACAGCAGGCATTATTGTGAGCTATCGAGCGTATCATGCTCACCAAAAGCAGCAAATTGTGATGAAGTTACTCGGGCAGAATACTTCACCTCAGATTGCTCAGGAACTTTGGCAAGGACGCGATCGCCTGATTAAGTCGGGCAAACTCCCTGGCATCAAACTCACAGCCACCATGATGTTTGCTGATATCAAAGATTTCAGCACGATCTCCGAACAAATGACCCCAGAAGCTCTCTTGGAGTGGTTGAATGAATTTTTGAGCGTCATCACTCAGGAAGTGATACAAAACCAGGGTATTGTGAATAAATTTACTGGGGATGGACTGATGGCTGTCTTTGGTATACCCACACGTCGCCTAACCTCCCGAGACATTGACGAGGATGCTAGAGCTGCCGTAGCCTGTGCCTTAGCAATTAGCGATCGCCTTGATGAAATGAACCAGGATTGGCAGCATCAAGGCTTACCTGTGATTCAAATGCGGATCGGCATTTTTACGGGTTCGATTGTAGCCGGTAGTTTGGGAGGTAAAGACCGCTTGGAATATGGTGTGATTGGGGATAGCGTCAATATTGCCTCCCGTCTCGAAAGTTGCGAAAAACATCGCCAACCCACTGACTGCCGTATTCTCATTGGTTACGAAACTTTAATTCATTTGCGAGGGCAATTTGAGGTAGAATCCTGGGGGCCGCTAGCATTAAAGGGCAAGCAGCAAATGGTTGAGGTTTACCGAGTCATAAGGTTACATAGCCATCCCTCTTCTTCAATGGTTGCTCATCAAGGCAGTGCTGAGTAATGGACTTATTGCAGAAGTCAGGCAAAGGGTAAAAGGCTTGCTACTATTGGATTTCCTCCGGATTGAATTTTGAATGCGTGAATTTTGAATGGCTTAGTAATAAATTGTCAAATTTTTCTAGCAACATCAAAAGTATCCTTATTCTTGGAAGGCTGATTACCACTTGCCCTCACAGGACTTACATCCGAAACAGGAAATGGCAGCACCAAGAACTTATGTTCTTATTGTTCGCTGTGTTAGTCCGCAATTAACAACTCATAACTAAACACAGAGGCACTTCCATGATTAAAAAAATTTTATTAGCTGTCGCAGGTCGAGGATTGTGCGAAGAGATGCTTAATATGTTGCTGGAAATTTCTGCCTTGCAACAGGTATCCGTCACAGTCTTACACGTTGTGCCTCCCCAAGTCACCGCTGACGCCATGTCCGCCAAATTGGAAGAGGGAGGTAAAATCCTGGCAGAGGCTGTTAAGTCGATCAAATTAGACCCTAGTAAAATCACACCTCGGCTTAAACAGGGAGAACCTAAAGACGTAGTTTTGCAAGTCGCCGAAGAAGAAGACTCCGACCTGATTATTATGGGTTCGCGAGGACTGAAGCGCTTAGAAGCAATTTTGGAAAATTCCGTCAGTCAATATGTTTTCCAATTGTCTGCACGCCCCATGTTGCTGGTTAAAGATGATACTTACGTCAAACAAATTAGACGTATTATGGTGGCATTAGATCGCTCCGATTCTGCTCAAACCAGCTTTAATCAAGCCTTGTCCTTCGTCCAAAATATCAACGGTGGCGAACTCTTTTTAGTACACGTTAATCCTGAAACTCGCAAAGGTACTGGCACCCCAACAAATCCAGAGGATGACCCAGTTTTAGAACCGGCTGTGTCAGAAGCGAAAAAGCGCGGGATTACCTACCATTGTTTGAATGCAAGTGGTAAGGCCGGTGCAGAAATCTGCCGACTGGCTGAAGAAAAGAACATTGATTTATTAATCCTCGGTTCTCCAGATCGTCGCCCTTCTATTGCCAAGAGTTTACCGGATTTGGATCGTCTATTAGGGGGTTCACTCTCTGATTATGTGCGAGTTTATGCCAAGTGTCCCGTACTCCTAACCCGTACGGCGGGTTAAGTAACTTTTAATCGGGAGCGATTAGCACACTCCCGAAAATCCATCAATAAACCCTGCCTCAGCACTAAGCGAGACAGGGTTTTCCTTAAATTAAAGGTTTTAGCTGTTTTAGCTATTTTTGTTACCTTCGCGGCTAGCCGTTTGAATGTACAGAATGAGCAGAAAAACGGCGGGAACCAGCACAAATAAAATGCTGGCCACAAATCCTAAGTCATTAACTTGCATTGAACTAGTGCCTCTAAATTGTTTTTAACCCGTTTACTTTAGGATATCAGTTTTACGGTTTAGTTTTTACGCTGATCGGCCCGTTGACTAAAGTTTGACAAGCTAACCGATAAGTGTCGGGCTTTTTCTTTAGTTTTCGTTTTTCTACCTCAGTGCGAGGGGAAAGATTTTCCATTCCTTCCGTAATCTCAATAATGCAAGTACCACATTGACCATAACCGCCACAATTCATCATCTTTCCCATGAATGTGTAAAGGTCAATCTCATTTTGTAGAGCTTTCTCTCTCAAGTTCGCTCCATCTGCCGCCACGACTTCCTTTCCTTCGTTGACAAACTTGATATTAGCCATCGATCCTCCTGACTCTCTCCTTAACCTATCTTATTAAGAAATATTAAAGAATTTTGCTAATTCAGGAAAATAACGGCTCGATTCGGAAGAGAACACCACTTCACTCTCTAGGGTAATGTGTACAGAGAGTTATCGGGTAAATTACTCGTTGCCCGTTGCAGGTTAGCCAAGGCACGATTATAGTCCAAAATGGCCGTGAGCTGGTTAACCCTAGCACGGGTCAGAGCCGTTTGTTGGTTAATCACATCGGTTTGGGTGCCAACCCCAGCTTGAAATCGCAATCGTGCTAATCGCAAACTTTCTTCCGCTTGTTGTGCTGCAGTGGTGGCAGTTTGAATATTTTCGGCGTTGGCATTTAAGTTGTAGAACGATTGCTCGACTTCAAAGCGCACTTGGTCGCGTTGACTGGCAAAACGAGTTTCAGCGATCGCAATATTTTTCTGGGCTTGTTCAGCTCTAGCTCTAGCCGCTCCTCCATCAAAGAAATTCCACCGCAAGCTTGCACCCAGAGATAGTCCTCCGGCCGCCCCTTGATCATCTCCGAATACACCCACAACTGAATAACCTGCACTGAGAGAAGCTTGAGGTCTAATCGCAGCTAGAGCAATCCGCCGTTGCTGCTCCCCAATATCCCGTTGCACAAGTTGCTGTTCTAATTCCGCTCGGTTTTTATAGGCCAAAACAATACTCTGTTCTAGAGAGAGCGGCCATTCACCTGCCACAGCAATCGGATCGGCACTTGTGACCCCAACGGTCTGCGGTAGACTTAATAACTGAGCGAGTTGGCGTCGAGCAATAATCTGCTGATTCACAGCTCGAACTAAGTTCTGATTGGCATCTGCTAAATCCACCTGTGCCTGCAAAACATCAAAGCGAGTCCCTAGCCCCGCTTGTTCAAGCAACTGAGCATCCCGTAAACTTTGGGCAGCCGCTTGTACAGAGGCTTGAAAAATTTCTACTTGGGCATCAGCCTCTTGCAAATCATAGTAACTATTGGTGATATCCAGGCGTAATTGTTGGTCAGTGGTTTCTATTTCTAATTGCTGGAACCGTATCTGCTGCTCAGCCTGCCGGATTTGCGCTGGCCGTAGTCCGGCGGTGTATAAGTCGTAATCAGCTTGTAGGGTTCCTGTAAAACTGGCATTGATAATATCGCTATCCAGAAACGGACTCGTGCCGAATCGGGAATTTTGCAGTCTCTGCTGAGCCGATTCATTACGGGCAAATTGAGCCAGCACACCAATTGTGGGATATTCAGCCGCTAATGCTTCTTGAAGAGCAGCTTGTGTACGCTCTAAAGTGATTCGAGCCTCTTCTAACGTGCGGTTATTGCGTCGAGCTAAATCGATGGCTTGCTGGAGGGTGAGGGGTTGAACCCTTTCAATTTGAACTTCCTCACTTTGCGTGGGAAAAAGTAAGGGATTAGGGCCTGCATCAAGATAACTGGGAATGGAGACGCCTGGACTTGCCGAAAAAGGAGATACATCAAAGTTGATGCCACGCAGAGGGACTGGAGCCTTGGGAGGTTGAGGCGTTGGAGTCCTGCGGTTTTGGGATAGATATATCTGACTCGGGGGAATGGGATGAACCATCCCTTGATCTAAGGGGAAATTAACCGATGAATGGCTACCGTCAGTGTGTTTGTCCCGATGCTCAACCGTCTGATCCGTTTTCATCACCAACGGACTGGCTGGATGAAATTGAGGTTTAATGTCGGTTTGGGCTATAGATTGGAGTCCCAAAGCTATGGGGACATTGACGGTTTGAGCAATAGATGTTGCATCATTTCCCGTCTCGGTGAGTGATGTAGGCTCATGATTATCAGGCGGAGTCTGGGAAAAGCCCGTTAGCGGCTCTAAGTGAGCGCTCGCTGGCGGCTGGAGTTCTCCCTCCTCCGGCGTTTCCAGGGATGGCAATTCTTCGGAAGCACTTGGCTTAATAACGCTTAAAGCGATCGCGGCTCCCACACCTATAGCCACGCAATAACGAAAAGTTGGCATGAGTTTCAATCCGGTCTGTAGTCCAGATAAAGTTCTAAGCTCCTGTAAGGAACCCTAAGCAGAATAACGGATCGCGGACACTGCACATAGAGGATACTATATCTACGGCTAATGGTAAGAGGTTTGATCTTTTACTCAGTTCTCAAGGGTTTGGGGTCGTGGCTCCTGGGTGCCAACAGATGGCTGACTCAGGGGGTATCCCTAAGGACTGAGCATAGCAGTAGCGCTGGTTACACTACGTAGATGAAGTGATTAAACCCTGATTTGCTCTGTGCTGGAATAGTAGTCTGTTTTCTCTTTAGCCAGTTGTTCGCTCAGCCATTGAATCTCTGCTTTGAGTATAGTAAGGCATTGCTGCCATAGGGTTCGTTGGTAGGGGTCAGTAAGCTGCTCAACCTCAAACCTTTCTAAACGCAACTGACAGACAGACAAGCGATGTTCGAGCAGTTTAATTCGTTCACCACCCTCCAAGTGGCTGAAGAAGAAAAACTTAATACAAAAGCGAGAGCGGCTATTCACCCAGCTTTCTTGGGGATGCTCCATCATTTTCTCATACCATCGTTGACGCCCCTTATCGGTGATACAGTAAGTTTTGCGACTTAGCCCAGTGTCTGTAGCCTCGGTGGCTAGGGTAGCAATGTCTCCTCGTTTCTCCAAACGTCTCAAAAGAGGATAAATTGCTCCATAGTTGACGCTAATGCTGCTGCTCATAAATAGCTCCAGTTGCTGCTTTAGGCGATAGCCATGCAGAGGCTCACGCTGGAGAAGACCTAAAGAGGCAAGTTCAAGCATTTTTTTATTTATACCAGACTGATATACTAGGCAGAAATATGGCGTCTAGTTTACATCGGTTCATAAAAAACGTAAAAGCCGAACCCTGAACTGGATATACGCTCAACATCACAGCTAGCCAAGGCAAATCAATGGCTAAAGTCAGTGTTTCAATCTACGGCAAGTCTCTGATTACAGCACTATTGTTCGTTGGGATAACCAGTGCCTGTAGTCGTAACGGTGCACCTCCTAATGCGGGAAAACCCCAAGCTATTCCTGTACAACTACAACAAGTGGAAGCAGGAACGATTGAAGAAAGTTCTGAATTTAACGGCACCTTAGAAGCTGCTCAACGAGTGGAACTCAAACCTGAAATTGAAGGTCGAATCACTCAAATTTTTGTGAAAGCAGGTACTCCTGTCGCCAAAGGCACACCGATTGTACAACTGCGTCCAGAAAAAAGTGAGGCAGAAGTTGGAGGAGCATTGGCAAATGTCAATGCAGCGCGTGCCTCGCTCAACAATGCCCAAGCAGAACTCAAAGCCGCAGAAGCAGAACGTGCTCGTGCACAGGCGGATTTAAAGCTCAAGGAACAAAACTTACAGCGCAACGCTCCTTTAGTGGCACAAGGTGCTCTCCCGAAGACCAACTTAGATCAGCTAACCAGCGAACGCGATGCCGCCCGTGCTACCCTCAACGCTACAGAGGAACAAATTCGTGCTGCTAGAGCAACCATAGATCAAGAAAACTCAGCACTCAATCAAGCTCAATCTACGGTTGCCGTAAGAACCGAAGAACTTAAAGATACCCGAGTTGTAGCGCCCATTGCTGGGGTTGTGGGTGATATCCCCGTCAAATTGGGAGGTTACGTGAAAGCAGGTGACACCTTAACCTCCATTATTCAGAACAATACCCTAGAATTACGGCTTTCCGTGCCGGTGGAGCGCTCCTCTCAACTGCGAGTCGGACTCCCCGTACAACTTCGGAGCGGGAAAGGTGATGAAATCATAGGAACGGGTCAAATTAGCTTTGTTTCTCCCCAAGTGGACAATCAATCCCAAGCCATTTTAGCCAAAGCTAGCTTTCCTAATCCTGAAGGGAGTCTCAGGGATGGGCAGTTTGTCCGTTCCCGTGTGATTTGGGAGAGAAAATCGGGTGTATCTATCCCCACCACAGCGATTACTCGCATGGCCGGGAAAGAATTTGTCTATGTTGCCCAACAACAGGGACAATCTCAGCTCATTGCTCGGCAAAAGCCTGTGAAACTCGGTGAAATTCAAGGGAACCGTTACAACGTCGTAGATGGATTAAAACCTGGAGAAAAAGTCGTTACCTCGGGCTTACAAAGCCTAGCTGATGGCGCACCTATCAAGCCTGAGTCATAAACACGTTAAGTATTCCTACTCATCGACACAATTATGGAAGGTTGAGTTAAAAACTTGATCAAGACTTAAAATTAAAAACTTAGAGGACTAATATTTCTTCTCCTAACTACTGACTGGCTAACTTTCTCATCTGAACATTAGGAGTCACAAGGAAAGGAGTCCTTGAGTCCCATCAGTGGTTAATGAGCTTCGGTGTTTAAGTGATACCGCGTTGAGATGTTTGAATTCTTGAATAGGCCCCTTGCTGCTGTTCGGTCATAACCGATTCTATTTTCTTCCCTAGAAATTCCCGTCTTGGAGCAAGCTGTCTATTCCCTATTCCTCTAATCCCCAAACCCCATGTTTGCAGATTTCTTCATCAAAAGACCCGTCTTTTCGACGGTCTGCGCCTTAATTATTCTCTTAGTGGGAGCCATTAGTATTCCCACCCTACCCATTGCTCGCTTCCCTGATATCAGCCCTACTCAGATTAATGTTGCAGCCAACTATACAGGGGCAAACGCGGAAGTTGTAGAAAACGCCGTCACCAACATCCTAGAACGGGAAATCAACGGCGTCGAAGGCATGAAATACATGACTTCGAGTAGTAGTAATGATGGCTCTAGTGGCATTACCGTTACGTTTGATGCCTCCCGCGATAAAGATATTGCCGCCGTTGATGTACAAAATCGGGTCTCTGTTGCCGAGTCACGCCTACCTGATGCCGTACAACAAACGGGGGTGAGAGTCACCAAGCAATCCACTAGCATTCTGCTCGGGATTGGTTTGTATACCGAAAACGGCGAGTATGACAATAACTTTTTAAGTAACTATGCAGACCTTTACCTCCTCGATGCAATCAAACGATTAGAGGGCGTTGGGGAAGTCCGAATTTTTGGTGAGCGAAAATATGCGATGCGCCTCTGGCTCGACCCCAACCGCCTGGCCAGTCGGGGGCTAACGGGTGAGGATGTAACTGATGCACTGCGAGAACAGAATATCCAGGTTGGTGCTGGGGGAATCGGCCAGCCTCCCATTGACAAAGAACAAATGTATCAACTGAGCTTGCAAGCCGTTAGCCGATTAACGGATGCTTCTCAATTTGAAGAAATTGTCCTAAAAACCGATTCAGATGGCACATTAGTCAAGCTCAAAGATGTGGGAAGAGCTGAACTCGGGGCAGAAAACTATAATTCTTTTCTGCGATTTCGAGGCTTTGATGCAGTTGGGTTAGGGATTTATCAACTTCCCGGTAGTAATGCATTGAATGTTGCTCGTGCCGTGAAACAGGAAATGGCACAGCTAGAGAAGACGTTTCCACCAGGGTTGAAATACCGGGTAGCCTTTGATACAACCAATTATGTAGAAGCCTCTCTCCGGGAAGTTGTCATTACGTTGCTAATGGCGATTGGGTTAGTGGTCTTAGTCATTTTCATATTTTTACAAGACTGGCGAACCACGCTCATTCCTTCGATTACTATTCCTTTGGCTTTAATTGGAACATTTGCTTTTATCAAGGTTTTCGGATTTTCGATTAATAGTTTGACCTTATTCGGTCTAACGTTGGCCACGGGGATGGTAGTAGATGATGCGATTGTCGTAGTTGAGAATATTACGACCTTTATTCAGAGCAAGGGATTGAAACCCAAAGCAGCGGCCTCAGAGGCGATGCGTGAGCTATTTGGAGCGGTAATTGCCACTTCATTGGTGCTGATGGCCGTGTTTGTGCCGGTGGCCTTCTTTCCGGGAACGACCGGGGCACTATATCAACAATTTGCCCTAACGATTGCTTTTTCCATTGCCATTTCTACCTTTTTGGCTTTAACCCTTACGCCTTCTCTCTCCGGACTGCTGCTGCGTCAGGGACAACAGCCTCCTCGTTGGTTGGGCTGGTTTTTTGACCGTTTTAACGGGTTTTTAGAACGGGTAAGAAGCGGGTATCAGCGATCGCTCAACTACCTCACTCACTTTAAATCTGTGGTGATTGGGTTATTTATCCTGTCGTTGGGCTTAACCGTTTTATTGTTTTGGAGAGTGCCGACTGCCTTTCTGCCCGATGAAGACCAAGGCTATTTCATCACCATCGTGCAAGCACCGGAAGGGGTTTCGCTCAACTATACCAGTGAGGTGATGAGCAAAGCAGAAGAAATCCTGCTCAAAGAGCCGGCGGTTGTTGGGACATTTGCGGTAGGGGGCTTTTCATTTAGTGGGAATTCTCCCAATAAAGGTTTGATTTTTACTACCCTCAAGCCTTGGGATGAGCGGACTCAACCTGATCAATCCGTTCAAGCGATTATTGGTAAGTTGTTTGGAGCATTCTCCTCGATTTCTGAAGCACAACTCATCCCCATTAACCCTCCTGCTATTCAGGGTTTAGGGTCATCGGGCGGTTTTACCTTTCAACTCCAAGACCGCAGAGGCAGTGAGACTCTAGACCCCTTGGTGCAAGCGATGGGTCAGATTATGATGCAAGCCAATCAACCAGACACTGGATTGGAGCGTGTATTTAGCACCTTTGCCGCGAATTCTCCTCAGCTTTTAGTTGAAGTGGATCGCAATCGCGCTAAGGCGCTGCAAGTGGATATTGACGATATCTTCAACACATTACAAACGTTCCTCGGTTCGCAGTATGTTAATGACTTTACATTACAACAGCGAACTTACCGAGTGTATGTCCAAGCTGATAGCGAGTTTCGCTCTAATCCCGAAGATATCAATCAGCTTTATGTGCGTTCTAGTACGGATCAGATGATTCCCTTGAGTAATCTGGTGACACTCACCCGCGCTACAGGGCCACAAACGATTAATCACTACAACCTGTTTCGGTCAATTGAAATTACAGGTTCACCTGCCCCTGGCTTGAGCTCTGGGCAAGCCATTCAAACGATGCAGCAGATTGCCCAGCGCGTGATGACACCCGGACTAGGCTACGAATGGTCGGGGACTTCGGCCGAAGAGTTAGAGTCTGGAAGTCAGGCTCCTCTAATTTTCGGATTGGGTCTTGTCTTTGTGTTCTTGGTGCTGGCGGCACAGTATGAAAACTTTATTGACCCGCTCATTATCATGCTGGCCGTGCCTCTGGCAATTTTTGGGGCATTAGTGGCGCAGCAATTGCGGGGTTTTCCCAATGATGTCTATTGCCAAATTGGGCTAGTTATGCTAATTGGTTTGGCGAGTAAGAACTCGATTCTGATTGTGGAATTTGCCAATCAATTACGAGAGGAAGGACTTTCTATTACCAAAGCGGCGGTAGAGGCTTCTCAACAACGTTTGCGACCGATTTTGATGACGGCGATATCCACACTGATTGGTATTTTTCCCTTAGTGATTGCGACAGGCGCAGGGGCAGAGAGTCGCCAATCTCTAGGTACGGCAGTGTTTGGTGGGATGCTGATTGCTACATTCTTGAGTTTATTTGTCGTGCCCATTTTGTATATTGTGGTGAAGATGATTAGCGATCGCATTAAGCCGGGAGGCCCTTCTAAACATAAAAAAGTATCGAGTTCCCGCACGGAAATGACGACTTCTTCGAGTAAGTAGTCATTGATGATCCATAGTAAAAAGCCCCTCTAGACTTTACGTCTTTGAGGGGTTCTAGTAAAAACAGTTTTCAACCGGGAACCTTTTTCAAGATACTCCTGACTAGGGATAAAAACTAAGTTGAGGCAACCCCAGGGTTTCATCCCAACCCATCATGAGATTTAGGCATTGTATAGCTTGCCCGGCTTGACCTTTAATCAAGTTATCTGTAACTGACATCACAATAACCCGGTCAGTACGAGGATCGACTTCAACACCGATGTAACACAGATTGGTGCCACAAGCCCACTTAGTTTGGGGATAAGTACCGGCGGGTAATATCCGAATAAAGGGAGAAGCTCGGTAGAATGCTGTATAAATAGTAACTAAATCTTCTCGAACTAATCCAGGGTCACGGAGTGTCGCATAAACGGTGGCCAGCAGACCGCGTACCATTGGAATCAGGTGCGGGGTAAACTGGACGGTCACATCATGACCTGCTAATTCATGGCAAATTTGCTCGATTTCAGGGATATGCCGATGACGAGCAACGCCATAGGGAGCAAGGGAGTTATCGGCTTCTGCCAGCAACAGATTCGTTTTGGCAGTGCGTCCTGCCCCTGATGTTCCCGATTTAGCGTCGATAATTGCTGTTTCTGGGATAATCAGTCCTTGCTTGAGTAGCGGTGCCAGAGCCAAGAGACTTGTTGTCACATAGCACCCAGGGCAGCCGACTAACTGGGCTTGGGCGATGCGATCGCGGTACAATTCAGGTAAACCATAAACCGCCGAGGCGGTAGTTTCCAAATCATGCCGCTCTCCACCGTACCAACTTTTGTAAGTTTCTAGGTTCTGAAAGCGATAGTCCGCCGAAAGGTCAAGAACCTTACATCCTTTGGCTAATAGGGTGGGTGCCATCTGATGAGCCAAGCCATTCGGCAAGGAGAGAAAAACAGCTTGACACCGTGATGCGATGTTGTCTAGATCGATCGGCTCGATCATCAGGTCAACGCGATGGCCTAAATGTGGGTAGAGCTCAGCGTAAGGTTTGCCCGCGCTGCTTTCTCCTCCCAAGTACACCACCTCGACTCCTGGGTGATCCATCAAGAGCCGTACAAGTTGCACACCACCATAGCCTGAAGCGCCGATAATTCCAACAGGCAGGCGTCCCAAATCACCCATGATATTTCTTTCCTAAGAGAGCTGAAATGAAAAACGGATTAACATTTGCTGCATTTTAGTATCAAAAGCGAACTTTGGTGGTAGAAATTTGGGCGTATTTTACCAGAATTTTCTGGCACAACCTCCACAACCCCCGTGCTAAAACAAACGGGATACAATTAAGAGGAAACTAAACGCTTTAGAAATCTTTACGAGTTTATTGCTCATACACTGGACGTGGAATCGCCTGAAACCGATTTATTTCAATTTGATTCGATTGATGACGCCTTGGCAGACCTCAAAGCGGGTCGAGCCTTGGTGGTAGTTGATGATGAAAACCGAGAAAACGAAGGGGACTTGATTTGTGCGGCCCAATTTGCCACACCGGACATGATTAATTTTATGGCCGTGGAGGCACGAGGGCTAATTTGTTTGGCGTTGATGGGCGAACGTCTAGATGCTCTGGACTTGCCGTTGATGGTGACTAAAAACACCGACAGCAACCAAACGGCATTTACCGTAAGCATTGATGCTTCTCCCCACCTCGGAGTCACCACGGGAATTTCGGCTGAAGACCGTGCCCGTACCATCCAGGTCGCCATTAATCCCAACACTCAACCGGAGGACTTACGGCGTCCCGGCCACATTTTCCCGATTCGAGCTCGGGAAGGGGGGGTATTGAAACGGGCAGGCCACACGGAGGCGGCGGTCGATTTACCACGACTAGCCGGTTTATATCCGGCGGGTGTGATTTGTGAAATTCAAAATCTTGATGGCTCAATGGCACGCTTACCCGAGTTGATCAAGTATGCTAAACACCACCAATTGAAACTGATCAGTATTGCCGATTTAATCAGTTATCGCCTCAAGTATGATCGCTTTGTCTATCGGGAAACGATCGCCAAGTTACCCAGTAAATTCGGGAATTTCCAAATTTACGGCTACCGGAATACGATGGATCAGTCTGAACACGTAGCGATCGTGAAAGGTGATCCGGCTGAGTTTAAAGACAACCCTGTGATGGTGCGGATGCATTCGGAGTGCTTAACCGGTGATGCCTTAGGGTCTTTGCGCTGTGACTGCCGGATGCAGCTAGAAGCGGCATTGAAAATGATTGAGAGCGCCGATCAAGGCGTCGTTGTTTATTTGCGTCAAGAAGGGCGAGGTATTGGCTTAGTCAACAAACTCAAGGCGTATTCCTTACAAGATTTGGGACTGGATACGGTCGAAGCCAACGAACGCTTAGGCTTCCCGGCCGATCTCCGAGATTATGGTATGGGAGCCCAAATGCTCAATGACTTAGGGGTGAAAAAAATTCGCCTAATTACGAATAATCCGCGCAAAATTGCTGGGTTGAGAGGCTATGGGATTGAAGTGGTGGATCGAGTTCCTCTGCTGATTGAGGCCAATGATTATAATTCCACCTATCTCGCGACTAAGGCTCAGAAATTGGGTCACATGTTGCTACAGACCTATCTGATTACGGTGGCGGTACAATGGCAGGATGCCCCTCAGCCTGTAACAGAGCGCTATGAACGCTTAGAAAAACTACGCTATTTAGTGCATAGGCAGCATTTATTGTTACAGGAAGAGGCACGACCGGTGGCGATCGCCCTGTTCGGGAAACCGTCCTTAATCATCCATATCGGTTTTGACCAAGCGAACCTGGCCTCACCTGATTGGTATCAGCATCCAGGACATCCTTATGTGAGAGCAATTGGGCAGATTTTAGATGACATTAGTGAATGGGCTCAACTGGGACGGCTGGAATTTTTAGTGTCTCCTGGTGTCGATCCCATGAGTGGTTTACAAGTTCAGCTCAACCGCCAAACCTTCCCTTTAACGGTGCGGCCTTCTTCCATTTGCGATAGTTTAACCACTCAAAAAATCTACAGTTTTGAGCGATAGGCAAAAGGAGACGAGGCGGCTAGCAGGTAGAGAAAGGCTGTTAGTGAAAAAGGAGGTTATGAGAGGGATTAGCTATGAGAGGGTTCTTACTGAAGCTGTCTTGGCGTTGTTTTGTGGGTAGATAAAAAAATGACCGCTTTACGGCGGTCTTAGCCTGCTTTCGCCTGAGAATTTTGTAATGCTTCTTCCTCTAACTTGATGGCTAAATCAATCAAAAATCGAGCATAACGGATGGTATCGGCTAAACCCCTTTCCGTCACGGGATAGCTATAACGGGGGAAGCTTTCTTTAGGGTTTTGCCATCGTAACCATAAATGCCCGTCAATCACCTTTGTACAGATCAACCAACCTCGATATCGTAGGGGTTTAACCTGTAAGTTAGCTTCAGCCGTGTTTACAGTAAATTGCATCCTCTGTCTCCTCCAGTATGGTTATTCAGCGTCCCTGTCCCGCTCAACCCCTGCTAAAACAATGCTTCAGAGCATTCCTTAACACCCGGTTGACAATTTTTCTTAGTAATTATGGCCTTTTTGGGTCTCTTATCGCTAAAGAGTTAGTTCTTTCTTTATAGATATTTTCTTTAGCTGGTATTATTTTTACTTCACCTCCATAGGGCTGGGAACCCTGTTTGATGGGGTGATTATACTCTGAGTGTAGCTTGTATCTAACTATATTAGTCTGTTGCGATTTTAAAGGGTGTATAAAGTAGTGCTTTTGACTACAGCCGAGTACTGAGTCGCTGAGGAAAAAGACTTATGGTTTTTCACTTGCGAACTCAGCACTACAGACCACAATCCGAAATGACTTGATTAAACTAAGCTAGGAATAGGGGTTCCAACTAGGTGGGCCAACAGTCCCTGAAATAAGGGTAAGCCATCGGTACTTCCTAACCTGGAGTCTGATGCTCGTTCGGGGTGAGGCATCATACCCAAAATCTTGCCTGTGCGATCGCAAATTCCGGCAATATTGTTTAATGAGCCATTGGGGTTGCCCGTATCGCCTGTTTCAGCCGTAGCCGTGCAGTAGCGGAATAGGACTTGACCCTTATCTTCTAGCGCTTTTAGAGTATCTGTATCGCTGTAATAGCGACCTTCTCCGTGAGCAATAGGTAAGGTAATGACTTGCCCTGCCTTGTAAGCGGCTGTCCAAGCCAAGTCGGTACGTTCTACTTTTACAGGGACGCGATCGCAGATAAAATGCAAGTCCCGGTTACGTATCAATGCTCCTGGCAACAACCCCATTTCAGTCAAGACCTGAAACCCGTTGCAAATGCCCAGGATATACTTACCCTGTTTGGCATGTTCGACGACCTGCCGCATAACGGGTGAGAATTGGGCAATTGCTCCACATCGCAGATAGTCGCCGTAACTAAAACCCCCTGGCAACACTACCACATCTACGTCAGAGATATCGGTTTCTTGATGCCAAACCATCCGTGTGGCTACTCCAAGTACACTCTGAGTAACATAAGCAACATCGCGATCACAGTTTGACCCCGGAAAGACTACAATTCCAAATTTCATGATGACGCCCCCATTAGTGCCGCCACTTCTATCAGATCGAACCGGTAATTTTCAATTACCGGATTGGCCAAAAGCTGGTCACAGATGCGGTCAAGTTGCTCTCGCGCTGTGTCCTCACTGGTGGCACTTATCATTAATTCGATATATTTACCAATTCGCACTTGCTCTACGTTATCGTATCCTAATTGCTTCAGTCCCGACTCCACCGCTACACCGGCTGGGTCGAGTACGGAGGGCCGAAGGGTAACATAAATCTTTGCTTGGTACTTGTGAATCACGCGCATCCCCTAATTTTTCAGAAAGCCTATTTTAAAGTTTGAACCACAAACTCCCCCAATCTCTCAAAAATTATTTTAGGAGGCTAGAAAGTCAGTTCATGAAAACTCAGCGTACCCGTTCTCAGGAGCGAATTTTAAATTTGCTCAAGTCTTTAAACTGCGCCGTTTCTGCTCAAGATATCTATATTGAATTGCGTAACCGTGAGCAAAGTATGGGCTTAGCGACAGTTTACCGATCACTGGAAGCGTTGAAACTCGATGGTTCTGTACAAGTAAGAACTCTAGCCAATGGTGAGTCTCTTTATAGTTCCGTACAGAGTGACCAACATCACTTAACTTGCCTCAGTTGCGGAGCTTCTGTGGCGATCGATGAATGTCCTGTCCATCAACTCGAGTCCCAACTCCAAAATTCCCATCAGTTCAAAATCTATTATCACACATTGGAATTTTTTGGGCTGTGCGATCGCTGTTCTACCTCTAATGGTACTGAAATCGTAGATCAAGATTGAAAACGAGACATTGGTAATTAATTGATACTCCTAACTCCTAACTCCTGACCCCCTATTTTCAAGTCAGTCGTTCACGAACTTCATACGCACCAAAGATGAAAATTCTTTCTCCTTGTGTCCTTGTGCCTTGGAGCCTTGTGCCCTTGTGCCTTGGAGTCTTGGAGTCTTATGACTTGTGCCTTGGAGCCTTATTTTCAAGACAGTCTAAACACATCGGCATACACGGCATTTTTTTCTACTAACCTGGTGGAATCGGGTGAATCATAAACGACTAAAAGGGACTCGGAATGACCCAAACAAGGAAACAATGCCAACCCCTCAGCATGGTCAGCTCCAACTGTAAAAGGTAAATCGAATAAAACTTCTAAATCTCCCGATTCCTCACTAGAGATACTGTTACCCGAAAATTCTAAAGCATTCTTGAGACGGAAGACTCGCATCCAACCCTCCATATCCATAGTGGGGCCAGCGAGAATGATTAAATCTTCCCCCTTCAAGCAGAGTTCCCTGACACCCAAACCATTTAAGTTCACGAAATGTTTTTTATACAGCTTTCCTTCTTCACCAATAGCTTTGAGCGTTAAAATTCCGGGTTCTTTTTCCTCAACTTCTATCTCTAGAATAATCGCCCAACCTCGAAGTACAGGCCCTCGAAATCCCAAAAAAACCTTATCCTTACAAACAGCTAATCCTTCGATATCAAATCCATTCTCTTTACTAGGAAGGGGAAATGTTAAAAAAGGGCCAAGGTGACAGTCTTCTTTGAGAGCCTCAATTAAAATATTAGTGGTTTCTGTCTTTTGGAGGCAGCCTGCCGTTAATGGTTTATCACAATGATCAGGTAATGAAATCGATTTAACTAATTCACCATTGATCACAGGGATGCGAGCCAATAAATAGCGATTGTCATCTGTTTTAATGGTAGCCAGCCGCTCTAAGTCCTTGGCAGCCTCTTTCCCTTTGGCTTTTTTACGTTTTGTACTGTGAGAACCTGTTAGCCACAGGTAATGACCTTGAGAGTCATAATCCATCCCTTCAATATCGATTTCGTCGTTTTCATTAAACAGCTCGACAAAATCATTAACGGGAAACGAGCGATGCTTGCCAAAAATATAAGGTTCAATCGGAGATAACCGTTCAATCGTTATCGTTTCATCAGAACCAACCCATAAGCTACCATCAGGCGTCAATGCAGTAGCAGATAAGTCTCCTAGAAACTCAGCGAACTCGTCTTCAAAGCGAAGCAGTATACGGGTTAGTAAGAACGGTTTAGACACAGCTATTTTTTTTAATGAATCAACTCTTACAATTAAAAATTAGTAAGCCTTTGGGTATAGAGATTCGACCCCATAATCTATTGCTCACAACAAAGAAATGAAAATAGCACTTCTTTGACTCCTAACTCCTGACCTCTATTTTCAGATTAGGCATCATGAGTACGAACTCACAAAGAAGGAATGAAAATTTTTCTTACTCCTTCTACCTTATTTTCAAGTCAGAATTTCCTTAACCAACGGCCTTCAGCCAGTTGTTAATGCGAGTATACAACGTATTGGCTATTTGCGTGAGTTGATGCTTGCGATACCACTTTTGAAAGGCTCTTTCGTATTCTTCACCTTCTTGCTGATAGGTATTCCAGGCATTGAGTCCGAGTCCCAGTCCCCAGAATAATAGGATGTACAACGACCAGGTGAGCTGTCCTGCAGTGAGGAGGTTGAGACAAACTAAAAAAATATTAATGATGACGAATTTAACAAAACGTTTTTTGAGTTGGCTACGTCGGTAGAGATTGAATTCACGGTGCTTTTGCCATTCTTGTCGCCGCAGAAGCCATTCTTGTTCTGCTTCTAGCAAGCTTTCAGGGGAAATATTTAATTCTGCTGCTATTTCTATAAGCTGCGAACGGGTCAATTCTCCACCATCAGACTGACGTGCAATGGCCAAATTGAGGATTTGCTGAACGTCTTCCGGGTGGTATGCGTATGGGGTTTGATTTTCAAAGACTGTCATGATCTAGCAAATTTATTATCAAAGAAAGCTGTTCTGCTCTAGACCCATGATGCCTGAAAAGGCAATAAGAGTACTCTTATTTTATTATGCCGCTCTTCAAGGAGATGTCCCAAAGCAGATCTATTCCCAAAACCGAACTGATACGGGCGGATTTTACGACAGCCGATAGATGAATCATTTTTTTACATTTTGTTACGATGTATCTATTGGTCGTTGATAGTGAATTATCAAGTTTAACAAAAGGTCATATAAGTATCAAACGTTTGAGGAAGTATGTATGAACGGAAGTATTCGTGTTGGTAATTTATTTGGAATTCCGTTTTATGTCCATCCATCCTGGTTTTTATTTTTGGGTTTAGTAACCTTTATCTATGGAGGTGAACTCGCAAGTTTATTTCCCGAATTGGGTGGTGGAATTTCTTTGCTGCTAGGTTTTGTAGCTGCGATATTTTTATTTGCCTCCGTCTTGGCTCATGAATTGGGTCATAGTTGGGTGGCTATACAGCAGGGAATTGAAGTGAAATCCATTACCCTGTTTCTCTTTGGAGGTTTAGCCAACCTAGAGAAAGAATCCGAAACTCCTGCACAATCTTTTTGGGTAGCTATTGCAGGCCCTACAGTTAGTTTGTTGCTATTTGCTTTATTTACAGCCATTGGGATGAGTACCCCTATCTCGGGACCCTTGGCAGCAATGGTGAGCTTGCTAGCTTACATTAATCTGATTTTGGCCGCGTTTAATCTAATTCCTGGCTTACCCTTAGATGGTGGTAATATCCTCAAATCAGCAATCTGGAAAATCACAGGGAATCCTTATAAAGGCGTCGTCTTTGCCAGTCGTGTTGGTCAGGTTGTTGGTTGGTTAGGGATAATTATTGGAGTTCTTTCAATATTAGGAATTAGCAATATCGGCAGCTTCTGGACGATATTAATTGGTTGGTTCTTATTGCGAAATGCAGGTTTTTCTGCCCAGTCAGCTACTCTTCAAGACAAGCTCATGGAGCTTAAAGCTGAAGATGCTGTCATTCCCAATAGTCCAATTATATCTACTGATTTAACACTAAGGGAATTTGCCAATGAGTACGTGATTGGCAAAGAAGAATGGCGCAAATTCTTAGTCACCGATGAAGAAGGACAATTACTTGGGGCGATAACAGTTGAGAGCCTAAAAAATGTATCAACCTCGGATTGGACGAGTACTCGAGTGAAAGAACTGATGCAGCCTGTCGATCACTCCCAAATTATAGAATCCGATCGCTCACTGTTAGATGTTGTGATGCTTTTGGAACAAGAAAATCTGACTCAATTGCCTGTTGTCCGTGACAACGGTGTGGTTGTAGGGTTGCTAGGGAAAGCATCAATTATTAGTCTACTTGAGAAAAAAGCTCAAGCTGAGCCAGCTTAATACTAAGCGATACGCTTATAAACTCACTCCCCTATACCCAAGTGGTAAGGGGAGTCTTGTTTGATGACTTGAATAAGAGTTTGTATCTCAACACCAAGGTATGCAATTTAGATGCGTCTAAGCTTATTACTGCTAGCGCTATCAGTGATTACAGCAACCAGGTTTTATTAGCAAAATCGGCAGGCTTATCGCTTTCTTTTTGAATAGGTCTTCCCTGTGGGCGTTCCGGTTCCCGGTAGATCTGCCCTTGACTTTTGGGAGCTTCGTTTTCTTTTTTCAAAGCATTGATATCTTGAATCAGTTTTTCATTGGTTTGAGCCAATTGCAGGGCGGCCGTTTTAGCTTCATTAAGCTCTGTCTTTAGCTGAGTGATTTGTCCTAAATCTTTTTTCAATTCCTGCATCGATTGTTTTTGCTGCTGTAAATTGGACTGTAGTTCATCAATTTCTTGGTGAAGCTCAGTTTCTTTTTTGAGTGTTGTTTCATAAGCTGTTTTTAGGTCATCGAACTTTTTGTCTTTATCAAGCCGTGTGGTTTCAGCTTCTTCCAATGCCGCTTTGAGTTCTTTGACGGTTGCTTCCAACTCAGCGAAGTTTTTTTCTTTATCCAGTGCTGCGGTTTCGGATTCCTCCAATGCCGCTTTGAGTTCTTTGATAGTGGCTTCTAACTCAGTAAAGTTTTTTTCCTGAGCGAGTGGTGGCTGTTCAGCTTCTTCTAGTGCCGCTTTGAGTTCTTTGACGGTTGCTTCCAACTCAGCGAAGTTTTTTTTCTTATCCAGTGCTGCGGTTTCGGATTCCTCCAATGCCGCTTTGAGCTCTTTGATGGTTGCTTCCAACTCCGCTTTAGTGGGGGTTGAGCGTCTGGTTCGAGAATTGCTACGTGTATTCATCTTTATCAATTAATAATGCAAAGAAAGATAACTTTGCATAACTCAAAGTTAAAACAAGCTTGGCTGGTACTCAAGTGCAGTTAACTTCCACTAATACATATATCCCATTAAGACCTGGGATTTGTCATTCTGGGCTTAAGTTCCAGTCTCACTAACCAAAGTTCAATTAGTGTTTTATGTCTGTTTTGATCACTATCAAGGCAGACTCAACCTCATTTTACTATCTTATTGCCTGCTAGAGTCTGAATGTTCTTTTATTTGTTCTTCCAAATGCCGATTTCCCCATTCATGCATAGCATCAAGAATAGGTTTAAGGCTTTCTCCTAAAGGCGTAAGTGAGTATTCCACTTTGGGAGGAACCTGTAAATAAACCTCGCGATGAATGATGCCATCGTCCTCCATTTCCCGCAATTGTTGGGTCAGCATCTTTTGAGTAATACCATGTAAAGCACGATGCAACTGACCAAAGCGCCTCACACCTACGAATAATTCTCGAAGAATCAAGACTTTCCAGCGTCCGCCAATCACTTCCAATGTTCTTTCAACGGCACAACTTGCTCTTTCTATCTTGGCTGCTTTAGTTTCCATAGTATCTTTTTGGGTACTACCTTACTTTAAAGTGCATACTTCCCATATTAGCCTTACTGAGTTTAAAGTATAAATAGGTAAAAAAAATACCTAAATAAAGTCAAAAGTCAAAAAAACAATTTCCTCATTTCACTGCATGACTTTTAGGCTTGTACTCGATTAATTTGTAGAGGAGAATACGATGAGCGAACCCGTTATTGCGGATAAAAAGCCTGCTGTGATGGAGTTAGAAGCAGGAACTTATTACTGGTGTAAATGCGGCCAATCTAAAAATCAACCTTTTTGTGATGGAGCCCATCAAGGCACTGATTTTACGCCGCTAGCGTTTAAGTTAGCTGAGAAGAAACAAGTGGCGCTTTGCAACTGTAAATACACGAGTAACCCTCCATTTTGTGATGGAACTCATGCCAAGCTTTAAAAGCAATTTACCGTTGGCTAGTTAATCTCATTTAGTTTTTTTTATGTCTGCTAGAGTTCAGTCACTCAAATCCTAATAACTTTTGAATGTTAACCAATTAACTCCATAGGAGGAGAAAATGCTAACAATCCGTAAAGCTGAAGATCGAGGACATGCAAATCACGGTTGGTTAAATACTTACCATACCTTCTCCTTCGCCAACTATTATGACCCCAAACACATGGGATTTCGTGCTCTGCGAGTGATTAATGAAGACCGAGTGACATCGGGTGCAGGTTTTGGAACGCATGGACATAGAGATATGGAAATCATTACCTATGTCCTAGATGGAGCACTAGAACACAAGGATAGTATTGGTAATGGTTCAGTTATCAAACCGGGTGATGTACAGCGCATGAGTGCAGGCACGGGAATCTTGCATAGCGAATTTAATCACTCAAAAACAGATTCGGTTCACTTACTGCAAATTTGGCTGTTACCGGATACCAATGGATTACCACCCAGTTACGAACAACAGAATTTTTCACCTGCAAAAACTCCTGGTAAGCTGCAATTAGTGGCAGCGAAAAATGGACGAGAGGGTGCTGTTACTGTTCATCAGGATGTGGATTTGTATGCGGCTGTTTTAAAATCAGGCGATCGCATTTCTCATTCCCTCAAGCCTCAACGTCATGCCTGGATACAAGTGGCGCGAGGTGCAATTACTCTCAATGGTACGCCTCTAGATACTAGCGATGGTGCAGCGATTAGTGAGGAGACAGAGGTGGTGATTGAGGCAACAAATGATGCAGAAATTCTGCTATTTGATCTGGCGTGAATTAGAGCAATGTTCTAATAGTGGGGTGGGCAATGCCCACCCTATTACTTATAATGTCATGCCTACAAGTTACATTGTGAGAGCTTCTCAAAGTTTTGATATCACTGATGAGAGTATTTTAAATTTTACATTTTACATTTTGAATTGCTGATTCTCCCCACTTAGTGCTGTAGACTAACCGTAGTTCACCGTCAATTTCACTCACTAAGCGTGCTCAGCCGAACTAATCCCGAACCGTCTAAATCCCCTCAGCCATTGCCCGATCAACGCTGGCAAATCGCACCTCCACAGGCAGAAAAAGCTACCCAACTCGCCACAGCAACAGGACTTTCTCCCCTGATGGGACAAGTCCTGATCAATCGGGGGATGGAAACAGCACAACAGGCAGAAATATTCTTAAACCCAGAATCTCAGGCGATACCTGCACCGATAGATGAATTTCCTGATTTGGCAATTAGTGTAGATATGCTCAAAGAAGCGATCGCCAATGAAGAAAAAATTGCTATCTGTGGAGATTATGATGCAGACGGTATGACGAGTACCGCCTTGTTACTGCGGGCATTGCGCTGGTTAGGGGCGGATGTAGACTACGCCATCCCTAGCCGAATGAAAGATGGTTACGGTATCAATACACGGATTGTAGAGGAATTTGCTGAAGAAGGTGTGGGATTAATTCTTACAGTTGATAATGGCATATCTGCCCATGAAGCGATCGCGCGGGCTGTAGAATTGGGCATCCCGATTATCATAACCGACCACCACGATTTACCCCCCCAACTGCCGGATGCTGATGCAATTCTTAATCCCAAACAGTTAGATGAATCGTCTCCCTATCGTGGACTTGCAGGAGTGGGTGTCGCTTATATTTTAGCCGTCACCGTTGCCCAAGAATTGGGTCAACTTCAAGGATTGACGAAGCAACTTTTAGAACTATTTACCTTAGGAACTATTGCCGATTTAGCCCCTTTAACCGATATCAATCGACGCTGGTTAAGGCGAGGATTACAGCTACTGCCTCAGTCTCAGGTAACGGGCATACAGGCGTTAATGCAGATGGCAGGAGTGAGTGATGAGCAAAAAACACTCAAACCCGAAGATATTGGCTTTAAGCTAGGGCCGAGGATTAATGCGATTGGGCGTTTAGCTGACCCTCAAATTGTGATTGAATTACTCACAACAACTGATGCTGGGGTGGCGCTAGAACGGGCGATGCAGTGCGAACAAATTAACCAAAAGCGTCAGCAACTGTGTGAGCAAATTGAGCAAGAGGCGATCGCGTTTATTGAACAAACTCAAATCAATTTTCACCAAGAACGTGTCTTAGTCATCGTTCAACCCAATTGGCATCATGGTGTTATTGGTATTGTTGCTTCTCGCCTCGTAGAACGCTACGGTGTCCCCGTCTTTATCGGCACTTATGAAGATAAAGAACATATTCGCGGTTCAGCACGCGGTATCCCCGAATTCCATGTCTTTGAAGCCTTAGAATTTTGCCGAGATTTATTAGGGAAATTTGGTGGACACCAAGCAGCAGGTGGCTTTTCTTTACCCGCTAAAAACTTAGATGCCTTTCGGATATCTCTCAGCCGTTTTGCTCATCAATGCTTGCAACCGGAACACCTCAAACCTCTGGTTACGATTGACGCGCAAGCCGATTTTAATCAAATTACACCTAATCTTTACCAACAAATTGATGCATTTCATCCCTGTGGAATTGGTAATCCTGACCCCGTTTTTTGGACAGCTAACGTTAGGGTGCTGGAACAAAAAATTGTTGGCAAAGGGCACCTAAGACTAACCTTTGTTCAAGACAATCAATCGGTTAAGTTCACTGCAGTTGCGTGGCGTTGGGGTGAATATTTTCCGCTACCCCCACGAGTTGATATTGCATACAAACTCCGCAAAAATACCTTCAATGGCAACACAAATATTGAACTTGAAATTGTGGGAATTCGCTTAAGCACTTCTCCGACATCTTTAACTCTAAAAGCAGAGTTTTACCACAAACAACGCCGCTATACTTGCAGTTTATCTGAGTCTTTAAATGAATTAAGAATTAGAAATTCTGAAGGGAAAGTTCTTGCCGTACAAAAAGGTCAACGAATTGGGCTTTTAGGTGTTAGACGGGAAGAAGCAGCAGAGGTTGATGTTACCCAACCTCACTATTATCAACTAATTAAAGCGGCAACTCGCGCTTTAGAACTCAGTTAAGTTATTGAAAGTTAGTCAGTTGAAACTGAGCAAACAACCTGACTAACTTTCACAATTAGATTTAAAGATCGCCTTTGAGAGCGGCAAGGGCGAAAATTACTAACGGACCTGCAATCACAACCCCTGCTAGCATAGTGAGTTGAGCAATGACTTCCCAATTAATATTCGCTAAAGCGTCCATTTGTCCTCCCGAATTGACCCAATGAGTTTGATGTAAATACAATTCTTTAATTAATTAGATTTTATCGGCTAATCTCCCCATTTTTTTAAGAAATTTGATAAAAAGTTACAAAACGCAATATAAGCCATACCACAGCTATCCACAACAAAAACCCGTTAAGCTGGATTGGAAGGAAATTTTTAGCCTTTTTTTAAAGTAATGGCAACTTGGCGTTGTGTAAAGCAATGTGGTGCGTGCTGTCATCTTGACCCTGCCGACCGCCCTGATTTAGAGACGTATCTTTCTCCTGAAGACTTGCAACTGTATCTGAGTCTGGTTGGTGAAGGGGGGTGGTGCGTGAATTTTGACCATGCGACTCGCGAATGCCGCATTTATCCCCATCGTCCTCGCTTCTGTCGGGTGGAACCGGGGGTGTTTGAGCAGATGTATGGCATTGAACCGGAGGAGGTTAACGACTTTGCAATTGACTGCTGCCGTGAACAGATAGAGGGAGTGTATGGCGATCGCAGTTTGGAAATGCTCCGCTTTGATGGGGAAGTTGGTATTTAACAGAAGACAGGCAGACTTGCAATTTTTCTTAAAGATTTGAGACAATAATGAAAAGAAAATGAAAGTAATCTGTCGTCAAACCTAACTGCCTGTGAAAGTCTCTTCTGGTTCCTTAGTCGATCTCGTCCTATCCGATTCTCATTCGTCAATCGAGCAAATCTGCGAAATTTGCGATCGCTCACCTCAATCTGCGCCTGCAACAGAGTCCACTGTCGATTCACCCACCGCCCTCAAACCGCAACCTCAGTCTGTTAAAGCTTCCAATAAGGGAATCTGGGGAATCTTTGCCTCAACCTTTTTAACGATTTTTTTGGCAGAGATGGGAGACAAAACTCAGCTAGCCACCCTACTGATGAGTGCAGAATCCCATTCGCCTTGGGTGGTGTTTGCTGGTGCGGCTAGTGCATTGGTAGCCACCAGCTTACTCGGCGTACTCATCGGGCGCTGGATCGCAACACGACTATCTCCTAAAACTATAGAAACAGCAGCCGGAGTACTTTTACTCTTCATTTCCGTTTCGCTACTGTGGGATGTTGTGCATTTTTAACTGTAACTTGTAACTATTGGACGTTTAACTTCACTTATGGATTGGCAACTTCTCGGACTCAGTTTCATCACCGTATTTTTGGCAGAAATTGGAGACAAAAGCCAACTGGCCGCGATCGCATTAGGAGGGAGTTGTAAGTCTCCCCGTGCGGTATTTTTTGGTTCTGTAGTAGCCTTGATTTTGGCTAGCTTTATCGGTGTAATCGCAGGAGAAGGGGTAGCACAGTTATTTCCTGCTCATATCCTTAAAGCGATCGCAGCAGTTGGATTTGCATTAATGGCGCTACGCTTACTTTGGCCTTCGACTGCTAACAACAAGGAGTAAATATCGGTATCAAATCGCAAAATACTTTAAGGCAGTATATTGGCATAAGCCCCTAATGCACGCCAGGTTTTAGCGCTGACTATTCCATCATTGTGGGGACCTTGAAAGATTCTGACAGCTTCCTCCGTTTTCCTTCCAAACAATCCATCAACAGCTAGACGATGGTTTTTATCTTTAGGGTCAGGGTAGAGAGCATTATTAAGGAGTTGTTGTAAGAATTTAACATCCTGACCTGAGTTACCCCTTTTGAGCGTTTGGGGAGTGATGAAGGTCAATTGAGTTAAGCTTTGCATGATTCGTGCCTCTTATCGTTTTTGGACTTTCAACTCAATCGGTTTAGCTTGCTCCTCAGTCATGAGTGAGTAAAGGTTTTACTAAGGGCAGAGGCTTAGACTTAATAGTTTTACTATGAAGGATTTGTGAAGAAAGGTTTGTGATTTAGAACGAAGAAACTTAGTGATTAAGCTCAGTTTAAGGTGTGATGTAAAGTATAAAATTTTTATGATAAGTATCCCCTTTTAGGGTGAAATGAGATAGGGTTAAAACGTGATTTTAAACAAATCCCATTGTGAGACGGGTCACAGAAAAGTCTGTTATTCTGTGTGTACCAAAAATTGGCGGGTTGTACTCTGTTGTATCTAAAGACAAGGCTAATTCCTTACAGAACTTACGCATAAAGGTCATACATAATAAGGGTGCATATCCATGCGCCCCTATCGATTGTGATTCAACGACAAGTTGGCCTAAGTCCTGCCTTAGATGAAACTTCCAACCGTTTTATGGTTAATCCACCCAACGAAATTCATAAGCTTGCTCTTTTGCCCCCCATACCAAGTTACCCGCCGCATCAAATCCTCTATCCTGGGTATCCATTCCGCTTTGATGAAGCGTAATCGTATTAGTAATTTTTACCGCCCCTCTATAGTTGGTTGGGCAACCTTCAGCAGGCGTTTCACCTACATAATTTCCACCCACTGGCTTCAAAAATACACTGCACGTCGGCTTACCCAATTCGCCTTGCCTCACCACACGTTCTGCTTCCGGTTGATTGCACAAACCAATCAATGTTTCCGGACTCGATGGCCTAAACGCCCTTGATTCTACACTCTCTCCCTTCTCACTCGGCACAATTTGCAAAAAACGCTGACGATAAGGTGTAGTTAACTTTCGAGAAAGCGCTTGTTCTTGATAGAGAAAAACAGAGGATTGGGAATGAAGAGCATCATCCTCACCCTCTACCTTTACTTTACACGTCGTCATCCGAACATTGGGTGCATTAGGATTTGCCGCCGCTTGTGCTGAAGTATCCATGACTCCAACCAAATGTGACACGACATCCTGAATCTGTTGTTCAATGGGTACAGTTTCAGCTACAGAAAACGTAGGAATGGCGGCCACGCACATCCCCGCAATTGCAACCGCTATCCTCACCGATTGGTTTTTTTTGAAACGATTTCTAGTCAAAAACATACTTTTGTGCCACACGCCAGTAACGAGAAAAGCGCTTGAGGTCAATATAGCCGTCGTAGTTCACAAATGGATCAGGCGACCATATTTCAACCTCTAATTTGGCATCTTCAATGGCATCGCAAATTTTGTCAAACCGAGGACTTGGACTTTCTGTCGTTGCCACTCCATCGGCACCATGTTCCTGAGCAAAGGCTACAACTTCTGCGGCCACATCACCACGTCGAATTGTCAGGGGTAACTCTAGCAAACACTCATAGATAAAAACAATGCGCTTTAAACTAATCTGCCATTCCTCCAACAAAGCCTCATCCCAAACCCAAATTGCAGGAGCGTTAGGATAGGTTTGCAATGCTGGCCCTTCAGGGCTAAGGCAATCTCCGTGTACCCAAACAATTGGTTTTTTCATTCGTTTTGTTTTAATTTACCTTTATATTGTCTAATACTAATTGGCTTTTTCAAGGTTACAGTTAGAACTCCCATGTTCTATAAAAAAGCAAAAGCAACTAATTTAAGGTATTCAGAATTCAGGAGTCAGGAGTCAAGAAATAAATGGCTGTACTTCATCTAGATTGAGAAGCGCTATATTATACTAAATCATTCATGAATTATAAATTTAATTATGGAACCTCCACTTGATCGCGTCAAACTCTCTCAAACGGCTAAAGACCAACTGACCAAACTCAAACGTCAAACCAAAATCGACCAATGGAATATTCTTTGCCGTTGGGCTTTTTGTCGTTCCCTTGCTGAACCCACGAGTCCTTCTCCCGTCCCCATTATTACCGACTCTAATGTGGAAATGACTTGGCAAGTTTTCAGTGGAGAAATGTCTGATATTTTAATTATGGCTCTCAAACAACGTTGCCATAATGATGGTTTATCGGTGGATAAAGAAACCCTTGCCCATCAATTTCGCCTACACTTACATCGGGGAATTGGTTACTTGGCAGGCGACCCGAATATTAAAAAGATTGAGGATTTAATTACGATTGCCCTGCCGTCTCCAACCACTAGTTCAGTGTAGTTATGCTCAAGAAATTTCACCTGCAACGATTTAAGAATTTTAAGGATACAGCACTTGAGCTTGGTTCTTTTACGCTTTTAGTGGGAACGAATGCTTCCGGTAAAAGCAACATTCGGGATGCATTTCGTTTTATTCATGGTATTTCCAGAGGTTACAGCCTAGCTGAAATTATCGGTGAAAAATGGATTGAAGGTGGTGTTCTTCAATGGCGCGGAATTCGTGGTGGTATACGAGAAATAGCCTTTCAAGGTACAAAGACTTTTTCTTTAGAGGTTTTATTTTATTTAGGGAAAGAGAAGTCTAAACAGGAAGCAATATACTATATTGAAATTAATTCTCCAGAAGACGGAAAACCTCTAAGTATAGCCAACGAACGATTATCTATTGTTGGACAAAAAAATAGCATCTTTAATGCAAAATTTAATTCCAATCAAGAAGAATACAGTTTACTAGTCAAGGTTTTTGATAATCCAGTTACAAATCGTCCTGTTTCTTTTAATCATCATCGGCCAATTATTTGCCAATTAGCTGAACTTTCCACAGATGTTTGGGCTGGAGAAGGCGCATTCGTTCCAGCTACTTCTATTAAGGGAATCGTCAAATCCGCGCTACAAGCTTTTAGTTCCGTTCGGTTTTTGGATTTAGACCCAGAGGCTATGAGGATTCCTTCATTACCAGGGCAAACTATTTTAGGCGATCGCGGAGAAAACTTATCCTCTGTTTTGCAAGCAATTTGCGAAGATCTAGAACGAAAGCAAACACTAATCCAATGGCTTAGAGAACTTACCCCAATGGATGCCAAGGATTTTGAGTTTCCCTCGGATTTTACAGGCAAAATATTACTAACCTTGGTTGAAGAAAATGGGCAAAAAACATCTGCTTATAGTGCATCAGATGGCACCTTACGCTTTTTAGCTATAATTGCTGCGCTGCTGGGGCCTGAACCAGCACGATTTTACTTCTTTGAAGAACTAGAAAATGGCATTCATCCCACGCGTTTGCACTTACTTATCCAACTGATTGAGCGACAGGTTACTGCCAGAAATATCCAAATTGTTGCCACCACTCACTCTCCGCAACTGTTGGGACTCTTGAGTGAAGAATCTCTAAAATATGCCTCATTAATTTATCGCCTTGAAGGAAGTACTGATGCCCGAATTAAACGCATTCTAGATATTCCCGACGCTAAACGTGTTATCGAGGAGCAAGACTTGGTGCGACTTCATGCCTCTGGATGGTTGGAAGATGCCATGGAATTTCTGGACAGTGAAGAGGCATCGGAATGAATGTACTTGTAATTCCGGAAGATTTTCGTAAAGATCAATATATGCTGAAGCCGATTGTAGAAGCAATGATGAAGGAGGTAGGAAAACCCAAAGCTAGAGTCAGAGTTTGTCAAGACCCACTTTTGGGAGGCATTGATCAAGCACTGAAATGGGAACGGATTGAGGAAATTATTAACCGTTACAAAGGTATGGTCAACTTATTTCTACTTTGTGTAGACCGAGATGGAAAGGAAGGCAGGAAAGCAGTGCTTGAAAAATTCGAGCAACAAGCAGCAAATATTTTGCCCAGTGGTCGGTTACTAGTGGGAGAAAATGCTTGGCAAGAAATTGAAGTTTGGGTATTAGCAGGTCATAATTTGCCTACTAACTGGAATTGGCAACAAATCCGTCAAGAAATTCATCCTAAAGAAAATTACTTTCTGCCCTTTGCTCAAATGAAATCGCTCCTCGATGAACCTGGAGAAGGACGAAAAACACTAGGCGAGGAAGCAGCGCGACAATATTACCGAATTCGTCAACTTTGCCCTGAAGATATAGCTACACTCGAAGACCGTCTACATAGCTGACTAAAAAGCAACGTTTGAAGCCGAGTTCCTCACCAATTCATCTAGCGCAGAATTCTGGTTGCGGGGTATAGTAACTGCAATGCTCTCGATGGATGTTATGGTTGCTCCCATCCCAGAAGCCCCTGCAATCGAGCGTCACAGAGCCGCAATAGTGCGGACTGACCTCTCTAAACCCGTCAAACTGGCTATAGAAAGCGCCACACTAACTAAAGATACCACGTTTTTTGACTACGGCTGCGGTCATGGTGGCGATATCAATCGCACCCAAAACCAAGGTTACACCAGCGCGGGTTGGGACCCCTACTACCAACCCAACAATCCCCTGATACCCGCCGATATCGTCAATCTGGGCTATATCATTAACGTGATCGAAGACCCTGCCGAACGCCGGGAAGCCCTGCTCCAAGCCTGGGAACTCACCCAAAAAGTTTTAATTGTTGCCGCCCAAGTCTTAATTGATGACCGCACATCCGGTCAAATCGCCTATGGTGACGGCATTGTAACCCGCCACAACACCTTTCAAAAATACTACGAACAAGAAGAACTCAAAGCCTACATCGACCAAGTTCTAGGCGTTGATGCCATCCCTGTTGCCTTAGGCATTTACTTCGTTTTTCGGGATGAAGCCCAAGCCGAAAGCTTCCGCGCCTCCCGCTTCCGTTCTCGCACCACAACTCCCCGCATTCGTGCCAACATCAAGCGGTTTGAGGATTATCAAGAGCTCCTCGCCCCCCTCATGGGCTTCGTTACCGAACGCGGACGCCTGCCCCACACCACTGAACTGGCTAGCATTCCCGATATTCTGGCCGAATTTGGCACTCTGCGCCGTGCCTTTCAAGTCATTCTACAAGCCACTGACCAAGCGGAATGGGATGCAATTTCTGACAGACGCCGCCAAGATATTCTGGTTTACCTGGCACTGACTCAATTTGGCCATCGTCCTAAATTTGGCAAGCTCGAGAGTGTATTGCAAAACGATATTAAAGCCCTCTTTGGTAACTACAAGCAAGCCTGTGCGGCCGCTGACTTAATTTTGATGAGTGTGGGTGACTTACGTTTGATTGCCAACTGTTGCAAAAAAAGTCCGATTGGCAAACTCTTACCGAATGCCCTTTATGTCCACATTTCGGCACTAGAATCCCTCAATTCCCTGTTGCGACTGTATGAAGGGTGTGCCAGCCGTACCATCGGCCGCATGGATGGTGCAACCTTGGTTAAGTTTTACTTCAATGCGCCCAAAATTTCTTACTTGTTTTATCCCGACTTTGACACAGACCCCCATCCCGCGTTACACACCAGTATGCAAATTGATTTGCGAGATTTGCAGGTAGTTTATCGCGACTATGACCGATCAGACAATCCCCCGATTTTGCATCGCAAAGAAACGTTTGTGACGCCTGAGTATCCCCTCTATGAAAAATTTGCCAAACTCACTCGTCAAGAAGAAAACTGGGGATTACTTGACCAAACCCATACTATTGGCACTCACAAAGGTTGGCAAAAACGATTAAAAGAATATTGTGCCGAAGTCCGGGGTCATCGCGTTTACTGGCGTAAAGATGCTGACCCCTATCGAGTGAAACTCCTACTTTCTGCTCGCAATCGCCCTCATCAATAAGAGCTGTTGAAGCGCTTGAGGTTAGCGGTGTAAGTGTTTTTTTGAAGAACGCAACTGATAAGACTGACGAATGCGACGAATCACCCACAAACCAAGGAAATAACTAACAATTGAACAAATTAACCCCATTGTAAAGGAACCCACAAATAGGGTAAAAATGATTTCTGAACCTAACTCTTTGACTTGTTCCCAAGACTGTAGGCTGACATCGGTAAAGTCGTCATACTTATTCAACAACCATTTACCTACATGAAAGTTAAATGCATAAATAGGTACATAAGTCAATGGATTACTAATCCAAGTCCCTGCCGCCGCTAAAATTTTATTACCCCGAAACACAAACGCGAGAAATACTCCCACCAGAGTCTGAAACCCAAAGATAGGAAATAACCCAGCAAATACACCACAAGCTAAACCCCGTGCAATGACTTCAGGTCGTCCTTGCAGTCGGACTAAGCGCCAGTACCAATACTTTAAAAACCGACGCCAACTAAACTTAGGACGTTTCATTTTACGCTTGCGGGTATCCTGCAATCGGAGACGGGAGGATGAACGTGAAGAGAGATATTGCAGGGAATTGCTAGACCTATGGGCAAACAACAAATCAGTAATCCTCCTCCATAACTTCAGCAATTTCGCCCCTAAATTGGGACATGAGCAATTGGGATTTATCTTCTAATTTAGCTCAGATATTCAGGCGATGCCTCACGCTTGTGGGAGATGAAAAGCTATTTTAATTCTTAGACGACTAGAATTTAGATAAGTTCCTAGTACAAAATCCAAAAGAATTACAGTGATTGAGATAGGCAGAAATTTTCCCAACTCTTGCAAGCCTGACTACAGGTGTTATAACCATTGAACTTAACAATGGCACAATTGGTTAAAGCTCTTTGTCAAGTAGGTTATCTCAGGTGACAAGATGCCTAAAGTTATCACATATTGAGATTATCAAAATAGATAAACAATCAGGTCTTTACCATCGAATCTATCCGATATAAATAGTACTTTTCATTATGAATAAAGCGTTTAGTAAAACTTGATAAGAAAGTGATTTTCAAATCAGTCCTTGTACTATTCAGTTCGTTGTTGAGTATTAGGAGAATTGGTCTAGGATTTTGTTTGTTCAGTTGACTGACTTGCTCTAAAACTTCAACAGTATCAACGTCCCTTCTTTGATTATTGAACAATACAAAACTACCTAATTTTTGACTCTCCGGATAATAAATTTTTCGATTTAAATAGCCTGCGATTGGGGAAATAGTAGCATCTCGACTGCCGACAATAAACATTTGGTCTAGCTTCTGGCGATGAATATAGCTTGCGGTCGCCCGACTAGCAGAATAAGGAACCACAAAATCTCGACTAAAGGCAATGATACCTGCGGTTAACTGAGCAATAAGAATAACTAGGAGGAAGGTTGATTTATACTGTTGTGCAACCTTTAATCCAGTCATCATAGTTTGGCTAAATTGATTTGACCTCCTGAGCAGAGGTTTCAATAACAAATTTGATGTTGGATAATAACTGGCAATCCAGAAAGAGACAATTAGTACAATATACAAATGTCCGTAATGTCTAGCTGAACCCAGAAACTTGACGTAGGTAAATAAGATAATTTCGAGGGTTGCCAAACTATAGAAAAATAAAGCAACAGGTTTCCGAATCAATAAAATTAAAGTAAAAATAAATAATCCCAACGCTAATATCGTAAAAATTACGACTTCTAGAATTGACTTACCTGGTATGAGAATGACAATGTAACTATTCCATATTCTAATAATAGATCGCCCTAAATGTTGACCATCAAAATATAGAGTCCATTTTGATAGTCCACCCTGCAAAGTACTATCAGCAGGAGGAATAAGTTGTGCTAGGGAAAGAATAATCCCCAATAAAAAGATAGTTAAGCTACAGATGATATTACTTCGGCTTGCTAGAATAGGAACCGCTAATTGTTTCTGCAAGCTGTATTCCACGATTAGAGCTAGTCCCAAAGCTACTGAAATAAATAGGCAATAAGCATTGGAGTTAGCTAAAATAAAAAGAAGGACGGAAAGGATTAAATAAGTTTTAATTCTAGTGTTGTAAAATGCACAAAAAGCAAAAAGTATTAATATGCCAATTGCGTAATTTCTACTAATCAGTAAATATTCATAAAAAGGTAGATATCCAAAGGTAAATAAAAATTTTTGTATTCGATTAAAGGGAGAAAAATTTATAAAAAGATAAATAAATCCAGATGCAATGATTAAATGAGTGATTTGCATCACTACTGGATTGGAAGTAAATTGATTTAATACATAAAGGCAGATGTACCATAACCCAGGATGCCCTTCGTATTTGATGTTTTGAAAGAGTTCACCTAGGGATGCACTATCTCTAGCCACTAACCAGGGATTGAGTTCATCCCGCCACATAGCATGATTGAGAATCCCGATCAAGCCGAGTAGAGTGAAGATAAGTAATAACCAATTATTAAATTTAATAGTTTGAGATATTGGGCGAACAATCAATTTATTTTTACTCACAAATCAGAAATTATTATCATTAAGACTTGTCCGAAATATAATCGGCGATTACAAAAAAATGGTAGAGCGAAGCTTTTTACGTCTACTCGCTGAAAAATCCTTCTCATTATATCCAGAAGTATCGTCAACGCAACCAGAGGTGGTTGTGTTCAACGAAGCGTAATTTTATGACATCACTGCGCCTCAAGTCTTTTCCCCAATCTGCACGATGCAAATTCAATGCACAATTGTTAGCTATCTGTGCATTTGACAGTACTATTAAAGATCCAGACGACGAGTGCGTTTGGGATATGACTGGTTAGCTGTTTCCAATCCTCTAAAAGCTCTTGCTATGTAAGCCCCAGTCCTGCTGTTCAAGGCCAAGAGTATGGTAATTCGAGAATTTAGTGATAGTGTTAGCGCGTCTCATCCGGGCGATCGCACTCTACCCTATCAAGGACTTACCGCCAGTGAAGTCAAACTGAGTCGCCAACAACACGGCGCGAATGTACTGACTCCTCCTGAACGTGACCCTTGGTGGAAATTATTCTTAGAAAAATTTGAAGACCCGGTGATTCGCATTTTGATCGTGGCGGCGATCATTGCGATCAGTGTGGGCATTGTTGAAGATGAATACATCGAAGGATTGGGGATTGTTGTGGCAATTTTGCTGGCCACAACCCTGGCTTTTATTAATGAATATAAAGCCAATCAAGAATTTGAAATTCTTAACCAAGTTTATGATGAAGTGACAGTCAGGGCAATTCGAGACGGCAAAGCAACCAGCATCCCCCGTAAAGACTTAGTGGTGGGAGACATTGTTTTTATCGAACAAGGGGGAGAAGTCCCGGCCGATGGCGAAATCTTAGAAGAAGTTTCCCTCTATATCGATCAGTCCAAACTCACGGGGGAATCCGAACCCGTGAAAAAATACGCCAAAGCCAATAGTGCAGCTTATGCCGGACAAGAAGCCACCTATCCCGCCTATAAAAGTTATCGCAGTACGATTGTTGACCAGGGACAAGGACTTTTGAAGCTAACGGCTGTTGGTGATCGCACCGAAATCGGTAAAGTGGCAACGGCTGTGGCCACAGTGGAGTCTGGAGAAAACACACCGCTGAATATCCAGCTTGAAAAACTCAGTAAACTCATCGGAGTAGCCGGTCTATTCTTTTCCGGGTTGACGTTTATCGCCCTCTTGGTACGTGGGTTTGCCACTGGGGAGTTAAGCTTGACCTGGCGACAGGGGTATTTTGCTAGTTTGTTGATTATCAGTGTATTGCTGTGCCTCATCCGCGTCTGGCTACCCGTTGTTTATGATGGTTTTGAACTAGCCGGTACAGATATCGAACCTCCTGAATGGCTAGAAAGCGATCGCCCGACGGCCTGGTTAACAACTCTAGCGATGGGTTTAGGACTTCTCGGCCTAGGAGTAGCCATCGGTTATCCCCTCGGACTGATGCCTACTGCTGGCCATAGCTGGATACCGGCTACTGTAGGTCGGGCAATTCTCAATTATTTTATGGTGGCCGTCACAATTATTGTGGTCGCAGTCCCAGAAGGATTGGCGATGAGTGTAACCCTCTCGCTGGCCTACAGCATGAGAAAAATGGCCGCCTCCAAAAACCTCGTGCGCCGGATGCACGCCTGCGAAACCATTGGCGCAGCAACGGTGATTTGTTCCGATAAAACCGGTACACTCACCCAAAATCAAATGCGGGTATATGCGGTTAACTTCCCCTGCTTGAGTGGCAATCAACCTAACATGAATGGGACTCGTGCATTAATTGCTGAAGCGATCGCCGCCAATAGTACCGCAGATTTAGAGCAAAAACCCTTAGAAGTGGCTCATCCAATTGGAAATGCCACCGAAGGCGCTTTACTGTTATGGCTGGATAGTCAAGGAATTGATTACATTCCCTACCGCAATCAATTTCAGATTAAATTCCGCAGTCCCTTTTGTACGCACAAAAAATACATGGCGACGTTGGGAACTTCGGCCGTCACAGGAGATAACATTCTTTATGTCAAAGGTGCACCGGAACTCATTTTAAAACGCTGCTCACAAATTCTCACTGAACAAGGTTGCAGTCCCCTCACCGATCAAACTGCTATTACTACTCAACTTACGGCCTATCAAAAGCGGGGAATGCGGACTTTGGGCTTTGCCTATTGGGATGTTCCCCCCGATTCCCCAGAGTCAAATTTGGATGACCTGAATCAGCATTTAACCTGGTTAGGATTTGTAGCGATTGCCGACCCCTTGCGAGACGAAGTTCCTGATGCCATTCGCGCTTGTTTAAATGCAGGGATTCAAGTCAAACTTGTAACGGGTGATTGTCCAGAAACTGTGCAAGAAATTGCCCATCAAATTGGTTTGTGGCAAGAGGAAGACGCTAACAAGAATTATTTACATCTTACAGGGCAACAATTTAATCAATTAAGTGATGAAGAAGCTCGAATTGCTGTACGAGATTTAAAACTCCTCTCCCGTGCTTGCCCGCTTGATAAACTACGACTTGTTAAACTTTTACAGGAAAATGGCCATGTTGTGGGTGTGACTGGAGATGGTACAAATGATGCAGCCGCCCTCAAGCAAGCTCATGTAGGATTGGCGATGGGAAGTGGTACGGCGATCGCTAAAGAAGCCAGTGATATTATCCTACTCGATGATTCCTTCCAAAGTATTGTCAATGCCATTGTTTGGGGTCGCTCTCTTTATGAAAATATCCAACGATTTATTCTATTTCAACTCACGATTAATGTAGGTGCATTAGGAATTGCATTACTCGGTCCCTTTTTAGGTGTGGCACTACCGCTTACGGTCACACAAATGCTTTGGGTCAACTTAATTATGGATACATTTGCCGCATTAGCCTTGGCCGCCGAACCCCCCCATTGGAGTGTAATGCAGCATTCTCCCCGCAACCCCAACGCCTTTATTGTCACTCCATCAATGGCCAAGAATATTTTTACAACGGGTTTAGCGTTTTTGATTTTTCTGGTGGGCTATCTCCTGTTTATTCGCCAAGATGAAACCATTAGTCCCTATGAGCTATCCGTCTTTTTTGCGATTTTCGTGATGTTCCAGTTCTGGAATTTATTTAATGCTCGATGCTTAGGATTAAATCAGTCAGCATTCTCCCAACTGTTTAAAAATCAAGGATTTTCTATTATTGCATCCACTATCTTTTTGGGGCAAATCTTAATTATTCAATTTGGGGGTACGGTGTTTAGAACGGTTCCTTTATCTATAATCCATTGGGTCAGTATTATTTTAGGAACCTCTGTAGTGCTTTGGATTGGGGAAATAGGGCGCTCAATTGCTCGGTTGAGGTCACAAAAAACTGACTATGTGTGCTGATAATATCATGTCCGGTTGAATACTTACACTTTGGTAGGAATAAGGCAGATGGCAGATGGCAGATGGCTCCAAGGGAAGGAACTCTTGCTGCAAGGCAAGAAGGAAATGATAACTGTTTAGGCGGACATGATATCCTGATACGTTTCTTAAGAAAGTCTCAAATTACATGAAAATATGAGACCTTAGTTATATAGTATGACACGTACTCATCTTTCAACATAGTTTCTGACTCAACGCAGAACATTCATTATGGACTTTTTGTCTAATACCCTTGTGCTGTCAAGGATGCAATTTGCATTGACAGCTATCTTTCACATGCTTTGGCCCGTGTTATCTACAGGCATGGCCATTTATTTAGTCATTGTTGAAGGGCTGTGGCTAAAAACTCGCAATACTGACTACTACTACCATGCCCGTTTTTGGTCAAAGCTGTATCTTTTGAACTTTGGGATTGGTGTGGCAACGGGTATCCCGATGGAATTTCAGTTTGGAACCAATTGGGCTCCATTTTCTGAAGCGGTTGGTAACTTTTTTGGCAGCGTCATCGGGTTTGAAGCATCTTGGGCTTTCATGCTGGAGGCTGCTTTTTTAGGGATTATGGTGTTTGGTTGGGAACGAGTCAATCCCCTGATTCACTATCTGGCCACGATTTTGGTAGCGACGGGTGCCAACCTCTCAACGATGTGGATTTTATCGGCCAACTCCTGGATGGCTTCGCCTGCGGGTGGGGAGATGGTGAATGGCAAGTTTATCGTGAAGGATTACTTTCAAGCAATTTTTAGTCCTTCTATGCCCACGAGTGTCACCCACATGTTTTTGGGAACACTAGAAACTTCGCTGTTTGTAATTGGTGGAATTAGCGCTTGGTACATTTTTAATAATCGCCATCCTGCCTTTTTTGCCAAGGCATTAAAAATTGTTTTGGCAGTGGCCATTGCGGTGACTCCTCTACAAATTTACGTCGGACATGTCAGTGCAGAGAAAGTGTATAAACTTCAGCCCTCCAAACTGGCAGCAATGGAAGCCCAATGGGAAACGCTTCCGGCTGGACAACCGGCCAATTGGAGTTTAGTAGCCTTACCCAACGAACAAGCACAAAAAAATGACTGGGAAATTACAATTCCTAATGCCTTAGGATATATTTTAGAACTCAAGAAAAATCTGTCTGAACCGGTTCTCGGACTCAAGGAATGGAAACCAGAAGACCGCCCTCATCTAGTCGGACTAATCTATTATTCATTCCGCATCATGGTAGCAATTGGGTTCTTTATGGCAGGAATCATGCTAGTAAGTGTCTGGCAATGGATACGGGGCAAACTTTCTGAAGACAATATTGCCGAGCAACGTTGGCTAATGCTGGCCTGGATGTTTACAGCTCCTTTGGGGTATATTGCTGTGGAATCCGGTTGGATTGTGCGTTGTGTGGGACGGCAACCTTGGTCGGTGTATGGTCTGCTTCGCACCACAGATTCTGTCTCGAATGTGCCTGCAAGTAATGTTTTAACCTCTCTCACTCTTTTCGCCTCAACCTATAGCCTTTTATTTTTTGCCGCTTTGTATTTTGGTAGCCGAATTATCCGTCGAGGCCCGAGACTAGATTTACCCATTCCTGGTGTCGAAAGTAAGCCTGCAGTAGATACCACTCCCGGACAATTTATTCCGGATGAACGCCCAGCCGAAGCACAACAGTAGGAGGTTTTATGGAAACACTCAAGTACTTCCTACCCCAGGCTTGGTTTGGAATTTTAGCCCTTTTTCTCTTCCTTTATGTCATGCTAGATGGGTTTGATTTAGGGGTAGGAATTTTATCTTTAACGGCTTCGAGTGAAGAACGTCGCGGCCTTTTGATGACTAGTTTGAGCAACATTTGGGATGCTAACGAAACTTGGCTAGTACTCATGGGAGGCAGTCTGTTTGGAGCATTTCCCCTCGCCTACAGTTCGATTCTTAATGCCCTTTATATCCCCATTTTTATCATGGTGTTTGGGTTGATTTTTCGAGCTGTGGCGTTTGAATTTCGAGAACAAGCCACCCGAAAATTTTTTTGGAATATAGCCTTTGGCGGTGGGAGTTTTTTGGCTGCATTAGGTCAAGGGCTTTCCCTGGGTGCGGTGCTAGCAGGGATTAAAGTTGACGAAGCTGGGCACTTTATTGGCTCAACTTGGGACTGGTTGAGTTGGCAGTCATTGCTAGTGGCATTAACGCTGATTCAAGGTTATGTTTTGATTGGCTCAACTTATCTAGTTTGGAAAACCACAGGGGAGTTGCAGGCGACTCACTATAAAACGGCTAAAATTGCAGCGATAACGACTTTAATTGGGGCGGTTTTGATTACTATTGCTACGCCAATTTTTTATGTGTACACGAGGACACGCCTGTTTCAACCGCCACAAGTCTACATTTTTGCCGCTATTCCGTTGCTAGGAATTCTCTTAATCGGGTTGCTACTGAGAAGTCTTAACCGTGAAGAAGAACGAACTCCTTTAGTCTGGACAATTCTACTCTTCTTACTCACGTTTGTGGGCTTGGCAATGGTCGTCTTTCCTTACATTATTCCCACGGAGATTACCATCTATGAAGCTGCCGCCGATCCTAGTGCGCTAGTCTTTATGATTATCCTGATTGGTGCACTCATTCCCGTAATGTTGTTCTACAACATTTATCAATACATTGTGTTTCGAGGAAAAGTTACCGAAGTCCACTATGGGGAAGCACCGTTAACAATCCCTAAAAAGTGATTGATTGAGTGCTGGAATTAACATTCGCTGTCACTGTCCCCCTGACTGAGCTATGCGTTACTCACATAGACTTAATCAGGGGGTTCAACAGTGTGGGCTGTGACATTAAAAACTCAATTGGTATAACTTGTAAGGGCGGGTTTTGATGCTAAATTTTCGGTACTGTCCAAATTTGATTCCTAAACCCGCCCCTACGATAATCTGGTTATTTCAACCGATTTTATATTACTCACTAATCTGCAAAAAATCTTGCAATTGTGCTTGTACTTCCGGTTGGTTAATGTACACTTCTGCGGCTTTGATCAAATTGTTGATATTCTCTGGACTGGCATCATCAATGTCATCACTTAAAGGCTCTCCAGTTAACTGCTGATTAAGTCTTAATTGCAAGCGTAAGAGACGATTAGACAGGATATGTTTGGTGATATATGCGTAAACGTCTGATGAACCGTCAAATAAAACACCAATCAGTGGCTGTGCCCATTCTAATAAACCCCATTCCCGTGCTCTTTTATAGGGAATTATATCGGTGCGTTCGCCGGTTCCGATGGATAGTACGGTAATATCTTCAGGGAGATGGCCGAGCCTTAGTGCTTCAGCAACAGCGCTAGCAGAGGGATTGTTCGCAGCAACACCACCATCAATGGCAGAGTACAAAAAATTAATCAAGTAGGTAGAGGTTTCGTCAGGAATAATATCCCAAGCTCGGTTTATCTTCGCTGTCCGCATTAATCCATCATACTTTACAATCGTGCGAACTTGACCCTTACCAGTGCCACTAGTGATGTAAATTTGTACATTGTTATATACGTTATCCACTAATGTTGCATTTTCATCCAGCCTCACCGTAGATGCAGATGCATTTTGCACCACACCATTGACTTTTTTTTCTAACTTCTGTGCGGGGAAATAAGTTGGAGCAGAGGCCGAACACGCACACACTTTCCACAAGGGTACATTCTTATAATCTTTGTCTGGACGCCAGCTTTTAAAAATAATTGGTTCTCGGGTAATCGTGTCATAGGAGATAACCAATAGCAACGGCGAAAGAACATCCAAAAGCCCTCTATTCTCGAAAGTTTTCTGAAGAACTTGAACCAAACCATCATCTGAAAATTTAGGAGCAGACAAACCGTACTTTAAAATCAGGGGAATCCGCTTGAGTGACCAACGACTTTTGTAAGGAAAGATAACTGAGCTTCTTTCTTGGTATAATTGAACAATTTCTTCGCTACTGCGTCCTGTAGCAATAGCCGATGCTAAAATGGCTCCGGTTGAGGTTCCTGCAATCAAGCTAAAGTACTCATTCAAGGGTTGATTAATTTGTTTTTCAATGGCTGCTAGTATGGTTGCGGCAATAACTCCTCGAATACCTCCACCATCCAAGCTTAAAATCCGAAAAGGCACGTTCTTCTCCCTGATCATAATTTTTACCTGCTTATAGTCAGTTTATAAAAAAACTGAGATAGCAGTTCTCTGCTGGATGGAATACTTTTGGGAAGTTAGGAGTCAGGAGTCAGAAGCCAGAAGCCATAAATCAGAGCTTATGGTTTAAAAATTAGGAAATAAATGTCTGTACTTTACTTAGTGTGATAAACGTTATAAATAATATATAGATTAAACTGATTAATCTGATATTGGTATGTCCTAATAAATAAATTTTATGAATTTGTAAATTGCTGAACAGGTAACTCAATAATGAATTCACTGCCTTGCCCAATCTCAGATTTAACAAGTAACTGACCCTTGTGTTTATCAACTACAATCTGGTAACTAATCGATAGCCCTAATCCTGTTCCTTTTCCCGCAGGTTTAGTGGTAAAAAACGGGTCAAATAATTGTTTACAAACATCTTCTGACATTCCTGTACCATTGTCAGTAATCCGAATCACAATACTTTCTATACTCTCTTCACTACTGAATAATGAATCATTGACTTTAACTTCAGTACGAATCCAAATCATAGGCGCATCTTCGGACGGATTGTGAGTTTTATTAATCCTCCGTTCTTCTAGGGCATCAATAGCATTAACTAGCAAATTCATTAATACCTGGTTGAGTTGCCCAGGATAACACTCCACTAAAGGTAAATCCCCATATTCTTTAATTAATTCAATCGAGGCATATTCTCCCTTAGCTTTTAACTGATGCCTTAAAATCAGCAAAGTACTTTCCAGTCCTTCATGGATATCCACCGCCTTCTGTTCTATTTCATTCACTCGTGAAAAGTTTCGCAAGGACTGAACAATTTCACAAATCCGTTCAGTTCCAATTTTCATAGAGTCTAAGAGCTTGGGCAAATCATCTACTAAAAATTCAAAATCTATTTCCTCCATTTCTACGGTGATGGCTTCTGAAGGATTAGGATACTGTTGTTGATAACAATTAATCAGGTGAAGCAAGTCCTGAATATATTCATCGGCATGATGAATATTGCCGTAAACAAAACTAATAGGATTATTGATTTCATGGGCAACCCCAGCCACTAATTGCCCTAAGCTCGAAAGTTTTTCACTGTGAACCAATTGCGATTGAGCTTGAGTCAGTTGGCGCAACGTTTGTTCTAAGGCTTGAGCTTTCATGCGTTCTCTGACTTCACTTTGACTAAGCCTAAGTTGAGACTGCTGTAATGTTGACAATAACTGATTAATTGCCATCCCTAAGCGAGATAGCTCATCTCTACCTTTAGTAAATAAACGCTCTGAAAGGTCGCCTTCAGTACGAATTTGCCGCACCGCAGCACTCAAATGAGCAATAGGTGACAAGACTAACTTTTCTAACAGCAATAAAGTAACAATGGCAAAGGCTAATCCTACCGCGAATAGTGCTGCCCCCATATAGCGCAAACCTTGTTTGCCTTGTTGGTAAATGTCTCTAGGAATATCTACACGTAACAATATCCCAGGCTGTTCTCCAATATCTTTAAGTAAGGTATAGCCAGCAATCTGTTTATGATTTAGAAACTGGATAAGAATATAGATTTGTTCTTCGTTTAAGAAGCGATCTTTTACGGTTTGTATCTCCTGAGGCAACTGTGCCGCTTGCAACGGATAAACTCGAAGTGATAAACGAGTGAGCTTAGACAGTCGCCTGACTTCAGAGGTATTGAGAAAACGACCCAGGAGAAGAGTCCCTCGGATCGGTGCGGTGCGGTTGTTATTGAGAATCGGTTGAGAAGACACCAGCAAAGAACCTTCCGGTAAAGCCACGATTCCCTGGCAGTGACTGTTGGATGTACTGTGTTGGAGTATTTGAGGGTTAGTGAGGAGATATTGCTTTAAACTCTGGGGAACAGAAACCTCTACTTTTTGCTCTAAATCAAACCCTTTGCTATAAACAATCTCACCTACCTGATTGGCATAGAGCATAATATTTAGCCGGAGATTGACAAAGGTTGTTTCGCTCAGGTTGTTTTGAATGTAGCCCTGATTGATATCTTCAACAAAGGTATAGGTTTCGTCCCATCCTGCCCAATCCTTGGTTGTGCTGTTGAGTTCTTCTAAGTCATTGGATAGAGCCGCCGTGACTCGTTCAACATCCAGATGAGTCCGTTGTAATTCGATATTGGCAAAACCATTCAGCCAAATTTTTGACAAGCTGAAGTGAAGTGTCAGCAAAAGACACAAAAGCGTCACGCCAATTATCAATAGTGTCTTCTGACGCAAAGTCATGCGATCACTCTCTTCGGGTATACGAGTACCATCCCCCTGCCGTCAACTACTCCCTGACGATTGATTTAGATTGAGTGGTTCTCTCCTGACTTCTGGATGGGGAATCAGTTAAACGGTGAGCGGGGGAAGAATTGAATTAACCGTTAAAAAAATTTTTCCCACCCTTGTCCGGGTTTCGACTACACCCCACACCCTGCTTATTACTTATTACTCATCCCACTGACCTAAATCTTGATTATTAATGTCATTTTGGTCTTTAATTTGTAGAAGCCTGGCTCCTCGTAAAGTGGAGTGAAAATAAAGCAACCCGATGAAATCCCTGAAACGCTTGCACTATAAGCTTTTGGACTACGCTATTCCGCGAATCCGTACCCGTGAGTTTCAACACCTTAAGCTTTGCCAATTTAAACCAAAATGCTATGAATCGCTGTTTTAAGGGGTAAAATTTTGCGCTCTTTCGAGTAACTGTTCGGCCTGCTGCGCCCATTGAGCATTTCCCTGTGCTGTATAGAGCGCTTTAGCATACTGCAAAACTTGTTGGGCATCACTATATTGATTCTGTCGCAGAAAAACTAATCCAGCTCCATAATAAGCATTGGCATAGTTGGAGTTACTTTGGGCTGACTTCCGAAAGGCATCTAGTGCTGCATCTAATTTACCCTGATTAAACAAAATGGAACCCAAATTATAGTGAGCCTCTGGGTATTTAGGATTAATTTTTAATGCCTGCTGAAAGAGTTTTTTCGCCTCTTCAATTTTGCGCTCTTGTAAATAAATCAGTCCTATATGATAAGCTGGTTCTGGAGCATTCGGACTGAACTTCATCGCACTTTTAAAGTGAGTAATAGCCTGTTGTTGCTCTCCCAATTGGGAAAGTAACAAACCATAGTTATAATGGGCGACACCCAGGTTAGGGTCGAGTTCTAAGGCGTGTGCCAGATAATCTCGAGCTTGCTGTACATTATTGCCTTCCAACAGCGCCGCGCCCAGATTGGCAAAGGCTAAAGCAAAATTCGGGTCTGCCTGTGTCGCTTGATAAAAAGCATCAGCGGCTGGTTGCAATTGCCCTGCCTGTCGCAAGGCTAACCCTAAATTGTAGTGAGCGGGTGCTAATTGAGGATCGAGTTGAGAGGCTTGTTGAAAGGCTGCGATCGCGTCTTTTAACTTCCCTTGCTGAATTAAGGTAATCCCCTTGTTCAATTCCTCAACTGCCAGAGGTTGAGTCGGAGTCAGCACTGGGAGCGATTGGGCTATCGGTTCGGCCGCCACTGAGATTATAGCCATTGAGCTTCCACTCAACCCCAGTAAGCTTATACCAGCCAGGAGGAGGGGAAAAGTTTTAGAGAATCGAGGGGACAAGGGGGAGTTTCTGACGGGTTTCTTGATGTTCCTTACCCCCTGGCGGAACCACGACATTTTGTTTAAAAATATTACGCCGAGCGGAGTTAAATCCCTAGGAATTTTGAAACGAATTCGTTTCATTTTTTTGCTTTGATTCATAAAAATTATGAGTCATACATCTCAGTTTATCTAATTTAACGTTTAATGAAGTTTGTCTTACAAGAGATTGCAAGTTTAATTTAATTGCCGACAGAAGCGCTAATCTCACAGGCAGGTACTCTAAATCACATCCCCTTATTGACTTCGGTAACTCATCTGTAGAGAAAATAGCCGACGTAAAAAGAAATGCCTGTGTTAACCGATTTGAGATTTTGGATGCAAGGAGGCAACGATTCTCCCCAGTACTGGCAAACGGGGCACATTCCAGGATGCCTCAGTCCAAAAACCGCCAGCCAAAATCCTAAATCAGTCGATAAACTCATCACTCCTTATGGTCTAGGAGGAATTTATGAATCAAAAAGTGAGTGCTGCCACCCGTAATGTGGCAATTGTTGGTCCCTACTTAAGTGGTAAAACAACGCTTTTAGAAAGTTTGTTGTTCGTCACGGGTGCAATTTCCCGCAAAGGTAATGTTAAAGACGGTAATACAGTCAGCGATGGTTCCGCTGAAGCCCGCGATCGCCAAATGTCGGTAGAAGTCAGCACCGCCAGCACGGAATATCGAGACGTTCGCTTCACCTTTGTAGACTGTCCGGGCTCGATTGAATTTGCCCAAGAAACCTACAACGCTTTGATTGGTGTAGATGCGGCAGTTGTCGTTTGCGAACCGATTAGCGATCGCGTCCTCACCCTTGCCCCCCTGTTCAAATTCCTCGACGACTGGGAAATCCCCCACCTAGTCTTTATCAACAAAATGGATCGCCTCACCTGTAATGGTGACGCATGGGGACAAGCTTACCGAGAAATTTTAGATGCTCTAAAATCCGTTTCCACCCGTCCCTTAGTCCTGCATCAGTACCCCATTGGCAAAGGAGAAAACCTACTCGGATTTATCGATTTAGTCAGCGAACAAGCCTTCCATTACCACTCCGGTGCCCCTGCTGATCCGGTGCCAATGCCCGAGTCGTTGAAAGAAGAAGAACATGCCGCACGGGAAGAAATGTTAGAATCCCTGGCAGACTTTGACGACCACCTGTTAGAAGAACTCCTAGAAGAAATTGAGCCTCCCCAAGACGAAATTGTTCAAGACTTAAAAATGGAATTGGGGGCAGACTTAATCGTACCCGTATTCATGGGTGCTGCCGAGCAAGATTACGGCGTTCGACACTTGATTGATGCCCTGCTGCGAGAAGCACCAGCGCCTGAAACAACTGCCGAACGGCGGAAAATCAAAGGCCAAGCCGATACCCCCACAGCACAGGTACTAAAAACCTATTACACACCCCAAGGCGGTAAACTTTCCCTCGTGCGTGTGTGGCAAGGTACGCTCACCGATGGTATCGTCCTCAATGGCGTTCGTGCAGGCGGTTTGTATCGCTTAGTCGGTCAGCAACAGCAGTCTCTCAATGAAGCCCCAGCCGGTGAGATTATTGCAATTGGGCGCTTAGAAGGGATTGCAACCGGTGATACATTAACCAGCGATTCTGGAAAAGCGGCAGAGTTACCCAAAGCTGACTCGATCGCCCCAGTGTATGCTTTAGCGATCGCCGCAGAAAATCGCAAGGATGAAGTGAAGCTGAGTGCAGCTTTATCCAGGCTACTGGAAGAAGACCCCTCTTTGGCTTGGGAACAACACGGAGATACCAACGAAATTATCCTCTGGGGACAAGGTGAAATTCATCTGCAAGTCGCACTAGAACGGCTGCGGCGCAAGTATAACTTACCGATGACAACACACCTGCCGCGAGTTCCCTACCGGGAAACCATTCGCAAACCGACCACTTCCCACGGACGCTACAAGCATCAAAGCGGCGGACATGGACAGTTTGGTGATGTGTATTTAGATATCAAACCCCTACCTCGGGGCGAAGGATTTAACTTCACCGAAACAATTGTGGGGGGTGTGGTTCCCAAGCAATACATTCCTGGAGTTGAGATTGGAGTTCGGGATTATCTCGCCACCGGGCCTTTAGGTTTCCCCGTCGTTGATGTGGCCGTTACTCTCACCAATGGCTCCTACCATAGTGTGGATAGCTCCGAGCAAGCCTTCAAGCAAGCTGCACGGCTGGCGATGACGGAGGGTATGCCCAAGTGTGAACCTCTGCTGCTGGAGCCGATTATGACCATTGAGGTCTGTGTCCCCAATGACTTTACCTCAAAAGCGCTGCAACTAATTACGGGACGGCGTGGACAAATTCTCGGTTATGAAGGGCGTGCGGATTGGCCTGGTTGGGATTGTATTTCGGGCTATCTCCCTCAGGCAGAAATGCACGACTTTATTATTGAGTTGCGATCGCTCACTTTGGGTGTCGGTTTCTTCAACTGGCGGTATGACCATCTCCAAGAAGTTCCCGGTAAACTCGCTGATAGCGTCATCGCCTCGAGTGGTAATGGCAACGGTAATGGTAATGGCAACCATTGACCCGTTTTGAATTCAAAATTCAAACGCAAATTTACCTTTGAACCACCATGTGTAGGGGCACAAGGTCTTGCGCCCCTGCCGGGTAAGCTAAAGTGCATTTAACTTGCATATTCTAAACGCAGGATAAAAGTAGTCAAACCCTCTCCCCTGCTCCCCTGCTCCCCCGCAACCTCAACAAGAAATTAGATGCGTAACAGCTTATCAAGATTTGACCGAAAATAATGGGATTCAAGCCCCGTCCTTCAAGGACGGCTTTTTCTTGG
>CAZPRJ010000019.1:0-97774 GCA_964588805.1 uncultured Microcoleus sp. | reverse complement strand
AGTAGAAGATGGGAATGCGAGAAACCCCATCCTCCTACGAGGTGGGGTAATTCATATAGAGTGAAAACTTTTCTTTTCTACTGAATTTCCATAGCTCTGATAAAATTAGGTGGAATTTTAAGCAGGCTCCATCCCCATGACTGTAATTCAGCCTTCATCAGGGGGTCGTCAATCGACACCTCGTACCGTTGGTCGCAATTACCAATCCGTGTTTTTGATGCTGTTCGTCAGCGTCTTCCTGATGGGAGCGATAGGTACTCGCTTAGGTTACTTGCAGTTGATTCAGGGCGATCGGAATCGGCAGTTAGCTGACAATAATCGAATTCGTCTGATTCCCAAACAACCTGTACGGGGGAATATTTTTGACCGTAAGGGTCGAGTGTTGGCCAGCAGCCGCTTATCCTACGCGGTGTATTTGTGGCCAATCGCTCTGCAAAAAGGAGACTGGCAGGGTACTCGTGCCCGCCTGTCGCATATATTAAAAATCCCAGAAGCCGAAATTCAAAAACGGGTGGAACGGGCAGGCTTCAACTCCCCTTCGCTCATCCGTATTGAACGAGATATCAGTCCTGCCCAAATTACAGCATTGGCGGAATATAGTCACCAACTTGAAGGAGTCGAGGTGGATATTGAAGCGGTGCGGAATTACCCCAATGGCGATTTAGCTTCCCATGTTTTAGGTTATACGGGTGAACTCAACGATGAAGAACTTTCCAAGCGCAGGTCTGAAGGCTACCGCATTGGTGATATTGTCGGTCAGATGGGCGTTGAGCAAGCCTTTGAAAACAAGCTGCGGGGTGAATGGGGCGGACAGCAAGTAGAGGTGGATGGTGCTGGGCAGGTTCTGAGAGTTTTAGGGCAGAAAAAAGCGAAATCGGGTAAAGATGTGCAGCTAACCCTAGATCTCCAAGTTCAGAAGGCAGCTGAGGCCGCATTAGGCGATCGCAAAGGGGCAATTGTGGCACTCGACCCCAATAATGGGGGTGTCTTGGCGATGGTAAGCCGTCCCACGTTTGACCCCAATATTTTCTCGACTCGGATTACTCAAGATACCTGGAAACAACTCCAAGGCAAAGGCAACCCCTTTGTCAATCGGGCGATGCGTGGCTTTCCTCCCGCGAGTACTTTTAAGGTGGTGACAACAACAGCCGGGCTAGAGTCGGGTAAATATTCGCCGGATACAATACTACCTACTTATGCAGCACTACAGGTTGGTAATACGGCCTTTGGAGAATGGAACAAAGCTGGTTTCGGGCCTTTGGGCTTTGTGGGAGCCTTAGCTATTAGTAGTAATACCTTTTTTGGTCAGGTTGGCCGAGGGGTGGGAGGGCCAACTTTGATTGAGTGGTCACGTAAATATGGTTTTGGGCAAAAAACAGGCATTGAACTGTCTGAAGAAGCCGAAGGGTTAGTGGCTGATGAAACCTGGAAGCAAAAAGTTTATAAATGGGAATGGACTGTGGGTGATACGGTGAATATGTCCATTGGCCAGGGATTTACTCAAGCCACACCCCTACAATTGGCCGTCATGTTTGCTGTACCGGCTAATGGTGGATATCGGGTCAAGCCTCATTTGCTCAAGGATAATGAAGAATCTAAGAGCTGGCGCAAGTCGTTAAACTTGAAACCTTCCACCATCAAAGTACTGCAAAAAGGACTGCGACAAGTCGTCTCTGCGGGTACAGGCACGGTATTGAATGTGGAACATTTACCACCTTCGGCGGGGAAAAGTGGCACAGCAGAGGCTCCTCCAGGGAAAGCGCATGCTTGGTTTGGAGCTTACGCGCCTGCTGATAAGCCAGAAATTGTTGTCGTCGCCTTTGCTGAACATTCTGGTGGTGGTGGCGGTAAGGTGGCAGGACCAATGGTTCTTCAAGTTCTAGAAGGTTATTTTGATAAAAAGCCGGCTCAACCGGCTAAAAATAAACCCGGAACGTCTAACTCTCCTGACTGAAGCCAAGATCGTTGTAATACTGTGCATAAGAAGTTTGCATACAGTCAACGGTCATCTATTAGCTTTTCTCCGATTTAGTCATCCAACTAGATGGCTATAGGGTATCCTTTTGCATTCGCCCGCTTTTATTTGGGTTAGTCGTCAATAGGATTGCTCAATTTTCTGCTCATTTCTTCTTTTCCTGGAGTATTCAAGATTTCTCTGCGATTTGGCAAGCGGCTATGAGAAAAAAGGAACGTTACAATGTGGGTTAATCATGGGAACTTTAGCGTTTACGATGCGATGAGTGTTGCCTCTATGGCTGTCTTAATCGTCAGCTAACTGCCTCAGTTTTAAGGAATAGTCAGCTTTTGAGGCATTTATAGGTTATAACTAACAATGCTGCCAGGGTGTGTGTCCAATCAGCCTTTTTGAACAAACCGATTAAATAGTCTCAACTCTACATGGACGACGACACCCTCCAACCCATTAAGAGCAAAGCATCGGTTCGGGCAATTGCAAACCAACCACTGCCCAAAAAACCAGAAGTTCGAGCTGTTGAAGTTTTGCCACGACAGTTAATACACACTGCTATCGATTTAGCGGCACAACCTATCCTACAAGAGTGGAGTGATCAAGATATTTCCATACTAACGGAGAAAATTGATCGCTACTTAGAGGAGTCTCCTCAGTTATTACACGCACTTTGTGTAGCGGCTGATAGAGGCGACCTCCAGGCACTGAAGAAGGTTGTTGGGCGCTTAAGGTTAAGAAGTGCCACACTGGGAATCACTCTACCACATCAATTGTGCCAGGATCTGGAAGAGATCAGCAGAGGCAATCCTACCCCAGTGACATCAGCTCTGGTGTCTCGTATCAAGGCTGAACATGAAAGAGTTGAGGCCATTTTACAAGCCCAACGACAGCGAGCGAAATTAAGGATGAACTCAGTTTCTCCCTCCGAAGCCCCATCGGTTATTTTGGTCGTGGATGATGACCCCTCGATGCGCCAAGTCCTACGCCGAGTGATGGAAAAAGACGGCTACCAGGTGGTTGAGGCCGCTAATGGTGAGCAGGGTTTAGAAGCTTACAAACGCCTCAAGCCGCAACTCATTCTCTTAGATGCACTCATGCCTGTTATGGATGGCTTTGCTTGCTGTACCCAACTCCAACAACTCATCGGTGAAAGTTCTCATAATGGTGATTCTTTCACGACTTTTAATGGACTCAACAGCCTTTCACGTACACCCGTGCTGATGATTACGGGATTGGATGACCAAGAATCGGTAGACCGAGCTTTTGCGGTGGGTGCTACTGATTATGTCACCAAACCCATCCATTTTGCTGTGCTGCGCCAACGAGTAAGGCGTCTGATTCAACAATCTCAACTTTATCAAAAGTTAGAGGTAGCCAATTGGGAATTGCAACGTCTAGCTTCTCTAGATGGACTGACGGGAGTGGCCAATCGACGCCGATTTGATCAGTATCTAGAAACCGAATGGCAGTGTATGTCAAGGGAAAATTTACCCTTGTCTCTGATTCTCTGCGATATTGATTTTTTTAAAAAATATAACGATACCTACGGCCATCAAGCCGGTGATGCCTGTTTGCGCCAGGTTGCAGAGGCTCTGCGTTTTTGTGCAAGACGCACGGTAGATTTAGTGGCACGGTATGGAGGGGAAGAGTTTGCGGTGATTCTCCCCAACACAATTGTCAAGGATGCTACACAAGTTGCCGAGGAAATGCGAAACGTTATTAATTCGCTAGAAATTCCTCATGTCCAGTCTGCTGTCAGCGAACACGTTACTTTGAGTTTGGGTATCGCTTGTATGACACCCAATCCCCACACCTCGCCTACCATGCTGATTGCGGCTGCGGATGCAGCTTTATATCAAGCCAAAGCGGCTGGACGTAACCGTTGGTTTACCCAAATTCCCACTTGCTAACCAATTAGGACACTGCGAATTAAGTTCAACCCCCTCACTCAAAAGGTACTGACTTGAGCGAACAATAGTCCTCTGTCTTGGAGCCTCCTGCCTTGGAGCCTTTTGCTATAGATGGACTTTTCAGCTATTAAATATGTCCTAACTCTATATAGCGTTTCCTTGCCTCATGAGGTACATCAAAAGAGCTTAAAGTCCCCGTGAAATTAAAGGCGTAGCCTCCTCTGGCTCCCCCCTTTTTAAGGGGGGTGAGGGGGGGGATCTAAAAGGGGGATGTGAGGGGGATCGAGCATACCTCACACAACTGAACACCGCTATATTATTTCTCTTAAGTATCCTGTTAATGTGACACTTATAAAACAGTCTACTTTAGGCTTACTAAAATCAATTTAAGTGATATTTAAGCTGAAATTTAACCAAAATAGTACTTTTTTATCGCTCTGAATCCTGCTTTAATTATAGATAATTTTCGAGACAATACCTTATAATGTCTAGCTCTCACTCCAATCAAAATTAAAGCGATTCTCAAAAAAGTTTCTATTTTTTGGAACCTTTAGATTGTCTCCAACGACTTTAAGAGTAACAACGCAACAATACACTCTAATCCGTTGAGAGAAGGAACTATGAAACTCAATGTTAAGTCTGCTGTAATTTTTTCTGCTTTAATCGCTACTACAATCGTACCGACTTTATTCTCCGCTAGCAGTGCTTTTGCTCAGCCTAAAGGAACGAAAGCTGACTACATCGGTGCTGGTGTTTCCGCCGGTGTAACCAACGGTGGACAAAATGGTGATGCAGCAACCTTTGGCGGTAATATTCAAGGCCGTTTAACCACTCAAAAAGCTCCCGTTTCTGTACGCGGTGCTGTACTATTTAGCGATGATACGAGCGCTATTATGCCAATGCTGACCTATGATGTTCCTGTTGCTAGAAACACGAACGTCTATGTAGGTGGTGGATATTCTTTCGTTGAAAAAGATGGACAGCCTACACCTCTAGGTAACAAAAATGCTCCAGTTGTAACGGTTGGTGCAGAAACCCAACTCGGACAAAACTTAGTTGTTTATGGTGACACCAAATGGGGTATTGATGCTTATCAAAATAGCCCTGCTGATGCCGTTAGCGTCCAAGCCGGTGCTGGCTTTAAATTCTAAATCAATGGTTACTCTTGATTCAGTTGTCCATTGGTTTTAGTTAGACTGATCAACACAGCCCCTCGATTTCATCCAGATAGTATTTTTAGACAGGCTAGCCTAGCCTGTCTATTTTGTTGCTTGATGAGTTATAGATGAATCACAAAAAATACAGAAAACGATTGAATATTATTAGTCGATAATATTCAACCAGCCTCGACGGCAAGCGTGCATCAATCGCTTAATCAAACGATTTTGTTGTGAGCTGAGTAAAGAATTTTGTTTCAGGAACTGCAATTGACGCAACTGAGTTCGAGAAATTCGACGAGAGCAAAGCGACTCACTATAGAGGTCTTCAAGTGCCAGAGATAAATGATGTAAGGAATGCATAATTTAGGAGCGACTATATAAATGTTAAAAAAAATTGTGTTAATCACAGGTTTGAGAATACCTTTAGTGTCTAATTGTATTGAATCTAAGTCGTCTGCCATGCGAGGTATTTAGAACCCGAACTAATAGCTATCACTGGCGTTGACCTCTACTTTTTAGGTATTTCTAACTAGGTACTCGATACGGGAGACAAGTATTGCTAAGAACACCGGACAAGGTTGTAATCAAGAACAGCAGACTCAACCTCTTTACGAAAACTTTACAGAAACTTTATGGCGCGATCGCTAAACATTTGCACAGTCTCGAAGTCAAGGGTTACTCTAACAGTGGGCTCAACATTAGCCTCGTGTAGATTGTGGGAGTTCTAAAGCCTTCGCCTCAGTTAGGAGATTTTAGGATTTCTTTCATCCTTCACACAAATCCAATTCGTAAAAGTAAGATTAAGATCCAAGTATTCGTCATAATTCCGATCGATAAACCGGAAATACTGGAACCAAGGTTCGTCTATTCTGTATTGATAGCTACAATGGTAAAATCTCCGACCTCCTCCCCCGCTCAAAAACGCTCCAAAGTTGAAGGCATCAAGGAACGCAGTAACTTCTTGCGAGAACCCGTGGCCACACAGTTGCAGGAAGATACCACTCACTTTACAGAAGACGCCATTCAAATTCTTAAGTTTCACGGCTCTTACCAGCAAGATAACCGCGATAACCGAGTTAAAGGGCAGGAAAAAGACTATCAGTTCATGATTCGCACCCGGAATCCGGGTGGGTTTATTCCGCCAGAGTTGTATCTCACCCTCAACGAACTCAGTGATGAGTATGGCAACCACACGCTACGAGTGACAACTCGCCAAGGCTTTCAGCTTCATGGCATTCTCAAAAAAAATCTCAAGACCGTCATCGGTTCAATTATCCGTAAAATGGGGTCAACGTTAGGCGCGTGTGGCGACTTGAACCGCAACGTGATGGCTCCTCCCGCACCGTTTAAAAATCGTCCCGAGTATCTTTATGCTTGGGAGTATGCCGATAAGATTGCCGACTTACTCACACCCCAGACCGGTGCGTATTACGAAATCTGGTTAGATGGGGAAAAAGCCATTAGTGCAGAAGAAGCACCCGAAGTCAAGGCTGCACGACAGCGTAATATCAACGGCACAAATATTCCGGATACAGAAGAACCGATCTACGGGGAACACTATATGCCCCGGAAGTTTAAGATTGCCGTGACTGTACCGGGTGATAACTCCATTGACCTCTATACTCAAGATGTCAGCTTGGTGGTGATTACCAATGACCAAGGTGAGTTAGAAGGGTTTAATCTTCTTGCCGGTGGTGGCTTAGGACGCACTCACAATAAAGAAGAAACCTTTGCTCGTATGGCTGATGCTATTGGCTATGTGGAGAAGGATGATATCTATGATGCCGTCAAGGCAATTGTAGCCACACAGCGAGACTATGGCGATCGCGTCAGCCGCCGTCATGCCCGGATGAAGTACCTAATCAATGATTGGGGTGTAGAAAAATTCAAAGAAACCGCAGAAGGGTACTTTGGTAAAAAGTTTGCCCCCTACAAACCCCTACCCGCATTCAAGTATCACGATTACCTGGGATGGAATGAACAGGGTGATGGCAAGCTGTTTTTAGGAATTTCGATTGAGAATGGCCGAGTCAAGGATGAAGGCACATTCCGCCTCAAATCGGCATTGCTGGAAATCGCGGAGCAATATGCTCTACCGATGCGGCTAACGGCTAATCACAATATCATTCTTTACGAGATTGAGCCATCGCAGCAATTGGCCATTCAGCAAATACTCGACCAACACGGTGTTTTAGTTTCCCCAGAAGGAATTGAACCCTTAGTACGTTATTCCATGGCCTGTCCAGCACTACCGACTTGTGGGTTGGCGATTACCGAATCAGAACGGGCAATTCCGGGTATCATCGACCGAATTCGAGCCTTATTGGACAAACTGGGTTTAGAGGATGAGCATTTTGTCATCCGGATGACCGGTTGCCCGAATGGCTGTGCTCGACCTTACATGGCAGAATTAGGATTTGTGGGCAGTGCGCCGGAAAGTTATCAAATTTGGCTAGGGGGTTGCCCTAATCAAACGAGGCTAGCACGCGCTTATGTGGATCGAATGCCGATTAAGGAGCTAGAAACGTTCCTAGAGCCGATTTTTGTTTATTTTAAGAAAGAACGTCAGGCTCAAGAGAGTTTTGGAGATTTTTGCGATCGCGTCGGTTTCGATGCCATTCGTCAATTTACAGCCGATTATGAGTCTCCCAAATTAGACGATCAATCAGATACCGGTTTAGTCAACGAAGCGGTGAAACCCGAACCCTCCACCACTCGCAACCCTGTTGGAAAAACCCGTTACCGTATCGGTATACGTGATGAACTCTACCAGCGCGTAAAAGCAACTGCTGCTAAGCAAGGTAAAACGATGACTCAACTTGCGGCTGATGCCTTGGAGGCTTACTTAAAAGACAGTTAAACTTTAGGTCAGCCTAGAAATGAGTTTGCCACTGATTGTCAAGTCAGTGGCGTTTTTTTGGGTATGCACGATGAGTTGGTATAGCAAAAGGCTCTAGAGCAGAAGTTTATTACTGATATATGGTCGCAAGAGCCTTTATAAGCTGTTACGCATTAAGAAAGCTGGTTAAGGCTGAGGGGGAGCAGGGGAGAGGATTTGAGCGCTTTTATCCTACGTTGAGAATGTACAATTTAAATGCACTTGAGCTTATCTGTCCTAACCTTTATGGCGACAGCTATAGCAATTCCAAATGAGTATCAAGAACGGCATTAGGCAACCCTAAGATTTTCGATTTCCTGGATGACGGCAACTGCACTAGCGACCCCATCTTCGGCACGGATTTTTGCCCCCAGAGCGGCTGCACGCTGACGCATTGCTAGTGGCTGCCCCCTTGAGTGAAACGATTGAAAGGGGGGTGATGACGGACTTGGAGGCGGGGATACGGCTGAAGCGTTTTCAGGTTGACAGCCTACAGGCAGCGATCGATCTGATTTTAGGAACAGGGCTGATGGCAATGCGTAGCATTTTGGAGGGGCATACAGAACCCAATTACCCTGAACAGATCGCGAAGATGATTCTTAAAACTTTGGGGGTTACTGATGCCGAAGCTCATGCGATCGCATTCAAAGCCCTAGAGCCACTGTCAGAGGATCGTATTTCTTAACTCATCCCCCGCCTAAAGGTCGGGGGATTTCGTGTTGTTTGTCATTTGTTGTTTGTTGTTTGTATTTTTTTGTAACGTAACAGTAAAAAACAAATAACCAATAACTAATAACAAATAACTCTCGTCGGCGGACGGCTATCCCTCCCATCTAAGCGAAAAAATGGGCTTCCCGCCGACTTTTGGTGAATTCCAGTAATCCCAACGGGAGTGTTCCTCTTGACGTACATTAAGGCTCGATGTAGCGATGCACGAGCGTCTTGCCTTTAATTTTGAATGGATAAGTTTGAATTTTGAATAGGAGCAACCTGGCGACTACTGCGACGATACAACGCACTATGAGGTAAGACTCGCAACACTTCGGTTGGTGTCGTGATTCCTTGAGTCACCTTTTCAACTGCCGCCACTCGAAACGAGACAAAATCAATCTCATTCAAGTAGCGCTGGAGTTCCATCATTGACCCCTCATAAATAATTTGTCGTACTGTATCATCTACATCCAACAACTCAACAATCGCCTGTCGCCCCAAAAAACCCGAATTAAAACAGGCAGAACAGCCTTTACCTTGTTGCCACGCTTGAGGGTTTGCCTCTTCCCAGTTCAAGCCTAATTTTCGCAAATCTTCTGGGGTTGGCCTATAGGGTTCGGCACAGTGGGGGCAAATCTTGCGGACTAAACGTTGCCCGACAATACCTAAAAGTGCATCACTGATTAAACCAGGGTCAAGACCCAAATCCTTGAGGCGGGGAAGCGCACTGATGGCTATTGGCTTATCTTTTCAACTGTGGATACAACTCTTGATATCGCTGCCAAGCTTCTATCAGTGCTGACTCTTCTGATCTAGGAGTCGCCGCTAGGGTAGGCTCAGGAATTAAATCTAGAGTTGCCTTAGCATCGCCATACACTCCAGTTCCAATTCCGGCCAAAAGAGCAGCACCTCGCGCTGAAGCTGCCGCTACTGAGGTGGTATAAAGCGGAACTCCCAACACGTCCGCGAGTAACTGTTGCCAATCTTTCTCCAGGGTTCCACCCCCCGCTAAGCGCAATTGAGTCACCTGCACACCCGTTGCTTCTAGCGCTTCTAGTCCTTGTTTTAAAGAAAATGCCACTCCTTCCAAAGCTGAGCGCATCAAATGCGCCCGATTGTGATATAATCCTAATCCAACCCAAGCCCCCCTTGCTTGCGGGTCGAGGTAAGGCGTTCGTTCACCCGTCAGGTAAGGTAAAAACGTTAACCCCTCACATCCAGCAGGAACAGTAAACGCTTCACGGTAAACTTGCTGCCAACTTAAACCCAGAATATTTCGCACCCACTCCAGCGCTAATCCAGCATTTTGCATGGCCGCTAAGCTGTACCACTGCTGAGGGAGTGCCGTCCGATACAGATGGGTACAACCTTGGGGATCGAGAATCGGTTGAGAGCGAAGGGTGATGATTTGAGCGGCTGTACCAATCGTTAACTGTACCCATCCAGGTTCTACTAGTCCATTTCCTAGCGCTGCTGCTGCCGTATCTGCTGCCCCGGCTACAATCGGTAAACCAACGGGTAAGCCGAATTGCTCTGAAGCTGAAGCTGTAAGAAATCCTGCGATCGCACTTGAGGACACTAGAGGGGGTAGCCAGTCAGTCCGCAGATTCAGCGCTGCCAATACATCCCAAGCCCAATCATCCAAAACCCCATCATAAAGTAAAGTACCGGAAGCATCCGAGGGTTCTGTAGCTACCTCTTCAGTAAGCTGCAAACGTAACCAATCTTTCGGCTGAAGTACCCATCGTGCTTGTGAATAGAGAGTGGGTTGGTGTTCCCGCAACCACAATAACGTTGTACCCGCCATTCCCGCCGTAATCGGGTTGCCCAGGCGCTTGAGGCTATTACTATCGAGCGATCGATACACTTCTAGCTCCTTCTGTGAGCGAGTATCTGCCCATAAGATAGCCGGATAAAGCGGTTGCCCGATCTCATCCACTAAAACAACGCCATGCATTTGTCCTGAAAGCCCGATCGCCCGAACGAGATTACTGCGATCGCCAACTGCCTCTCTTACCGCCTTTACCACTGCTAACCACCAATCGGCGGAGTCAGACTCTGCCCATCCAGGATAGGGTGATTGGACAAGATAAGAACTTGACGCCTCACTCACTACAGTGCCATCAGTATCCAGGAGTAAGGCTTTAACAGAACCAGTACCTAAATCAATGCCTAACAGCATTTCTGAGTATCTTAATTTTGAATGCGTGAATGAGTGAATGCTTAACTCATCCCCCGCCTAAAGGTCGGGGGATTTCGTGTTATTTGTTATTGGTTATTTGTTATTTGTATCTTTTACAAACAACAAAGAACAAACAACTCTCGTCGGCGGACGACTATCCCTCCCATCCTAGAAGGAATGGGCTTCCCGCCGACTTTCGGTGAATTGACTAAGGCAATACATGCCCCGTTTTTCGCTTCACGAAATCCAAAATCTTGTGATAAGTTTCTGGGTCTTTTTGTTCGTTAATAATGATAGGAATTGAACTATCCGGCAACCAAAAGGTAATGCGATTGGTTGCTGTATAGCAAAAACTACTGATACGGCCTAGATCGATAATGTAGTCATTACGCTCGTAACTCAACTGAATCCACGAGCCTGACATCGAGTGAGCTGATACCTGTTGGATGTAGTCCAGAACCTGCTGATAACCGTCTGGGTCACTCTGCTGATTAATGATAATGGGGAGAGTGCTATTGGGCAGCCAGAAGGTTATCTTACCATTCGGAGCGCAGGCGAAGGCACTGAGACGGTCAAGATCGACGACATATTCGTTGCGTTCGTAATTTACTTTTATCCAGTACGCCACAAAATCTCCTCCACTCCAAAGGCGAGTCCTGGCACTACAAACCTTCTTTGTTAACTAACTTAACAATAGAACTTAGGGCACCTCGGCTGGAGATGCAAGGGTTGAGGGGGTACTCTTCGCAATGGGTTCTTCCCCATGCGCTACACGACCGGCGGCCTGCATAAAACCGACAAACAAAGGATGGGGGGTGCTAGGTCGAGAGCTAAACTCGGGGTGAAATTGAGTGGCAATGAAAAAGGGATGTTCTGGAAGTTCAATCATTTCCACTAGACGGCCATCCGGAGAGGTTCCACTAATCGTGTAGCCCGTATCTAAAAATAGATTGCGATAGGCATTATTAAACTCGTACCGATGGCGATGACGCTCGTAAATCACTTCCTTCTGGTACAACAATGACGCCAATGTGTTGGGAGCAACGCGGCAAGGATATAACCCTAAACGCATCGTACCGCCTAAATCGACCACATCCTGCTGCTCAGGCAACAAATTAATTACAGGATTAGGGGTATGGGGGTCAAACTCTGCACTATTAGCCTTATTGAGCTTGGCAACGTGCTGTGCCCATTCGATGACGGCGCACTGCATTCCCAGACACAATCCCATAAACGGAATTTGGTGTTCACGAGCATAGCGAATGGTAGCTATCTTACCCTCTACTCCCCGGAAACCAAATCCTCCAGGTACAATAATGCCGTTAACACCGGCGAGGAAATGTTCGGCACCGTAAGCTTCAATATCTTCTGAATTGACCCAACGCAGATGCAAATCGCTTCCCATGGCGATCGCCGCATGACGCAACGCCTCCACCACCGACAGATAAGCATCATTTAACCGGATATACTTACCGACGATCGCAATATCAATTTGATGGGTGGGGCAGTACAAGCGCTCCACTAACGTTTGCCATTGGGCGAGATCGGGTTCACGTTGTGGTAACTGTAAAAGTTCTAGCGCTTGTTGGGCTAATCCTTCTCGCTCCAAAATCAGGGGAACTTCATAGATACTATTGGCATCCTGAGCCGTAATCACGGATTCTACAGGCACATCACAGAATTCCGAGAGTTTATCTTTTAACCCAGGCTGCAACGGGCGATCGCTGCGACAGACTAAAATATCAGGTTGAATGCCAATCGAGCGCAGTTCCTTGACCGAATGCTGAGTGGGTTTGGTTTTCATCTCACCGGCCGCTGGAATCCAAGGTAATAGCGTCACATGCATATACAGCACGTTATTACGCCCTACATCTTTGCGAAACTGACGAATCGCCTCCAAAAACGGTAGAGATTCAATATCCCCCACCGTTCCTCCAATTTCTGTAATCACTACATCCGAATTGGTATTTCTAGCGACTCGGTGGATGCGTTCCTTAATTTCTGTGGTAATATGAGGGATTACCTGTACAGTCCCCCCCATATAATCACCCCGACGCTCTTTATTGATCACGGCCTGATAAATCGCACCCGTGGTGACGCTATTGAGGCGTGACATTAATGTATCGGTGAAGCGTTCGTAATGCCCCAAGTCCAAATCCGTCTCTGCCCCATCAGCAGTCACAAACACCTCTCCATGCTGGAAAGGACTCATTGTACCCGGATCGACGTTAATATAGGGGTCTAGCTTCAGGATGGAAACGGAATAGTCGCGAGACTTTAACAAACGTCCTAAGCTCGCTGCAACAATTCCCTTCCCGATACTCGATACAACCCCGCCTGTTACAAAGACAAATTTAGTCATAAAATCTTCAAGAACACGGACTTATAAAATATTTCCCCGTCAATTGTGCCACACTCTTCAATGGTTGTTCTTGACTGGATGAATATGCCCTATTCACCATCAATAGGTCAAATTACTAATTCTAGCCTTCTTTGGTTAAACTGGGAGAATTTCAATACCCATCCTTTCACACCGGACAACAGACTGAACACTTAGTCTGTTAGCACTCCAATTGAACTAGACCCAGGTAGGTTGATTAGAGATCGAAATTTTTTTCCGAGTCTTCACCCCAGTTTTACCACCTGAGTGATCCAATCTGTATGCAAAATAGACAATTATCCATCACTATCTGAACAGTAACAAATCAGCGCTGATTTTGGCGCAAGTTTGAGTTTCTTGTCAAAAAGGTTTACTAATGGCTAAGTTTTACTCCGAAATTAATTCTTCTTTACAAGAATTTATCAAGAATCAAAAAATCTTTTTTACCGCAACAGCCGCTCAACAAGGACGCATTAATTTATCCCCTAAAGGCATCGATACATTCCGTTGTCTGAATAGTAATACCGTTGCCTACCTCGACCTCACGGGAAGTGGTAATGAAACATCCGCTCACTTGCTAGAAAATGGGCGAATGACGATTATGTTTTGTAGTTTTTCAGAGAAACCGTTGATTTTACGGCTTTACGGACAAGGAACAATCATTCGCCCTAGAGACCAACAATGGCAAACCTTTCAAGAGTGGTTTGAGCATTTACCTGGAGAACGTCAAATTATTGTTTTGAACGTCAAATCTGTCCAAACCTCCTGTGGCTATGGTGTACCGATCTATGAGTTTAAACAACAACGAGAAACTCTAATTACATGGGCACAAAAAAAAGGGGAACAGGGTATTAAAAAATATTGGGAAGAGAAAAATCAGACCAGTATCGATGGTTTACCCACTCAAATCTTAAAACGTTGAAGAAGGCAGGAGGCAGGAGTCAGGAGTCAGGAGTCAGTTCCGATGAAAAAAATTCACGGCCATGAATGAAAGTGGCATTGTCCATTTCCGACTCCCGACTCCCCCCTTTCAAGTCAAGAGGACTCGATTAGCTTCTCTCGCGTAATCAATTACTTTATCCATAGAAAAAAGTTGGAATCAAGCATGAGAAACATCCTAGGATTAGGTCTGCTAGGAATGGTAATGGCATCAACTCCCGTCTGGGCAGAACAACCTCTATCCGTCGTCTATCCTCCACCCAATCACAAAACCACAGCCGATCGCATTTTTTTCATTGGTACAGCCCCTGCATCAGGAGAAGTCCAAGTTAATGGTAAAGTAATCACCCGTAGCCCAGCCGGTCATTTTGCTCCTAGTTTCCCCTTGCAAATCGGAGAAAATCTATTCACGCTACGCTACAACAATCAGCAAGTCCAGATTAAAGTCACTCGCACATCTCCCATACCCACCCCACCTAAGGGGTTAGCGTTTGCCCCAGACTCCCTGACACCGGCTACCGATATTGCCAAAATGCCGGGAGAATTGATTTGTTTTAGCGCGATCGCTCCTCCCAGTTCCACCGTTACCGTTAAACTGGGCAATCAAACTATCCCCTTAAGTCCCCAATCCCAGGATGTCCAGTTACCGCCGAATGCAGGTGCTTTAACCCAAAATAATCAACCAACTTCTCAAGTCATTTCGGGGCAATATCAAGGTTGTGCTACGGCTGAAAAACCGGGTGAGTTAGGTATCCCTCAGTTCCAGTTGACACGGGAGGGCAAAAGCATCACCCAGGCGAGTCCAGGAAACGTCTCGATTTTATCTCCAACTCAGCTAGATGTGGCTGAAGTTATCGCTGATGCAGGTGTTGCTCGAACGGGGCCAAGTACGAACTATTCTCGCCTAACCCCTCTGCCCAAGAGTACGAAAGCAACGATTACAGGGCGAGAGGGGGAATGGGTGAGACTGGATTATGGTGCTTGGATTAAAGCCTCGGAAGTGCGAAGGATTCCAGGTGCCGTACCGCCCAGGTCACTGATTCGCAGTATCCGTGCTCGTCAAGTAGAGGGGGCTACAGAAGTGCTGTTCCCCTTACAAGCGCCAGTTCCCGTCAGTGTTCAGCAGGGCGATCGCACGTTTACCCTGACTTTATACAACACAACAGCCCAAACGGACATCATTCGCCTTGATGATGACCCTGTAATTTCTCGCCTAGATTGGCAGCAAATCGCGCCAGAACAGGTGGAATACACGTTTAACCTCAAATCACTCCAACAATGGGGTTATAGCCTGAGGTACGAAGGAACGACTTTAGTTTTGTCGTTACGTCACCCACCTAAAGCCGCTTCTGGGCAAAAGCCTTTATCTGGAATTAAAATCCTCCTCGATCCCGGCCATGGGGGAACTGAAAGTGGCGCTTTGGGGCCGACGAGTTATCCCGAAAAAGCAGTTAATCTCACAGTTTCTCAACTCTTGCGCGAGGAACTGCTAAAACGGGGCGCAACGGTTTACATGACTCGAACAGAGGATAAGGAGGTTTCCTTACAAGATCGGGTGGCGATGATTGATCGGCTTAAACCTGCGATCGCCCTTTCCATTCATTACAATTCCCTACCGGATGATGGAGATGCTCAAAATACTCAGGGAGTAGGTATGTTTTGGTACAATGCCCAAGCTCATAGCCTGGCCGTATTTTTACACAATTACCTGGTGCAGAAATTAGAGCGCCCATCCTATGGGGTGTTTTGGAATAACTTAGCTTTAACTCGTCCGACAACAGCTCCGGCGGTGCTATTGGAGTTAGGATTTATGAGCAATCCCTCCGAATTTGAGTGGGTTACAAATCCTCAAGAACAACCTAAATTAGCACAAGCGATCGCCGATGGAATTACCCAATGGTTTGCCTCGCAACAGTAAAATAGCCCTCACCCCAACCCTCTCCCTGAGGGAGAGGGAGTAAGAGGAGAGGAGAGCAAGAAATTTACACAAATGATTTAGGCTGACTATTACCAGTTGCATCAGTTCTATAAATATATTGTTTTGCAGGACTTGTTTTAATTGGATGCAATTACACGAGGTATTACCGAGTCACTAAATGAATTCTGAAGAACTTAACGCCGAGCAACCCATTGTCACTCCTCAAGAGCGTACAGGAGTCAAATTATTGGCGTCATTTGAGCCAGAAATTTGGGTTATTGTAGATGGGAGTCATTCTCATCTACCCGAGGCTATAGGTTCTGGAGCTGGAGTTATCGTACTACAAGGTTTGTCCCAGCCAAAAGCAAAACAACCTCAAGACTGTTTTGCTATTGATTGGCAGCAGTGCAGCTATCAATTGGAAGACTCGGGAAATTCAACGGAAGCAGAAATTTGGGCTGCTATTAAAGGCTTAGAATTAGTGGCAAAAGTAGCAGGACAAAAACGAATTCAATTGATAAGTGATAATCAAACAGTTAGTACTCTTCAGACCAAGCTATTAGTGATTGAACTTGGACTTAAGAATGCCCACCGCTATGCTAAAGAAATGGAACTATCTCCGTTACAAGAATTAGCAGATTTGTTTTTGCGATCACAACCCTGCCAAATTCTCTCCCGACAAGATTTATCTCCTCAAGGATTTAATTTGATACTTGTAGCTGCTCATCAAGCTGCCCATGAGTTAGCTAATCAGGCAAGAGCAAACCTTCAACAGCAACTCACATCAAATATCAAATCTGTTTGATATTATTTGTCACTAATCTATAGATTAAACTTGATTTTAAATAAATCGTATCGCCTTAGCTGCAGATTTCAACTCCGTGATATACCATCCTTCTAAATGATTGCGATCCCCTTTGAAGTGATGGACTTGGATGCGGTCTTTTTCAGTTCCCGCACGTCCTGTTGAAGTCATCAGTTGATATTCAATTTCAAACTCCCAACCTTCATCTTGCGGGATTTGGTTGATAATTTTGTAGTTTTCTACCCAAGGGCTAGATACACCAGTTATCCAGCCTTTATCAGCATAATTTGCTTTCATATTCAGCCGCAGTTCGGGCGAGAGGACGGCATATTGCAGCGCCCCATTGCGAGTTTGTACGCCTTTAGCCCAGAGTTGGGCGGCTTCTTCGGCGGTTTGAGCGGTGAGGGCTTTCTCCAGAAGGGAGATTCGTCGTTGCTCTAATTTTGACTGAGTTTGAGTCGAGATAGCCGGTTTAACTGAATTCATCGCATTCAGTCCAGCCAACGCCAGACCTAATCCAATCGTCGCGATCGCAACGAGCAACCCTTGTTTTAGATGGATTCCATTTTTGGGCTTAGCAAATCTCATATCAAGTCAAGCTTTCGTAGCATGCACAGCTTCCTTGACCTTTGTTACAGACACGTTGTTCCTTAACTTATAGCTTAATCCTTAACTTATATCTTATTTCAGAATGGGCAATGTGCTGAACAATCTTAGAGCAAAATTGAGAGACAGTGGAGGTTAGGGGATAAGCAGGGCAGCAGGGGAACTAAACCAGCCCCAGAATAGGAAAATCTAAAGCTCCAAAATCTAACCTCTAAAATCCACAGAAGGTCTAGTCTATCAGGTAAGAGTACCCTGAAGGGTAATGTAGAGCCATATCTGCCTTTGCCACCATAACGATATGACCTTGAGTATAGGTTACTCATGAACTTGAATTTTTAGGAGATGTGTTATGGAGCATGAACCTCAAATTGGGCTTTCTTTAGAACAACAATTTCAAATCAAGGCTTTCGAGGAACAAATCAAAAATATCAGCTTGGAACAAGCTAAAGTTCTGCTATCTCAGCTTTTCAAACAGCTTTCAATGCGAGAAGCTTACTTCAAGCATTTCATTAGACAAAGCATACTTAATGACTTGCCGCACGATTAAATTTTAAAACTCTCCGGAGCAAGTTAAAAAAGTTCTGAAAAACACACAAAACAAGGCAGTTAGAGTCAAGGTTTAACGGTGTAAGACGTACAGGGTAAACAGTTTTCACGCTTGATTCAGTCAATCTAGACTCTCTCCCTTGAACTGAACAAAGGAGTTCCCCATGCAAGGACAAATGTGCTGGTTATCCAGTTTTGGTACAAGCGAACAGAAAATTTTGCATTTAAGGACTACCCCTCATGAATCCTGGCGTCCGTATACCGCCTTCCCTCAATATGCTGTTCCTGACTACCGTATTCCCCAAGGTTCTCAAGGTTGGGCAACGTATCAGAAACTTAGACAAGCGGGTTGGAGTTTAATTTCTAGTTCTGATGCAAGAGTATCTCAACCCCAGGAAGTTGTCTAGTGCAAGAAGTCAGAAGGCAGGAGGCAGAAAGTAGAAGGAATATTGCTTGTACCGTAAGCTTTTTAATCTTTTTAAACGGGTAGGTTATTTCTGTCACGCTGTACTAGTCTTCAAATCCCTTCGCTGAAATAAAATATCTAGTAACAGCGATCGCTCCTTCTCGGTCAACATCAATGAGAGAATGGGAGCGATCGCTTGTTGTTTGGTGGGTATGAACGCGGGTTCATGGGCATCTAGATAGGAGACTTTTGACTCGGTATAGTCTCTGCGATTCAAAACCGCTATCACAACTAGATAGCTTGACTCGATACAATGGTATGACTATCAGTAGCGGTACACTGACGTTTTTGACCGATAGAGCCTCAAAATTCCATCATGTTTTTGTAGAGCTATCGGGCAAGACTGAATTCTTGAGCCAACAGCAATGTTTGTTATAGTGATGGCGATAGCCGTCAGAGCAGCAAATATCCTGTTTTCAGGGAGTCATCAGTACCCTGAGCCGTTATCGAGTAATTTCACAAAGCAACCCACCGCTTTGAGTCCACGACCAATCAGACAAAACCCGAGGAAAAGATATGGGTGAAATTACCAAAGATGAAATGCGAGACCGAATGGGCAACATTGACCTGATTAGGGATATCATATTTGGCCCAAAATTGCAAGAGTATGATGCCCGCCTTGATAAGTTAGAGTCAAACTTATCCTCTCTAGAAAAAGAGATGGGCGATCGCATTGAGCAAGTCAAGACAGATTGCTTGATGGAACTGCGGACATCGGTTGAATCTCTTGAAGAACACATCAAATCTCTCAGCTTAACCTTCCAGAAAGATAATGCTGATGTTCGGCAACTGATTGATCGAACTTACCAAAATTTTTCGGGGAGTCTGGAATCGCTGGATAAAACACTAGTAAGTCAGACAACTTCTATTCGCAAAGATTTGACAGACACTAGAGAAAAGCTGCAAGAAGATACCCGCTCACTCAAATCTCAAATTTTTGACGAACTCGAAAAGCGGTTTGCCCTGCTCACCAAAGCCAAGGTTTCTCGGAATGATATGGCAGACATTCTCTTTGAGCTAGGTTTAAGGATAAAAGGTGCGGAGTTGACTCCTGAATTGCGAGAAGCAACGAATAATACAGATGAATCAAAGGATGTTTTATTCATAGAAGCCAGCAAAGTGACCGAGTAAAAGATACCAAAAACACTGAGTGGTAGAGGAGCTTGGCTGAATTTCTGGAGTTTATCGTTCAGGCGGTATCTACCAACCTAAGTGAAGATTTAGGTAAGGAAAATAAGGGTATGGCTCTATCAAACGAAAATTCATCGAGTGATTCCAAGCTAGAAGACTTGGTGGATTTGTTATTTGACTTACAGATACTAAATACGCCCCAAAAATCTCAAGAGGAAATTCCTCCCAATGTAGAGGAAGCCCAGAATTCTAGTCAGAATGAGGCTTCCTCTTTTCCCTCTAAAAATTTAGAGACGAATTCAGAAATTATCGATGTTACCCATACTAGTATCGAGGGAGTAGATTTATCGCCTGCATCGGCATCTGAGTCTAATGGAAAAGGTGGAGAAGATGACCTACCAAAGGTAGATATTGTCGAGGATGATGAAAACGGAAAAGAAAGTTTTGTTGAACAAACTAAAGACTCTCTTCCCGCTTCACCTGTCTCTAATGTACCTTCTCAAGATTTACCAACCCCCGATAATTCCAGTAAAGTTGAACGTGAAAGTTGGTCAGATCGACTCTTTAAATTAGCTCTATCTCATCATCAACAAGCCAAGCAACGAAATAACAACGAAGAATTCGTTAATCCTGCGGAATTTCATCAACCAAAAAAGCAGACTGAATCGTCTCAAAATCCTATTTCTCCAGAATCGCAACAGCAAGAAAAAGCAGAAGACAAGGGGCAAGAGCAGACTGAAATCGCTACAGAAACTTTTCAGCAACCGGAACAATTAGATTCATCCCCTAACCAAGTTTTTAATCGATTAATTCAATCGAGTTGGCAAAGAACTCAGCAAACAGAGATGATGAGTCAATCCCTTAAGGGAACTCAGAGTCAGGATATTGAAAACTCAATCGAACTATTTGAGCGTTGGCAGCGCTTGCTTTTGACGCAAGAAATGATGGATTATCGCCAAGCGATCGCAAATTTTAAAGACAAATTAGACTATTTTGAAGAGCAAGTTTGTGAACCTACGGGATTAACCAAGTTAATGCTGCCTTTAATCGCTGAGGTTATCAGTCTTAAAGTAAATGAGTCAAGGGAAGATGTTGTGCGGGCGATCGCGCCTATTATTGATGAAATGATTCAGCATCGAACTCAGCAAGATCGAGCGGCAATGGGTTCTGCACTAGGGCCTGTCTTACCTGATGCTGTTTCTCAGCAAGTCATTAATTCTCCAGGAGACTTAGCTAGAGCCCTAGGGCCTGAAATGAGTACTGCCATCAAAGAACAGATTACTTTAGAGCGGGATGCAATGGTAGATGCCCTCTATCCAGTAATTGGTAGTACCGTTTCTAAATATTTTGCAGAAGTCATTCAAGCCATTAATCAAAAAGTTGAATCAACCCTAAGTTTAGAAGGAATTTCTCGTAAAATCCGCGCTAAATTGCAAGGCGTTTCTGAGGCGGAACTCATCTTTAGAGAGTCCATGCGCTTTACAATCCAAGCCATCTTTTTAATTCATAAAGGCTCTGGATTGATTATTGCTGAAGTACAAGCCACAGATCAACAGCGCTTAGAATCAGAGATGCTAGCAGGGATGCTCACAGCTATTCGCAGTTTTGTTAATGATGTCATTGCTCAAACCGGCAGTAATTCGGAAATTGATCAGATTGAATATGGCAATTCAAAAATTATTTTGGAAGTCGCCGGTTACTGTTACTTAGCCGTCGTCACCCAAGGAGAACCCCCTAAGTCATTTATTGGCAAAATGCGAAGCGCTTTAGGCCATGTGGTTCAACAGTATGGTAAAGCGATTGAATCATTTGATGGCGATCCTAGCAATGTACCCGAACAAATACCTCAGATGCTTGAAGCCTTAACCAAGCATAGCCAAGCCCCCATCAAGTCTCAAAAACCTAAAATTCCTGTGGGTATAATTCTGGTAGTTTTGGCAGTTTTGGGCGTAATTTCCATACCATTGGGAATGTATCAATATCAGAGCCAAATTGACCGTCGTCATGAGGAAGAAATCGGTTTAGCCTTAGCTTCTGATCCCGAGTTATCGGTGTATCGCCTCGGAGTCGATGCGAATCGTTCAACCGTCAAACTGAGTGGTAAGTTGCCCAATCAATATCTTCGCTCCAAAGCTGAACAAGTTGCCAAAAAAATAGAACCAAAACTGAAAATTCAGAACGCTATCATTCCTGTAGAGTTGCCCCCAAATCCGGCATCGGCAGCAGCAGAGGTGAAGCGAGTGACGAATGTTTTAAATCAAATGGAGGGTACGGTGATTTGGGCAGATTATCAGGATGGAAAGGTTAGAGTGCAAGGTGCTGTGTTAGAAAAAGCGGATGTGGAAAAAATATCCCAGTCATTTTTACAAATTCCGGGCGTGAAGACAGTTAACAATACAGTGCAATTACAGGCTATGGCGATCGCCTCCCGTGTTTACTTTGACCAAGGGAGCTCGGAAATAAAATCGGAAGAACGTTCAAAAATTACTCAAATTAAAGCATTTTTAGATCAGCATCCTAACAAACATCTCAAACTGTTAGGTCATACTGACCCCAAAGGTACGGCTAAAGAAAATCAGGAATTAGCATTAGAGCGGGCGAAAAAAGTCAGAGATGTCCTTATTGCTTTAGGTGTTGATTCTAAACGGTTAGAGGCAGAAGGAACAATCGAATCGCCTATTGGGGTGAAAGATGAACAAGTTCCCCTGTTAAGTCGATGCGTACAGTTTGAGATTGTCACACCTTAAGCAGTCACTTGTCTAGAGCTCTGATTTAATCCAAGTCGAGAATTTAGAACCTCTCCTTCAACATCTTGATTTAAGTCAAGTATTGGGAGTCTATCATACATCAGTCAAAACAGGTTTACATATTGACGATATTTTTAGCCATATTGCATACAAAATATTAAAATCATGTGGCAGTGGCTTACCACCTCTACAAAGCTTTCCTTTCCTATTAAGCTAATCAACATAAAATCTTGCATAATCCATTCTCTTCTGCACCCCCGCTCCGAGAGTTACCCTGTGAGCTCATGATGCAAATTAAATGCACAACAGCTTAGACTGCGGTAATTCCTCTCTTGCAAAGAAGTTCAATAGAGAGTAAAAAAGATCTCAATGATGAGCATTAACCCCTAGCAACTGTTTTCATGGCAACTATTTCTAAAAAAATCTGTATGGTGGGTGATTTCGGCGTTGGTAAAACCAGCCTGATCCGTCGATTTGTCGATCGCCAGTTCAGCGATCAGTATCTTTCCACAGTCGGAGTCAAAATCTCCCGGAAGCTCATAGAATCAGTGAATTTACAGTTGCTTATCTGGGATTTAGAAGGGCACACTAAATTCAAGGGAATTACCCCTAGTTATCTACAGGGCGCGAGTGGAGCTGTGATTGTTGCGGATGTTAGTCGGATCGAAACTATTGAACGGCTATCAGAACACGTTCAACTGTTTTCATCGATTAATCCAAAAAGCTCTATGGTAGTTGCTCTAAACAAATCCGATTTGGTTGATGAGGAGAAGCTAACTAAACTTAATCAATTAGTTTCAGTCAAAGACTGGGAACGAGTTTTGGACGTTTATACCACTTCAGCCAAAACAGGTTCATACGTTGATGAAATGTTTGAACAATTAGCTTACAAGAGCCTAGAACCGTCATGAATCCACTGTTCAATAAAATTTTAGCTCCTCGTTACGAATACTTAATACTGAATCGAAACTTAAAAATTTTAGAAACATCCTATGGTGTCCCCCGTTTTGCTGACTGTGCAGACTCTTTAAAGGTAGGGCATGATGTTCGTGAATCTTTTCCAGAATTGGTAGGAACTGAAGAAATTTTAGTAGATATTATTGCAGGAGATAGAGCTACTTTTGAGTTAAAAGGAATTACTCGTGCATCTACTTCTAATAATACTTTTTACTTAGATTTATATATTAGTGAATACTTCAATCAAGAAGAATTAGAAAATCAATTAATTATTTTGCTGGAAGATGCTACAGAGCGGATGATTTTACAGCAAACTCTCGCCCAACGCACCAACGAAACTAATCTTTTATTAAGTTCCTTAACGGCTTCAAAAAACTATATTGATAGAGTCATCACTTCAATGGCTGATGCCTTATTAGTGACCACAAGTTCAGGCATCATTAAAACAGCTAATAAATTTGCTCAAGATTTGTTTGGATATAGCCAAGAAGAACTCATTCATCAACCCATTTATAAAATTATTAATAATCCAGATTTTTGGCAACAAACTAAAGAATTTACAACTTTATGTCCGAGTGAAGGTATTAAAAATGTAGAAGTTTTGTGCCATACAAAAACAGGAGAGCAGATTTGCGTGGCTTTTTCTTGTTCGACTATTGAAACAGAAATTCCAGGGTTATACAACTTTGTTTACATCGGCAGAGATGTGAGTGAGCGTAAACAAGTAGAACTCGAAATGATGAAGGCACTCGAACAAGAAAGAGAACTCCGAACTCTCAAAGCTGATTTCGTTTCTATGGCCAGCCATGAGTTCCGAACTCCACTCACAGCTATCTTCTCATCCGCAGAATTACTCCAAAATTATGGGCATATCTGGGCTGAAGACAAAAAAATTAAACACTTTCATCGCATTGAATTAGCAGTCAAGCGGATGACAGAACTTCTAGATGATGTTTTGTTAGTGAGTAAAGCTGAAGCTGGGAAACTAGAATTTAATCCTAACCGCTTAGATTTAAAAAGCCTTTGTAGCGATTTAGTAGAAGAAATACAACTGGGTATCGGTCGCAACCATAAAATTACCCTAGTCTATTCTGGACTTTGCCGTAATGCCTGTATGGATGAAAAGTTATTACTACATATTTTGAGTAATTTACTCTCTAATGCGATTAAATATTCACCTGTTAACACAGCCGTTATCTTTAGCTGTACCTGTGAAAAAGAAACGGTAATTTTTGAAGTTAAAGATGAAGGAATTGGTATTCCACCTGAAGATTTAGAACGTTTGTTTGAGTCATTTCATCGGGCAAAGAATGTAGGGGATATTCCTGGAACAGGGTTAGGTTTAGCCATTGTTCACAAATCAGTACAACTACATGGTGGTCAGATTACAGTTAAGAGTGAAGTCGGAGTAGGTACAACGTTTCGAGTTAGCTTACCTTTGTATTCCCCCACAAGTGCAAGTTAGAAAAAAGGTCTTTAGCTATTAGCCAGGGATTTGAATCCTGCAAGATAACAAGCGTTAGTTTCAGCCCTGACGGAAAGTACCTCGCTACTGCCTCAGATGACTGCACCGCAAGGCTATGGCGAGTAGAAACCTTAGACGAACTCCTCGCAAGAGGCTGCGACTGGCTCAAATATTACCTAGCCAGCCATCCCGAAGCACGAGAAAAACTGAAGGTGTGCCAAAACCTGACTCCTGACTCCTGACTCCTATTTTCCAATTAGGACGCCCAAATCAAGTTAGCTCCTTTTAAATTAGTATTATTCAAATTTGCCCAGCTCAGTTTTGTCCAACTTAAATTCGCTTCACTCAAGTTTGTTCCACTCAAATTAGCTTCATTCAAATTCGCCCAACTCAAGTTAGCTCCACTCAAATTGGCATCACTCAAATTGGCTCCACTCAAATTGGCATGAGACAAATTAGCATTACACAAAGACACTCCATGAAGATTGATTCCACTGAGGTTGATTCCACTCAGATTAGCATTCATAAAATTTCTTTCTCCTGCTGCATATCGCCTCTGAAGTTCAATTGCATCAATAGCCAACGGCTGACCATTGATAGTGAGGTTCTGGTTTTTAGTGATGGAATATTCATGCATGGCTAGAAGCAAAATAAGTGAGGTTATCCAAGTGGAGGTATCTCTTTAAGAGCTAGCTACTTTATGCAAAGGTAGCCCTAAAGGTAGCTTCTAGAGGTATGACAGTCAGTAATTGGCTAGCTCTTATGTATGGAGGTAAACCGAAAACTAGCTTGATTTAAGGAGGTAGTTTCAGATAACGCCGATGAGCTAGCACTTTGAATTGAGCTTGTAGTCAGATAGACCCTGATGACTCGGTAACTTGTTAATTACAAACCTTTTATAAACTGTCAATGCAATTAACCTCATCTATTAGATAGATTTCTTGAGTTAAGTTTTATAGCAGCAACCAGCAAGAGAATAGCATGAAGTCGTTTAGATAATAAAACTCTTTTTTCAGATAAGCTCTAAGGGTTGATCATCAAAATACACAACGGCTGATCTGGCACTTACGCTAAGCTAGAAATTTATGAGCTTTGGTATTCAAACTTTACCCGCAGAGGTAGTCAATCTGATTGCTGCCGGTGAGGTTATAGACTCCTTAGCAGCAGTGGTGCGAGAACTTGTGGAAAATTCCCTGGATGCAGGTGCCACGAGAATTGCCGTTTCTGTATGGCCTGAGCAATGGCGGGTACGAGTGGCGGATAATGGCACGGGTATGGGTTTGGATGATTTGCAACAAGCTGCTACTGCCCATAGCACTAGCAAAATCCGTAGTAGCAATGATTTGTGGAAGATTACGAGCTTAGGATTTCGTGGGGAAGCGTTGCATAGTCTGGCCGCCTTAGCAGAGTTGGAGATTTTGAGCCGCTTGGCAGATACGTTTGAAGGCTGGCGAGTGACGTACAATTCCCAAGGTGAAGCTGTAAAAGTGGACACGGTTGCGATCGCACCTGGTACAGTCGTCACCGTTTCTGATTTATTTGGCAATTGGCCAGTGCGCCGTAAGGGATTGCCATTAGTGGCGCAGCAGATGAAAGCCATACAAGCAATCATTCAAAGTATCGCTCTGTGCTATCCTCACGTCACTTGGCAAGTCCAACAAAATGAGCGTTCGTGGTTTAATCTCAGCCCTGGTAGAACTGTTCAACAAATTTTACCCCAAATCTTAAAGCAAGTTCGGCAGAGTGATTTGCAGTATTTGATGGTAGAAGTTCCGACACCTGAGTTGGGAAGCGGGGGAGCGGGGGAGCGAGGGAGATGATGTGAGGGAATATCCTCACTCTAAACTCCAAAATTCCTCCATTCAACTGGTTTTGGGACTACCGGATCGGTGCCATCGTAGACGCCCGGATTGGGTAAAGGTGGCGACAAATGGACGTATGGTGCGATCGCCCGAATTAGAACAGACTATACTATCGGCGTTGGCGCGAACTTGTCCACGCGATCGCTATCCAATCTGTTTTCTTCATCTCCAGATTTGCCCTAGTCAAATTGACTGGAATCGCCATCCTGCTAAGGCGGAAATTTACTTACACTCGCTTTCTTACTGGCGAGAGCAAGTCTCCTGTGCCATTGAGCAAGCACTTCGCATCAGTCCCGCTAATCTTTCTGAAGCGAATCAATCCCAACGGGTGACAACCTTACTCAAAGTATCAGAAGAAAAAGCAGGTTACAACGTCAATCGCTCAGTTCAACCGACTTCAGAGGCTGAAAACACCCAAAAATCCCCGGAAATTGGACTCATTGAACTCAAGGCAGTGGCTCAAGTTCATAATATGTACATCCTGGCAGAACATTCGACGGGAATGTGGTTGATTGAACAGCATATCGCCCATGAGCGGGTGTTGTATGAGCAATTGTGCGATCGCTGGCAACTTGTACCCTTAGAACCCCCGATTATTCTCAACCATCTCAAACCTTCTCAAGTTGAGCAATTGCAACGCTTAGGCTTGGAGGTGGAACCCTTCGGTGAGCAGCTTTGGGCGGTACGTAGCGCACCAGAAATCTTGACAAAACGCGAAGATTGTGCAGATGCCCTCGTGGAATTAAGTTTAGGGGGAGACTTGCAAACAGCTCAAGTAGCTACAGCTTGCCGCAGTGCGATTCGCAATGGTACGCCATTGAGTTTACCCGAAATGCAGACATTGCTAGACCAATGGAAATGTACTCGCAGTCCTCGCACTTGCCCTCACGGACGGCCGATTTATTTACCGCTAGAAGAGTCAGCGCTGTCGCGTTTTTTCCGGCGTCATTGGGTGATTGGTAAGAGTCATGGGATTTAGTGAGGTCTTATGATTGCAATAAATCACTGCACAATGGGAACTTCAGCCATGTATGCCCTCGTCTCGCCCAGTAGTTGTAGCCAGATTTAACCTCTGAACAATTGCTAATCATAGTATGTAGAACTAAAGTTAGCGTAGAACTAGCTTGGACATTAAGACTCCAAATACCAAGCTCTACTAGATGGGACAATCAGTTCTAGAAAAATTTGGTCGAAAAGTCCGAGAGGAAAGGCTAAGGCAAAAACTCTCTCAGGAGGAGCTTGCAGAAAAAGCTGGAGTGCATCGCACATACATTGGAATGATTGAGCGAGCAGAAAAAAACATCACGCTTACTAATGTAGAAAAGATTGCAGTAGCGCTTGGAGTTGATATCTCATCTCTCTTTTCAGGTTTATGACTTGGATACAATCGTTAATTAATTATTGCCAGGAGTACAATATTCCTATTGAATACTTAGGTGATACTCTATACGACCCTAAGGTTGTGCCAATGATTCGAGGTAAAGCCTTTGAATTTTCAGTGTTGAAGGATTTTGCGTTCTTTCGTATGTATATTGCTAAGTCATCAGATCTTATTGTAAGCCCTCAAACAGGAATCACTTGTACAAGAAAAAAGTGTAAGAGGACAGACTGTGGTTTTATTCCAAATTACCCTTTAATACACTTTGAGTATGGCAATAAAGTACCTATTGTTAGATGGGTTCCGATAGAAAATTCAGAGCTTTTATTGAGACAACTAATAAGTTAGATCTAGACAAAGTTGAATTTCTCTTTTCAAAGGTAATTCATAATTGGTTATAAAAATTTCTTTTCCCTTATAACGATTACCTTTTTGAGCTTGGGCTTTTTTAGCTTCACCATCCTTGATAGCTTTTGTTAACTTTTGGTCATCTGTCCGATTAATTGTATAGTTCCACTCCTTTTCATGAATAACTTTAGTCCACGAGTATAGTTCATGGACCTCTGGACTATTATCGTAGGTCAATAAAAAATTAATGCGACTGCTAAAATACTTTAGAACATCACAAAGCCTATAATGGCACTCTTTAGAAAATGAATAGTTATAAAACTTGTCTTGGTCAGCATTAAAGTAAGGAGGATCTATAAAAAGAAAAGCTTTCTCCTCAACTTGTTCTAAGACTTGCTCAAAATCCAAATTAGTTAAACGTACATTTTGTAACTTCAATGACGTGCGTAAAATATTGCGTCCCCAATTCTCAGGCCGCATACTGTACTTATCACCGTATCCCCAATAGCAATTTTTCATATTCATGATGCCTGAATATGATGTCCTATTCAGATAGTACCAACGAGTTGCCCTTTCCAAGTCATTCCTTGGAATAAATTCATTTTTGTAGAAATTGTGTCTTTCTTTAGTAGCAACTTCATTCTTAAGAGAATAAATTAATTGTTCAGGATAGTCACGAATAAATGAATAAACATTCATCAATTCCTCGTCAATATCATTTAGCCAATTTTTCTGAACTTTATCCTTGGCAAAAAAAATCGATCCACCACCTGCAAAAGGCTCAACGTAACAAGTGTGCGGAAGTAGATACTCCAAAATCAACTTACGGGCATAAAATTTACCACCTGCGTATCGAAAAGGTGAATTAACAGCTTGGCTCATGTTCAATATGCTAACCATAGTCTGCAATTTTATCAGGTATGTATGAGAGGTTGCAAGAAATTTGCAGTCGCCTTTGTTGGTTGGGTTGAGGAACGAAACCCAAGGCTATACCCAATCTTCCATCGGTGTAGCCGACTCAAATGGGTCATCATAGCGAATGACTGTGCCTTGTAGAGGATAAGAATTTGAGTTAAGGGGTCGAGAATGACGTTCTAGAATGATGATTTCAACGGTTTCTCCAGCTTGAAAGAGTAAATTCTTTATAGTCAACGTTTCATTTTCAGTTAAAATGGTATAAAACGTTTTATTTTGCGTAAAATTATCTAAAATTAGCTTGCCAAATTGCCAAACTTCCTTCAAAATTGGATAAATAATCGTTTCACAAATCGCACTTTCCGAGTTATCAAAAATTCCTTCATTCAAAATTAAATTGAGTTCATCGCGGAACCCTTCACTAACCGCAAACTCAGCTTAATGAGTGGAATTATTCAAGTCTCACACCCATAATTAATAAAGATCTCGATGTTGCAGTAAAATTCATTACCGAGGTAATTAATATGGATGATCCAATTCAAAAAGCCATTGTTCCCACCGATATTATCCGCCACGCCATTAATACAGAACGCCTTCGCCAAGCTTATTGGGCATTTAACATCTACTTAGGACTTACGAGTATCAGTGGACTAGTGGGTATTGCTGCTGTAGGACTTCTGTTTTCAGGACGTGTTTCTGAAGGGACATTTACCGCCGCCGGTGGGGGGATGTATGGAGCCGTGACAATATCATGCTGGAAACTGACCAAAGATGCCAATGATCGACTAGATGAAGCTTTAAGGACATTAGAAGAAGAGTCTTAAAAGTGTATAAATATACAGGTGCTGCCAAGCTTTGCAGATATGTTCAGGCTTGAAGAGTTTGCGCTTGTGCTCACTTCACTTATGTACAAGCGTACTCGCAACATCAGCATCTTTAGCCGCTCCTGGGTTCTCTTGGGCAACCCAGTAAACTGTTGCCAGCGTTACAAACTATCTTCTACCATTATTTTCTAGATATTCAGCTACAATAATAAGTAATTTTTCGAGCATTACTCTCTATCAGTTATTATTGGGAACCCCCAATAACCTATCAACTTAGTTTAAATTATTTCCTAAGCGGGCGGCGAGAATCGAACTCGCATCATTAGCTTGGAAGGCTAAGGTTTTACCACTAAACTACGCCCGCAGTTTGTATCGTGTATCTTGCTTTTGGCACTCTGATAAATCTAACACAGCTCTAGGGGCGATCGTCAACCCTTTAATGGCCTAACTTGAAAATAAGGGTCAGGGGTCAGGAGTCAGGAATCAGGGGAGAAAGATTTTCATTCCTTCATTGTTCGTGAACACCAGTTCACAGGAGCCTAACTTTTAATTGGGGCTGATAGTAATCGTAACGCTATAGTCTCGGGCGACTTTTTGGCCTGCAATCAGCGTTGAATCGAACCGCGACTCTTCCATAATCTTCTGGGTCAGTTGCTCAGCTTTTTGAGCATCAATGTTTCCCTGTAGTACTTTGCTGGAATTGGGCAGAACAGTTGCTATTCCGGTATCTTCAACGATAATTTGTGCCTCTATCTTTAAAGTCTGATCGGGATTAATACCTAGAGCGATGAGATAATCTTTAGGGATGATTTGGCTACCGGATTGAAGTGTAGCACGCTGATCGCCATTGTCTTCTTGAATAACGTCTTTCTGGTTATTCGTCTGTAGTTCTCCCAGACTAGCAATAACAGCCCCTTCTGGCTTAGAGTTGTTGGAGCCTTGGCCTCCAGATGTCCCTCCCGGTGTAGCGGGTGGAGGCGTGACGGGTGGAGGTGGAACAGGGGTAGGGGTTGGCCTCTCGGCTTGAGGGCTACCGCCTGTTGATGGAGGTGGAGAAGTAGCTGTTGGAGTTGGTGTGAAGGAATTGTCTGGGCGGTTAACGGGAGTAGTGATGGGTGAAGGTTTTTGAGATGGAGTTTGAGAGGTTGGGATTGCTGAAGATGGAGATATCCTTGTTTGTGGCAACCCTGGCTGAGAAGGCGTAGGATTTGCTGTACCTGGTTGTATGGGTATCGGTTGTGAATTGGGTCTAGCCGCAACGGAGGTTCGAGGGTTAGGAACCTGATTTTGTGGCTTAGCTGTTGCTGTCGTTGGACTAGGTTGAGCAGATGGGATTTTGGGTGCTGTGGTAATCAAATCGATAGGAATCAGATTAGTTGTAAATTGTCGATTCCCTAAAACACTGAACCTGACCTTTACCCATAGACGTGTCATCCCAAATACAAATAAATGGATGACTAGAGAACTCAAAATCACCATCGTCCAGAGTCCTGGTGGGTCGGAGTGAGACCGCTCAGAAGATATCGGCAGATGGGGTAATGCTTTCTCTTTCTCTTGTTGTTGTGTCATTCTGGCTGCCAGTGGTGATGCTTTCCGCTTTAATCGTCAATCTTACTCAAAACGTTCTGTCCGATTTAGACAACCAAACAGGGCGAAACCAATCAAACAAGGCTTTTTTGCAACAATGGTCGGCAAATTTAGATCAAAGACTGATGCTTTCTTTCATTGTATTAAAAGTGATTGGGTTAGGGGTAAGGGTGGATGTGGATGAAGTGGGCAACCTCGTTTGTGAAGTAGGCGAGTGTACTCCCTTGACAGACGAATCAGACCATTGTTCTTTAAAATCCAAAATGGTACTGAATGCGGCGATTGTGCCTCAAACAGACTCGGGAGAAAATACTAAATATGACTTGGTGGCAAAAAATTTTTGGTCAATCTCAGAAAACTCCAACCCATTCGAGCCAATTTCCTCTTGATTATGAACTGATCCCAGGAAAACTGACAGCACGAGTTTACCTGCACGAAATTGAGACGAAAGAGGGTAGGGTTCCCTGTTGGTCGTACATCACAAATGGACTCAGGACGCATCAACAAAAAGAATTAATTTTTACGTTACGTCGTCACCCCAATGAAGAACCGAGTGACTTTCCTCTCCAACCCTTACAGTATTTTCAAACCGTCTATGAATTCGCCATGCAAGGAAGGTTGGTGGATGAAGGCAGTTTTACTCAATTCAATCCACCCGGTTTTTTGGATGGTAGTGCCTCGAATGCTTTGATTTATATCCGTCCCCAACCCCTTAAAGGCGTTGAAGTCCCCTTTCCCTCACTCGCTGCTATCTTAGTGACGCCTGAGGAATATGAGGTGTATCAACACTTCGGGCATACTCGTGTGATGGCGCACTTAGGGCGGGCTTATACATATTATCCTTGTCCACCGTGGTCTGAGCGATCGCGAGCTAGTGTGGTTTCCATGCAAGCCTTACAGGATAGCCTTGTGGCGCGGATGTACTCGCTGAAGATATCCGGTGCTAGAGTTTGCCAACAAACGCATCAACCCTCTGTGCAACGCTTGCCACAATCAGGTCAGTATCTACAACAGCAAATTCTACAGTGGTCGTCTAATCAAGCTCAAATTACACTCCGATTACTACCACAAGCGAGTGAAGATTTGTATACCCAATTGATGCAGTGTCCCACGAATACCGTAGTGGCGTTACTGACTGAACTTGACCCAACGGCGGATGGTTGTTTAGTCTGGCAATCTGGACAAAATCTGCCGTTTGCGATTACACCCCCGAATAGTAAAGGTATGCGTTTAAGTGGTTCTTTTGTGGCCTTCGTCCCGCAGCAAAGCGAGGACGGGGGACAAATTCATGAAGATGGATTTGCGATGATGTTGACGGATACTTCTTGGGAAATTATCAAGCAAGCGATCGCATTAAAGCAACCGATTTCAGTTCCTGCTACCAACAACAAGTTAAATTTTTCCCTAGAATGGATTCCCCAGACCTATCAAAATCCAATTGATGGCTTGAGCTACGAAGCAGAAGGAGGCTGGAATCGCTATAGTCCGATCATTGAGGATGACCAAGACGGTGAGCAACCTCATCGTATTCGCGAAGTGATTCTCCTCACCAGCGATAGCGAATTGGCAGCACGGGTGGGTATTAGTGCGTTAGCCGAATATATACAGGGAATTGAAGAGGCTGTCAAAGCTCATTTTGCAACCTGTGCCACACAATCGGGGCAAGACCTTCTTTTAGAATTTGAACTACATACCGACAGTCCCATTTCTATAGGTATGGCCTTGCGACCTTGGCGAGAGTTTGACCACCTTGAACAGTTGCGTTGCCATCTTCTAGAACGACCTACTCCCAAAGTCAGCCAAAGTTCAATTAAATTTCAGGTCATTTTTCAGCTTTGGGGAGGAGCGGGTGAATCTCCTTGACTCAGTGAATGATTCCTATACAAGACAAGATTATCCCAAGCTTTCTAATCTGAAAATAGGGAGTCAGGAGTCAGGAATTAAGCCGCCAGAACTCCAACTCACAGTTGCCCCTCTTACATTTTGAATTTTGAATTTAAAAAGTTAGGGGACATGGCGTCTGTTTTTAGAGTAATTATTTCAGTATACTGATTAGCTTAAAACAAAAACGGGTATGAAAGAACATCAATTATCTGTAACCTTCCGCATTGGAGCTTTTATTGTTTTTCTTCTGCTTTGGTTGACACTTAGTGGTTGGAAAATTCAGCTTCCTATTGCTGATGCGGATACCGAAACTAACTCTGTTTATCAGGAACGACCGATTCACAATGCAGATGGGATCGGCAAGTTTTACATGGGTCGAGAAATTGCTAAGGTGATGGGACATACTGAAGCACTGTGGTTAGAACGTCCAGGGCGAGAAATTAGTGAGCAACCCGAACAAGCGATTGAAGCACTGAATTTGAAACCTACTGATGTTGTGGCAGATGTTGGTGCGGGTACGGGTTATTTTAGCTTTCGTATTAGTCCTAAAGTGCCAGAAGGAAAGGTACTGGCAGTAGATATTCAGCCTGAAATGATTGATATTCTAAATTTCCTCAAACAAGAGAATAATATTAGTAATGTTGAGCCAGTTTTAGGAAGTGCCACAGCCCCTAATCTGCCCGATGAGCAAGTTGATTTAGCGTTGATGGTGGATGCTTATCACGAGTTTGAGTACCCTAGGGAGATGATGGAAGGAATTGTGCGATCGCTTAAACCGGGTGGTCGGGTCGTACTCCTGGAATATCGCAAAGAAAACCCATTCATCCCGATTAAATCCCTACATAAAATGACACAAAAGCAAGCGCGTAAGGAAATGTCAGCAGTAGGGTTAACATGGGTGGAAACTAAAGATATTTTACCTCAACAACATTTAATGATTTTTGAAAAACCACAGGATTGATGTTTCTATCTCATGGTGTTATTCAATTTATCCTCGGTAGGGTGTATGCAGTAGTTTTGATCAAGTCGCTCTGTTACTATGTTGACTCAAGTGAAGGAAGCATCAGATTAAAATACATTCTTTCTCAGGGCGCACGTCGGTGCGCCCCTACGAGGGTACTTCGTCAAGTTGAAAACTGCTGCCAATCGCTTAAGTTTTCTGATTAAATTTTGCTTTCAAATCGGCAAGTGTTGCTGGTTTTTCTTGGGTATGATGACTGGACTTTTTACGGCTACCTCCACCAGTTTCCTGATCAGGCGATCGCATGGATAGGCTAATTCGCTTCAATTTCTCATTCACTTCCAGTACGCGCACCTTCACCACTTGTCCAACTTTAACGATTTCTTTGGGGTCTTTGACAAAGCGATCAGCCAGTTGCGAGATATGCACTAATCCATCTTGATGTACGCCAATGTCAACAAATGCACCAAAATTAGCAACATTTGTCACAATTCCTTCGAGTTCCATACCCACTTGTAGGTCAGAAATTTCTTTGACTCCTTCTTTAAAGGTGGCATATTTAAACTCAGCACGGGGGTCTCTTCCCGGTTTTTCCAGTTCGCTGATGATATCGCGTAGAGTAGGTAAACCTACGGTATCGGTGACGTACTTTTTCAAATCGATGGATTTGAGTTTATCAGAGACTTGAGATATCTGGGTGAGAGGAACGTTTAAGTCTTTGGCGATCGATTCTACTACTGAATAACTTTCTGGATGCACAGCCGTATTATCTAACGGATTCTCTCCATCGCGAATTCTTAAGAAACCCGCCGCTTGTTCAAAGGCTTTGGGGCCTAATTTCGATACTTTAAGGAGCATTCTACGATTTTTAAATGCACCCTTTTCATTGCGATAAGCTACAACATTTTTAGCAATTGTTGGGGTTAAACCTGATACAAATGTCAGCAATTCTTTGGATGCTGTATTTAAATCCACGCCTACATAGTTCACACAGCTTTCTACCGTTTCATCCAGATTCTTTTTGAGTAATTTCTGATCGACATCGTGCTGATACTGTCCTACGCCAATGGATTTCGGGTCAATTTTTACTAACTCTGCAAGTGGGTCTTGCAAGCGACGGCCAATACTAATTGCCCCTCGTACTGTTACATCTTGGTCAGGAAATTCTTCCCGTGCTACATCACTAGCAGAATAAATGGAAGCACCCGATTCATTAACGATGACTTTAATCGGTTTGCGTTCTGTATTTTTCAGCACTTCAGCCACAAATTCATCAGTTTCACGAGAGGCTGTACCATTACCGATTGCAATCAGTTCAATATTGTACTTTTGAATCAGGTTTTTGACAGTTTCAGCCGCTTGAACTTGCTGTCTGGCACCCGTATGGGGAAATATCGTTTGATATTCTAAAAATTTTCCAGTTTCATTCAAGACAGCCACTTTGCACCCCGTCCGCAATCCTGGGTCAATGGCTAAGGTTGGCTTCATTCCCGCCGGAGGAGATAAAAGTAATTCGCGCAGATTTACCTCAAAGGTTGTAATGGATTCGTTATCGGCATAGGCTTTTCTATCAGTACGAACTTCAGTGGTGAGAGATGTTTTCATTAGACGGTTGAAGGCGTCTTTAAGCATCTCCTGATAAAAGGTTCGCACGGCAGGGATTTTAGTACGAATCTCTTCTGATTCTAGATAGGATTGGACAAAATCTTCGTCAAAAGCGAGGTCAAGATTCAATATACCTTCTGATTCCCCTCGGAATAAGGCCAGCATATTATGAGGCGCGATTTCTTTGGCCTTGACTTGGAAGTTCCGGTACATTTCATACTTGGTGGAACCTTCAGGATAATCGCCTTTTATTCGCGATACAAATACTCCATTTTGCATGAGGTAGTCTCGGAGGTAGGCGCGTAAATGTGCCTTTTCTGAAACTTCCTCAGCTAAGATATCGGAGGCACCTTTGAGCGCATCGTCTGCGGTTTTGACGCCTTTTTCGTCTGAAATATAGTTGGCTGCTTCTTGCTCTAGTGATGCGGGTTTAGCCGTGGGAGTATTCAGGGATTTGATAAAACCGGCAAGAGGTTCTAAATCTTTTTCTCGGGCAATCGTTGCTCTGGTGCGTCGCTTGGGTTTGTAAGGAAGATAAAGGTCTTCTAGTTCGTTTTTTTGTAGGCAAGATGTAATTTTGGTTTGGAGTTCGTCAGTCAGTTTACCTTGAGATGCGATCGCCTCAAGTATCGTTGCCTTTCTTTGTTCTAACTCAGTGAGGTAGGTATATCTTTCAGAGAGGTTACGTAGTTGCAGTTCATCAAGCGAACCAGTACGCTCTTTACGGTAACGGGAAATAAAGGGGATGGTTGCACCCTCTGCAAAGAGTTCGAGTGCGTTTTGCACCTGATAGGGTTGGAGGGAGAGTTCCTGTGCTAGGGTTTGTGGGATGTTTAGCATCGGTCTGTGTTCGTCTACCTCTTACAGGATAAGCACTGCATCTGAATATTGTCTTGGGATGGGGGTTCGCTTTAAGCAAAAATTAGGTTAGAAACTGATATTTTGTGTACAAAACCTGCTCGACAACCCTTAATTGAGAATGATGCAAGATAAGAGTATAAACCGATCTGGCACAGCTTTTCTGGTGCATCATAACTACATCAATTGAGTTGAGTAAAGCGACATGGTAACTGCTACTGTAACTGAAAGCATCTCTTTAGAAGACTTTTTGGCTAATCCTCCCGATCGCATGGAATGGGTAGATGGGCAACTCGTGGAAAAAACAGGCATGACAGTCAAGCATAGTTTAATTCAATCTAGGTTGGACAGTTACTGGAGAAATTACAAAAACGAGAGTGGGCAAGGAGGAGAGGTTCTTGTTGAAGTCTCGTGTCGAACTTCTAAACAGGGGCGTCGTCCGGATGTTGCTTATTTTACGGATGAGTTGCTAGCGCAGTTTGGGGAAGCTACTTCATTGCCACAGAGTCCACCGCTAATCGGTGAAATTGTTTCTCCAGATGATTCGGCTGAGGATTTGTTTGCTAAAGCTCAAGAGTATTTAGAATCAGGTTGCCAGGAAGTTTGGTTAGTATTTCCTGAAAGTCGGCGGGTTTTGGTGCTTACTCAGGGTCAAACGTTGGGGTTTAATGTTGGGGATGTGGTTACGACTCAATTAGTTCTTCAGGGATTTAGTGTGGCAGTGGATGAGTTTTTAGGTTGAAGTTGGCATTAGTTTATCTCATCAGTATAACCTGGCAACATTTCACTCTCCAATACCCGGAAAAACCTTAGATAAATCCAGGGATAATTCAGGAAAACAAGGAAGCGCGATCGCCTGATTTGGTAAAACAATACGCTTCATGCTATATCCAAAACTTCCCTGCAAGTCTTGATAAGGTTCACTATACGCTTCTAAGTGATTTTCAACTAAATTGAATAGCCAATAATCAGAAATTCCAGCTTCAGCATAGAGGGGAACTTTAACCTCTCGGTCATACTTGAGACTTGAGTCTGCAATCTCAATCACAAGCAGAACATCATCTACATTCGGAAGAACAAAACGATAGTTATCCGTTCGTTTGTGCAAAATAGTAAAGTCTGGCTCAGGTTCACTTTTGGAGGGTAAAATAATTGGGTCTTGACATTGTAGTTCTGCTCGATCAGCTACCAGTACAGCAAGTTCTCTGAGCAAATTTCTGCAACAGTTGACGTGAGGCGTACCTTTTGCTGCCATCTGTATAATTTCTCCGCGAATTAATTCAATTCGGTCATCTTCTGTAAAAAACCCTAAATCTGCTAGGCGATGATATTCTTCGATAGTGAAGCGTTTGGCTCTTGTAGAAGTCATAGTCATTAATCGATGCAGTCAGCTTGCTTAAATCATAGCGTTGGTAGCACTTTTCGAGTATTCACTCATTGCTCATAATACAACTTGCCTTTAATACCACTAAATCCTTCGTCTTCAAAACTGAACAGCCTTCTGCAACAATTGATAAAGCCGGAATTACTCCTTGTTCCCACTGCTTACGCGCCTTATCTGTAGGTGTAAATTGATTTAACCACTGTTGATCGAGTTCCGTTAAAGGGAGTTGATGAATCAAATTTTTATTGGTATATCGTACTAAATACGATTGCTCAACTATCCAGAAATCCACTCCATACTTATTAATAAATTGCTGTACTTGATGGATATCTGGACTGTATTGAGCCTCAATTAAGTCCATCACTCGTTGACGTATCTGAGTATAGTAACCCTTGTGATAAGGCAATGCCGATTCTCGTGAGACTAAAATGGAGCGTTTTGTAAAACTGGGTAAGTTGTCTGTTTCTGGTATCAAAGAAGCAATTAATGTATCTTTCGGTTGCTGCGATAAAAACTTATACAGTTCAGGTATTTGCCCCACTTCGTAAGATTTAAGACTGGGCAAAGGCTGACCTGTCAATTTCAATAAAACTGGATAAAAGAAGAGGGAAATACATAAGAATGCAGTTAATATTAAGCCTTGAAATCCTCGTTTTGCAGGTTGGGGAGGAGTCCGCTTTTCTGCCCACAAGAAAATTGCATCCAAAAGAACAATAAATGCAATCGCACCCACAAAAGCAGTTAAAAATCGGATACTATACTGCGAGTACCGACTGGGTAAATATAGTTTAAAAAGCAAAGCATGAGCGGCAATATACAAACCCGTAGAAACTATCGCAATTTCTGGTAATATGATGATATTGTGGGTAAGTTGTGCCAATAAAGGAAAACGGGACGGATGGCGCAGTTGATAAAGTAATAAAAACCCTAAACTTAGCAGCAATAGCGGGAAATAGAAGAAGGGTAAACGCGCCCATTCGTAGGGGAAAAAACCACTGCGATCGGCGTATAACCAAAACTCGAAGGGACTGTGAAGGAAAAAACGCGATCGCCCCTCATCTGCAAATTCTGGCATAGTTCTGGCTTCCGCTACTGTAATTGCAGGGCCAAATTGAGAGGACTCTAACACTAAAGGCAATAACACTAATAGCGCTACGCCTACACCCACAAAGCAGAACAGGTAATCTCTGCGATCGCGAGAAAGACGCAATTTTCCCCGCTCCCAACGCCACAAGCGCACGAATAAAATACCCGCACTAATCACTGTTCCAGAGGGATAAAATAATCCTTGCAGTGCCAACGAAATAAAACAAGGCAAAAGTGAACGCCGCAGCAAATAATATAAGAATGCCAAAAATAATGGATACATAAATGCTCTGGCTGTACCCGAAACCAAATCATCTTTATACCAAAGACTTTGATTAAGAAGTAATGTAGAAACAAAGCCTGCAGCAGGTATAGGAAATAACTGGAGACAGACAGCAAAACAGTACCCTGTAGTAATTAATCCTAGCGCCATCGGAAGTAACTTATTAAACACCATTGGGTCGATTCCGATTGTGGCTGCAATATGATAAATTGTCTTATATCCCCAAGGCGCGATCGATTGAAAATAATCAGCAATTAAATCATTAGGAAATAAATCTGGTTCTAAAAATCGCCGCATCCAAAATATATGTTGTCGCGCATCATCTTGGACAACATAGGCATGACTGAATGCTGTTTGCAATCCCATCCAGCCAAATGTAAGGGCGCAAGTCAGACTCAATACAAACCAAAATATAACCTGGGTACGGGATGTTTTAGGCGTTGGAGTTGTTAACCATCGGCGCAGGTGAGCAATTAACTGAAAACGAGAGGTTTCTGCACTTGAAGCCATTACAAATATTGAGGAGGGATGGGAACTGTCTTCAACTGAAAAAATTTAGCACAAATCTCCCCAATTCCCAATTACCAGTTCAAACAGGCTGCCACACTGGAATCTGAATCACGAACTCTGCGCCCTGATGGGGTTGGGAAATACAGTAGAGTTTGCCTCCATGTTTTTCCACAATGATTTGGTAACTAATCGATAATCCTAATCCTGTACCTTTGCCGATGGGTTTAGTGGTAAAGAAGGGGTCAAAAAGTTTCGAGGCTTGCTCTTGTGTTACCCCAATGCCATTGTCAGTGATATGAATGGCTACCCATTTTTCGGCAACAACTTTTGTACAAATCTGAATCCAAGGTGTTGTGGGTTGTGAGTCAGAATCACTAACTTCGACTGTATCCTGTTGCATTAATGACTCTTCTAAAGCATCAATCGCATTGACTAAAATATTCATGAAAACTTGATTCAATTGACCCGGATAACATTCGACTAAGGGCAAGTTTTCGTATTCTTTGATAACTTCAATAATTTTACGTTGAGGCGTAATTTTCAAACGGTTTTTGAGAATCATCAAAGTACTTTCAATCCCTTCGTGAATATCCACGGCTTTAACTTCGGCTTCATCCAAGCGTGAGAAGTTTCGCAATGAGCGAACAATTTCATGAATACGCTCTGTTCCCACTTGCATGGAATCCATAATTTTAGGTAAATCTTCTTTAATGAATTCCAAATCAATTTCTTCTATTTTATTTTGAATTTCAGGGGAATAATCAGAGTAACTTGGATAACAGCATTCCATTAAATCTAATAAATCTTGGATATAAGATTTGGAATGAATAAGATTGCCATAAATAAAATTAATGGGGTTGTTGATTTCGTGAGCGACACCCGCTACTAGTTGCCCCAAACTTGACATTTTTTCAGTTTGAACGAGTTGGGTTTGAGCGTATTTTAACTCTTGCAGAGCGGTTTCTAACTTTTGTGCGACGCGTTGACGTTCGGACACTTCAGCTTCTAATTCTCGATTAGTAGACAGGAGTTCTGCTGTGCGCTCTTGAACCCGTTGTTCGAGTTCGGCTTTGGCCAAATTAATTTCTAGAAATTTTTGTTCTAGCATGGCTACCATCCCCTTGAAGTTGTCCACTAAAACACTCATTTCCGTCACTTGGCTATTCGGCCAAGCGATCGCATTATGGTCAAGGAGTTGGTCGGGCAAATCCGTCGTCACTTGAGCCAGTTTCCAAATGGGTTTAGCTAACCAACTACTGATGAGATTGGCAAAGGTTAATGCCACGATAGAAATCAGGAGCATTAACAACAGACTTTGGATATAGATTCTTTGTAGATACTTAAAGTGTGACTGGGTTGGAATTTCCACAATGGTAGTCCAAGGCAGGCTGTCACTGGCTGGGGTTTGTTGCACATAAAATGAATTTTTCCAACGCATCATCAATGGCATGGACGGCTCGATGGGTATCCATTTATAAACCTGGGAGTTGACTGAAATAATCTCTCCACCTTGGCTTTTATTAAACACTTCCAGGGGAGTTCGGTCAGCATGGGTACTCACTACAACGTGCTGATTGCGATCTACTAGGGTGATTTCTATTTCTCTCTCCTTGCTCAAGGAGTTGAGAAATTGAGTAATAAAGCTCAAATCGCTTTCGCTAATCACATTACCCAGAAAATTATTATTGCGAGTAATGGGTAGGCTTTGAATTAGTGTTGGCGGCGAAATATCATCCCCTGCAAGCACTATATCTGAAGTGATTGGCTTTCTAAGGTTGAGAGTTCCCCAAGCAGTCAGATTCAGGTTGTAGATTGGGGGATAGGAGGCGATCGTTTTACCGCTCTTGTCAGTTACAAATAAATAATGGAATGTGGGAAAAGTGCGCTGCAAAAGTTCTACGCTTTGCTGCAATTCCTGAGAGGATGAGGGTTGAGTACGAGCGGCCACGTTGGCTAGTTGGTTGAGTACTCTTACTCTTTGTTGATGCCATAACTGCAATTCAGTTACCACATTTTGAGATTCGCGTTGCAGGTTGGCCTGGATTGTAGATTCGATATTGCTGATCGTACTCCAGCCATGCAAAACCAAAAGTGTAAACGCTGGAAAGAAAACAAAAGCCACCAACAGGTTGAATAAGGTTTGTTGGAAGGATAAAAGTTTCGGGACTTTAGGACGAAAAGCCCACCGTTGAAGCGGCAAGTGAGTGAGAAGTAAGCTAGCAATCAGGGCGTTAAAAATACCATTCGTACCTTGCTTGAGTGCAATCAGCCATGCCGTTTGATTTTGTACATCCAAAACTCCTCCATAGAACAGCAATACCAGAGGCATACCGATCAAAACCCAGTAAAATCCATCCAGCAGTAATAAATTTTGCTGCTTGCGGTGTAGGCCAGTCCCGACAAAGAAACCTTCTAGAGTAAGGATAAAGGCAGCATAGGGATGTCCCCACAGGAAATAGGTGTGTATGCCTGCAATTGCTGCCGCAATAGTTCCCCAAGTTCGCCCATACAGACACACCACCATTAAGATGGGGATGCTGCCAAACAGATAATCGACTCCAAAAAACAGGGGAAGATTAAAGTAATTGCCTGCATATCCGGCCGCGATCGCCAGGATGAGGAAGAAGAACGAGCTGAGCCGTGAGTTCAATCGGCATCGAATGAAAGATTTTGAGGGATTGATTCTATTCTTACAACTCTTACCCAGTAGTTTCTTTAGTAGGTTGCTTGGCTGTAAAACCATAAGAACTTTACCAGGTAAGATTTCGCCAAGTTTTGTCAATTCTTAATAAATCAGCAAGGTTTTTCATTGACATTTTATCAAATACCAACTACCGCTTGAGTCTTTAAGGAGGTTCTAATAATAGATTTAAACTATTATGCATATTACCAAATGCAAAGTTTTATACGGCTGAATATACCCTCTAGAGAGTTTAATTTCAACGCTAATGCATGAATAAATTTTAAATTTTATCAGTCAATGTGTCGAGGCCAGTCTTAGGGCTACAGCCTTCTATAGTACTGACTTTCAGCAAAAAATACTGCCAGCTTTACTCTGAACTTCAATTGAGTTAAATAAGTATTTATTCTTATCGTATCTGAACGCTAAGGACTGGTAGAATTGATTAAGTTGTATTTTACATTTCTTAACTAAAAGGACTCTTGTTGTTAAGGATTATAAGCAGTTAGGCTTATCAATTGCATTGTGGCAGATGGCGACAGGCTTACTATCAGTGGTTTTCCTCTAGATTTAATTTTGAATTTATTAGCCCCTCTTCTTGATTTTTATTTAATAGCAGAACTTCTAAAAATTAAGCCGCCCTGTTGTAATCAACTTGAAGCCCGCAGCTAAAGAAGCAAAGGATAAAAAGAAATACCAAAGGCTTGTGGGCATCAAAATAACCTTGCCACTAACAAACACTAATAAAATACCTAGTCCTACTAAAATCCAACCTAACTCACCCACCGCACGACGGAAGAATATGAGTGAGACAATACCTGCGGTTAGGGCGAGTACTGAACCGGTTGCTGAAATATCGCGCCACCAAAAAGGAGAGATGCGAGTGGTAAAGATAATGTTTTGACCCAAGAAGTAAACGCCAACTAGTAGCAAAGCTAAGCCAATCAGTTTGGTGAGCAGCCGCATGGAATTCCTCTGTATAACGAACCTTATTTCTAGTCCTGCCATGCAGCATTGTCAATGATCAATATCACTCTCTTCATAAACCATTAAGTCTCCGGGCTGGCACTTTAAGGCTTGGCAAAGTGCATCTAGCGTGGATTCGTCGATTCGAGTCAGACGGCGACGGACTTTAAGCCGAGAAACAGATTTAGGATTCATGCCAATGAGGAGAGCAAGTTCCTTATTGCTGATGTTGCGCTCAGCCATTACCACTGCCAATCTCCAGTGAATCACTGCTAACTGCTCACTTTTTAGTCATGCTATTGCCAAGCAGATGCTACCATCTTTCCTCATCAATTCTTGATATTTCAACTTTCAAGGTAGTTTTTTCTATTTAAACGGTTGATAATTAGGAATCACGATAGAGTGGGCAATAGACAAAATCATGCGATCGCGCTGTCATTGTTCAAATAAACGTTATCAATCCATATTCATCTCCAGATACTTGTCTTGCTCTCCCTTGTGTTAGGTCAGGCTACTTCTATCTAATCCGCTAGATGGACAACATTGGTAGTCATCACTACATTTTAGACAGAGGAATTGGCACCTTCGGCTTCGCTTAAATGAAAGCAAGCCTAAATATAGGAGAGCCATTATGTCTGAAGACAAGCAAAATAAAAATCGTAATAAAACCGAAGAATCTACACCTGAAGCTTCGGGTGGTTATCAAACCCCAATTAAACCCAGTAACCGTAAGACAGGTGTTGCCGATGAAGTGGATACCAAACCAACTGCTGTACCAGAATCTGGAAGTAGTGACACCCTTGTAGAAGGCAGCCCTAATCAGGGTACTGAAAAGCGATAAGCACTAAACTTTGGAGCTGGTGGAAGTCAAAATCTTCTTCCAGTTCCTAAAGTATAAAAATACTGCACACTCCCTATAGTGAGTTATCGCCAGTAGGGACGACCTCTCCAAAAAACTCCAACCATGAGGCCAATGAGTTGAGCGGTGTTTAACTCGACCAAACGGACATAGATGGGCAACAAGGATTTTAAAAAAAGAACCAAGATTAAACAAGGAATTAATGCCCACAAGGTAGCGATATTAATGAATACTCGTGGATGAAGACGTTCTAGTAAGTAAACTGCCAATGCTCCGACACCAGCCGCTACAGCAATAATCACCACTAAACCGAATGGAGATCGATATAGATTGCGAAATCCCAGATAGATGGCCAAAGATTGGGTAGATAAGAGAGAGAGGAAGACTTCTACAAGAATGATAATAATAACAGTGATTGCAGAAACTCGGAGTAGCGATCGCCAGGGTAGAGCGTTCAAGCGACGCAAAGGGTCTTTCATATCAAAACTAGATATCTTCGTATAGGTCTAAGATATACTGCTTTGAGCAATAGTGTATTCTAAAAGACGCGAAATCGGTCAACGCACCTGATACTGTAATTGTCTTATGAGGTTAGGGTCATTTACCTTTTTTTTGTAGTTTCTTCTGATAGGCTTTCGCCCAAGAATATCGCTTTGGATCTTTTTTCAATAGGTACTCTACAACTTCACGGCGCTTATGCTCATCCTTTGTATTTTTGACTACTCGCTTAATTTCAGCATCTTGGTCTCTGGGAGAAGCCCCACGTTTAATTGCTTTTTCAAACCAACGATCGCCCTCTAAATATTGATGCCGTTCATAACAAATTGCTCCCATTAACGTGTACGGATGATGGCTATTTGGCTGATACTCAATAGCTTTGATTGCACATTTTTCGGCATCATTTAATTCATTAATATCTCGAAATGCTCCGCCTCTAGTCGTAAGTATGGCTGATTTAAGTTTATTTTCTTTAATGTTGTCGAACTTGATATTTTCTGTCAGTTTTAAGGCTTGCTTGGATTTATCTGCTTTGCGCCAATGACTGCTAGAATTTGGCAAATTCCATTTATTGCCAGTGCGCTTGTATTCCTGTTCGTAAAACGTTGCTTCAATTTTGTGGTATGTGGTGAAAATTTTACCAGAGAACAGTCTACGTCCTTTATTTCTATCTTCCTCTAACCATCCATAATCATAATAGGTAGATTGACTTGCTTCAGTTTTCGTCTCTTTTAGCCATGCCACATCCATCGGTTCTAAGCGCTCTCCTTTTTCTAGCTTTTGCAGAATCGCATATAAAGGACTAGAAGGAGATTTATCTTTATACATCGAGACATCATATTTAGATTTAAGAGTAGCAAAGTACTTGGTTTGAGCGATCGCAATAATTTTCTCACGTCCATTTTCTTTGAGCCACTCTATCTGTGACTCTTCAAGCTGCTCTCCTAATTCAATCTTTGACTCGAGCATCTCTGCATATTGGTCTTGAGCAATGGTAATCGTATCAGTTAATTTACGCTTTTTCAGGAAGTTAATATCCTGTTCCCTTAGTTGATTGTCTGATTCAAGTTTTTTGAGTACTTTGTACAGGTGGCTAGAGATAGATGAATCTTCGTATTGGGTAGCTTTATACTTTACCTTCAATTCTGCAAAATGCCGTTTTTGTTCAATTTCTCGAATGATGTCAACTGTCTCAGTCAGTTCATGCTGTTTCAGCCAGTCTATTTCTACCTCGCTTAACGGCTTATCTGCATCCAGATTTTGCAGAATGGAATATAGAGGACTGGATGCAGATGAATCCGGGTGTTTAGTTGCTTGATACTTATCCTTGAGCTGAGCAAAGTCAGCTTCCTTGGCTGCCTCTTGTTGCTGGGTAATTGTCAAAGTTTCAAACAGTTCATGGTCGTTCAGCCAAGTAACATCTGAAGTACTTAACCGTTCTTTAGCATCCAATTGTTTTAAGATTCGATACAGCCGACTAACAGGTGATGAATCTTGATGTTTATTAGCTTGGTACTTTGCTTTCAATGTGGCAAAATGTTCCATCTGTTGAGCAATTGCAATTGTCTCACCAAGCCCATAATATTTCAGAATGTTAACTTCTGAATCAGTTAGCTTATTTTCTGAATCTAACCTGCAAAGTATAAAGTAAAGTGGACTGAATTTCCAGGAAATATGGTAGGTTGTTGCTTTGTACTGAGACTTTAAATTTGAGAATTTAACTCCTAATTCTACAAGTTCTTGTGCCTTAAATTGCTGCTCTTCCCGGATAGATTCAATAGTTTCACTAAGTTCATTTCTTCTCAACCAATCTGACTCTATCTCAGTTATCTCAATTCCCAAATCAGCTTTTCTGAGGATGAAATACAGCAGACTAGAGGGTGATGAGTCTTTATATTGAGTTGCTTGGTACTTGGACTTGAGAGTAGCGAAGTGTTCTATTCGTGTTTGATACTCGTTGTTCATCTAGATAGATGGCGCAGCGCCTGTTTCTCATTTAGCTTTCATTTACAATCTAGACAGAACACACACAGTCGTCAAAGTTACGTATTGTTATGCAACGTTATACCCTTACTCTAGGGATTCAAGAAATCCAAATGATCTCCCGAAAGTTGGCTGAGTTCTTGAGGGGTTCCTGTTAATTTAAGTTGGCCATCTTCAAGCAGCACAATCCATTCAGCTCGCTGAATCACTCGCGGACGATGAGAGATCATTAGTGTCGTTTTACCCTGGCGATGCGTGAGGAGCTGATTTAAGACTTGGGCTTCACTGACGGGATCGAGCGCCCCTGTGGATTCATCCAGAATGAGAATGGGTGGATCGGTGACAATTGCTCTAGCGATCGCTAATCGTTGTTTCTGTCCGCCCGATAAATTGGCACCAAATTCCCCCAAAACGGTTTGATATTTATCCGGTAACTGACTGATAAACTCATCAGCTCCCGCAATCTGGCAAGCTGTCACGATTTGTTCAAAGCTAGCGTAAGGATAACTAAGGCGAAAATTTTCAAAAATCGAGCGACTCCAAAAGTGAGGATCTTGGGGAACCAGAACCACTTGTTGCCTCAGGCAGTCTAGCGATAAGTCAGTTTGATTGTAGAGTCCGAAGCGGATATTACCGGACTGGAGCGGATATAAACTGGCAATGAGTTTGGCTAATGTACTCTTGCCGCAACCCGATTTACCAATCAATGCCGTGACTTTACCACCGAGAATGGTTAGGGAAAAATCTTTGAGTAAATCAACCCGTCCAGCATGGTGAAAGTTTAAATCGGTACAGATAATATCGGCATTGCTGGGAATCTGGACCCAAGGTTTAGGAACATCGTCAGCAATTTCTGGTGTTGCGTCGATGATGTCACCCAGTCGTTGCATGGCAGTCTTGGCACGGGCAAATTCATCAACGAAGCTAATTACTGTATTGATAAATAGAGTGAAGTTACGATACAGCGCATTAAACGCTAGCAGTTGACCAATGGAAAGTTCTTGTTGAATGACGAGCCAGCCACCAAACCAGAGAATTGCGATCGCACCGATTCCTGATATTACCGTAGACGTGACGCCGTTGAGAATGCCAATCTGCACGGTGCGAAAGGTGACATTGGCTAAGCGTCCGAAGCGACTCTGCAATTCATCCCAGGCTTGGGGGGCTGCATGGGTGGTTTTGAGCGTCAGTGCTCCCTTAAAGTTTTCTACTAAAATACCCTGATTTTCGGCTTCGGTGACGAGGACATCCCGCGTTTTTCGCTGCAAGGTTGGCAAAAACATCAGAGTCGGCAGCGACATTGCGATCGCAACGAAGACGGCGGCGGCTGTTAGCTGCCAACTGTAAATTAGCATCACGCTGAGGGAAATCAGGGCAATAAACGTCTCGCTGGGCAAGGTAATTACCACCTGAGAAACTAACAGATTGATTTCCCGAATATCCCGCAGACGGCTGACAATTTCTCCACTGCGGTGGGATTCGTAGTAACCGAGGGGTAAACGCAGAATTTGTCGCCCAAAATCTAATACCAAACCGAGTTCTAAGCGCTGGGCAAAATGAGCAATTAGATTCGACTGGATTAACCGCAAGAGGCTGCTGAATGTAATCATAGCGATCGCACCAATTGCCACAGTTCGCAGCAGATCGATATCGCCTCGCACCAGCACTTCATCGGTTAAGATTTGAATCACTAGCGGTAGGGCTAGAGACAGTAGACCGATGACTAAGTTGAGGAGTAGTGCTTCAGTGAGGATGCCGCGATAATGCCAGACTCGTCCCAGAAATCGGGCAAATCCTCTAATTTTGTCGTTCGGCTGGTCATAAAAGCGCTGCCCATCAGGTACTAGCAGCAGCATGACACCATTCACCCAAGCTTTGAGGAGGTCTTTGCGGGTGAGATAGCGAACGCCCACACCGGGGTCAGCAATAATGTATTTTTTACCCTTGCGTCCGTAGAGAACGACCCAGTGGTAGCCCTTCCAATGGATAATGGCAGGGAGAGGGGCTTCGTCTAATCGATCTATTAATTCCGGTGAAGCTTTGACTGCACGGGCATCAAATCCCAGAGTTTCAGCCCCCCGTCGCAGTCCTAACAGGGTTGTGCCGAGTTGCCCGGTGCCAACGGCTTCTCGAATGCGGCTAATCGCAAAAATGCGTCCGTAGTGTTTAGCAATGGTGGCGAGACAGGCTGCACCACAATCTTCTTCACTATGTTGTTGGACGCAGGGATATTTCATTAGGAAGACTGATTAACTAACGCACTACATTGTCTCCTCAAACTATGGCTAAGCGAACAGATGGTACGTTAATTGATTCAGACACTACGAACTTTTGCAATCACGATCTGTCCACCAGGAGCTGGTTGAGTACCAGACTCTCTTGCTGCTTGCACTGCTGGTAGCAATAGGGCTCCTCCCACAATGCTTGCTGCTTCAGATTCACTTAAATCGAGGCAGTCTAATAGCTTCATTTGCTCTAAAGATTGAGCGTTGGACTTCATTCTCTTTTTCATTGTTTTAACTTCCAATTTTTTTATTTGTGGCAGTTTGCATTAGATAGATTCTTTGTGACTGCTTAAGTTGCCAACTCAGCCTCAAACTCCTGCACAAGTCGGCGCTTCGTACTACTGGACACGCTTGAAAATAAAAATAATACACCACGAGAACCACCTTTGATGGTTTCTGCACAATCTTCAGGAATTTCCTGCCAAAGGGAGTTGTTGTGAATGAATTGTTGAGATGTGGATGACTGATTGGTGTGGTTTTTCATTAAGATTCTCCTTGGGTTAAGAGGGAAGCTAATATTAATTTCCAGTTCATGGGCTTGTCAGAAGGTTAGACAAAAATAAAGGTAGTTGCCCACACGAGATGACCATGTTTCTGCTTGCTCTCAGACGCAAGAGGGGTTTTCTCATGCGCCCAAATCACCTGGACTTCGGAACCACCTTTGATATGAGCTGCTTCTTGATCAGAAATTTCTTCAAGCTGGGATAGATCAAAATTTTTGATGTTTGGGTACATTTTGGACTGAAAATTATGTTCGTTTTGCATTTTTACATTCCTAGTTATTGCGTCCAAAATTTGGACTTATATTGAGTGTTATTCCCAATTCTCAATGTAGGATAAGTTTGTTAATCACTTTCCATCATAAATTTCCATTTCCATCATAAATAAAGAGGGAGCCAGTCTTTCTCCGTTTTCTCTCTGACTGTCTAGCCTTATCAACCTGTCCTAACGATGATGGCAGTGCAATTCCGCCTGTCACCTGATTCGCTTGCTCGTCTGACAGGTCTTGAATTAACGTTTGCTCTACGTTTTTTAGGTCTGGTTTTGTAGACTGAGATAGCTGTTTCATTGATTTTTATTCTCCTATGCGATCGGTTCACTCTTAATTCTGTCTAGTTCACCCACACTAGTGCCATTACCGTTTATAATTAGCAAGAAGACAGCACCATTACCTCCTGAGATAGCTTCCATTTGGTCTTCAGAAAGCTCTACAGTATCAACGCTGTTCAGAAGATTTTTCTTGTTTTTTTAAGAAAAAGGATTGGCGAATAGAAGTACCAGTGCAACGACGAGTTGGCGTTTTATAGGTCTGCCTAGCCCATCAATTGGAGAAGGCTCACCTATGTTAATTCCGCCACCACTTATTTGTGCAGATGCATCCTCTCCGAGGTTTTTCCACAGAGTTTGGTTGGATGTCTTCTTCAAGTGCTTAGCTGTTGCTCTTTTCATTTTGATGACTCCTTACGTTTGCTTATTTAGTTCTGAAGTTTTATTGCTTCATAATCCAGGAGGAAGCATGTCGTATCTGTTCCAGACAACGCAACCTTTTTCAGTACAAATATAGACGAGATCGATCTTTTGCCTACCTCCTTGGAGTTGAGCGCTTTCGCGATCGTTCAGTGATGTCCACAAAGATTTCTCTTTCATAATTTCTGCTTTCTTAGATATCATCGTATTCGTATATCTCCTCAGATTTACTTAGCTTCCACCTTAAGCCATACCACTGAAAATATCTTTCACATTCATGCTATTACTGCATACTCTTGCCATAATTCAACAAATCCTTAATGCCCAATAAATGCATGATGAGCAAGTTAGATATAGAGTCAAGATAACGTCAATCGCATTCCTTTTGTGTAACCGATACAACCTAGTAAAGCTGTATCCTGCAACATCTCAACAATCTGCTCATTTAGAAACGAAAGGTCGCGCGAATAGCTCCGTAGGACGTATCGTTTTCAAGACGATGGTCAAACGATTTCAATTTGATGCGGATTTTTTCGTTAGCCCCTCCGCAAACCTTAGCTTGTCTACTTTCAGGAATATCATGCCACAGAGAACTATCGGTAGATGATGGGTGAAAATTTTCCGTTTTACTTAGCTTTGGTTTTGTCGTCATTTGTGAAATCCTCCTAAAAATCAAAAACGGATTAGCAATAAATCTTTGCACCCCATCAAATTCATCCGCTTCACGAGTCGCTACCCACTGTCAGAATTATTAAAGGATGATGTAGGCAATAACAATTGGACGACTGCCTGAGTTTTTTTTGCGATCGCTCGCTTCACGCGCTGCTTGCACGGCGGGTAGTAGCAAACCACCTGAAACGGACTCAGATTCAGCATCACTTAGGGTTTGCCAGAGGGCTGAGTTTTTGTTCGGTTTGGTCATGATATTTACCTCAGAAAACGGTTCTAATGAAGAAGCCTCTATTTTGTAGGGTGGCAATCTTGCCCTGCTATTTAGGTTCAAGCTACGACATCAGGCTGAAAAAATCTTGCACATTTATGCCATCACTGCACATTCTTGCTATAAATTCAAAAATTTTTCGGAGTTACCCCAGTCAGTCGCTTAAAGTGACGATGGAGATGGCTTTGGTGTGTGAAACCGCAGGCGATCGCAATTTCCCCCAAACTCAAACCGCCTCTTCTGAGCAATTGTTTCGCTCGCTCAACTCGGCATTGAATTACATATTGGTATGGGCTTCGCCCAGTGGATTGTTTGAAGAGGCGGCAAAAATAGTAACGACTCAGCCCCAAATAACCGGCGACATGATCGAGACAGATGTCTTCTGCCAAGTGATCGTGAATATAGTCCACCGCTTGCTGAAGCTGACAGTGCGATAAACCACCTGTATGTCCTTTACGCTTGGGTTTACGGGTGGTATAGTGTCGCAGTAGGTGAATCGCTAAAAAGGTTGCGGCTGATTCTGCATAGAGTTTACTGCCGGAGCCATTCCTCTCCAGCTCTCCTTTCAACGCAATTCCTAGGTGATAAATTATCGGATCGGTGGTTTGAGGATAGCAGACTAACTCAACCCGATCTGGATCAATCAGCTCATGTGCTGCATGATTGAGAAAGTGTGGTTCAAAACTTAACTGAATCGCCTTAAGCTCTTTATCCCACCGACATTGCCAAGTTTTTCCCATCGGTGAAATGCACAGATCTCCAGGATGAAATATAAGATTTCGTTTTTTACCCTCAGCCCTTCGCTCTACCTCAATCCCATTGACTGTAGGGATTGTAATCAAATGTTGCTGACAGGTAGATTCTGGCAGTTCAAATGGCGGTAATCGATGAAATTCAAGATACATTCCTTGCCATTGTGCTGAATGGCTCGATAGTAAAGAAGGCAGGGGAACTGATTGTGAAAGAGCATCTTCCTTCGAGAGATCAAGAGTGTAGGGCTTAGTTTCCATGGTCTTATTCATCCTTATTCATTCTTAACTAAGCAATCTTGCTACAAATTCAGAAACTGCTTGGGTGTTACCCCATATTCGGGGACTTTGATAGGAGGCTGACGCTGAAACTCCAAATATATCCCTTTCTACCAATTCACTTAAAAGGTGTTACACTTGACCTCCCTTATTAAGGGGGAACAAGAAATTATCTGTCTTTTAGACGCTCTCTATAAGACTCTTCACCTTGCGTAGCCAAAAATATGCAATCTCAAAAGACAAAACTATGGAGATGATTACAATTAGGAAAATTACTAATGCGAATGTAAACTTCTGTTTCGCTTCATGACTTCCCCTCCCTCATCAAGCAATCAATCCCCTGCTCCTATTGCTCCTCCACTTCGGATTGTTCATCCCGACGAATTTTTACCACCGATTGGTAAGTGGAACATTTTAGGCGGTATTGCACTGCTTGCTATTTTTGGCAGCACAATTTTCTTGTCTGCTATCTTCAAATACAACATCACTGTTAAAGCACCTGCTATTATCCGTCCCACTGGAGATTTGCAAGTGATGCAAGCCGCGATGGGGGGTACGGTTAAGCAGCTTTCGGTGGAAGTTAATCAACGGGTTGAACAGGGAGATATCATCGCCATTCTTGACGACTCCCAACTGCAAACCCAAAAACGCCAGCTCCAAATTGCGATCGCACAACTCCAAACACAGCTAAAGCAAATCGATCAACAATTATTGGCAATCAACAATCAGATTACCGCAGAGCGCCTTAGGCTTAATAGCATCGTAGCTGGTGCAAAAGCCGACTTACAATTGGCTCAACGCGACTATCAAAATCAGCAGCGCGTTACCCAAGCCGATGTCAAAGAAGCGCAGGCGGCTGTTGGTTTTGCCCAAGAGGAATTAAATCGATTTCGTCAGCTAGCTGAAAGCGGCGCTGTGGCTGAACTTCAGATTAAAGAAAAAGAGGCGGCTCTCGACACTGCACAAGCTAGACTTGAACGAACGCAGGCATTGTTAAATCCCAGTTCAGCTACTATTAAACAGGCAAAAGAAGCCGTACAGCAAGCGATGGCAAATCAGAATGTCACCCTCGCCCAATTGTCTCAGAATAAACGACAAATCCAACAACAGCAAGCAGAACTACGGGACAAATTCCTGAGTAACCAACAACAACTACAGCAAATCGAAACTGATCTTAAGCAAACCATTATTCGTGCTCCCAAAGATGGTATCGTTCAAACCCTAGAGTTACGGAATTTAGAACAGGTGGTGCAACCCAGTGATATAGTGGGCTACATTTCGCCAACTCAAACCCCTTTAGTGATTAAAGCGTTAGTCAACCACACAGATATCAGTCAAGTTAAGACTCAGCAGAACGTGCAAATCAGAATCGAAAGTTGTCCTTATCCCGACTATGGTACAGTTCAGGGTAAGGTAACTGAAATTGCACCGGATGCCAAGCTTCAAAATTCTAGTCAAAACTCGGAGCTTCAGCCTTCAACCACATCTTCTTCTGTTTACGAAGTTATCATTCAACCCCAGCAGCTTATTCTGCAAAATGTCAGCAAAACCTGTACTCTTCAGGCAGGTATGCAGGGTAGAGCTGACATTGTGACACAGCGAGAAACTATCCTCAGCTTTCTCCTACGCAAGATGCGTCTACTCGTCAACCTATAAGTAAGTAGCAAAAAGTCGCGGCTCTTATCTAAATAGCGGATGCTGCTTCAAAACCTCCTGCAAATACTGCCCTGTATACGACCTCTCATTTTTTGCCACATCTTCCGGTGTCCCAAAGGTAATTACTTCTCCCCCCTTATCACCCCCTTCCGGCCCCAAATCAATGACCCAATCAGAACAACGAATCACATCTAAATTGTGTTCAATCACCAAAATTGAATTCCCCTTATCCACCAAACGCTGCAACACATTTAATAAATGATGGACATCATAAAACGATAAACCCGTCGTTGGTTCATCAATTAAATAAAGCGTCTTCCCTGTCGCCCGACGAGATAATTCCGATGCCAACTTCACCCGTTGCGCCTCACCCCCGGATAACGTCGGTGCCGGTTGACCTAAATGAATATAACCCAACCCCACATCCACTAATGTTTGCAATCGCGTTGCTGCCCTAGGAATATTCTTAAATACCTCCAACGCTTCTTCGACGGGCATATTCAAAACATCCGCGATCGAATATCCCTTATATTTCACCTGCAATGTTTCCCGGTTGTATCGCGCCCCTTTGCAAACCTCACACTGCACATAAACATCGGGCAGAAAATTCATTTCAATCACATTAACCCCCTGCCCACTGCAAGCTTCGCAGCGTCCCCCTTTGACATTAAACGAAAACTGCCCCGCTTTATAACCCCTAGCTTTTGCTTCAATCGTCTGTGTAAACATCTCCCGAATCACGTCAAAAACACCCGTATAAGTTGCAGAGTTAGAACGAGGAGTGCGACCAATGGGAGACTGGTCAATTACAATCGCTTTATCAATGGCATTGAGTCCCTTAATTGCCTTTAACTGTTTCGGAAATGGAATTTTACGGGTAAGGTGATGTTGCAAAGCCGGATACAGCAATTCATTCACCAACGTCGATTTACCCGAACCCGAAACACCGGTAATGCAAACCAACTTACCCAAAGGAATTTCAACATCAATATGTTTGAGGTTATTGCGATGAGCATCTTTGATAAATAGCGATCGCCCATTTCCTTCCCGTCGTTCAGCCGGCGTTTCAATCACCTTTCGCCCGGATAGATATGCCCCGGTGAGCGAATCTTGAGCGGTTAATAACGTTTCTAATTTCCCCTGCGCCACAATCTGCCCACCGTGAATTCCTGCACCGGGGCCAATATCAATAATATGGTCAGCCGCACGCATCGTATCTTCATCGTGTTCGACCACAATTAAAGTATTTCCTAAATCTCTTAACCGAGTTAGGGTTTGTAGCAAGCGCCCATTATCGCGTTGATGTAACCCAATACTCGGTTCATCTAATACATAAAGCACTCCCGTCAAACCCGAACCAATCTGTGTGGCCAGACGAATTCGTTGTGCTTCACCACCGGAAAGGGTCATGGCTGCTCGGTCAAGCGTTAGGTAATCTAACCCCACATCCAAAAGAAATTGCAGACGAGCTTTCACTTCTCTTAGGGCAAGGTCGCCGATTTGGGCTTGGCGATCGCTCAATTGCAACTGATCAATTCGTTCCCTCGATTCTTGAATCGAAACACTGGTTAAATCCAAAATTCGATACTGCCCCAACCGCACGGAGAGTGCTTCCGGTTTCAACCGTTTTCCCTGACAAACTTCGCAAGGCTGGTCAATTAAATATTGCTCTAATTTTTGTTTTTGCAGTTCCGAACCCGTGTCATCGTACTGCCGTTGCAGAATTTTAATCACCCCTGCATAATGTCGGTAATCGTTACGCTCTTCCATCCAAATCGATTGGTCAGAACCGTATAAAATGACTTGTTGTTGTTCCTTGGTTAACTGATTCCAACGAGTTTGGAGTTCAAACCCATAAGCTTTTCCCAAACTATAGAGCAGGGAAAGGTAATAAGAATTTTCTTTCTCCGACCAAGGTGCGATCGCTGCATATACGGGTGCTTCTGGGTCAGGCACGACCAACTCCGGCGAAAATGTCCGCAAATTCCCCAGCCCATGACAGTGAGGACAAGCGCCGTAGGGAGAGTTGAACGAAAACAAACGAGGCGATAACTCCTCCATCACTGCCCCATGTTCCGGGCAGGCAAAGCTTTCGGAAAAGACTAATTCTTGAGACGATTTCTGATAGGAATCTTCTTCATTTGTAGGATTTTCTGCTATGCTACCCTCATGCTTTGCTTCGGCTTCTGACTGTACAGATGTATCATTTAACACCTCAACTACCGCAATTCCACGAGTAAGCTTGAGGCAAGTAGAGAGAGAATCCGTCAAACGCTCCTGTAGTCCTGGCTTTTTAATCAGGCGGTCAATCACCACTGCAATGTTGTGGGTATAATTTTTATCGAGTTCAATCGAATCACTGAGTTCTCTCACCTCGCCATCAATCTTCACGCGGACAAATCCTTCCGAGGCCAGACTGGAGAGTAACTTCTTGTGCGTGCCTTTTTTACCTCGGACGACGGGAGCGAGGATTTGGAAGCGGGTGCGGTCGGGAAGTTCGAGGACGCGATCGCACATTTGGTCGATGGTTTGCGGGGCGATATTCCGCTCACAAATCGGACAATGGGGGACTCCCGCCCGTCCGAATAACAGCCGCAAATAGTCGTAAATTTCAGTAACTGTACCCACTGTAGAGCGGGGGTTATTAGAGGTAGATTTTTGGTCAATGGATATTGCAGGACTTAACCCTTCAATTGCATCCACATCCGGCTTATCCAACTGTCCCAAAAATTGCCGCGCATACGCACTTAGGGACTCGACGTAGCGGCGCTGTCCTTCAGCAAAGATGGTATCGAAGGCAAGGGAGGATTTACCGGAACCGGAGACACCGGTGAAGACAATTAAGCGATCGCGCGGTAATTCCAGGTCAATATTTTTGAGGTTATGCTGCCTCGCTCCCCGAATACGAATCATGTTGGGGTTGGTAGAATGAAGTCCGTTGCCTTGTGTAGTAGTGGCAGGCACCGTCGTTTGGGGTAGGGTATCGGAAAGGTCAATCGGTTCGGGCATGAGCGGCAAGCGAAACAGTCCTTAACAATCTTAGCGCTGTGGCTTGTAGACTGGGCTGTACCCTTGGGATTGAATAAACCGCCCAAAATGGCGGGCTACCTCTACTGTGCTTGAATCTATGCGATCGCGCCAATCTTTTTTCAGATAAGAATATCAATTACCAAATTTTTGCCATCCGCAAGACAAATCCAGGTAATACTGGTTCGCCGCTTACTGTTTCGGGATTATCCAAGATTTCAGGTTGTTGATTGGGGCGGTAGATGTAGACTTTGCAGTTTTTGCGATCAATTAACCAACCTAATAATGCACCGTTATCAATATATTCCTGCATTTTGTTTTGCAATCCACTGAGGGTATCGCTAGAAGACCGTAATTCAATTACAAAGTCTGGGCAAATCGGAGCAAATGAGGCTTTTTGTTCTTCAGTTAAGGCATTCCAGCGCTCTAATTTAATCCATGAGGCATCCGGGGAGCGAGTCGCACCATTCGGTAAGGTAAAGCCTGCACTAGAGTCAAACGTTTCACCTGTGCCATCTTGTTCTGCCCAGTTTGCAAGCTGTTGAGCAATTTTAAGGTTGCGATTACCTGTATCTGAAAAAGCTGGTGGCATAATGATAACTTCTCCACTAGCAGTACGCTCGATTCTCAAATCGCGATTGGCTAGACAGAATTCGTAGAACTGTTCAACACTCATCGATTTGATCGCAGGGAGATTAACTGTCAATGGGACACTTTGAGTTTGAATAAGCAGCGTCGTCATTGTTTTTCCTCAGTTGGTGTAGGCGTGAAGTAGTAGCAAGCACTGTCGTTTAGGGTAGGGTATCGGAAAGATTAATCGGTTCGGGCATGAGCGGCAAGCGAAACAGACCTTAACAATCTTAGCGCTGTGGCTTGTAGACTGGGCTGTACCCTTGGAATGGGGATGAGAAGTGATACCATTTCTCTGTAACAATGCAATTAATAATTGTCCCTCATGCCTTATAGGGCTTGCGTTCATTACGCTGTGTTAAGCGCATCTTCACAAAGAATTGGTATGAGAATGAGACGCATATAAATTATTAGAAAATATAGCAAAAACAATGATTTATATGCATGGAAAGGTTTAACAGGATGACTGAAATGGCTAGGTTACAAATTAGGGTTTGCCCAGTTTAATTCTCTTTTTATCGAATACGCATCGGAGAGTGTTTTTCCAAATCTTTTTTTGCTTGCCTCTTCAGCAACTTCCATGACAGCCCAAAGCATTTCTGGGCAAGCCCACTGCTTATGTAAGGTTGCATGATATATCCATTCAACAAAGCTTGTAGCGCTTGAACACTGCTCTAAGTCAATTTCATACATATTCATCTGGTACTTACCATCAGAGAAATGTAAATCAATTTGAATTGTTAGATTAGACTCTTGAAACCAAATACGCCACCATTTTCCTTGCTCGTCAGGTTTCCATTGATAGGAGGGCTTAGAACGCTTCCCCAGTTGAATACGGTCTACAAGTTCAGACATTTCCTGCAAATTATAGACTGTCAAACCTGATGAGCTGTCTCCTAAGTCTTCAAGGTTAGCCGAGCTAACAAACTCTACTTTTTTAACCCAGCGTTCAATCGGACTATTCGTTAATTGGTTTGTAACTGAACTCATACCTTACTTGTCTCACTAAAAAAATCTATCCGTTTCTATAATATCGGTGTCGCTAAAGAAATAATTGAGAGATCGCACAACTCAACCCAGGCAATAAAGGACTACTCAAACTATCATTACCAAACAGAGTTGCCATAAATTTTAAATTCGCTTTTTCCCGTCGATAAACCTCAATTTGTTGTAACGTCCAATCCACAATCCAGTATTCCCTTACCCCCCGTGTTGAGTAAAGTTTGAGTTTAACTTCTTTATCACGCCGTACATTCTCAGCGCCAGGAGACAATTTGTACCTTATTCACTTGAAATATGCCGTAAGTCCTGAAAAAAATTACGGTTGAGTCGAAGGATAAAGCGGAGATGGATCGATTTTACCCATACGCTCAGGCGACCAGAAGCGGACAGCCGCCCTGCCAATAATATGACCGCGAGGAACAAAACCCCAATAGCGGCCATCGTAACTGCGATCGCGATTATCACCCATTACCAGATACGAGTTAGGCGGTACAACCACCGGCCCCCACTCATAATTAAGATTTTCAACAATATATTTTTCCGGCAACAGGTTCTTGTTGATATAAACCCGTCCTTTGCGAATCTCGACTTGCTCCCCCGGTAGCCCAATCACTCTTTTAATTAAGGTATCCTTAACATTTCTCTGCTTCAGTTTCTCGGTGGGAGAAAATACAATAATGTCGCCTCGCTCAGGATTCGACCAACGATAACTCAACTTATCAATCAAGAGGCGGTCATTCACTTCTAAGGTCGGTTCCATTGAACCCGAAGCGACATAGCGAGGTTCGGCCACCAGGATGCGAAACCCGAAGGCGAACACCAGACTGAGTACTACCGTCTTACACCCTTCGATCAAAATACTGTTGCGGTTTACCTGGGGGGGATTGCTAAAATCTTGGTTGTGCGGACGATGCATAAGCGATATGGGTAAGGTAACAGTGAACAGATGGTGGTAAAACCTTGCTACGACAAAGTGGTTCTGAGGTGGCTAACATCTTGACGTTAACAATGCTGATATTGCTCCTGTAAAAGGCTAAAAGCTTGGGTGCCATCAATCGCCAATATTCTGGCCCGATTACAAAAGTTTTTTTGGGCGTCCATCACCAATCAAGGCTGATTCCTGAGCTTCTCCTACAGTATCCACTGCACCTGTGTTAAGCTTCTGGCTTGTAATAAGCAGAGCTTGACATTTACAAAATCTCAAAGCTTTCACCGTTGGGGCTAGCATCGGTGTATCATTTTCAGGGCATTACCAATCTTATTTAGACTCCAGTCATCCTGTGAAATGCTATAAGAGAGTGAATTTGTATAAGAATAGTTCATCAGGACTGAAATAATTTTAGACCCACCTATGGTAGACAATTCAACAAATGTAGTTTTGAATAAATGAGCAGATATCACAAGGGCAATAACGACCACCTCCAATATATATAAGTGAGTCAATGGCGTATTAACCCCAGTTAAGCGATGTCATAGTGAGGAGTTACAGAGTGCATCTGTTCCTATTATTGATGATTCAGTTCCAGTTTAGAGGTAAGGGCAATGAGTGATGGTATGGCTTTCCTGACAGGGGCTGCCTTCGCTGGAGTGGCAGTTCTCTTTTTGATGCGAGGAGGTCCGAATCTTGGTGTAACGACTCCACCCGTTGCCCAACTTCCCCCCGTCTCGCCCACCACGGCAACAACTCCCTTTGGGAATGGTACAATCCCCCAGGTACAACCTTCGATTTCCCCCGGTTCAGCACTGTATAATCCGAACGACCAACAGCAACTCGTCCAGTTGCTCGAACAGCAACGAACTGAAATGGAGCAACTGCGGCAGCAATTACAAAGTCAGCAGTCCCTGATTCAGAAGCTAACGACAGAGACTGACGCCAATGCTAACAGCTTATTTGCTCAAGCTCAACCGGCGGCCGGCGTTAATTCTTTTCAACAACAACAAGATAATCCAGCGCTGTCTGGTTTAATCTGGGCGCTAGGAGGTATGGCTGTCACCATTAGTGGAGGTGTCGTGGTTGTTGGGGCATTATCTGTGCTTTCCCGGCAGCAGCGATCGCCACGCACTACTTATGTGGTACAACACCCCTATGCTGCACTTCCTCCGACTGTAGCCCGACGACGGGAGTATATGCCCCCTCCAGTCATGGAGAGACAAGTAGACCCGTTGGATTACGACTAAGATACGATTGTGGATTGTAGATTTTACATAAAGGGCTTTCAGCGAAAGTCCTTTTTTATTTTGGGTTTCAATAGTCTCCTATGAAAATAGGGAGTCGGTAGTCGGTAGTCGGGGGAGGTTGATTTTCAACAATACCTTGGCGCAAGCTTTATAATGGAAGGCTATGACCTCTCCAGCATCTACCACGACTGAAGCGCAATCCTCTCCCGTTACCTACGCCGATATTGAAGCGGCAGCTAAACGACTGACGGGCGTAACTCATCGGACGCCTGTTTTGACTTGCAGGAGTATTAACGAAATCACCCACTCTCAGGTGTTCTTCAAGTGTGAAAACTTCCAACGTGCGGGTTCGTTTAAGTTGCGAGGTGCCTATAACGCCCTCTCCCAGCTATCGGAAGAACAAAGACAGCACGGAGTTTTAACTTACTCCTCGGGTAATCATGGACAAGCGCTGGCATTGGCTGGAAAACTCCTGGGCATTCCGATTACCGTAGTGATGCCCGAAGATGCGCCCGATGTTAAACTAGCTGCTACTCGCGGTTATGACGCCCAAATTATTCTCTATAACCGCACCCAAACCACCCGTGAAGAATTGGCACAATCGGTAGCAAGCGATCGCAACCTCACGATCATCCCCCCTTATGACCATCCTCATATCGTCGCAGGACAAGGAACAACGGTCAAGGAACTGATTGAAGAAGTAGGGCAACTCGATTTGCTCTTAGTTCCTTGTGGTGGAGGTGGCTTACTCTCAGGATGTGCCATTGCCACCAAAACCCTCTCTCCCCAATGCCGTGTCATCGGTGTAGAACCGGCACAGGCCGATGATGCCACCCGTTCATTTCACACCAAAACCCTGCAAACCGTTCACAATCCCCATACCATTGCCGATGGTGCTAGAACCCCTAGTCTCGGTCAAATTACGTTTCCCTTAATACTCCAGTATGTCGATGATATGGTAACAGTCTCTGAAGAAGCCATTCGTCGCAACTTGTTTTTCCTCTGGGAACGCCTGAAAATTGTGATGGAACCTACAGGAGTCTTAGCCGTGGCGGCTTTGCTGGAACGAACCGTTACCTTACCCGATGCCCGCATTGGTGTGGTTATTAGTGGTGGCAATGTAGACATGAAACAGGTTTGCCGACTTTGGACAGGAGGATGAGCGCTGCTACTTTCAAGCAGCTTAAACCTTGTCGGCATAATGGGAAATCTTCGCTGACTTAGAATTAAACCTTCTTAGGTCTCAAGCTAACCTTTGAGTAGCTTAGGAATAATTAGACTAAACAGGATGCCAAAAACCACCAAAGCAAAGACTTGCTCACGAGAAAATTGTCCCGGCATCACCACAGCCAGAACAGCTAGAATCACTAAGCCGATAATAATCTCCTTAGATAGGAGATTAGGCATAATTAGGGAAGAAATGATGAAAAAGGCGATCAGAGCAATTGCTGTTTCCATTGTTACTGTTTACTCCTAAGCGAGGGGGCTGTGGTCGCGCTTTGCTGACGCCCTGTCATTCTATCTGAATTTCTATCCTCCAAAATATCCCAAAATAGCACAGAAGTCACGCACTTGTTATTGGTTATTGGTTGTTTATTCTTTGTGTCTTTTATTGCAACGTTGTAATCAACAACAGTTGCGTAGTATGCGTGTAGCGCACACGACAAACAACTAATAACAAACGACACTCCTGACCCCTAATCCTCCTGTAGAGAGCGCACGACCATCTGCTCCCAGCAGGAGCGGCTGAGAGCAGGGAAATTGTGTTAAAATTTTAAAAGAAACAAGGAATATTTGGCAACTATGCGCGTGAAAAGTGGCATTTTTTGCGGCTTTTCTGCTTTTTGCTGCCATTTTCTCAAGATTTAATGGAGTTTTTCGTTTTATGACCTACTCCCAGGAGCGTATTGTCCCGACAAATCTGCGGAACGAGATGCAACAGTCCTACCTGGAATACGCGATGAGCGTGATTGTAGGTCGGGCGCTGCCAGATGCCAGGGATGGACTCAAGCCAGTACACCGACGGATACTCTATGCGATGCATGAGTTGGGTTTAACCCCAGAGCGTCCGTTTCGGAAGTGCGCCCGTGTGGTGGGGGAAGTGCTGGGTAAATATCACCCACATGGAGATACGGCTGTTTATGACGCCTTAGTGCGGATGGCTCAAAATTTCTCCATGCGATCGCCCCTAATTGATGGGCATGGTAACTTTGGCTCGGTGGATAATGACCCACCCGCCGCCATGCGTTATACGGAGTGTCGGTTGCGTCCCATCTCCACAGAAGCTCTCCTGCGAGATATTGAGTCAGAAACCGTAGACTTTATCGATAACTTCGACGGTTCGCAGCAGGAACCCACTGTTTTGCCCGCCCGCATCCCCCAGTTGCTGCTCAATGGTTCCAGTGGCATTGCGGTAGGGATGGCCACCAACATTCCCCCCCACAATCTGGGAGAGTTGATTGATGGGTTAATTGCCCTGATTCACACTCCTGAGATTACCGATATCCAGTTAATGCGATACGTCCCCGGCCCCGATTTTCCCACCGGGGGGCAGATTCTGGGAACAAGCGGTATCAAAGAAGCCTATACCACCGGACGGGGTTCGATTACCATGCGGGGTGTCGCCCAGATTGAAACGATTTCCCACCGGGGGCGTCCGGAACGAGATGCGATTATCATTACCGAGTTACCCTACCAAACCAATAAGGCAGGGCTGATTGAAAAAATTGCCGAATTAGTTAACGATAAGCGGATTGAGGGAATTTCCGATATTCGGGATGAAAGCGATCGCAACGGGATGCGAATCGTCATTGAACTCAAGCGTGATGCCTATCCCCGTGTTGTCCTCAACAATCTTTACAAACTCACCCCATTGCAAATGAACTTTGGGGCAAATATGCTGGCGTTGGTCAACAACGAACCTCAGCTATTGACCCTCAAGCAGTTCTTAGGCGTCTTTCTCGATTTCCGCATCGAGACGATTACCCGCAGGACTCAATACGAACTGCGAAAAGCAGAAGAACGCGACCACTTATTGCAAGGGCTATTGATTGCCCTTTCTAACCTAGATGGCATTATCGAACTCATCCGCCGTGCAGCTGATGCTCCCACAGCCCGAGAAGAGTTAAGGTCAGTCTACGGACTTTCAGAAGCGCAAGCGGATGCGATTTTACAAATGCAATTGCGCCGTTTGACCGCCTTAGAAGCCGAGAAAATTCAAGCTGAACACGAGGAGTTACAAACTCGCATTGCCGACTTGCAGGATATCTTGGCCAACCGCAGTCGGATTTTAGAAATAATTGAAACCGAAGCCACCCAAATCAAAACCGTCCACGCCACGCCACGCCGCACCGAAATCCAACAGGTGGAAGGCGAGTTAGATGACACCGACTTGATTGCCAATGAAAAAGCCGTGATTTTACTCACGGAACAAGGTTACATCAAGCGGATGGCCGTTAATGAATTTGCGGCGCAAGCCAGGGCAACTCGAGGTAAAGCGGCAGCCCGAATTAAAGAAGATGATGGAGTGGAGCATTTCCTCTCCTGCTGCGACCACGACAGCATTTTATTCTTCAGCGATCGAGGCGTTGTTTACTGCCTTAAAGCGTATCAAATTCCCTCCACTTCTCGGACAGCAAGGGGTGTACCCATTGTGCAGTTGCTACCGATTCCCCACGCCGAAAAAATTACTTCTATCGTGCCGGTCTCTGAGTTTACTGCCCATGAATATCTAGTGATGCTCACCCGCAAAGGTTACATCAAAAAAACGGCACTGGATGCCTTTAGTAATATTCGGGCGAATGGATTGATTGCCATTTCCCTAGAAGAAGGCGACCAGTTACGGTGGGTACAACGGACGACTGAAGCAGACACTATCATTATTGGGTCACGCCAAGGGATGGCGATTCACTTCAAGGCAGATAACGAGCAATTACGTCCTCTAGGTCGTGCCACTCGGGGCGTTAAGGCGATGAAACTGCGCTCAAACGATGAGTTGATTAGTATGGACGTTCTCCCCTCTCAGGTCGTCGCTAATATGGTCAATGCTTCTGAGGAAGAGGCTGAAGACTTGAATGGCCAGGGGGTGAACGATAACGAAGAAGTAGTCGCGGAAGGTGCATCAGAGCAAGAGTTGGCGGAAACATCCGGTCAAGGCCCTTGGGTGATGGTTGTGACGATGGGGGGTTATGGAAAGCGTGTCCCCGTGACTCAGTTCCGCTTGCAAAATCGGGCAGGGATGGGAATTTTAGCAACTAAGTTCCGCTTGCCGAAAGACCAAGTGGCAGCGTTGCGGATTGTGAATGAAGGCGATGAACTGATGATTGTCACCAGTCGAGGAATCATTATCCGTCAGGCCATTAAGGCCATTTCACCCCAATCTCGGATGGCCACAGGGGTGAGAGTACAACGACTCGATGACGATGATGCGATCGCGGCAGTTGCCTTAGTGCCTCTATCTGACCCAGAAGAAGAACTGTTGGAGGAGGCACTGTAAGGTTAAACGATAGTGCTAGTAGATAACACTAATAAGCTGTTACCTACTAGCCAAAATTGCTAACATGAAAATTTCCAAACAGCTTTCTTCAGTCCCGCTTTTCCTGTTACCGTTAATCGGTGGTATTCTCATGGGGTTGACCCCAGCACCGGTAGAGGCTTGGCCGTTAGCGTGGATTGCACTCGCTCCATTGTGGTTTGCGATCATCGCTCAGAGTCGGGGTGTTCGTCAGAGGGCTTTGTACGGGTTTATTTGGGGGTTTTGCTATCACGGTTTAGGCTTGTTTTGGATTACTGGCATTCACCCCATGACTTGGTTAGGGGTGCCTTGGTTAGCGAGTTTGGCGATCGCTGCTTTTTGCTGGTTATTTATTACCGTTTGGGGTGCCATCTTAGTGGCCACTTGGGCAGCATTACTTACTGGGATTTTGAGTTTTGAAGTTTGGAATCATCAAAAACCTAGAAGATTAGCTTTATTTCGTGTTCTTGTCGGTACAGCTTTATGGTGTGGTTTGGAGGCACTTTGGAGTTCGGGTGCTCTATGGTGGACTTCCTTATCCTATACTCAGAGTCCCCATAACCTCGTGATTTTACACCTGAGTCAGTTATCCGGCCCGGCAACAGTTACGGCGGCAATTGTAGCAGTGAATGGATTGTTGGGTGAAGCATGGATTAGCTATCAACACTACCGTCAAAGTGGTTTTGTTAGAAATAAAAGAGGGGAAGAAAAGGAGAAATTCAGAAGTTCTTTACCAACATCTAGAAACCGATTACAAAACATTTTCCCCTCCTCAAAAGCTCCTCTCACCTACCTCTATGGGGCAATTGGACTTTTAATTATCTGCCACCTCATTGGGTTTGGGCTTTACAGCCGTCCCTTAATTCAATCCTCAGAAACAGCTTTAAAAGTAGGGATTATTCAAGGTAATATCGGCAACACAATCAAATTATTTGCAGAAGGTCGGCGTATTGCTTTAGAACGATATACCAATGGCTATGAAAAATTAGCGAATCAAGGTGTTGAGGCGGTTTTAACACCGGAAGGAGCATTACCTTTTTATATAGATGATTTGAAATATCAAAACTTTTATTCAGCTATTTTGAAACAGAACGTTGCTGCTTGGGTGGGTGCTTGGGGTGAACGAGGAAATAATTATACAAATAGCCTGTTTACGATTACGGGGACTGGCAAAACATTCAGTCGCTACGATAAAGTTAAGTTAGTGCCATTGGGGGAATACATACCCTTTGAACCGATTTTAGGCAAAATTATTGATCGTCTTTCTCCTTTAGAAGCGCATCAGGTTCCCGGTTCGCCGCATCAGGTATTTGATACCCCCTTTGGTCGTGCAATTGTGGGGATTTGTTATGAATCAGCATTTGCTAGACATTTCCAACGTCAAGCGGCTAGCGGGGGTGAGTTTATCCTCACTGCTTCTAATAATGCCCATTACAGTGCTGTAATGCCAGCCCAACACCATGCTCAGGATGTGATGCGATCGATTGAAACGGATCGATGGGCAGTACGAGCGACTAATACGGGCTATTCTGCGATTGTAGACCCGCATGGCAGAACCTTATGGATGTCTGGAATTAATACCTATGAGATTCATGCCGATACCGTGTATCGACGGCAGACGAAGACACTTTATGTGCGTTGGGGAGATTGGTTGACGAAAGTATTATTGGGGTTGGTTGGTGTTGTTTGGTTTTTGTTGAACAAGCGCAAAGGTTCCACCGCGTCAAAAGTATAAAATAGCGATCGCCCTACAGGGTGATGGCAGTAGCAAGCTGCGGTAGTCTAGCATCGAAACGTAGACTCACAATAGAACTACTCTCGGAGCAGCGTTATGAATGACTTAGATCAGCGCAAGCTTTTATCAGCACTCTGTCATGGGGCAATCTTTTTCAGCTCTACCATTGTGTCTGTTGGGATACCCATTGCCATTTTGTTTTTAAATGAAGACCCGATTGTGAAACAAAATGCTAGAGAATCCCTGAATTTTCATATCAATCTTTATATCTATGCCTTCGTTTCTGTCTTACTCATTGTGGTAGTCATTGGTATTCCTTTACTGATTGTGTTGGGTATTATTAGTTTTATTATGCCCATTATTGCTATTATTCAAGTTTTAAGTTATCCCAATCAACCCTACCGATACCCGTTTATTTTCCGTTTAGTATAGTGTTAGTGTTGCTTGAATGCATCGATAAAAAAGTTGACAGAGAGTGGAATCAGTCACTCACTTTGCTACCAATCTCTTCATTCTTCATATTGACCATTTTTGAATTGTTTTGACCGATATTAGTGCCATATCAAGGACTAAAAAAATTTATTTCATGCGAAAAACTAACTCTCTCCCCTAATCAAGGGGAAGTTATTTAAATGGGATATACTTTGACCCTAAAATAATAGTCCCGATGGCAGGCTACCTCTTGATAAAGATGAATGTTCCCGAAAACCCAAGGCTTGTGTTGAACATTTTTCTAGTGGTAGCGTCTTAAAGCTATCTAGAACTTAGGTGCTCAAAACTCTCACATCATGAAGCGATCGCTCGTAACATTCACTGTTAGCTTGATTTCTCTGACCTCTGGAGTCTTACCGGTTTTGTCTGCTCCACCACGCACGCCGGATAAACAAGAAGCCTGTGATATTTTAGTCGTCGGAGGCGGACTCTCCGGTGCGGCGGCGGCCTACGAAGGCGTACTCGCCGGTCAAACCGTCTGCATGACAGAAATCACGGACTGGGTAGGCGGACAAATTTCATCGCAAGGAACCTCAGCGCTGGATGAACGAGCAACTCAACGTTCTCTTTTATACTTCCCACGCGGCTATTTGGAACTGCGAAAGCGAATTAAAGACTACTATGGCGAACAAAACCCTGGCGATTGTTGGGTGAGCGAGTCATGTTTTCTGCCCAAAGATGCCGATAAAATCCTAGAGGACATCCTCCAAGATGCGGCTAGACGGGGTAAAGGAACGCTCAAATGGTATCCTGCTACTGTCATTAAGGAGCTGAATCTGAGTTCGGATGGCCGGCAGATCGAAAGTGCGATCGCCATCCAACACCAACCCGCTAAAGGTACTCCTCCCCTCAATACCTACCCCCTCTCTCGAACGATTGAGGAGGCTTACCAATACGAAAATTCCCAATTGTTTGAGAAAACGATTGTGCGCTTCGTACCTCAAAACTCCAAACCGGGGAATGCCCCCAACTGGTACGTTATTGACGCCTCGGAAACGGGGGAAATTATTGGATTAGCCGATGTCCCCTACCGCCTGGGTATTGACCCTCGCAGCTTTAGAGAGCCTTCTTCTTCTAGTGCAACGGGCGACCCCTATTGCACCCAAGGCTTCACCTATACCTTTGCCATGGAAAACACAGAGGAGCCTCAAACCCACCAGATGCCCTCATTTTATCCGCAGTATCAACCCTACTACAGCTATGAACTCAAGCGATTAGCAGATTTTGGGCTGGTATTCACCTATCGGCGCATTTGGAGTCCTGAAACCGGGGAATCGGCTAAATTTGGCGGTATCGGGTTTACCGCTCCCACTCCTGGTGATATTTCCATGCAAAATTGGACGTGGGGTAATGATTATCGTCCGGGTACTTCCCAAGACAACCTGATTTATACTCGCGAACAATTGCAATCCACCGGACAACTTGCTCCTGGTGGTTGGATGGGAGGGTTGCGGACTGAAACCTTACGCCGAGGTGAGGAAAATGCTATAGGTTATTTCTACTGGCTCGTAGAAGGAACTACCGACTCCCAATTGGGTGATGGAGTGAAAAAAACTCACCCCAATAACCGTTTTCTTTCGGGTTTAGACTCTCCCATGGGAACCGTACATGGATTATCGAAATATCCTTATATGCGGGAAGGACGACGGATTATTGGACGCCCAGCATTTGGCTATCCGGAAGGTTTTACTGTCTCGGAAATTGATATTACTCGCAATAAATTCCAGGAAGAATTTTATCGTGAGGCACTCTCTCCAGAGGATTATCGTAGCTTATGGGCAGCGGTTTCTGGCTGGAGTCCTATCCCCGTGATTCAAGGCAAGAAACCACCGGAAGAAGTACAGCGTCGGACTCGCGCTACCATTTATCCGGATTCGGTGGGGATTGGGTTTTATGCAATTGATTTTCACCCCTGCATGACGAAAAGCCCTCCGGAAGCGCCGGGTAACACCGAACGAGAAGGCGAACGCCGAGGAGCAGCCAATGCCGATGGCCCTGCCTATCCGTTCCAAATTCCTTTGCGAGCGATGATTCCTCAAAAAATTGACAATATGTTGGTCGCAGGTAAAAGTATTGCCACTAGCCATGTGGCCGCTGCGGCTTATCGGGTGCATTCGTTTGAATGGTCAGCCGGTGCTGCGGCGGGAACAACAGCGGCCTTTGCCTTAGACAGCGGTATAGCCCCTTACGAACTGGTCAACGATCTGCCGCGAGCTGAACCGCAATTGCAGCAGTTACGCCAACGGCTAGACCAACAGGGTAATCCTACCGCCTTTCCCAATACTTCAATCTTTAATGAAACTTGGGATAAATGGAAGTAAGGATGGGGTGAGAAATGGCCCATAGGTATGTAAACTAGAGGGGATGCCTGTTACTTAATTTGGTGTAAAGATTTCTGTGATTAACCTATGACTATGGTAAATACAGCCGCTGCTCACGCGACCTCCGCCTCGCCAGTCATAGCGCCCGATAAATCGACTCAAGTTACTCGCAAGACCTATCCTAATTACAAGGTAATCGTGCTCAACGATGATTTCAACACGTTTCAGCACGTTCATGAGTGTTTGATGAAGTATATCCCAGGCATGACCGCCGATCATGCTTGGGAACTTACCAATCAAGTTCATTATGAAGGTCAAGCGATTGTCTGGGTTGGCCCTGAAGAACAGGCAGAACTCTATCACCAACAATTGAGTCGTGCTGGGTTAACAATGGCTCCTCTAGAAGCTGCATAATCTCATGAAAAAAACGAATGACGGCAGGCTGGTTTGGAATCATTCGACTCATATTCCGGGTTTGATTCCTGTTCTAGAACGACTCACTCGCTATACTGGGATTCAAACGATTACACCTGCTGTCATTGGCCGGGCAAAAAGCCATCGACCTCGGTTGCAATTAAAAGTGTCGGTGCCGATTCGGGGCGGATTTAAGATTATTGCTCGGTCGGGGAAAACCTATCAAGAGGTATTTATCCTCACGGGTTTAAGTAAAGATGAGTTGGAAGATGCGATCGCGCAGGCTTTGAGGCGGTGATTGAATATCAGAGCTTGCTGCATTGAGCATACAATAGCTCTGTTGCCAAAGTTTTTTTCGCCAAATTTAGCGATATTAGGCAACTGGCACAGCGCGATCGCTCCCCTCATGGGTAGTAGAAGCTAAGCATTTGGGTCTTCTCCCATCTCCCTTAACCGAGCCGCTAGGCGTTCAGCACGTTGGTGTTCAGCTTCAGCACGTTGGCGTTCGGCTTCAGCACGCTGGCGTTCAGCTTCAGCACGTTGGCGTTCGGCTTCAGCACGCTGGTGTTCAGCTTCAGCACGTTGGTGTTCAGCTTCCTCTGGTAACAGAACAAGATAGCCAGTCTCGTCATAAAAGCGCAACCAGACTGCCGTCTCTCGGTCGATTATTCCTGACCAAGTTCCTAACCAAAAGCCCAACGTCTCACACCAAAGCCAACCCTGTTCATTAGGGATTAGAGGCTGATAGCCTTGGGAAGTATTTAAGTGCCACCCTTGCAAAGAATTTGGGTCAAAGGGATCGAAGACAAAGTAATCCGGTGTGCGGAAGGAACGCTCGTAAAGAGTTTTCTTTGTTCCTGTATCAACATCAGCGGTAGAGGATGACATCAGTTCTACAATCACATCCGGGTAACGACCATTCTCTTCCCACACGACCCAGCCTTGTCGAGGGATACTACCATCTGTACCCAGCACAGCAAAAAAGTCAGGCCCTCGAAAGTCCCGATTGCGAACCTGGGTGCTGCTGTAGTAAACGAACATATTGCCCCCCACAAAGAAGTCATTGCGGTCAGTCCAAGCTTGCTGCAACGACCGGATGAGAACGTTCATAGCAATGCGGTGGCGATTAGTCTCCAAAGGTTCTCCATCATCAAAAATCAAGTCAGTGGGAGGCATGGGGGGTTCCCAGTCCATTACCTCTGTGGTCGGGGATATGGTTTCGTTGGTCACTGACTCTGGCATGACATGATTCTCCCAACTTTGTGTGGTAACTTGATTGACTGACAAAAGTTGTATACCCTCACCCCCAAACCCTCTCGGGAGAGGGCGAGGGGAGCCAATCTACTCTTCTGGTTCCCTCTCCCCTCTCCTAGAGGGCTAGGGTGAGGGCTTTCGGAGTTTTGGCTGAGAAGTTCTGTCAGTCAACTACGTGTGGTAACTCAAATCAATACCAACACAATTAATCTACACTATCGTGAACATGGGAGTGTTACCTACCTGAAAAATGAAAAATGTCAGCTAGGAAAAGAAGATTTAAGCTCAAAAAGGGGTTATCAAGCTGGATTTAGTATCACCCCTTCAGGTTGAACCCCAAGTAGTGGGTAAGAGTTTGTTGGAAACGGTCGAAACCGAATGTGGCGATCGCTTTTTGACGCAAGAGTTCGGGTTGATAGATTAAGGGATTAGGATAGGTTTTTTGTAAAATTTCAATCAGCGCTTTGGCGATCGCATGGGTATCATCAGGGTCTACTAAAACGCCTAATTCTCCATGACAAAGAGCATCTATTGCTCCATCCCGATTGCCCCCTAAAACAGGTTTACCACAGGCTAGGGCTTCAATATATACAATCCCAAATCCCTCTCGCTTACTGGGCATGGCAAACACATCACACAGGTTGTAATAGTCGCCTAATTCTTCATCGGGAACAAACCCGGCCAGTGTCACACAATCTTGTAGCTGTAATTGGGCGATGAGTTGTTCTATCCGAGGTCTATCGTCTCCTTTTCCAGCTAGGATGTAGTGAACATCGGGGATAACCTGACGGATTTGGGGGAGAGCTTCTAAAATGCGGTCATATCCCTTATATCGCCCTACTCCTGCTAATCGAGATACGGTTAAAATTACGGGTTGTTCGGGTTTAAGTCCGTATCGTGCCAGTAAATGAGCAGGTTTAGGCGCAATTGACCAACGGTCAGCTTCTAGGGTACAAGGTAAGAGTAAAAATTGGGAAGGGTTGAGATTTTGCTCTTGTAACAGGCGATCGCGAGTGTAACCACTAATGGAGATAATTTTATCCGCATGGCGTAGAGCATTTTGCAGGGCAGGTTTCTGCACATTCCAACATTCCATCCCATAGACGGCAATCCAGTAGGGAACCCCAGTTAATCGCTTTAACCCATAAGCTGCAACTGCAAAATTGAGATGATTGACCATAATTAATTGCGGCCGTTGCCACAAACCCCAGCCTAAAAGTTGAGAAGCAAAAGCTGGAGTTCGCACGGATAGCGGCCAGTTTCCTGAAAAGTGAAAACCCGCATTCGGAGGGCAGGAAAAATCATTGGGTAGGCGCGTATCATGCTTTAAAAACACCTCATAACTTACCTGCGTTCCTAAACTTTGTAGGGCTTTGAGCCAAAATTCTGAATAAACTTGAATTCCTCCCTTAAATTCAAATAAATTGGGTAGCCATAAATGAAAGAGAGGGGGTTTTGAGGATGCAGGGTGCATAAGAATATAGGTTCAGTGGGATTAAAAGTCTAGCAACACGTTTCACAGTACATTTAGATAAATTAAAGCATCTCTTAATCCTTGAGTAGTTTGAGTATAGCTATATTGAGTGATAATTTGACGACTTTCGTTACCCCATTTACGCAATCGTTCTTGATCTGCAAAGGCTTGTTTGAGGCAATTTGCCAGTGCTGATACATCTCCGGCTGGAAAGATTAAACCATTTTGGTTGGGGTGAATTAAGTCTTGAGCACAGCCAACGTGAGTACTGGCAATGACAGCGCGAGACATACACATGGCTTCGTTAATCACCAATCCCCAGGTTTCCCAAGCACCGTAGCTGGGTAAAACAACTAAATCAGCCGTGGCATAAGTTCGGGGCATTTGCCTTTGGTTTTGGAAGGGAGCAATATAGATATGGGGATGGTTGGCTGCTTGCGATCGCAGTTCAGTTTCTAATTTTCCAGCACCCACAAATAAGAGTGATACTTGAGAAAGGTTAGCTTGTAAAAATGCTTGGAGTAAATCAAGGGGTCGTTTTTTAGATTCAAATTTACCTGCGAATAAAATCACAGCATAATTTTCAGGAATTCCTAATTCCTGTTTCCATTGTTTAGCTTGCTCGGCGGCTTCTTCTGTTTGAGTAAAAAAACGCTCATTATCTACAGCATGAGGGGAGAAGAATAGCTGTTGTGAGGAAACTCCATGTTCGCGAAAATACTGATAATTCGCTTGTCCCACATATAAGCAAGCAGAGAAACGCCGATAAATTAGAGAAATAACATTACGACGCAACCATTCTTTAGGGCTATTATTAGGGAAAATTCGATGAGAATCACCTCGAAATAGCAAGGGGGTTTGGCTGCAATTCCACTGTCCAATAAAGTTATAAAGACTGGCATAGTTATAACTCATTAATAGAACAGCATCTGGATTATAGAGCTTGACCCGTTCCAAGAGTGAGGGATTTTTTAGACCCCAGAAGTGATGAGTACCAGGATTAGAGCTGATATTAGGGACAAACTCGTAATTATAGCCTGTTAGTAAGGGAATATCCCATTGAATAGATTGTTTAAATCCTGGGTCTATTTGTTGAGTTACCCCAAAATCCCATAGATAAAAAACTTGAATTGAAAAATCAGCTTTGGCTTCAAGATAGCGAAATAAAGGAGCGTAATATTGAATAGGATGAGAGGTAATAATTGCCAGCTTTTTCATTCATCTTACCCTACAATTGTTGCTGCTCTGGAGGAATGAATTGAGATTCAGGATTAGGGGGCGAAAATTCCTTGAGTCGATGGGTTTGCATAAAGACTAATGTAATACCAACTAAACTGGCACTAGATTGGACAAGTGCAGCCACATAAACCCCTGCACTCCATTCCGTTTGGGAAGCAAAACTGACTAAGAGGATATTAAATAAAGAACGAGCAGAAAGTAAGGGTGTATTCAGACTCCAACGGGTAGCTTTACCATAGATTATCCCTAAAATAGTGCCTAATCCCGTACAACCTAAAAACCCAAAATTAGCATACGCCTCAGCTAGCAAACCCCAAGCAATTGTCGTTCTTAAAGTACCTTCTTGAGTTTGTAGGCCATAATAAACACTGAGGATATAGGTTCCTTCGTGGCTACGAATTTTATTAGGATTTAAAAATCGAGGAATAATAAGTTGAGGTAGAATAGCATAAGTTTTCCCATATAAATAGGGTAATTCACTCGGTGATTTTTGCTGAGCTAGGAGAAGCATATGAATAACACTAGACCGCTCCGAAGCAGAGGATTTTTCTTGTTTTTCTGGTTGTGATGAATCTTGTTGTAAGTAATCAAAGGAATAACCAAACCATTCGGCATACCACGCTGGATATTCCCAAGGCTGTATCAAATTGGGTTGGTCGCCAAACCAATATTTAGCTCGCATCTCACTCTTACCATAATGCAAGAGGGAGAGACAAACAAAAACAATCACTATAGTGATGAGTGGGATTTTATTACGGCCAAAAATAAAAGCAACAAGGCTTACTGAAAAGACTCCAATGGTGTTTCTTAAAATTAAACCAGCGCTACTAGTGATCATATATAAGACCAATAATAGTAAAAATAATATTTTTGTATTTTTAGATAATTCTTGTGAACCAAACCGATGAGAAAGAACAAAAACAGCTAAAACAGTTAAACCCAAAATAGCACCCCGAATGAGACTAAAGGCTCCACCCGTAAGAGCAAACCATCCACCGAGGGAGTACATCGAAAAAAATACACCAGCCCCTAAAATTAACAGGAAAAATTTATCTCCTTTATGTTCCACAAGTGCACGATAAGCTTTGGGATAAGGAGGAGAAGATTTTACAAATTGGAACCAACTAAAGGTTCCTATAGCTAGAAAGCTGGCAGTAGTAATGCTGGCATATAAATGACTTTCTGGAGAGTAAGTAATTACCTTGGGGTGGTTACTAACTAAAGGTAAAGCGTGTGTCCATAAATAAGTGAGGGCGAATAAAGGAAAAACTGGCATTCCTAGCGCTTTTCCCGAACACCAGAGATAGCTAGGATATAAAGCCGTAATTCCAATTAAAACTGCACCTGCAATTGTGGGGAAGGGAATATTTTCAATTGTATAAATTTGGACTAAACATAAAACTAAAACACCAATCCAAAAGGCTTGCAGTAAAGGTCGTCGCTGATAACTGACAGCTTTTGGATGATTATTCCAGGTTGAGGGAGGTAATTTGAGGTTGAGTCCCATAATATTTAGACTGGATTCGTAAGACGAATACATTGGTCAAAAATTTCGCATTGCTGACGTGTCATCTCACGGGCGGTATAGGGTTTAAACTCAGACCAATTTGTTTCAGGGTGATATTCTTTGGGCAGAGAAAGTAACCCATTGAGCTGAGTTTTGACATCGTTGATTAAATTAGCTGGGTTATCATTGGAATTGAAGGTAACAACTTTCCCTGCATTACAACGTTGCAGGATATCAACGACGGAACTTTGTTGATGAAATAAGGCAAAAATTGGCTTTCGAGCCAAAATACAAGGGTAAAGTTTAGACGCGGTGTAGCTTGGGTCGTTAGAACCAATGAGTAAGATAGCATCACTATCAACTAAGATTTGTAATGCCTCAAAATAAGGAATACGATGGGGATATTCTTCTACAAGGTCAGCTATTCCTAATTCTTGTGCAATGGGTTCTATGGTTTTAACGGCTCGATTTCCGGGAGCATAGCTAGTGCCAACGAAATGCAGCTTGACTGAATTCCATTGTTCAGGATTTTGCTGGCGTTCAGATTGGATTCCTAAGAATAGGGAACGTAATGCTAAGGACATATCCCCTCCACCTCGACCCACATAAACCCAATGTTTTTTGCCGTCGTTGGGGTCAAATATTTTTTGTTGAATATTTAGAGAAGAAAGCTGTTTAAAATCGGCTTCTGGCGCACCGAAGGGTAAGACTGTAAATTGGTCTTGGCGCAACCAGGAATAGCGTTGCATTAAGGTTTTGGGATATTCGGGTGAAACACTAATAATATGGCTGACGTGGCGTAGAGTTGGGGGTTCCAAAAGTTGTGCTAAGGTTTGGGAAAATCCATATTTTAATGAACCACCAGGGGGTTTGGGAGAGTTAGGATTTTTGTAATAGTCACTCAACCAAGGGTCTTGAAAATCGAGAACGTAGGGTAATTGAAAACGTTTGCGCCAGCGATAACCTAGCGCCATTGCGGTAAATACAGTGGTAGAAAAATAAGCTAAATCGAATTTTTCTTTAGCAAGAATGCGGCCTCCTGCTTTGAGAAGATAAGGAAAACACCGCAAACTTAGGCTACTCATGCCAATGCGTTGGGTGTGTTTGACCGACAATGCTCCCGTATGGTGAGTTGGAATGTGTTTAGGAACTGACTGGTTTAATAGGGGGTCGTGGACGCCTTGAACACAGTCAGGCCGCACGGTAAGAATGTGAGGTTTCCAACCAAATTCTTCAAAATAAGGCAAGGACATTCGCACCCGTTGGTGGTCTGGGGCATTAATCGGTGGAAAATGGGGACTGACAATTAAAACTCGATAACTCAAGAGATAGCAACGTTAAATTGAGAATTTTGGGTTTGTGCTACCCACTGATACTGAGTTTTGAGCTATCTATCAGGATAAAGTCTTACTGGAATGAGATGTGGAACAGTAGAGGTACGATGGTGACGCGAGCAAGAGGTAGGTACTCTCTTAAAATACTAATTAGTATGAGCGGTGTAACTTTCAGTAAAAAATAAATTTCTTTTAAAACCTAATGTATACCGATGAACCAATTAAAAACTCTACTTCCAACAGATACTTGGTTTGATTGCCCTTGGGATGAATACATCCAGGCCGTTGAAAATCCAAGTTACGACAAATCTAAGTGCTACTACCATCACGGACAAGTCAGAATTGAAATGCCACCCGTCGGCCCAGACCACGCTAATCATAATGGAATCATTGTCGTATTGGTTAGCTTATTCTGTATGGCTAAAGGAATACCCTTGAAGGGACAAATCAACTGTAGCTATCGAAAAGCAGGGATACAAGAAGCTCAACCGGATGCTTCTTACTATATTGGGGAGCGGGTAAAGTTATCGCCAATGGGGAGTTCTGTGGTCAATTTAGATAACGCCCAATCCCCTGATTTAGCGATTGAAATTGCTGATACTTCTTTGTCAGATGATTTAGGCAAAAAACGTCTACTTTATGAAGATTTAGCAGTGGCTGAATATTGGGTGGTAGATGTTAAAAAAGCACAGATTACTGCTTTCAAGATTATTGCCGAGGGAGGGAGTCAACGAATTCGTGTGTCTGGGGTATTGCCTGGTTTAGAAATTTCCTTGTTAGAAGAAGGTTTACGTCAAAGTCGAGTGACAGATCATAGTGCAGTGGGGGCTTGGTTTTTATCTCAGGTGCAAGCTTCACCATCACAAAGCTGAGTTTTTAGGCCACAGTACAGGCATAAATCAATCGGCGGTAGAGTTGCTCATACTGATCTAAAATCACTGGCGCAGAGAAACAATCTTCGGCACGTTGGCGGCAGTTTTGGCGATTGATTTGGGGCAAGTTTTGAATGGCGGTGCAAGCTTCTTCGAGGCTATTGACGAGATAGCCATCGGTGCCGTGACGTACAATTTCAGGTAATGCGCCCATCGGACAAGAAATAACAGGGGTGCCGCAGGCGAGGGCTTCTGCAAATACAATGCCGAATGGTTCTTCCCATTCAATTGGCACAATCATGGCAGCCGCTTGACCGAGTAATTTATTTTTTTGTTCGTCGTTGACTGAACCGATATATTCAATTCCGTCTTTGTCTAAATGGGGAACGATTTCCTCTTGCCAGTAGCGTCCGGTTTCGCCTGTGGTGCTGTGATTGCCTGCAATTAAGAGGCGGCGTCCGGTGCGTTTGGCGGCGGCGATCGCATGATGTACTCCTTTTATCTGTTCTACTCGACTTAAAAATACTAAGGGAGCATCGGGGTCAACGGTCGGTTGGAAGGTATATTTTTCTAATTCCACACAATTATGAATGGGATACCAAACTCCACCGGCGACTTGACCTTGGCGGCAAATATAGTTACTGCAACCTGTAAACGTGAGGTAATCTCCGGCGAGTTTTGCTCCCCATTTAACCGTGCGATGACTGGGACGGCGTTGGTAAGACATCACCTTGGGAAAATGGGAAAACAGAAGGGGAAATAGATATAAAACACGGGAGAAACTATGAATGAGGTCGGGTTGAAATTGGCGAGTAGCTGACCAGAGGGCGGCTGTATTCTGTAAGACGTCAAATTTATCTTGTGAGCGTAAACCTGGCCAGGGAAATCGCTGGTGTGCAGGGGAGGTGGAGTCACGGTGGGCAACCAGTCCGACTGTGTGGCCGCGTGCTTGCAGTCCGGTAATTAATAAATCGACAATGCGTTCAATACCGCCATAGAGTTGCGGCGGGACTGGGAGTTCGGGGTCGGCAGTGATTAAGATACGCATTTTAAGCTTTCCAGCGTTTATCAGATCGAAGCGGACTATTACGCGGCACAAAGATAAAATCAGCTTGCCAAAGTGCTTGATCTAGAGGACGACGAGTCAAACCGCAGATGTCGTAAGCAACCCAATCACGTTCATTGAGCCATGCAACGACTTCTGAAAGCAGAGGTACATTCTGATGGATATCAAGTAAATTGACTTCTGCAAGGATTACTTGCATTTGAGGTAGGGATTTCTCTGCACCCTTAAGGACTTCCAGTTCGTAACCTTGGACATCGAGCTTGAGAAACTCGGGAGGATGATCGCTAAAATGATCCTGCACAATGTCATCGACAGTATGCATAGGATGAAACGTCACTGGAAAGTTTTGAGGAATCTGCTCTGATAAAATCGAAGAAGCTGTTTCGCTCAAATGTAAAGGAACTTTTTCCTGTGATTGAGCACCTAATAACCCTGGAAAGATGGATATGGATGGGTTTTGAGAGGCTAGCTTTTTGAGTTGAAGTACTTTATGCTCAATGGCCTCAAAACAAGCGACCTGAGTTTGAGGCCAAATCTTGAGGCAGCACTGGGCAAAATCACCTTGGTAAGCTCCAACATCAAAGATTTGCAGGGGCTGAAAACCAATAGCTTGAAGACGTTCTAGAGCAAATGGAATTTCAGGAACGTTGAGTTTTCGGGCAAGGTACTTGCGGATATTAGCGCGAAGAAGCATTGAATTAATTGAGTAAAATGCTGAGGCTCAATGAACTCCTGATTGTAATTCAGGTTCTCTGGCGGAGAGCTGATTCAGTGGCTGATAGCAGGTTTGTTGCCTGCTTTTCCCAGCACAATTGTTCTTGGACTACTTGTAAGGAATTAGCTTTTGACAATCCCAATTTTTTAGGAGTACTTAGTAAGTCTTTCAAGGCTTGAGCAAGTGCAACCGGATTTTGAGTGGGAATGAGTTGACCGATTGTAGGGAATTGAGACAGGATTTCTCTTTGACCGGCTGTATCTGTGGCAATGACAGCTAATCCTGCTTGTAGATATTGAAAGAGTTTATTGGTAATGGTTAAATTACGGCTGGGAATATCTGTTTGCTCTAATGCCAAACCGATATCATGCTCGGCAATACGAGATAGTAACTCGCTATTGGGAACAGTGGGATGGATGAAAATGCACTCTCGCCACTGTGAGGGTATCTGTGCTTCTAACCACTGACGAGTACTTTCAGAATAATTACCCCGCAAGTGAATTTCTACAGGTAGGGTTAGGTGATGTAGTGCCTGGAAGAGGGTTTCTAGTCCCCGTCCTAGCCCGATAGTTTGAGAGAACCAATGTAGGGAGGGTAATTTTAAATTCTGGCGGTCTTGTTTTTGACCATCAATTTGCGATCGCTCTGCCCCAGGAAAGGCATTATAAATAACGGTGGGTTTCGGTGCCTGATAAGCGTCTGCCAAGGCTTCTGCTAAGGCATGGGAAGTGGTGAGACAATAGGTACATTCACGAGCCAAGCGACTTTCTAATTCTTTGAGTTTGGCAATCGGTCGGGTAGTACGAGCTTCGGGTAAAAGGTCTTCGGAAAACCAATCTTCAAAGTCTATCCCAACCCGAAAGCCTTCATTTAATAGTTGATTCCCAACCCAAAGTCCTGCTTCTGAATGTACGATGGTGAGGTCAGCACGGGCTTTACGAGCAGCTTTTAACATGGCATTTGTGCCGTAGCCGAGTAAGGCGGGTGAAACGATGCCAAAGCGTTGAAATTGTTCTTTAGCAAGGCGGCTTTGGAGTCGGATGCTCCAATTTTTGAAGCGGTGACTGGGTTGAAAGTCGAGGATGGGTTCAAATTGCCATTTTTTGTTGGTGATGAGGAGGCGATCGCGTTTTATTAATTCTGGGTCAAACCAAAATCCTCGTACTGTTACATCATGACCTGCATTAGCGAGTGTTTCTGCTTCTTTTTGGGGTCGAGGAGCAGTACATAGGTGAGCGCCGATTAGGATTAAAATTTTGGCCATTGATAGCGACTAGCGGCGAAGAACAGTAGTACGAAAAAGACTAGCTGACCACTCGAGTTCTTTGCCTTCAACGGTAAAAGAACGATAACCTAAAGGCTCTAAGATTTCTCGAGTACCATCGAGTTCCCATTGACTATGAAAGCTCATTACGATTGTTGGATGGTGAGTTGCAATAGTTTGACGAGCACCTGACAAAGCTTTAGCGCCATGTCCTTCTACATCAACCTTGATAAATTGAGGGGGTCGAATTTCGCTACGTTCTACCAACTTGTCTAGTACAACTGTCTGTACTTTTACTGTGTCAGTCGTGGTGTTAGGCTGTTCATTCTCATAGGCAAAATGAGATGTAGAAGCGCCAGCACCTTGACTGAGAATCAGATTCGATGAACCGTCAAATTCGCTAACTGCGGCATTAAAAAGTTTGACTTGGCTCAAAGAGTTCATTTGCACATGAAGTTGGCAGCGTTTGAAAGAAATTGGATCAGGTTCAAACCCAACCACCTGTCCTTCACGGCCTACAGCCATTGCCATTCCAACCGTATAAATACCAAAATGCGTTCCTAAGTCCCAACAAGTAGCACCGAGAACACTTCCATGCAAGTGAATGGCCGCTTCAACATCTAGTTCAGTATTGCCACGCCAATAAGCTGAATAGGGAAACAGTGTCCAAAGTGCTCCCTTTGCCAATCCTTTTTGGACTCTAACTGGTGCATATTGAAGGGGAGTCTGAGTAATTAACTGAGAAGCTAAGGATTTGAGATTTTGCATTATTTTTCTTGAGGAAAAAATGAAGTTTACCTATACATCTGGTTAGACTTGAGCCAGAATTTCTATATAGTGTTGAGCACACTTTTCTAAGGTAAGGTTTTCCAAAATGTAGTCACGAGGAGCAAATTGCTGAGAGTTGAGTTTATCTAGAAATTCTTCTAGCTTTGTAGGAAATTCACCCATGTCTTTAAACTTGACTCCACAGTGCTCATCAAAAAAAGGGACAGAGGTAGCAGAAATGTGAGGCATCCCCCAAGTAAAGCGGTTGGGGTCTAAACATTGACCCTGATCCCATGCCAGAATTGGCACACCGCTAGATAAGCATTCTTGGTAGGCAATGCCTTGGCTCTCATGCTCACACAAGAAAATCATGGCGCGACAGTGATTGAGAGCTTTCTGATAATCTTCTTGTTTGTAAGAACCGTAGCGCAGCTCTTCAAAACTTAATCCTTGTTGGGTTAGGAGTTGGCGAATGGGAGTGAGTAAATCAGCAACACGTTGGTCATAATCCCACCTAATTTTGTTGTAAATCAGGAAATCAACTGACTTACTTTCCTGCGGTGCAGGTTGCCAAAAGTCAGTATCAATTCCAACAGGCCAGATGGTACAACGCTCTCCAAAATAAGGTTTGTATACGTCATTAGCCCAATGAGAGTGTTGGAGATATTTCACCACTGGATACTGTTGGCAAAGGTCTGGCCATTCGCTGGGGTGAGTCATTAATCCAATCCCAGCAACAATAGGGTTAGAACGGTCATAACCGTTTAGGCAAGAGAGTCCCCGTCCAAGAATGCCAACGCGATCGCCTTTGCGTAATTGCTTAAAAGGCAAGTTGACTTCATATTGAATCCCTAATTTATTAAGTCCCAAACGAAGATTGATAAAAACTTTATCCACACCACCGGGACGAGATACACCTCTGACCAAGCGACGGATGGAGGGACGGATATAACGGTCTCCAGGCAACCAGCGATCGCGCTCTGGTTCACGAATGTAGTAAAGACATAGACGGCTCATCAGAATAAACTTTAAACCTTATTTGGGTAAAATCTTTGATAAAGTTTTCGTTTTACTGCTGGTTGCATCACCAGTTCCAGTAACATGGAAACTCCGATGGTTATCAAAAACCAAACCAGTAGACGCAGTGAGAAACTCCATATAGTGCCTTGGTAGGGAAAATAATCATGTACTAATTTCATCATGGGCATATGTAGAATATAGAAAGCATATGAAATTCGTCCTATTGGAGCTAATTTAAATAATATATTAGTGGAATTTCTGATTGGCAAAAGGGCTATAGCAAGTACTGTAAAAATTGCAGACGCTATCCAAGAGTAATTTTCAAATAGACGACCAATACTCAGTAAAAAGAGAATGTTCATCACTGGAATGAAAAAGCAGATTAAGCGAAGCCATTTATAACCTCTAAATCGACGATGTGTGACTTCAGAAAAAATTACGAGGCAGATAGGCAAAAGAGCAAGATCTGATAGATTCACTGCACCAGGAGCTGAGTTAGGAAAACCAAGACCCTTCAGAATTATCAAACCTGTGTTTAAATTATTAGTAGCTAGGAGTAGTAAAAAATAACTCACCAAAGGAAATTTATTAGAATTGGTAGGAGAGGGGTCAACTTTCCAGACAAGCCATAGACCGAGCAACCAAAATATCCCACCTGCTGCATAGCTGGGTATAAGTTGTGGTAGCTGTGGCATGAACCAACCCACAGTACTAATCGCTAAAGATCCAAAAACCAAAGTAATAACTCTTGGACGTATCAACCAAATTAAGAGAAAAATAAAATAATAAATCACCTCATAATTTAAAGTCCATAAGATTGGGTTGCTTTGCAGTACAGGAACAGCAAAAACTTGTAAAAAAAATAGGTTGCCTAAAATAGTTGGCATATTATCTCGCGGTGAGACTATCACAGAAAGACTTACAACTATCCAATAAATAGGAATTAGTCGAATTCCTCGACGAGTTAAATATTGAGCGGCTCTTTGAGAAGAAAACTTTTCTGTATTCGTCAAACCAATTACATAACCCGAAAGCAAAAAAAAATTAAAACGGCACCATGAGCCGCTTGTAAATAAGCAAGATATGCGTTTGGGTGATACGAAGGATCTAAAAAATTTTTAAATCCAAAAATATGGGCATATCCTACTGAGAGAGCGGCAAAACCTCTAAGTCCTTCTAGCCCCAAATCATAGGTAAATCGAGTATTTTGACTAGACTTAGGTTTAATAGTTGGTTGCATTTTGCTGAAGATATTCATGTCAACCTCAAAGGCAATGGATAATAAGACGGATTTAGCAGATTACCCAGTGGTTAGTGATCGCGCTCTGATTCACGAACGTAGTAAAGACATAGACACCTCATTTCTCGTTTATGCTCTCTTTCATTTGAGCCAGTAAATCGGTGCGTCTATAAGGAACGAATGCAATATTGGCATGATGAATCGGAAAACTATCCATTGCTCCAAACCGGAAATCGCCATCAAAATCAAAAATGAAAGCTTGGTAGTCGTAGTTTTCAAGATATGCAGCTAATTCACACGCTCTTGCAGAAACTTTGCCTTCAAGGGAAGGCATATCAGCTTCTAGTACTAAAAGTGGCGCATCTTCCAACAAGAGACTACGCGCTCCCTTTAAAACTGCCATTTCAAATCCTTCAACGTCACACTTGAGGAAATCCACTGGTCGGGTACGGTTAGCCAGAGCCAGATCTAGTGTTGTGACTGACACCTCAGTAAAGTTGATTTTAGTCTGTTCTTTAGAGATGCTATTGAAGGCGGATTCCCAAATAGGTCGATTCTGAAACTTCAGAGTTCCAGGTTGGTCAGCTACTGCTTCTTGACGTAGCTCAACTTGGGAAAAACGAGCTAAGTTCTTTTTGGCAAGATTAAAGGTAACAAGATTAGGCTCAAAACAGATAACATGACCCTGTGAACCCACTAGTTTGCACGCAAGTCGAGCTTCATAGCCAAAATGTGTACCAATATCTACTACCGTCTGACCTGAATCCACTAGCCAAAGCATTAAGGCAGTGATAGCAACTTCCGAGTAGCCAAACGTCAGGATTTGCTGAGATACGGTCTCACCTGTAATAACTTGCATTCGCTCTCCCCAAAATAGTGGGGCTGATACCTCTCGATGCCAACCGAGTTTTTGTATTAGCTGTGCCGCCCAAACTGATCTACGCCGCCAAGCACAAGACCAGCCACCTTTTTTGTTTTGCTGCCACCAGTGGGTAAATTCAGCTAGAAGATTAGGATTTGCTGGGCTAGTTTGATTCATTTACTAAAACCTAAAGCAGAACTAATGTTAGTAAGACTTTGAGCAACTGTATGCTCTGCTAAGGCTCGTTTTTGAGCTTGACATCGCATCCTTTTTCGTTTTTCACAATCAGCTTCCAACTTCCGGATTTTTTCTACCATCTCTTCTGCTGTGCGATAAGTTTCAATTTCTTCACCCAAGTCATAGAGGTCATCCAATCCTTCTGTCCACTCCGTTAAGTAGCAAGCTCCCATCATAGGGGCTTCTAAATCACGCAATCGAGAATAAGTATCGGGTTTATAAAATGGATACCGATAACTGGGATAACGGTTAACTCCCAAAGTAATTTTGCTTTGCTGAATAACCTCTACATATTCTTCACCATATACAGCTTTTTGCACATAATTTTGAAACAGATTATCTTCAATTATGGGTTGCAGTTTATAAGTTATTTTTCCAAACAAGCTTTGAATACCGTCTTTTGTCAGCAAATTTGCTTGATTCAAAACTGTTCTCCATAAGCTTTTTTCCTTTGATACAGTATTAGAACTAACTCTATCGATTTGACTCCAAGCTGGCCCTCGAAGCTCAATTGATGCGCCAATCTTCAACACTTGAGCAAACAAAGCTTCTCGCTGCAAATCTCGTGAACCAATGAAACTAACGCCGTAATTTTCAGGATGATGACAAGTTCGTTGCTCAGGTGGAACCCATACAGGCATAGGAGCATAGATATAGTTGAGTTTAGCCTGTTGGTACATCTTAATAGCTTTGTATTCTGGAACCCAATGTAAATCAAAGCAGTGAAATTCTTTAGGAACCTTTGTAAACTCTCGAACATTGTCACAGAAAAAATTGACACAAGGTATTCCTAACGCTTGAATTTCTTGTACTGCACTCGGTTCAACTTGTTTGGGAAAGAGGTAACTCAGGAATAAGTCAATGGGTTTAATGTGATGATTTTTTTTTAGAGCAGATATAGTATTGCTCCAAGTACGCTCACGCCATTCTCTCAGCTCGTTTCCCTCGAAGTATACTAGACCCTCCGCCCAATCAATTTCCTCCGCTTCTACCGCTTCATGGCCTGCTTCTTCAATTCCTTTTTTAAAGTATGTTTCCCAGAATTGGTATCCAGGTATAGGGTGTTTATGTGGAGATTGTAGGCAGCTTAGAAAGATTTTCATGATTTGCTTTATTTTGTGATATTTCTTATATTGAACTAACTATTCCGTAAATAAATTATTAATATCGCCACCAATAAACCCATTTATACTTAGGGTTTCAATTTTATTTACTCTATAATTAAATATTTTTATTGCTCGAGCAGCAGCACTTTCAATAGATCCTCTTGGATCTTCATAAGGATAATCGTCTTGACTTACAAACAATGAATTATAAAAAATTTTTAACAGGGAACGTAATCCTACAATTCTAGAAGGGTATGCATAGATTTCACGTAATGTTCTTTTCAAAAAAAATGCGTATATATCTTTATTTTTGACAAGATAGCATCGGGTTGAAATAGCAGAATTTAAAAAGTTATAATTGTAAATCTTTACAGCTAAATCAGCGTCTCCAAGTTCGCTGGCGATATTCTTGTTTAAAGTATACCTACCCGATATTTTTAATATTGATGTATTGGACGGGAGGAAATCGAGGATACTTAACAAAAGGTATAACTCTGATATTCCTTTATTTTTGTATTGATAATGTTTAAATACATAGACTTTAGCTGGCTCAAAAAATTTTTCTGAATTAACAATCCAGTTTTCACCAGAATTATCAGCCAGATAAATCTCTGATATTCCTAAATGTAATAAAGATTCTATTGTTTTTTGGGTTTGTTCTATACGGCTTTTAGGACAGCTCCAGGTACGTTGACCGTCATGAGTTGGTGAATTAGGAGGATAAATTGTTGATGAGATAACTGCAATTATGTGTGACATCTGATATAAATCAAATTATTGTTAACTACTTCCTGGTTATGAAATCACTAATTTCTTTAAAGCAGAAATGTATTCGTGATAGCGCACGCTCAATTTTCTAGCACCTTTCCAACCGAATAGGCGATATAGCAGCTGCCCTTTCCAGCCACCTAAAGAAGGTAGATAGTCAGTACCTCCTAATTCTTCTACTTTCTGTAAAGCTAAATCTGTAACTTTAGGGTTATTTGGATAAGCCAAAAAAGCTAACTCCATATAGCATCTTGCTAATCCTCTCTTGGCTCTTAAAGTATCTGTTTTCCTCAGGATGTGTTGAGCTTTTGAATTGATAGAACGCAATGCTGATAAATAATAGAGTTCTGAGGTAGCTCCGCTTAAATTATTTCCGTTTCTATACTTGCGGTAGTAGGAAATTACTGATTCAGCGTAGCGAATTCCATTGCTAGCCAGCACGACTCGCGCAAAATACTCACCATCATCATCTAGAGAAAGCTGCTCATTCCAAAGTCCGGCAGCATCTGCCACATTACGAGGAGTTAGCCATGCTCCTGGATGCACCATACCACCCCTGCCATCTGCTCCTAAAAGCTTCAGCAACCAATCGAGGGGATCATCACTATCAACTAAAAAGGGCAATCCATTTTCAAAAATTCCCTTATCTGGTTCTTGCCCATTGTAAAAATGTACTGTTCCACAGACAGCAAGCATATTAGGTGGATTTTGTTGCAAAAGTAGGATTTGCTCTTCTATCTTCTGAGGACTCAGTAAATCATCAGCATCTAAATACTGAATAAAATCCCCTTGAGCCTCTTTAAAAGCTCGATTCCTAGCCGCAGCCGCACCTCGATTTTCCTGGCTGATCACTTTAACAATGGGTGACTCAAAACGTTTAGCTATTGCCAAACTATTATCCTTTGACCCATCATCGACAATAATGATTTCTTTATTCTGCCAAGTCTGTGCTAATGCTGACTCTATCGTTTCAGCAATCCATTTCTCAGAGTTGTAGCAAGGAATCAGGATGGAGACTAAAGACATAGGATATTGATTAGCAAGTTACAAAGTCTTCAGAAACAGGTCAATCAAGGATAATTCATACAAATCTATCCAATTCGCCAAGGCCAAAGTTTACGAACTCTTTGCCCAATAGAGCCAAAACGAAGATTGAGAGCGTTACGATAACCTAAAATTCGTATGAGTAGTTTCATCGGAGTACTGGCTGTTATCCCAAGTTCGTTTTGTCCTCCAATAGATTCACAAAAGTCTAGATAATTATGCGCCAGTTGTAAATCTCCATTGGCAGCACAAAGTCCAACCATACGAGCACTATCTATACGCAAAATTGAATAATATTTTTCTGGAAGTTCTTTAACGTAAAACTTTAAAGCTTTTAAGTGTTCGCGCCAGCAGGCTACATAAGATGTAGATGAGTAGGTTCCTGAACCAAACCGATTGATAGCCAGGGGTAAAGGCAGGCTACGAATACGAGCCCCTGAATAAGCGAGTCGGATATGTAAATCTGGGTCTTCATCACGAGATAGAGATTCCCTAAAACCACCAATTTTTTCTAAAGCTGTTCGGCGGTAAAGTCCATTAATGGGATAACAACAATGTGTCAGGAAAAACTCAGTGGTATCATTGCTATCAATTAGTCCTGAGTAATCATGAATATGGCGATTTTCGCCTGTGTCTCGACTTATAACCTGAATATTAGTGATAACGGCATCCCACTCATCAAAAAGTGCTTGCAGAGTTTGCTCAAGAAAGGTTGGTTCTAGCCAATCATCTACATCATGAAAGTGAATGAGCTGGCCTGTAGATTCGCGTAGTAGAATATTTCGACCAATAGATGGCCCTTGATTAACCTTACCGTAGATGACTTGACCAAAGGTTTGCTCACGTAGAAGTTCGGCTGTATTATCCGTGCTGGCATCATCGTAAAATATGACTTCATCAAAAGGTATTGTTTGTTGGGACATATTTTGAATGAAGTCACAGATATAGGCAGCAGCATTAAAGCAGGGTACTAGTAAGGAAACAGTAGGTAGTATTGCCATAATTTTTGATTAACTCATATCTAATTCAGACTCAAATTGGCTTTGGATAATATCTGAATTAAACTCATTGGTGGCAACTTTTTGAGATTGATATGCCATTTTTTTCCATATTTCTTTTTGTGTCATTTTCTGCAAAATATCGAATAAATTTTGGTTTTCTATATTTTCTAAATAACTAAGCCAATTATGTTGTTTAGCCCAGTTAGATAAGGCTGTATCTGGAGGTGCCACTATAAGAACAGGTAAGCCTAAATGTACAAATTCAACTAGTTTGCTAGGAAAACTGTTTATTGCCCAAGGTTGTTGTGTAATGTCTAAAGAATAGGGGACTAGAATACAGCTAGCATTTTCTTTCAAAAAATTAATAACTTCTTTATTAGTTGGGAATGGTTCTTTGTATTTTACATTTTTATGTTTTAATAATATTTCTCTTAAAACCGGATTTTGAGGTGATGCAATTATTAAAAGAGTTCCATTAATTTTTTCTAATTGGAATGCAATTTGCAAAAAAATAGAGATTTGAAACGGATGTAAGCTACCCGCATAAGCAACTACAGGATTAGCGTGGAAATGGTCTTGCCATTCAGAAAAAGCTTGGAAGGTTTTTTCTGGAATTGGAAAAAGAATACTGCTTTTTTTATCTTTTAATTTGTAAACATCTCTAAGTTCTGGAGAAACAGCCCATATTCTTGATGCTTGATTTAAAACAGTATTTGTATATTGGATTATTAAATTACGTTCCTTTTCAGAGGTAGTCCACATATCCCATTGATCATGTACTATAACTGATAAAGGAATTTCCCATTTTTTTGATAGACGTGCGGCAAAGAGAGAGTAAAAATCCCAAAGCACTGTCAGAATAGCTGACGGTTTTCGCTCTTTTAAAAGATGTTGGCATTCTAAATCCCAACAGTGTAAGCGAATATCTAATAATCCAGGAATTTCAGTTCTAACAGGAGGCCACCACCAACGTCGTGTAGGTAAGGTAGTAACCTGCCATGTTTCTGGAAAAATATCCTGAGAACTAATTTTCTCTGGAATGACAAGAGATATGTTCCAATTTGAGTTTTCTAGACGCCGAAGATGTCGATCAATAATAATTGGGCTGTAATTACCTTGCTTGGGGACAACCCCACTAACATACAAAAGATGTCGTTTCTGCTTCATGAGTTCATGCTCCATTTTTGGCTTACCGTTAATGAGTTTGTAAGCCAATCGCTTCACCCTATTCCTTCATACAATTTCTACTAATAGAATCAGGATAAATACTGCGCGATCGCTCAATATAACTCCATAGATAGAGGTGTGATCGCCCGTCAGTAGCAACAGTAATGCTTAGATGGCTCAAGGGAATTTCTGATTACTGACATTTTGCACCTACCCGATACCCACCAGGGAATTAATTCCCTGGCTAATAACGAAAGTCCTCTGAAGAGGACTAAATGCTTACCTTACAAAGATTTCAGTCCACTTTAGTGGACTTCAGCTATTAGCCCGGAGTTTAAACTCTGGGCGGGTGCGACAGCTTACTGACGATAGTCCAAAATGTCAGATTACTAAAGTTTTCAATCTCAGATACTCTCCCGACAGTGGTGAAGACTCTCCCGACAGTGGTAAAGACTCTTGCAACAGTGGTAAAGACTCTCCCGACAGTGGTAAAGACTCTTGCAACAGTGGTAAAGACTCTCCCGACAGTGGTAAAGACTCTTGCAACAGTGTTGGAGACTCTTGCAACAGTGTTGGAGACTCTTCCAACAGTAGTAAAGACTCTTCCAACAGTAGTAAAGACTCTTCCAACAGTGTTGGAGACTCTTCCAACAGTAGTAAAGACTCTTCCAACAGTAGTAAAGACTCTTCCAACAGTGTTGGAGACTCTAGCAAGAGATAGCTTGGCGGTTGAAACCGCAGCTAGACAAAAAAAACCCGCCTGCGCGGGTTAGAAAACTCTGATTTTTCGTGAGTCACGAGTGGATGTTGTTTTTAGAGGAGCGAATTCCCTTCGCCAAGGCTTAAGTTGACTTGGTTGCAGCTTTAGCCGTTTTGCCGCGATTTGCTCCAATTGCCTTAAAGCGTTCACCTAGTTGCTCAGACAGGACTTTTAAACCAGGAGTCCTTTTAGCAGCCGTTTTCACATAGTCATAGACTGATAAACTGCTGTTCATGGCCTCACTGCTGACTGCCAACAGAGTATCGTCCACTTTTTCAGTCAGTTGTTGGAGTCTGAAGAAAATTATAGTGAGGGCACTGCTGAGTTGATAATCCCTGGCAAATTCCTCAATGTCAAAGCTAGGCGGTAAAATATCGCGGTTTGATTGGGCAGCAGTTAGGCTATTGCTGACAAAGGCGAGGCTTTTATCCCCCATCTTAAACAGCTTGCGTCGTTCTTCGGTAGTTAAATGAACCAGGAAGGGCAGTTTTTGTTCGATCGCCTGAAGCGCTGCTGTAATCTCTTGGATATCAGCATCGGAAAGGGTGGCGGTAATATTTTGCTGAGCCATAGTTTATGGGATTTCCCTAATGATCGTGTGAGTGATGGCGATTGGGCTACGCACCAGGCGGAGATTTTAGCCATCTTGGATAAGAGTTCCCATTTCACGGGGCGATCGAACAGCGATGAAAAATTAATTTCTCTGGTGGAGACAAAGCTATATAGAATGGTGGTTTTAAGCCTCTATGTGTAGTGACGTGGCGTAACGCACCAATACCCTATATATGGCTGTGTAAGTCCTGGCTATATAGGATGATGCTTTGTAGGAGAGGGGATGGGGGAGAGGTTTATCGAGTGGGATTATTGTGGGGGGTAACGCGCGATCGCAACCTAATTTCCCAAGACTTGCTGATATAGCTCAATGTAGCGCTGAGCTTGGAGTTCTAGGGGATATTCTGCTAGAGCGATCGCACGGCACTGTTGACTTATGCGATCGCCTCAATTCTAACTTTTTATAATTTGCATTGCTTTATTAAATAATTCCTGAGAGTTCTATTAGCCTTGAAAAGGTATTCATATTTATTGAAAAATCTTCGCCAGTAGAATTTCTGAGATGATCGTCTGTATTTTCATAAGTAGGTTGACCTTCACCCAATAAGTAGTAGTAATCAAGTCCTCTGAGATTACTCAGCGCCCGATAACAAGGATTGATATAACTGGGTGAAAATAGCTCTATTACTTTACTTCCTTCCTGACAAAATACTAGATTCGTGAGTCCACCTCCATGAGGAGCTACTACAGCTTCTGCTGAAGCGAATAGTGCTGCCTGCTCAAGGATAGATAAATTTTCTAATTTACATATTTTAAAATTAAGCTTTCGCAAAAAATCCATTATTTCGCTTTCATTAAAAATTCTACGATACTTTGCATTGATACGACTGATGTAAATACGTTGTATTCTATCTTGATTCTTAATTAATGGATTAGATAAAAAAGTTTCTCTTAAGAAATCACAAGTCCATCCCGGCATACTTCCTGTTATTCCTGGTAGGGAAGGTAAAATTAAAGTGCTAGCCTTTATGTGAAAATTTATATGAGTAGTGATAATTTTATCCTTAGGTATTTTTAAAATATCTAAAGTTTCTCTTTGAAATTCATATCGTATTTCATTAACTATAAATTTGTTAACTTGATCAAACATCCCACTGCGCTTTAGTAAATGTAGCCTCGGTAAAACATCAAACATCCAATGAAAATACATCGTTGTTCCACCAGCCGCTGATAAAACAGCTACGGTATCATCAATTTTTTGGATATTAGGCAACTTCACTCTTTTAAAAACTGAATGATTTTTCGCCTTTGATGGAGGTACTCCAAATTCTATAGAAACATCTGCTAGTAATTTATCATTAGGGCTGATTATGGCACCATTAATTCCATAGATACGACCATTAGGAATGAGAGCTACAAAAGCAGACGGGGTTTTAAATTTACTCCCCAGGTAGCCTTGATTAAATCGCCAATCAACATTTTCTTCTATTGTTTTTGGTTTTGAACGCTCAATCCAATGACTTGGATATATTTCTATATAATGTTTTTTAATATCACTTGAATCTAGAGCTTTAAGATATTCAAATGTAGATTCTATCCATCCTTTTGGAGAACCAATGATTTCAGAACTTATAGGTAAGCGGTTTAATAGAGAAAGACCGAATCTCTTAAATGAATTTTTTGCAGTATTTAAGGAAATTTTTAACATCATAAAACCTCTAATTTTGCTATTCCTTCTTCTACCGCCAATAGACTAAGGTATGTCTATCTAGCGACCGAACGATAAACATCCAAAGTCTGAGCCACTGTTTTATCCCAACTAAAAGCTTGTACTCTTTGGTATCCTTTGGCAATTATGCGATCGCGTTCTTTAGGGCTATCGAGTAAGGAAAGTAAAATATCGGCTAAGTCAACAGTAGATTTAGGGTCGAATAGTATGCCAGCGTCACCCACAACTTCAGGAATGCTAGAACAATTAGACGCAACGGCAACTGTTCCACAAGACATCGCTTCGAGAGGAGGAATGCCAAAGCCTTCGTACAGAGAAGGATAGACAAAGGCGACACTACAACGGTAGAGCTTTGCTAGATGAGTATCGCTAGCATATCCGTAATGCTCAATACGTCCAGTCAGCTCAAGTTCAGCAATGAGTTTTTCCTCTGTCTTATTAAAAGGCGAACCAACAACACAGAGTGCAATATCTGGTTGAACAGAGACGACTTTAGCAAAAGCAAACAATAAACCATCAAAGTTCTTATATTCATAACGCCCACCTACATAAAGATAATAGGGACGAGAAGGAACAGGTTCAGAACCATGAGAAAGACTTGCATCTATCTCTGAAGCTAGGTAGGTAACTGTTACTTTATTCTCTGGTAATGAGTATCGCTCTAGTAAGTCCTTCTTAGTATTTTCGGAAATACAGATAACCGCTTGAGCTTCTAAAATGGCTTTTCGCTTTTTCTCTATTTGTTGACCCGTAGAATCTAATTGACTAGCGAAAACCTCATGGATCATGTCCCAAACAGTCAGTACAATCGGCTGCCGATATTGTTTAAATTCTTCTCGGGTAAGCAGCGAGTAGTATGTGGGATGAATCAGCTCGAAGGAATTAAGAGAGGCAACCGATCTGAAATAATATTTTTCTAACCAATAGGAAACACAACCTGGACGAAATCCAAATCTTTGATAGAAGTATGTTTTTAGCTTGGGGTGATTTGGATAACTATCATTCCGAGGCTTGCAGGTTGTGAGAGCTGGTGTAAAATCATTGGGTAATCTGCTAATCAGATTGGAAAAATACCGATTGATTCCTCCAGCTTTCTGCATGGCATAAATTTGTCCATCATAGAGAATACGCATTACTTACTTTCCCTTTTAATACAAAGAAAAGAGTAAAGTCTACCTGGAGAGTTACAAGAGTGCGACAAACGATAGCGGTAAAGCTTTTCAACTACTCCAAAATTAATGAGAAACGAAGCTGCAACTTTACCTAATCGCTGTTCTAATACCTGATACAATGAGTCTCTCAGTTGGGTGTTAGATTTAGGAAAATGGTTAATAACCGTATCATAGGGAGCCAAGCACTTTTGTAACTTAAAACCCGATTTTTCAATGGTTGAAATGTAATGGTTCAGAGGATATGCATTCTCACCTCCATGCAATTTATGTAGAGGATGAGTATCCAAAAATGTTTTTAGTTGTTCTTCATCATTAACAATATGTTCTCTAGTTGCCAGTAAAAAACCTTTCGGTTTCAAAACTCTTGAAGATTCAATGAGTCCTTGATGCAAATCAGTGAAGTGATGTAGTGCTTGACGAGTATAGACAATATCAAATGTTGAATCTGGGAAAGGTAGAGACTCAGCAAATGCCTGGAACGTTTTTATTGAACCTTTATTGAAGCTGGAAGCTAGCCTTACAGTTGCTCCTATTCCCACATCTTCACTAGTGTCAGGGTCTACGGCAGAAACATTATGACCTAGAGAGGCAAAAGCATAAGAAGCAATGCCATTACCACAGCCAAGATCGAGAATTTTTAAATTTTGAGATGATTGCTTTAGACGTAATAACTTTACGACTTCCGTAAACTCTTCACTTGCAGCAAAATCTTTTGCAGCAGCAAGATTATCTTCATGAAGGTAACAAAGTTTGACGAATTCAGACTGCTCTGGCTGCTGTCGCATCCAATGAACAGATTCTTCGTAGGTGTAATTAGGCATAGGTTAAGTATCCGGTTAAATTTCTTGATGAATTCATTAAGCGACTTAAATTCAATGAATTTAAATCAATTTAATTGATGCTCTATCCAAGGCAAATCTGCAATGACTACACCAAGGCTTTGATGCTGAGAATACTTAGAAAGTTTAGTTCCTGTTTCCAAGATACTAAATTGCAGTATGTGTTCATGAATATCAAAAACTTCTACCATAGGTTCATGAGCTGCAATTGATACCATATAAGAACCTGGCATTAAGAACATACTTGGAAAATTAATAGTAGTCCGATAAAAGCCAATATTCCGTATGCCTAAAATTTCAGGAGAACAATCCGATTGACAAGTAGTAATTACCGGGGTTCCGTCACTGGTATAAACTCGGACTGACAACTCTACATTATTCAGGGGTTTTGTCACCTGATATTCTAAATCGAAATAGAAGGGGTATCGAACATCAATTTCCGAATTTTCTCTTCTTTGATTGTCAAGTATACTTATGGATTTAAAGAATAGCTTTTTGTTTTTTTCTGTTGTTTTAATATTTTTGTTTAAATTTATTTTACTGCTAATATCATTACCATCCATTAAATATTTTGACACAACTGAATTAACATCACCTGTATAATTAATTTCACCAAATTTTAGATGGATTGCTCGCGTACATAATTGGGTTATTGTAGCCATATTATGACTCACAAATAAAACCGTCCGCCCTTCCTTCCCAACATCCTCCATCTTCCCCAAACACTTCTTCTGAAACTGAACATCTCCTACGGCAAGCACCTCATCCACAATCAAAATCTCCGGTTCCAAATGCGCCGCAACAGCAAACGCCAACCGTACATACATCCCCGACGAATAGCGCTTAACAGGCGTATCTAAAAACTTCTCAACTTCAGCAAACGCAACAATCTCATCAAATTTACGCTTAATTTCCGCCTTACTCATCCCCAGAATTGCACCATTGAGAAAGATATTCTCCCTCCCCGTCAATTCTGGATGGAACCCCGTTCCTACCTCCAACAAACTCGCCACCCGACCATTAATAGAAATCCGTCCATTAGTCGGTTCCGTAATCCGGCTTAAAATCTTTAATAACGTCGATTTCCCAGCACCATTGCGACCAATAATCCCTACTCTGTCGCCTCTTTTTATCTCAAACGAAACATCCTTCAGTGCCCAAAACTCTTCAACTGCCGGATTAGCCATCGTTTTACCCATAGGCTTCAGCAGCTTACGTCCCACCGACTTAGCACCATTAGCAATCACATCCCGCAGCGCCGTATAACGTTCCTGCTTTTGGTGACTAATAATGTACTTCTTCCCTAGGTTTTCAACCCGAATGACTGTATCAGACATAATTCAGAAGAGTTACTACTTAATAATCCACAACTTAGCGACCTTATCCGGACAACCCTACGCAAAAACTCTCTAGCTATTCCTCTAGATTTATCGAGAAATAGAGGCTAATTTCCAAGCTTCACTCAAGAAGTAAAAGAGAAATTAAAACTGTACCAATTTCTTATGGGATGAGTGTCTCGCCCATCCTAAAAATGAAACTGATTACAATCGTTCTAAGTACAAAACAATCCATCTTAAGACTGATTCTTTCCTTCCAAACAGCCAAGGACTTAAGTCCTTGGCTAATAGCCCAAGTCGTCTAAAGACGACTCAAATACTCAATCAGGACTTACACAAATTATTCTGGGAACCCCCATTGGTAGGGGCGCACCGACGTGCGCCCTTGGTATATGTGGCGTTCTGGCATAAGTCCTATAATTTCTAGTCCTCTTATAAAAGACGTTCGTTAGGAGACAGGAGTTTCAACGGGAGCATGTCAGGTTTGCACGGACAGCCCCGCACTGCGTGCCGCTACG
>CAZPRJ010000018.1:95342-106120 GCA_964588805.1 uncultured Microcoleus sp. | reverse complement strand
AAATTGTTCGACTGGTAGGGAATCACCGTTCTTCCAGGACGGTGAGGGTGTCAATCTCGTTGTGTCGTCTTCCGTGCCAAGCTGAGAAATCATGTAACATAAAAGCCTTCTACCTTCTGCCTTTTGCTATACAAATTTACCCAAAGATTCTTGCCGCCATTGAGCATCAGCTTTACGGTCAGTTTGTAGCTCCAAAATGCGGATACCTTCAGTGGGTAGAGGATTTAATAATGTTTGTAACTGTTCCCAAGATTGAATCAATTGATGTTCTACTCCATAAGTCATGCTTAAATGAGCAAAGTCTATCTCTTGAGGAGTCGCAAAAAATTCTTCAAACGGTGGGTCAAACTTAGAAATCGGCAGCATTTCAAAAATACCGCCCCCATTATTATTAATTAAAATAATTGTTAAATGACCGACGCATTTATTCTGAAATAAAAAACCATTGGTGTCATGTAATAAGGCTAAATCCCCGGTGAGCATCACACTACTTTGATTGCGGTGAGCGATACCTAAAGCTGTGGATAAGGTGCCATCAATACCATTTGCCCCTCGATTAAAATAAGGCCGAATCCCTGTATTATTCGGCTTCCAAAAAAACTCCACATCCCGCACGGGCATACTGTTGGCGATAAATAAAGGGGTTTCTTGTGGCAGGATTTGGGATAGTAACCATGCTGCTTTACCTTCAAACTGCTCATTCATGGCCGCCATTTTCTTATCAATGGCTAATCTCACCTGATCTTCTGCCTCACACCATTTTTGTAAGTAAGAGTCATTGGAGATTGAAAATTCTAACTCACTTCTTAGCCCCCCCGCTCCACTTGCCATCTCTTCCACAGATACCCGTAAATGAGTCGTTTTCCCATGTAGAGGGTCGAGGTTGTGGTGACTGGGGTCGATGATCCAACGTTGCGGTTGACACTCATCTAACCAATGACGTAATTGTTTGCTCGTTGGGAGTTCACCGACTTGAATCACCATCTGGGGTGTGAGTTCCCGCGCTAGAGATGAATGCCGCAAGATTAGGTCATAGGTGGAAATGAGATAAGGGTTGAGGTTGGCGTAATTCCGGAGGGGAGAGAGCCCTTCGGCTAAAACTGGCCATCCTAGGGTTTTAGACAAATGGGCGATCGCACAACAATACTCCCTCGGATTTTGAGGTTGGGCAAGTCCTGCAATGATAATTCCAGGAGCGCACGAGTGCCATTCTTGATACGGAATAGGGGAATCGGGTACTCTAAATCGGGTACTCTGAATCGAAAGATGAGCGAAGAAGTCTTCTTCTTTTAATTGAGATTTTATTGTATCCGTACCCAATTGAGACAAAGGGGCGAGGGGGTCACGGAAAGGGAGATTGAGGTGAACCACTCCAGGCACCGGAAATTGCGATCGCTCCCATGCATGAATCAGCGTTTGCCGTAGATACTTTAACATCCCTATTTCTAAAGAAGGCACGGCGATTTCTGCTTGCCAATTGGGATAGTTACCGTATAACTTAAGCTGGTCGATTGTTTGCCCAGAATGACAATCTCGGAGTTCTGGAGGACGGTCTGCCGTTAAAATCAACAACGGTATCCGACTTTCCCTCGCTTCAATGACGGCAGGATAAAAATTAGCCCCAGCAGTACCGGATGTACAAACCAGGACAACTGGCCGTTTGGTAGTTCTAGCAATTCCTAAAGCAAAAAAGCCTGCTGAACGCTCATCGAGTACTGGAATAGCCTCTATTTGTTTTTGTTGAGCAAAGGCAACGGCCAGAGGGGTAGAACGTGACCCCGGACAGATGATAGCTGTAGTCAAACCTAAGCGCTTCAAGGTTTCCGCTAAGATGGAAGCCCAAAGGGTGTTGGTATTACGAAAATCGATGGGCATTACTTAACGTAGGCGATCGCACTCCTGCAATTGAGTCTTCTATTTTTTCACAACTGAGGGCAATTTGTACCAAGGAAGATGAGGAAATTCGTGATGTTCCCAGTGATAGCCAAAATGATAACAAGTAATTAATGATAAAAATGTAGGGTAGTAAATACTTCGCGTCCGATGACGATTTTGATAGCCGCCTTTGGGTCTGCGATGGGGTAAGAAAATACCAAAACAAAATAATTGTATAGAGCTAATAAAAATCGGTAAGACCCAAAACAAAAATAGATTGCTAGCTGGAATATTAAACCCCCATTTAAACACCCCAAATATTAATGCCATTCCTATTAACAAAACCCAGCTTTGCTCCCCTTCCAAGTATCCTTTCATGAATCGAAAATACCAAATAAACGGGTTATTCTCCCCTTGTTTACAAAAGTCTGGGTCTTTAGGGCTAGCTGGATAACGATGATGTAACTGATGCTTTTTTAATAAGCGTTTGTAAGATAAAAGTGCATAACTACGTGTAGAAATTATCCCAATCCCATCATTAAGGATTCGATTTTTAGGATAGACTGTGCCATGCATTGCATCATGAGCTGTAATGAAAAGTCCTGTTTGCAGAAAGGTTCTACCAAGCACCGCAAAGAGGATTAAAATTAGGGGAATTTGAGCAATATTAATCTTCAAAAGAAGAATGAGGCTAGTGAGCCACAAGAGCAACACAATACTAGCCATGATAAGACCAGAGAAAGAGCCTAGTCGCTTAGGAACTAGACTCTTTCTGGAGAGAATCGAGTTTTGCATACGTTTGAGCGGAGCCGTAAACCTATAGTTTGTCAATTAATTGTAACTTTTCGTTAAGGTAACGGCTTTTGTGCCATCAATGTCACTGCCAAAAGGTACATTAAGGGGTTTGCTGGGCGCACTTAATCAATATTCACGCCAAAAACGGGTTATAGCATTTCTCTATTGGGTGAGTTAGGGAGTCAGGAGTCAGGAGTCAGGAATGAGACTGTACCTCAAGAAGAGTGAGAACCGCTACATATCATGTCCGGGTGATTAACCCTAATAAAACCAAGTCGAAGGGCGGGTATGAATTGAGAATTATTGGTTTTCTCACAAATTTATCCCCTAATCCCGCCCCTACATCTATTACGGGTGTTTAACTGGACATGGTATTACTGCTTATTAGACTGCACCGAAGCCGCTTGATCAGAAGCTTTGTTAGTGTTGAAGTAAAGGGAAATATTGCCCCAAACCATTACTTTTCTATTGATAGTCCTATGTCTAGCAACTCTTCCCCTCTAATCCAAACGCTGAACCCGGAGCGCTGGGCTGGGTGGAGTATGGACTTTATCAGGGCAGGTTATACAGGTTTATTGGTCAAAAATGGACGATTAATCCGAACATTGAAACCAGGGCGTCATTTCAGCTTTGCTCTACCGCTTCTGGAGCAATGTGAGTTGATTTTGGTAGATAGTAAGGTTCGGAACTTAGAGATTGTATCGCAGGGAGACTTTTTATCTCGTGATCAGTTTTTGATTAATGTCTCGTTGAGTGTGATGTATCAGGTGGTGGATGCTAAACGAGTAGCCTTAGAGTTATCTGACCCGATCGCGGCTCTGACGAGTGCGATTAAAGATAATCTAGGTGTAACAATTGGCCAGCTTGATGTACAACAGTTAACCAGCCAAGGGCGAGCACGCATTCGCCAGTATATTCTTGACCATACGGAAGAGTCTTATAGTTTGGGTTTTGCCTTAGAAGATGTGCGAGTCAGCGATATCAGCTTCCCTCAGACTCGCGGTGTCATCCGTCAGGTGGAGGGAATGAGCGCTAGACAGGAAGCCGAACACGAAGCGGTGCTGAAAATGCAGATTGCTCAAGCCGGACGCCCAGAGGTACAGCCCCCGGCCGTGCATCAGGTTAACATTATCTCGGGTCGCGACCCTAACTCCCCTGACTCTGCTCTTGGTGCGACGTTGGAAGCAACCGATATCGTACTAGAAGGGCAATCCCCTATTCAGCCCAGTTTACCCATGCGCGATCGACCGACACTAGCCCCAACCGTACTCATGCAAGATGTGCAGGAAGGCGCGATCGCTCGTTTAGTTCATCGTTCCACGGGGGCGATCTCCATTGTTTCCACAACACCCTTCACCATTGGACGTGAACCGAACAATACTCTTATCCTCGATGACGCTTTATGTTCCCGTTATCATGCCCGCATAGTAAAACAGGCTGATACTCAAGGTACAGTCCGATATCAAATTATTGATGTTGGTAGTTCTAATGGTACGTTTGTAAACGGACAAAAGCTTAGTCCCAATCAACCGTTTTGGTTAACTTCAGGCAATATTATTAGAATTGGTTCTCAGGAGTGGACGTTTGAAGGGTAGTTTCTATTTTTTATAGCTAGTCTAAATGTAATCTTAAAATAACCCTCACCCCAACCCTCTCCCTGAGGGAGAGGGAGTGATATGAAAATTCCCCTCTCCTGACTTCTGACTCCTGACTTCTATTTTCCTTAGTTGAACCTCCAAAATCTCTCTACTCGCTCCTGCCATTGCTGCAAGTAGTCTTTCATTCGCTCAGGTTCAAACCAAAACACTTCAGCAGGCATCTCCGGAATCGCTACAACTAGGAGAGTATGTTCTATCTGAATGTTGTAATTTTGGTAGTAAGAATTAACCGCACTACAGTAAGCAGCCAATTGAATAGGATAATCATACAAACGTGCGATTGAGCCTTTAGGTTTATCGGCAGTTTTCCACTCACAAATACAAGGAATTCCTCTAAAGCTAGCCACACAATCTACACGTCCGGCATAGCACAATTCATAATTAAAAACCGTGCCTTCTATCAATCTGACATTACCGACATCCTGCAAAATTGGCTTGATACTCTGCCAGTAAGGTTGAATTGCTTCTGGACAAACGGACTCTTTTCCCTCAAGATAACACTGAATTTGTTTATGAGTTCCTGTGCCACGACGGGATGCATCGCCAGAAATTTGGTTTGCTTGAACTGTTCCAACTCGCTGCCGCCAATTTAAAAGTCTTTCTCTATCTTCCTGAGGTTTAGTTGCATTAAGAATGGTTGTGACACTCGGCAATTTAGCTCCTTGACTATCTTGGTAATATTGCCTTCCCTTTTCTCGTACCTGCTTAGAGTGATATTTGGGGAGGAATTGAAAATCGGAATGCATGGTTATTTTTAGATTCAATCAATCTGCCTAAAGTGCAACTTTTAATTCTTCAACTAATCCCAGTAAATCATAGCTGTTTTCAAATAAGTGCAGTAGATACAACTTCTACCCTTTGCCCTCTTTTTTCTGCCTTAAAGCCAAATACTTTGTACCTCACTAAGAGAAACGCTATATAAGCTTTTCCTAGTTTATCTCAGCTAAATAACACTCACCAAACTTTTAGATATAACTAATCCAACCAAGAATAAACAATACCCTAAGTAGTAGAGTTTTCCGAACGAGAAGCTGTCCGGTTTTCCGTACTGCTAGGGGGATTCCCAAAGCATAAACTTTTCATTAAATTTCCATCTATAAGCTGATTTTTAAGTAAGGAAGAATAGCTTATCATCGCTCTTGAGAAGGAATTCATTTTTTATATACTTGCAATAGGAGGAAGGTGCAATGCGAATTGCCCAAGTAGCGCCCCTGTGGGAGCGAGTCCCACCCCCTGCCTATGGGGGAATTGAACTTGTAGTTGGGTTACTCACTGATGAGCTAGTCAGACGGGGACATGAGGTGACCTTGTTTGCCTCAGGCGATTCCATCAGTCTTGCTAAAATCGAATCGGTTCACCCCCGCGCACTGCGTTTAGATAGCACAGTTAAGGAATACGGTGTGTATGAGATGTTGCAACTGAGCCAGGTTTATAGTCGCGCCTCGGAGTTTGACATCATTCATTCTCACATGGGTCATGCAGCTATTCCGTATGCCAATTTAGTGAAAACACCTACTGTTCATACCCTACATGGTGTCTTTACTCCCGATAATGAAAAACTCTTCATGCATGGTTGCAATCAACCTTTTGTGAGTATCTCTGATGCTCAACGGGAGCCAAGGTTAAATCTCAATTGCGTAGCTACTGTTTACAACGGGATTGATTTAAGTACTTACCCATTTTATCCCAAACCCCAAGCCCCCCCCTACCTAGCCTTTTTAGGCCGTATTTCTCCAGAGAAAGGCACCCATTTAGCAATAGAAGTCGCTAAACGCTCCGGTTGGCATTTAAAAATGGCCGGCAAAGTCGATGTTGTGGATCGGCAATACTTCCAACAAGAAATCGAACCTCACATCGATGGTAAACAGATAGAATATTTGGGCGAAGCCAACCATCATCAAAAAGTAGAATTGATGGGCAACGCCGTCGCAACATTATTTCCTATTACTTGGCGCGAACCGTTTGGTTTGGTCATGATTGAGTCGATGGCCACAGGAACGCCAGTGATTGCCATGTCTCTAGGTTCCACACAAGAGGTGATTGCTCACGGCAAAACGGGCTTCTTGTGCCACACAGTTGAAGAGTTTATAGCATCGATTGATCAAGCAGTTCACTTAAATCGCTCGAATTGTCGAGAACATATCCACACCAATTTTAGCGCCCAGCGCATGACTGATGGATATGAAGGGGTGTATCAGCAAATTTTGGCAGAGCGCTTTCAGTACAACGGCCACATTCGCAACCTTGTTCAAGCTTAAACATTTTATTCCTCGTGCAGGAGATTTAAAATATGTCAGGTTTTGATGGGCAGCCTATGACTCTCGCATCGGATCGAGCTTCACACTCATCGCTTCACCTTACCTTAGATGAGAGTCGAGAATCACCAACCATCGCTTCAGGGATTCCGGGTAGGCAGCCTATTGCTCTAATCTGTGTTCATAACGACCCCGCGTTACGGGTGGGAGAACAAGGAGTTGGAAGCCAAAGTGTCTATGTGCGCCAGGTGAGTGAAGCTTTAGCCAAACTGGGATGGCAGGTGGATATCTTTACCCGCAAAAGTACACCGGATGCACCTACCATCATTCAACACTCAGTCTATTGCCGCACAATCCGTCTAGCCGCAGGCCCGAGCCAATTCATCGGGCGAGATCAGCTTTTGGAGTATATGCCCTCGTTTATGGAGATGTTCCAAAAATTTCAAAGCAAAGAGGGTACTCATTATCCCCTGATTCATACAAATTACTGGCTTTCAGCTTGGGTGGGCTTGCAGCTCAAGCAGTCTAGTAATATTCTGCTAGTACATACTTATCATTCGTTGGGGCTCATGAAATCTCCAGCAGATTCAGCCCACTCGCCAATGCTCCAGGCAAGATTAGCCGTTGAGCAACAGATTCTGGAGCAGGCAAATTGCGTGATTGTCACCAGTCCTGAAAAGCAGGAGAGTTTGCGTTCAGCGATGTCTGGGCAAAAAGCGCGATCGCCTCGGACTCATCAGCATTTCATCCAACTGATTCCCTATTTTAATTGGCATGGGGTTGCTCACCAACTCAGTCATCTATATCGCCGTATGCTCGCGCAGTCCATTATGGATGAACGGCTGTGGCACTTACCAATTCCTAGCCCTGGAGTCACCGAAACCGCTTCAGTTTCTTCTGTTTCATCCAGCACTCGTCTTACATTAGCGTCTTAAGCACTTATCTGTGAGCCTGGTTCATCTATATCCATCGGCGGCTTTAATTTTTGAGCCGCCATTCGTTGTTGCTGCCATAATTCCAGACTAACAATACAGGTGAGTAACCACACCATACCTGCCGCATACCCTGCGATAATATCGCTTGGCCAGTGAACACCGAGATAAAGCCGACTCAAGCCAATTCCGATGATTAGAAAAACCGTTAACCCAATTACTCTTATTCGCCACTGAGGGAACTTGGTCGTTAGTAGATAGCCCATCATGCCCAAACTCACCATTGAAATCATGGCATGACCACTGGGAAAACTGTACTGCCCTACATCAACGATTCGTTCCCAAAGCATCGGACGTGCTCGCCCAAACAGATGCTTAAGCCATTCATCTAATCCTGTCGCTCCCAGTGCGGCAACGACTAGGGTTATCGCTGGCGATCGCTCCCCCAGATTGACGAACCATATCGCCAAACCGCTACACAGAGCCAGTAGCGTCACCGGTTCCCCCATATAAGTAAAACCCAGCATCACCACATCCAATATCGGTTTGTGGACTTCTCTGAGAGCCAGTAAAATTTGCTGATCAAACGTAAAGCTTTGTTGCGACAGAATTTCATCTGCCAACCTCGCAAAAACCCATAGTGCTAGAGCCGCCAGAACAAATCCTGCCGTTCGCAGGGTCAAAAGGACTGGCCATAAATGTTCTCGCACCCATTGAGGCAAGAATAAAATTAGGTCTTTGCTGAATTTAGGCATGATGGAGATAGTCCCGCAGGCGGCAAACTGTCCCAGGCTTGCGTAACAATATCACTGAGCCAGCGTCTTTGGGTGTGATCAAGCCAACCATCTTCTGCCAAAAGTTCGGCCGTTAAGTCGGCTAGGGATTGTCCCTGCTGGCGAGCAATCTGAACCACGCCTGCGATCGCAGCCGCCACTAATTCTTCGTTGACGGGCTTTTGACGCAGAGCAACAATTTCTTGAGGGTTAGCTGGAATGGGATAATTCATGGCGAGTTAACAGTGGCACCCTTACCTTAGCAAAAATGAGAGAAGTGTAAAGTTTTTTTATTTATCTTAAACAATTTTCGGTATCCGGAAGCTTAGCGTATTTTGCTGATTGTTGCCTCCGTTTTTTTTCGTACTCCATAAGTCACTGAGATCACCCCAATGAAAGAGATTTTTTACGTAGAAGTACCGACTCCCGATACAGAGACTGTTTGTTCTTGGTTACAGCAAGACTGGCAGCAGGAAAAGGGCGAGAAAATCATCACTCCTGATGGTGTCCGCCTGCGATTTCACCCTAGACTCCCTCGCGATCAAAACCCTACAACAGCAATCTCAACCATTCCGGAAATCTCGGTATTTGCTTGGACAGTCCAACGAACCACTTACCTCAAAGCCTTTCGCTGGGCAGAAAAGCCGATTCCGGGTGAGGGCGAAATTTTACAACGCCTAGAAGCTGATTTACGCCGTCAATTCCCCTATCACTATCCCGAACCTCCTGAGATCGATCTATCCAAGCAATCCATTTTTGAGGCATTAGCGCCCTATTATCCCAAAACTGTGCATTTTTTCCAAAAAATGCCTAATGGTGAATATGACTTGAATCGAGTGTACTGGTGGGAGAAGCGATGGCGTGAGGGGGCTCGCTATCCCCAGCAGCCGAAGCAGGTGGTGTTCTCCCGAAGAGCGGGAGAGAATGATACTCTCAGTTCTTCCTATGACTTGATTTATATCGGGGGGGCTTTAGGGGTAATTCATGCGGCGGTGATGGCGCAGCGAGGTTATCGGGTGCTGTTGGTTGAGCGGTTGCCGTTTGGACGGATGAATCGGGAATGGAATATTTCTCGTGCTGAGTTCCAAAGTGTGATTGATTTGGGGTTATTTACTCCGGCTGAGTTTGAGAGTTTGATTGCCAGAGAATATATCGATGGGTTCAATAAATTCTTTGATGGCAACAATCCCCCGCACCTGAGAGCAGCCGTCTTACACACGCCCACTGTACTCAATGTGGCCTTAGATGCAGAGAGACTATTACGGCTGTGTGGCGAAAAGCTCAAGAGTGCTGGCGGAGAAATTTGGGATGAGACGGAGTTTATCCGGGCAGATATGGAGTCGGAGCAAGTGGTGGTGTCGCTGCAACATTTACCCACACAAGAGCATAAACAAGTGAGTGGACGTTTGTTGGTGGATGCGATGGGAACGGCTTCACCGATTGCATGGCAGCTTAATGGGGTTCGGGCCTTCGATAGCGTTTGCCCGACAGTTGGAGCGGCAATTGCTCACGGGTTTGAGCCGGAGGTTTGGGATTCTAATTATGGGGATGTTCTCAATAGTCATGGGGATATCTCACGGGGGCGTCAGCTTATTTGGGAGTTATTTCCTGGGGCTGGGGAGGAACTGACGATTTATTTGTTCCATTATCATCAGGTGCATCCTGAAAATCCCGGTTCGTTGCTGGAGATGTATGAAGATTTTTTCACAATTTTGCCGGAGTACCGCCGTTGTGATATGGAAGCGTTGGAGTGGAAGAAGCCGACATTTGGCTATATTCCGGGGCATTTTAGTGTGGGGAGTCGCGATCGCACGGTAGCATTTGATCGGCTGATTTCTATTGGTGATGCGGCCTCGCTGCAATCTCCTCTAGTTTTCACGGGTTTTGGTTCCCTTGTCCGCAATCTTTATCGCTTAACGGATTTGTTGCATACGGCCTTGCGACATGACCTCCTGAGCGCTGAGAATTTGAATCAGATTCGTGCTTATCAAAGTAACGTTTCTGTGACTTGGCTCTTTTCTAAGGGGATGATGGTGCCAACGGGACGCCACCTCGCGCCTCAGCAAGTGAATGCCATGCTCAATACGTTTTTTGGGCTTTTGGCAGATGAACCGGCAGAAGTGGCGGACAATTTCATTAAAGACCGTTTTAGCTGGTTGACGTTCAATCGGTTAGCTCTGAAAGCAGCTTGGCGCAATCCTGCCCTCTTGCTCTGGATTTGGGATATGGCTGGGGCTAAGGATATTTTCCGTTGGTTGGGGAGTTACTTCACGTTCACGCGCCATGCGGTGGTGAGTGGGTTGTTGAAGGGATGGTTTCCTCGTATGGTGCAGTTTTTACAGCCTTGGATTGAAAGGCGCTATCCAACTTTGTGGTTACGGCTTTTGGCTCAATGTTATGCCTTTACGGCGGGAATGGGGCGTCCTGAGAGGGTGAGGCGTGATGAGATGAGGGTGGCAACGGATCGGTTGAGTGAGCAACCTCAGTTTA
>CAZPRJ010000018.1:91532-95332 GCA_964588805.1 uncultured Microcoleus sp. | reverse complement strand
GTGGGGTGTGTTGCAACGCACCCTACTTAGGCTAGCAAGAGCGATCGCTGTGGTGAATTGCTTGAGTTATGGGAGGGAGCGATCGCGTTTTTAGCGGATACTTATCGGTGTTTCCAGCTTGTAAATCTGCTGTAGGTTTTCATCATAAAAACCATCTTCGGGTGCGTAAACGATACCGGATAATTTCTGAGCTAAATAAGCTTCGAGGCAATCTACCATTTTCCAAGCGGAATCTGTTAACCCTGAATAATCGATTTCAATTGCAATGATTTGCTGGCTAGTAGCGAGTTTTTCAACAAGGTTTTGCTGCTGCTTCAACTGTCTTGACTTACGAATTACTTCTATCGTTTCTTCGATTTCCTGTTGGAGAAGTTCGTCCTTTAGATTGGGTTCGATTCTTACAGGACGTTTGTTTTTTTTGTAGTGTATGGTGATGAATTTCCAGTGAGTCTCATCCTCTGCTTCTGCGTTTGGCTGTATCTCAAAATTAGGCGACTCATCGAAATACCAGCCATCTCGGATGAAATCGGTAATTTCGTTGCTGGGTAGCGGCTGAGGACTTTGGCAAAATACACGCAGGAAGTAAGTCATATCCTCCATAGCATCAATTCTTGAACTTACCCTAGAAAGAGTGATCGCACCTCACACGAGAAACGCGATCGCTCTTTTAATGACTAAATCAACTACTGTGCAAGCGCTTCAATCTCTGCAAAAATCGCTGGACAACATCATCTGGATAGTTAAAGCATTCATTAGCATCGAAGCGATGAACCCAAACGCCGTGATCTAGAAAGAACCCATCTCGTTTATGGTCTTCTGCAGCGCGAGAGGATGGATGATAGGGCGCACCATCAACTTCTAATATTCCCCAAATGCCTTCGTAACAGACTAGAAAATCGCATTCACGATTTTGACGCCCTTGGGTTGTAGTGAGGCGTCCTCGGCAATTGGGGAAGAACAAAACACCAACTCGATCTAAAGCTTGGGCGATTTTTACTTCAGAAACTGAGCTGAAAGATAAATTTTTCCACTGAATTGGCATGGTTTTGTATGTGCCGTTATTCTGCATTACAATTACTAAATTTCTGCAATATTTGCTTTTTAGTGGCATATTAACCACCTGAGATAATCGTAGAAATAGTTCAGAAAACTGTCAGTCCCTAATACTTTCCACTTCAAGTGGAAAAAGTAGAGACAATATTATATTTAGGCTCTCAACACACCCAGGGGAGTGAATTCGCGGCTACATAAGCAAGTCAGCCTATGCGGATTATGGGTAAGATTACATGAAAGAATTTAAGGTGCTACCCATGACATGGGATGACTTTCTCAAGCAACTTTGTGTGGAATGTGAGTTAAATCGCGAGCAACCTGAAACTTTTTTAGTGCGATTTGCTGATGAGAATGCTAAAAAAGAGGATATAGAAATTGCAGATATTCTCAAAATAAGTGTTGACAGTTATAAAAAACGGATGAGTGGTGTATATAAGAAATTCACTAAACGTCGTTATCCTCAGATAAAGAACATACAGCATAAATTTGAACCACTGCGCTCTTTGCTCAAAAAGGAGTTTTCGGAATCTCCAAGTGAACAGGAGCGAAAACGGTTAGAAATTGACCAGCTCAATTCACTGTCTCAATCCCTATTCTCATCAAATGACCAGCTTGGAGCATTGCTAGCTGCTGTCAAGGCAGGCAGAAAATTACAGGAGACTGAAGCACCTGCTGAAATTAAGATGCAGACAGTATGCAGGCTATGGCAGGCACTCTACAACATTCGAGAGCGTAATCGCTTTCATGGGCATGGCAATTCGGTCTATAGTGTCAGCTTCAGTCCAGATGGTCAGATGAAGATGATTGCCTCGGCTAGCAAGGACGGCATGGTGAACCTCTGGTGTAAAGATGGTACTCTTGTGCAAACCTCTCCGGAGCAAAGAGGTTCGGTCTATAGTGTCAGCTTCAGTCCAGATGGTAAAACACTCGCTTGGGCTAACAGCGATGGCACGGTAATACTCTGGAGTCAGGATGGCACTGGTATGCAAACCTTTCCAGGCGATAGGAATTGGATTAATAGCATCAGCTTCAGTCCGGATGGTAAAACACTTGCCTCGGCGGGTTGTGACGGTATGGTGAAACTCTGGAGTCTGGATAGCACTCAAGTAGAAACGTTTCGTGAGCATAGCTTTAGAGCGATGAGTGCTAGCTTCAGTTGTGATCTTCAGATAATTGCCTCGGCTAACCATGACAACACAGTGACACTTTGGCGTCTGGATGGCACTCAAGAGCCACGAAGCTTTCCGGTGCATACAGGTGTGGTCTACAGTACTAGCTTCAGCCCAGATGGTGAGATGATTGCCTTAGCTAGCAATGACGGTACAGTGACACTTTGGCGTCTGGATGGCACGAGAGAGAAAATCATTCAGGCGCATACGGATGTAGTCTACAGCGTTAGCTTCAGTCCGAATGCTCGCATGATTGCCTCCGCTAGCCGTGACGGCATAGTGAAACTCTGGAACATACATGGCGAAGAAGTGGGAACATTACAGATGGAGCAACCTGGACATTACAGCCTCAGCTTCAGTCCCGATGGTAAGACGATTGCCTCGGCAGCTAGCATAAACGGCATAGTAAAATTCTGGAACATAGATGATGGTAAAGAATTGCAAACCTTTCAGGTGGTACATCATCCTAGTTGGGTCACAAACCTCACTTTCAGTCCAGATGGTCAGATAATTGCTTCAGCTAGCCATGACGGCATAGTGAAACTCTGGCATAAAAATGGCAAAGAACTACACACCTTTGAGACAGATTGCGCTTGGGTCAATAGCATCAACTTCAGTCGCGATGGTAAGACGCTTGCTTTTGCTAGCGCTGACGGGACGGTGATTCTGTGGAATATAGATTTAGAGGATTTACTGAAGCGCGGTTGCAATTGGCTGCAAGACTATCTGAAGACGAACCCCAATGTAAGTGAGAGCGATCGCTATCTGTGTGACGGAATTGGAACTCAGAAGTAGACAGCTTGGTGTGTGATACAGGAGACGCGATCACGCGAGTAATTCTATTAATTAATGAACCAACCTATCCCACTAAAAAAACTGCCTGGTCACAACTGACAGCAGAGCAGTTTTTTTGATTACAACGAGGTAGATACTATCTACAACCAGCTATAAATCATGTCAAATTATTACCCGGAGAACTTCTTTTAGAGTAGCGATCGCATACCTTCGCGATTGATTATCAGACACGAACAACTTAACCCGCAAAACATAGCCTAATCGCTTATCTCTAAAAGAATTAAAACTATTTGAAACCTTCCTAAAGGCAGAAATTTTGTTTAGTCTTGACCCACTCTAAACCTTACACTCCTGCCGTTTACTTTAGAGTGCTGAATCAGAAACCGTCTCTATTGGTGTAAATTCTTTAGTGTCAGGATCGTATTTCCACGCAATACCCTCTGGATCGCGGCTTTGACTCCATTCAGGGAAGTCTTCTTCAGATTTACGTTTACCAACGGTACTTGCATGCACATCAAGACGTTTAGCCAGTTCAGCTTGAATTAGGGGTTTGAGATCTAATGCGCTTTCATCGGCTGACTCTTCCAACACATCATCTTTGGGTTGGAGGAATGCAGGTAGTTTTGACGTTTGGATTTTCGAGAGTTCAGTCTCGGCTTTCACCTCCTCTGTTTCTGTTTCAGGCACCTCTACCGATGTCTCTGATTCTTCCTCCACTAAAGATTCAGGTGGTTCCTGAAGTTCACCCTGAGGCGCGGATTCAACCGATGAATCAGGTTGTTC
>CAZPRJ010000018.1:0-91432 GCA_964588805.1 uncultured Microcoleus sp. | reverse complement strand
CTCCACTAAAGATTCAGGCGGTTCCTGAAGTTCACCCTGAGGCGCGGATTCAACCGATGAATCAGGTTGTTCCTCCACTAAAGATTCAGGCGGTTCCTGAAGTTCACCCTGAGGCGCGGATTCAACCAATGAATCAGGTTGTTCCTCCACTAAAGATTCAGGTGGTTCCTGAAATTCAGAGACAGACGCTTCTTCATGAACTGGATGTGGAGGTTTCTCAACTAAGGGTTCAGTTCCTACTGAGGCGGTTAGTGCTGCGGCTGGACTGAGGATATCCTCGTCTTCCTCATCTTCCAGCTCAAAAGGCGGTGCACTCTCCTCAAAGATACTACCCAAAGCGTTCGCAGTCAGAAAGTAATAGACTGTACCTTTGTCCTCATACTCTCGACGCTGAGCACCAAATTCTTCTGCCTTCTTGTCTAGATACCGTTGCGCGGCTGAACCTGACAAGTTGGCCTTCATAGCCAAATCGAGTACTGTGAGGCAACCTTGATTATCTTTGATTAACTGATTGAAATAAGGATTGACTTGCTGGCTCCATTTTTGCCATTGATATTGCTGCCAAACGTTTGCCGTCATACTGAGGACAAACAGCGCTAGCAGCACAGGCCAAGCCTGGAACAGCAGGACAATTAAAAACGCGATGGGGATGATGAGAACAAGCAGGCCACTGGCGTTGCTATTGATTACTTTTCCGGTCATAGCCCTGGTTGCGAATTTACGTTATGGCAAACCATCTTAATAATTGCAAAGATCGTGCTCGATAATTTGTAGGGAATGCAAAACTCGAAATGTTAACCTTGCTACTGACCTCCAAAAACTGGATTAAGTCAGCAACAATCGTTCCTGTAGTTTAGCGGCTTTACGGTTTCCTTAGAACAGTTTACGGTTTCTTGGCTCAGTGCGTAAGGGCAAGACGTTGAAACATAGCATCTCGCGCTTGCGTAGCTAGGGTATCATCTAGTGGCTTTAAGGATAGGGAAGTTTGGTACTTCTCGGTCAATGCAGTTTGAATCAGCCAATCGGCGATAAACGGATTTTTGGGTAATAGCGGCCCGTGAGAATAGGTAGCGATCGCATTTCGATAAAATGCCCCTTCCATTCCATCTTCCCCATTATTCCCGTATCCTTTGATGACGCGCCCTAAGGGTTCGACGTTCCCCAAATATGTACGTCCCCCATGATTTTCAAAGCCAACGACCACTGGTTTAGTCCCTAACGTCGCTTCTAACTCTTGTGCTAAAGGAGATGCAGTCAGTTCAAATACAACATTACCAATACAACGACGGGCATCAGGGCCAGGATGCTTGCTCACCATATCCAATAAACCCAATCCTTCAATGCGTTGACCGAATGCTGGTTCGTAGTAATGACCCAAGAGTTGGGGTGAACCGCAGGTAAATACACCCGGTGTTCCGGCTTCAATTTTTTCCCGTAGAGTATCCGCTTTGATACCCCGTAAATCGCGCATGACAATTTCCTGCTGCCGGTCTTGAGCACCGCCCCCCATGAAAATATCAACGGAATGCATGGACTCAACAGAGGCTTGCTGGTCAAGGGAGACAACATGGACATTAATCCCTCGCCATTGAGCACGTTGTTTCAGGCAGATGACATTCCCGCGATCGCCGTAGGTACTCATCAGTGTAGGGTAAAGCCAGCCAATTGTCAGTTCTAATTGTTCGGAATTCATCTGTTTTAGTGTTTAAAACAATAAGGAAGTCAGAAGGCAGGAGTCAGAAGTCAGGAGAGAAATGACTGTACTTTACCTGGGAGTATGTCACCTTTGTCAGCCCTCACCCTAAATCCCTCTCCCAAAAGGAGAGGGACTTTGAACTCTTGCTCCCCTTCTCCCCAAGGGAGAAGGGGCTGGGGGATGTTAGCGTAGCGGCACGCAGTCCGGGGCTGTCTGTGCAAATCTGACGTGCTCCCCTTTACCTAGCTAGGACTTACGCACTTTAGAAGTACATCATCTGCGTAGGGGCAATGCATGAATTACCCCTACCAAATAGCGGACATACCAGCTAGTTTTATCAGTACTGCTAGCGTGAGAATTGAGTAATTTAACCATCACATTTCACAAAATTTTCCGACCTGTCAGCAAGCCCCGTACTTCTAGCATGGCGGAGTAAGTCGGTAAAATATGAAGGGTTTCGTCAGCAGGAGTGTGTTCTAAGGCGGTGGCGAGCGCCTCCTGCAAGTCTTCTTTAATAATGAGGTTCAGGTTATTTTCTCCCTGAGTTTGGCTGTAGCGCAGGCGTAGAGCCATATCATAGACGCGATCGCCACTCACTACAATCGTCCCCCCCATTTCCACCAGCTTCTCAGTATCCACATCCCATATCCAAGACACATCAGTTCCATCAGGAGTGCGATCATTGAGTACCAATAACTTGGTTGATGCCCCCCCTACTTTGGCAATGTCATTGACTGCCCGAATAGTTTCATTCATCCCGACTGGATTTTTGGATAATAAAATCCGGATATGCTTGCCCTTCACCTCCAATTCTTCAGCACGTCCAAAGGCAGCACGGAACGTTTTAATCGTGTCGTAGATGGCATCGGTGTCAATTTCCATCTCACGCGCCACTAATCCGGCGGCGAGGGTGTTGTATTTGTTGTAAATACCAATGAGAATTTGTGGCCATTCTCGACTATCGACGGCTAACGGACTTTTGCTAAAACCACAGCTAGGGCAGTGATAATCGCCCAAATGGGAAAGGTACACGCCCTTGTAATCCAATGGATGTCCGCAACTAGGGCAATAGATTGAGTCTACGGCATGGGGAATTTCATCCAGGTAGCGATCGGGTTCGCTTAAACCAAAGAATAAAACTTTTTGGGGTAACTGCTGACCCAGATGGCAGAGAGTGGGGTCATCGGCGTTTAAAATTACTTTGATGTCAGAGGGTAGGGGTGCGATCGCTTCTTGCCATCGGCGGCTGATGGTATCTACTTCTCCGTAGCGATCGAGTTGGTCGCGAAATAAGTTTAAACCCAAGATAAACTGGGGCTGACAATCGCGCAAAACTAAAGGCAATATGTTCTCGTCCACCTCGAGAATGGCATAGTCGGCGTTGAGCTGACCCAGTAAATTGGTATTTTCTAGTAACGTTGTCACTAAGCCATTAAGTAAATTGGCACCACTAGCATTGTGGGCAACTCGCCACCCTTGACGTTCGAGAATAGTACGCAAGAGTGAAGATGTGGTGGTTTTGCCATTGGTGCCGACGATGAGAATCACCCCACGTCTTACCTGCTTAAATAATAGGGGCAACACATTCGGCTGAAGACGGCGGGCAGTCTCTCCGGGCAACACGCTTGCCGCCCCCAAGCGTAAGGAACGAACTAAAGATGTAACGGTTTTTGATACCCCTACGGATACTCCCAGCCGCAATCGATCAATGACTGAAATGCTCAAATCCACACTCCTGAATCGGCAGGCACAGCCTCTACATTTTAGGGTTTATAGTACTATTTACTATCCCCTGTGCTGCTCGTCAGAATTTTACAGGGAATCTAGAAGCCTTCAAACCAGTAATCCTGAACATCATCCAAAGGCTGATAGACGATCGCTTGGTAAATATGATTAGAAGTAGGATTCCGATAGGGCATAAGTAGGCAGGTACAAATAAACGCAGGTATATCAACAAATGTTAAGGGCTTAAAACCTTCTTCCCTGCTGCCCTCTGCCTCTGCCTTTGGACTTCTGCCTTACCTCACTGACTTATTACATTTAATCAGAATAATTCAGATTTTTTTTTAGTTTAAAAACCCTTTACTTTATCTCCACTCGCAGCTTGTAGGTTGCATTCCCACGAGTTCCTCCAACAACAATTCGATAATCTCCATTCGCGGGTAATTTAGTACTCCAACTCATTGCCTCTTGTTTAAGAATTTTTTGATTGGGAGTAATAATGTCAAACACAGCATTATTTTCTAGGGATGTGATGCTAACCGTCATGTTTTGACCGGCTTTGGCACCTAGTAAATAAATATCTCGAGTCCCCCGCACCACAGCATCTTCTACTACTGCTGAACTTGTGCCTCGTTGAAATCGAATACGGCGAGTTCGAGTGGCAGCTTGAGCAATGGAAAAGGAAAGTTTTGGGTTTTCTACTTCTGTTATGGCAGAAGCTTTGGTTGTAGACTTGGTGCTAATAACTTGTGCTGCGTTGAGAGTGGGTGTCACAATCCAAGTGATATTGAACACTAACCATCCAATCATCAGTTTCACAGGAAGATAGGCAGACATAGAGCTTATGGAGAGAATTCACATTCCTTGTCCCAGTCCACAACCAAACATCTGGCATCGACTGGTGTAAGGAGGTATGCGTTCCAGCATAATCTCGAAGGTAGGGAAATGCCCACAGTGAACAAGAAAAACTATTTTTATTCTTTTTTCAGATCCTAGAATCACCTCAGTCATAAATGACAAACAGCGTATTTTGAATCAAAAGTAAAGATGACTTGTGTTTAAGAAATTATGAATTAGTAACTGGGACTATGAAGACTATTTGAAGCGCTCTGAACTCTACTCAGTCCCAAATTTTCTATGATACAACTGAATTGAAGCACAGCTCGGTCATCGTAGTGATGAAAAGCGGTTTTAGTGGTGGCAGGAGTTAACCACCCTACCTTTGAGTTGAAGACCATACAGAGGAAGAATTTAATGACAATTAATGAGCCTGGACTCCAAGCGACAACGAATCCTCCAGAGGAGCTTAAAAAATCTCAATCTACTCCTTCACGTTGGTTGGGCTTAAGAGAAAACTTACTAACAGCAATCATTGGGGGGATTCCTTCATCTCCAGGGGTGAGATTGCGGAGGCTTTTGTATGGAACAATCTTTGCTCGGATGGGCAAAAAGATCTACATAGAAGATGGTGTGGAATTAAAAGGTATTCATAATATTGAACTTGGAGATTCAGCCGGGATGGGACGTGGCGTTTGTATTAATGCAGCCGGTCTCAACAATCGGGTTAAGCTGGGTTCAGGCGTTTTTATGATTCGTGGTGCTAAAATTGTAGGCTTAGACAACAATTGCACGGTTGAAATTGGCGACAATAGCTTTATCAATGCTGATGTTTGGATTAACGGCCCAGGTCCCATCAAGATTGGTAAAGACTGCTTACTCGCGCCCCATGTAGCCATCGTAGCCGTCAATCACGTTTTTGCCGATCCTGATCGCCCTATCCGACTGCAAGGACACACAGCCAAAGGCATTACGATTGAGGATGACTGCTGGCTAGCCTATGGTGTAAAAGTTTTAGATGGAGTCACCATTGGTCAAGGCAGTATTATTGGAGCTGGAGCGATCGTCACCAAAGATATTCCTCCTTACTCGATCGCTGTCGGTATACCGGCCAAGGTTATTGGTAAACGAGGGAATTAGCCCGTAGTTGCCTTGGGGCAGAGCATCGTGTAGAGAGAACCATCTAGGCCAAAAGCAGGGGGATTTGATGCTTCTGGGCGGCTAATGGGTGAGCCTTTGCCTGCTCAAATGCGGATGAGATGTTACCTTGCTATATAAATCCCCTAATTGCTTGTAGAGCCTAAGAGGTTCAATAGCACAAAGACCACTGCCCAATCACAGTGAGATTGCAAAAAACGAGCGATGAACGGGGATAATGCTAGACAGGAGACTATAGCTATTGCTTCAAGATAATTTTGCTTTTATCAAAATCAAAGAAAAAAGCCAATTTAAAGCATAGTAAGAGAAGATTGCGGTTTCACAGTCAATTGGATGATGATGTTTCACTTAAGATGGCTGCCGAGTCAACATTTGGCCTTTCCCTCCCTCGAAAGGCAACCTTTTGTCAGAGTCCTATGCAGCCTAATTGCTATTTTGATGGGTCTGCTGCTGGTGGCAACCCCCCCGGCCTGGGCAGGACTCAATGATGACAAATATGACGGTAATATTTTTGCCCTCTATGCTGGTAATGGCTCTCTCGTACCTCCTCGCGTCACCCTAGCAGACTCTTTCAAGCGGGAGAAACCTGCACTGCTCGTGTTTTACGTCGATGACAGCAGCGATTGTAAGCAGTATGCCAGCGTCGTTTCCCAGCTCCAAGCTCCTTATGGCAGGGCTGCGGATTTTATGCCCATTGATATTGATAGTCTACCCTTGAAGTCCCAGTACAAGCCCACAGAACCAGGGTATTATTATGAAGGCTTGGTTCCTCAGACCGTCCTGATTGACCAAAAAGGTCAGGTGGTTTTGAATCAGACAGGGCAAATCCCCTATGAGCGGGTTGATGATGTTTTTCGGGAAGTGTTTAATTTGCTGCCCCGTTCCGAGTCTGTAGAATTGAAGCGGCGGACATTCAACGAACTCAACACTGAGTTAGTGGAGAGCAAACAATAGGGATAGGGACGAGGAACGAGCGAGTAGTAATTAGCCAGTAGCCGTTGTTTTACCAATCCCTAACGACTTACTCCTAACCCATCTCTAGTTTCTCTCCCAAATTCTAAAATGCAGCAAAGCGAGCTCACGCGTTAATCTGTCTTTTAGTTAGTGCAATGTTTATTGGGTGTGCTGATGTCAGAGGTCTACAGCACCGAGGAGCTAATCAAAATCTTGGCCAATGAGCGTCGCGCCTGTATGAATGGAGAGCGCCTCAACCTAGCCGCTTCGGCGTCTGGCAATCCCTTGCTAGACCAATTTCTCAAACCCGATGGCATTCAAAAGTTTAGTGCATATCGAGACTTCAAAGCAGTCGTCCATCGCTACCAACGGCAACACCAAGTATCAGGCATTGTTTGGCGACAGCTAACGCTCAAAGGAAATACCTTGCGTTATCCTGCCGTGGATGAGCAGCTAGTGGCACTCCCTAGCGATATGGAAACTCTGACGGCAGCTAAAGCGTCAATCATCGAGTTTTGGTTGAGTGTGACACAGGATATGGATTTGTATTTAAGCATTCACTCGGGCAAAGACTATCGACAAATTAAACCCAATGAAGTCGAAGCGATTGCCCAAAGAACAGAATGGGCTAGCCTCTACGAACACGGTAATTCCCATTTTTTGGAAATTGTCTTACAGCTCGGTTGGGGTAAACCTGAAGAAGCGTCTTATAAGCGAGGATGGCCAACATCGGGTAGCGAGTACATCCATGCGGTAAATCCCGGCCAACGTCCAATTTGTTGAGTCCGTTAGGGACAATACATTCGTTTTTATTCCGTAGCATGGAAATAGCCAAGTTATTGCACGGACTCGAATTGACTTTGCGGCCAAAAGGAACGGAAATTCGATCATTTTGCTAGTTTCCGACAATGTTTTAATTTGGGTTGTTCTCTAGCTCTCTTAATTCTTCTAATTAACGAGAAAATAAGGAGAGACATTGATCGGGGGAATTGTGAAAAGAAACGTTGAATCTTGGGAGAAGATTAGGAGTGTCTTGTATTCTTTGGATTTAGGAGGTTGAGGTGTTAAGGCGTTAAATTAACTTAAATTCTGCGCTTCCCGCACATCACAGTAGCATCAACGTAGCGATCGCTACAAGCAAAATCTGCATGGATTGAATGAAGGAACACACGCAGCATTATTACAGGAACAGAGGAACAATGAGGAACAAAAAGGAGGAGGAAAATATGGATAAGAATCATGAAAAACCAATTCGCGATCGCAAAATTGGTGAAGATCAAGCAGTATTTACTAATGAATTAACAAAACTGGGGAATCAGGCCGTCAAAAAAGGATTGATTTCGGGGCATGGTTATCACGGCGGAAATTATGAAATTTTGTGCAATGGTCAGATTTTTCTCTTAACTCCCGAAGCAGCACACACTTATCTCAAAGATTTGGTCAAACAACATCAAAAATAAATGGGTTTTGAGAGCAAGCGATCGCCTCCTGGATTCACCAGCGATTGTCTAAACAATTTCCATGCATTCCCTATAATTAACCCAAGCCCGGTGCTTGTTTGTGCCAAAGCTCGGCAAGTTGCGCTTTCTGTCTTACCCTAAACGCCTGTAACGTATTCATTACCATGTCCTCCGATCAGTCCTCACCTGCTGTGCAAAGTACCTCAACCCTGGAAGAAATTCGAGCCACGCGCTTAGACAAGGTTGAACAGCTCAAAACTCTAGGGATGAATCCCTACGCTTATCATTGGGAATCGACCCACCAGGCCGCAGAACTGCAAAAAAAGTTTGCCGATTTACCCAATGAAGAAGAAGTCGATGTGGAAGTGGCGATCGCCGGTCGGATTATGGCCCGTCGCGTCTCCGGAAAACTCGCCTTTTTCGACTTGCAGGATGAAACCGGTAAAATTCAACTGTACCTGGACAAACAGAACATCACAGCCCAGATGGCAGATGTTCCCGATGCTTTTAATCACCTGAAAAAGTTAACTGATATTGGCGATATTTTGGGGGTGAAAGGAACCATTCGGCGCACCAAAAAAGGGGAACTCTCAGTTAATGTTAGCCGCTACACCCTACTGACCAAATCCCTCTTACCCTTACCCGATAAATGGCATGGCCTAACGGATACAGAAAAGCGCTATCGTCAGCGTTACCTGGACTTGATTGTGAATCCCACTGTCCGGGAAACCTTCCGACGCCGCGCCCAAATTACAGCCGCAATTCGCCGTTACTTAGAAGACCAAGGATTTCTCGAAATCGAAACCCCCGTCCTGCAAGCGGAAGCCGGAGGTGCAGAAGCCCGTCCCTTTATCACCTATCACAATACCCTGGAGATGGATTTATATCTCCGCATTGCCACCGAATTACCTCTCAAGCGGTTAGTGGTCGGTGGTTTTGAAAAGGTATTTGAACTTGGGCGCATCTTCCGTAATGAGGGGGTTTCCACTCGTCATAATCCAGAATTTACGACCGTTGAGATTTACCAGGCTTACGCTGACTATCAAGATATGATGCAGCTAACCGAGAATCTCATTGCGGCGGTTGCCCAAGAAGTCCTAGGTACACTACAAATTACCTATCAAGACCAAGAAATCAACCTAACTCCTCCTTGGCCGAGAATTACCATGCATCAACTCGTACAGGACAAAACAGGGTTAGATTTCACTCAATACCAAACATTAGAAGAGGCCAAAGCCGCAGTTCGTTCACTCAACATCGAAGGGATAGAAAAGTGTGAATCCATCGGTAAGTTATTGAATGAATGCTTTGAGCAGAAATGCGAAGAAACCTTAATTCAGCCCACATTTGTCCTCGATTATCCCGTGGAAATCTCTCCATTGGCTAAACCCCATCGGGAAAAAGCCGGTTTGGTCGAACGCTTTGAACTGTTCATCGTGGGACGTGAAACAGCCAATAGCTTTTCCGAATTAACAGACCCCATCGATCAACGGGAACGCCTAGAAACACAAGCCTTACGCAAAGCGGCAGGCGACTTGGAAGCGCATGGTGTAGATGAAGACTTTATCACCGCCTTAGAGTATGGGATGCCACCCACAGGAGGATTAGGGATTGGGATTGACCGCCTAGTGATGCTATTAACCAACAGTGCCAGTATTCGAGATGTCCTCGCCTTCCCCTTGCTGAAAAGTTCTAGTAACGTCATTCGTTCCTATGAATATGACAGGCCAACTCAAACTCTGCGCGTAGAGTTCTACAATGGCAGTGTCTATAAGTATCAAGAAGTACCCGAAAAAATTTATAAGGAGTTAGAAAATACTCCCTCCTTGGGTCAGTACTTTAACACCCAGATTCGCGAAAAATACGGTTACGATCGCGAATTTTAAGGTCGAATCCGTTTGCATAACCAGATTATCGCAGGGGCGGGTTTAGGAATCGGCTTCGGGTCGTACCGAAAATTTGGCATCAAAACCCGCCCTTACAGGACAGGTTTTATAGCCATTAATTGGAAACTTCCGCCAGTTCAATCACTCGTCCTTCCAAATCCTTCACCAAAAAATTCAAAGGCTTTTGGGCGCGAACTTTATACTTAAGGCGTAGCATTTGCACTCGCATCAAGACTTGTTCCATACAGTCATGGTCAAAGCAAACATGGCGCTGCTGACTTTTTTGACCCAAGCTTGCCCCAGTAATCACATGGAGCTGAGTATTCTTTTTGAGTTGATACCACAAACCATCGGTTCCTTTGAGTCGGGTTGTGGCAGTCGGGTTCCCTAAACTCGCCGTTGACATATAAAGGGGATCAATGGCAGTCGCGCCCATTGTTTGCTCGTAATTGTAGTAGTAATGTAGGGGGACATCTGCCACAGCTAGATTCAGCATCCCTTCATAAAACTGGCGGGCGATTTCTAAATCCGACACCATAATAGTATGTACTTTGGGAGCGCTGGTGAGAAACATCCACATGGCAACCGCATAGGCAGCCAGGAGCATTACCATAATGCCCTGAGTCGAGAACAAACTATCTAAAGGAATACCGGGCAAAAATGAACCCAGAGGCAATGGCCCAAGCAGGAAGGACATAAAATCAACGGATAGAATCATGAACTGATTAACTGTGATGAACGGATGTTAACTTTGATGGCTGGAGTTGTCCTGTCATCGGTAAGATAAATAGCACAAGAGCTGTCCCTAGATGTTACTCATTCTAGCTAAGTTACATCCCCACGCTGCCAGAATTAGGTTGGAGGCAATGGCTAGCCAAACCCTTCGTCCTAGCCTGTCATCATTCCTCACTCCAGACTGAAAAACCGGAGTATTGGTAACACTTAGCTACCCTTTTCTTAGGTGACTAGTGGTAGATATAGTGGGAAGCATTGAGTCAATATTTACCTTCTGATTCCAGTTGAACCTTAAAGATTGTGCAAATTCCGCATTTTTCTGAATCCAATCACCCGATTATTAAATCGTTGTTTCATCATAGCGATCAGGAGTTACTCACCCTGTTTCAGCGTCATCCGGAGCAAGGCAAATATTTCACGGCAATTTTCTGTCGCTACAGTCCGATTGTGTATACCTTGATTCGGCACTCGGCGCGATCGCCCGTGCAGGCAGAATATTTATTTGCCCTCACTTGGCGTCATATTTTTTACGAATTGGGGGGTCTAGATTTACGCCATGATGCCGCCTCAGGGATGAGCTCATTTCAAAACTGGCTGATCAATATGACGGCGTTTTGCATTAACCAAGCCGATCTGCCCCCGGTAGAGCAAATTCACTACAATCTAAAGGCAGCGCCCCCACCCTTGTGGTGTTACCTGGAACAGGCATTAGAACAGCTTGACCCGATGCTGCGGTTGATTGCGATTATGGATCAAACCTTCCATTGGAGCGAGACTCGGATTGCGGCTTATTTACAAGCAGAAGGAGAAGAGATTTCACCGGCTCAAGTGAGAACTCTGCTGGAAAAAGGCTATCAAGCTCTAGAAAATGCCTTACCCGAAGATATTCACCAAATTTATCTAAGTGGAGAAGCCCAGCATCGAGTGGGAGAGTCTCGGGCTAATGCTGTATCGGTTTAGCCTATTCTGAAAATAGGGTGTAGGGGGTAGGGTGTGGGGTGTAGGGGAAGAAGGATTTTCATTCTTTCTTTGTGCGCGTGAAGCGTCAGCTATCGCTCTACTCGAATCGCGCAGGGTGTCTAGCTTGGTGTTTCCTCCGTTGAGTACACCTGTGGGAGCGTTGGATGTCAAGAGTGTGGAGATTTGCAGCCATGTCCGCGAAAGCTGTTATTCAGGGAAGTGTATTTTATGGGGTAAACTCCAAACCCAAGGGGCGATCGCATCACTACCCCTTCTATCTGGCATTGGTACTTGGCTGCAATGCCCTAGTCCTATGTTGGAGTGCGGGAGTGGTAGCGCAATCCATCTCTCCGGGGGTTGGGGCAGTTGACCTCGAAGAACAACTGAATATCCCGTTTAATAATGGCATCCGAGGCGAAGATCGAGAGCAAGCGGATTTTTTCCTGCGGTTGGGAGGACAGGCACAACGACAAGGAAACTTCCAAAAAGCGATCGATAACTGGTTGCAAGCACTCAATCTGTATCAGCAAAGTGGGGACTTGGAGGGTGAGGGGCTAGCCTATGATTACCTCGGTGTAACTTATGCTAAATTGGGGCGCTATCAGCAAGCTGAAGATGCTCTACGCCGACGCATCGGGATAGCCCGCACCCGCCAAGATTTTCAAGGACAAATTCTTGGCTTGAATAACCTCGGCACCCTATTACTAGAAGCCGGAAACCCAGAATCTGCCCGTAAAACCTTTGCCGAAGCCCTCACCATCGCCCAAAGCGTGCAAAATAAGACGGGTGAGGGATTGAGCTTAAGTAATCTGGGGTTAGCGGCCGCCGCCCAAGGCAATTACTTCGAGGCGATTAAACGCTATGAATCAGCCTTGACGTTAAGGTATCAAGTGAATGACCCCTTAGGGGAGGCGAATACGCGCAATAATTTAGGGGATGCTTATCGCAGCGCTAATATGCCTAAACCGTCCTTAGTTGCTCATCAGGGAGCACTGAGAGTGGCTCGAAATAGCCGAGATATCCCCAATCAGTTTCGGGCGCTACGGGGGCTGGTGCGCTCATATAGCGCGATTAGGGAATACGCCGCAGCCCTGAAAACCCTGGAACAACACAAAGCATTAGCCCAACAACAAAGAAATCGGTATGAAGAATTTCTTTCACTGCGGTTGGGGGCTGATATTAATCGAGTATCGGGTAACTGGAGAGCCGCCCAAAACTTTTATGTCGATGCAATCACCCTGGCCAGGGCGTTAGGATACAGCCAAGAAGAAGCTTTATTACGCAATGATTTAGCCCAAATTATTTATTACCGACCCTCTAATTAAGAGAAAATCTCTATCCGTTGACAGAATTTACCCTTAGGGGATTCATAAGCCCTAGAACCGACGCACAATACAAACAGGGGTGTTGGTATTAAATTGAAATCAGCCGATGTTCAAGCTCTTGTGGCATGATAAGTTTTGCTCTCCAAGCAGAGAGGCTGGGGAGTACAGAAGATGTAATCTCTGATGGGTTGATGAGCTTGACACTTAGGGGGTAGGTATTCTGCCTGCCTCTCATGGCACTTTTTAAATTATTGATAGGGTCAACAACACCCATAAATACGCTCAACACCTTGCCCTGAATACAAGACCGATGGGGAGAAACCAAAAAGAAGCGCTAATAGGTTAAATTATGCCAACTGCATCAGTGACTCAAGAGAACACAGACGAACTCGACCTCAAACAGCTACTCAAAACACTGGTAGCGGTCAAAAAAGGTAACTTCTCAGCCCGAATGCCGATGGAGTACACCGGGATAGCGGGGAAGATTTGCGATACTCTCAACGATATTATTGACCTCAACGAACGGATGACGGACGAGTTGGAACAACTGAGTACCGTAGTTGGGAAAGAGGGCAAAATTACACAGCGTGCTTCTTTAGGGAATGCTAAGGGGTGTTGGGCAACTAATATTAATTCTGTCAATACCCTAGTCATGGATTTAGTGCAGCCGACGGCTGAAACGGCGCGGGTGATTCGGGCAGTGGCCAACGGCGATCTCTCTCAAACCATTGCCACAGAGATTGACGGCAGAGCCTTAAAAGGAGAGTTTCTCTCCACTGCCCAAGTCGTTAATACAATGGTCGAACAACTCAGTTCCTTCACTTCGGAAGTGACACGAGTGGCACGGGAAGTGGGCACCGAAGGCAAATTGGGGGTTCAGGCCGAAGTGCGAGGGGTGGCGGGAACTTGGAAAGATTTAACTGATAGCGTCAACTTGATGGCCGGCAACCTCACCGGACAGGTGCGGAATATTGCCGAAGTGGCCACGGCGATCGCTAATGGCGACCTCTCCAAAAAAATTACCGTTAATGTGAATGGAGAAATTCTAGAACTGAAAAACACCATTAACACCATGGTGGATCAGCTCAATGGTTTTGCCTCAGAAGTGACACGAGTGGCGCGGGAAGTGGGCACCGAAGGCAAATTGGGGGTTCAGGCCGAAGTACGCGGTGTGGCCGGAACCTGGAAAGATTTAACCGATAGTGTCAACTTGATGGCCGGCAACCTCACCGGACAGGTGCGAAATATTGCCGAAGTAGCAACGGCAATCGCTAGTGGCGACCTCTCCAAGAAAATTACCGTTAATGTTAAAGGCGAAATTCTCGAACTAAAAAACACCATTAATACGATGGTGGATCAGCTCAATGGCTTTGCCTCGGAAGTAACGCGAGTGGCGCGGGAAGTGGGCGCAGAAGGCAAGCTGGGGGGACAAGCCCAAGTTCGAGGCGTGGCCGGAACGTGGAAGGATTTAACCGAGTCGGTTAACTTTATGGCCGGCAGCCTCACCGCGCAGGTGCGAAACATTGCCGAAGTGACAACGGCCGTTGCCAATGGCGACCTTTCTAAAAAAATTACGGTGGATGTTAGGGGTGAAATTTTAGAGCTGAAAAATACCGTTAATACTATGGTAGATCAGCTCAATGGTTTTGCTTCAGAAGTGACGCGAGTGGCACGGGAAGTCGGAACCGAAGGCAAATTGGGCGTTCAGGCCGAAGTCAAAGGCGTGGCCGGAACCTGGAAGGATTTAACCGATAGCGTCAATTTCATGGCCGGAAGCCTCACCGCACAGGTGCGAAATATTGCCGAAGTGACAACGGCCGTGGCCAATGGCGACCTTTCTAAAAAAATTACCGTCGATGTCAAAGGCGAAATTCTGGAACTGAAAAACACCATTAATACCATGGTGGATCAGCTCAATAGTTTTGCCTCAGAAGTGACGCGAGTCGCCCGAGAAGTCGGCACGGAAGGCAAATTGGGCGTCCAAGCCTACGTGCGAGGGGTGGGCGGCACTTGGAAGGATTTAACGGATAATGTTAACTCCATGGCCGGAAATCTCACGGCTCAAGTCCGCAGTATTGCCGAAGTCACGAAAGCCGTGGCTAATGGCGACCTTTCTAAGAAAATTACGGTGGATGTCCGGGGTGAGATTTTGGAACTGAAGAACACCATTAATACCATGGTGGATCAATTAGGTTCCTTTGCCTCGGAGGTAACACGGGTGGCACGGGAAGTCGGCACTGAAGGGAAGTTAGGAGGACAAGCCCATGTTTCGGGTGTGGCGGGAACCTGGAAGGATTTAACCGACAGTGTGAACTCCATGGCCGGAAATCTCACCGCCCAAGTCCGAGGCATTGCCCGTGTCGTCACCGCCGTAGCTAATGGTAACTTGAAGCAAAAGCTGATGCTCGATGCCAAGGGCGAGATTGAAACCTTGGCCGATACAATTAACGAGATGATCGATACCTTGGCGACGTTTACCGACCAAGTGAGTACAGTCGCCCGTGAGGTGGGTATTGAAGGCAAGCTAGGTGGACAAGCTAAGGTGCCTGGTGCATCGGGCAGTTGGAAAGATTTGACGGATAATGTCAATGAATTGGCGGCCATGCTGACGACTCAGTTACGGGCGATCGCAGAAGTGGCGATTGCGGTGACTCGAGGAGACTTGACTCGCTCGATTTCTGTAGAAGCCCAAGGCGAAGTCGCTGTCCTTAAAGATAATATCAACCAGATGATTGGCAACCTGCGGGAAACCACCCAGAAGAACAATGAGCAGGACTGGTTGAAGACGAACCTAGCGAAGTTTACACGCATGCTTCAGGGGCAGCGTGACTTAGAAACAGTGTCCAAGCTGATCTTGTCCGAACTCACGCCCTTGGTGGGGTCACAGCATGGTGTCTTTTACATTATGGATACCAATGAAGCCCAACCGACGCTGAAGTTGTTGAGCAGCTACGCTTATCGGGAACGCAAACAACTCGCTAACCGTTTCCGTTTAGGAGAAGGCTTAGTGGGACAATGTGCCTTAGAAAAAGACCGAATTTTAATTACCGAATTGCCAGACAATTACATTAAGATTAGTTCTGGCTTAGGAGAAGCGACGCCTCGGTGTGCCATTGTTTTACCGGTGCTATTTGAGGGGCAGGTGACGGCAGTCATTGAACTGGCCTCGTTCCGGCAGTTTAGTGAAATTCATCTGACATTCTTTGACCAACTCACGGAAAGTATTGCCATTGTTTTGAATACGATTGCTGCGAGTATGCGAACTGAGGAATTGCTCAAGCAGTCCCAATCCTTAACTGAAGAATTGCAAGTGCAGCAAAAAGAACTTACTGAAACGAACCAACGATTAGAACAACAAGCCAAGTCCTTAAGAGCCTCTGAAGAATTGCTCAAGAGCCAGCAAGAAGAGTTACAACAAACCAACGAAGAACTAGAAGAAAAGGCAGAGTTATTATCGCTACAAAATCGAGAGGTAGAGCGCAAAAACTCCGAAATTGAACAGGCACGGCAAGCGTTAGAAGAAAAAGCTCAAGCCTTGGCCCTTACTTCTAAATACAAGTCCGAATTCTTGGCCAATATGTCTCACGAATTACGGACACCCCTCAACAGCCTGTTAATTTTGGCCCGGTTGCTGTCGGATAACAGCGAGGGGCATTTGTCAGAAAAACAAGTGGAATATGCCCGTACAATTTATGCGGCCGGAACTGATTTGCTGACACTAATTAATGACATTCTCGATTTGGCCAAAATTGAATCGGGAACCATGGCAGTAGAAATTAGCCAGATGCGGTTTACCGAATTACAAGGACATATTGAGCGCACATTCCGCCAAGTCGCACAGGACAAAAAACTGGAATTCACGCTAGATTTTGACTTAGACCTGCCCCAGGCGATCTATACAGATGCCAAGCGTTTACAACAGGTGTTAAAGAATTTGCTCTCTAATGCCTTTAAATTCACCGAGAAAGGGCAAGTGAGTTTACGGGTGATAAAGGCTATTCGGGGCTGGAGTCAGCATCAAGAACGCTTAAATCGTACTTCTACCGTAGTTGCCTTTGCGGTTCACGATACAGGTATTGGTATTCCTTACGAGAAGCAAAGAATCATTTTTGAGGCATTCCAGCAAGCGGATGGTTCGACTAGCCGCAAGTATGGTGGTACGGGTTTGGGCTTGTCGATTAGCCGGGAAATTGCTCGCCTCTTGGGGGGAGAAATCACTCTCACCAGTACTCCCGGTCAAGGCAGTACGTTCACGCTTTACCTACCGGATGCTTATTACACAGAGGTAGAGGTTTATCCAGTGTCGTCAGGGGATGGCAGTGCTAGCTTAAGTAGCGCCAGAGAAGCCATGCCTCTCAATGCTCAACCTCAGAATGTATCGTTGTTGTCCTCTCCTCATTCTGCCATTGTGCCGGCTGCGCCTCCTGCTTCTGCGTTTTTACCGGATGACCGGGACAGTATCGAGACAGGCGATCGCATACTTTTAATTATTGAGGATGATATTAATTTTGCCCGTATCCTGCTGGATATGGCACGGGAGGAGGGATTTAAGGGTTTGGTGGCCTTACGCAGTGATACGGGACTAGCGATGGCACGGGACTTTAAGCCGGATGCCATTACTTTGGATATCCGCTTGCCGGAAATGGATGGTTGGACGGTACTCGACCGCTTGAAGCATGACCCCAATACCCGTCATATTCCGGTGCATATCGTCTCAGTTGAGGAGGGACGCCAACGGGGTTTACAACTGGGTGCGATCGCTTATTTACAAAAACCTGTCAGTCGTGAGACGTTGATGGAAGCGTTGTCGGGAATCAAAAGTTTTGTCGAACGTCAGGTAAAAAACCTGTTGGTGGTAGAAGATGATGAGATTCAACGCCAGAGTATTGTCGATCTCATCGGCAATAGTGATGTCTCGACTACGGCGGTAGGTACGGGAACAGAGGCATTATCAGCACTGCGAGGAGGGCGATTTGATTGCCTGGTTCTGGATTTGGGACTGCCGGATATGACGGGGTTTGAACTAATTGAGCAGATTAAGCAAGACGAGAATCTCTCACCATTGCCGATTATTATCTATACGGGCAAAGAACTGACGCGCACGGAAGAAACGGAACTGAAGCGAATTGCAGAATCGATCATTATTAAAGATGTGCGATCGCCTGAGCGGCTTTTGGATGAAACAGCGTTATTCTTGCATCGAGTTCAGGCCAACTTACCCGGACCCAAACGACAGATGCTTGAGCAACTGTATCAATCTGACCCAGTTCTAGCGGGTAAGCAAGTCTTGATTGTTGATGATGACGTGCGGAATATTTTCGCGTTGACGAGTATGCTAGAGCGCCATCAAATGCAGATTCGCTACGCTGAAAATGGGCGAGATGGACTGGAGTTATTACGCAATAACCCCAATGTTGATGTGATTTTGATGGATATCATGATGCCGGAAATGGATGGGTACGAAACCATGCGTGCCATTCGCAAAATCAGTCAATTTGCTTCGTTACCGATTATTGCTCTGACCGCTAAAGCCATGAAAGGCGATCGCGAAAAGTGCATTGAAGCGGGTGCCTCCGATTACATCACCAAACCGGTAGATTCTGAGCAATTGCTGTCTCTGCTGCGGGTCTGGCTTTATCCTATCCGTTGAGGTCGCATATCTAGTAAGGGCGCGTTTTGATGCCTAATGGTCGGTACTGCCCAAAGTGGACTACTAAACCCGCCCCTACGATAATCTGGTTATTCCAACGGACATGACATATACCAAAGTCGCATAGCCATCAGGTATGTCAACTTCAGGAAAAAACAATAGGACTTACGCCCTCTAGAAATCCAGTAGATTCCTTTGTGGCTTTTGTACCACCTAGGCTACTGTCTACCGCGTAAGTCCTGCTAGGTCTTACTGAGTAAGCTTCATGGCAAAACACAATAATGCCAGAAGCCCATTCATGAAATAAAATGCTCCCACAATCTGGGTTTCCGACCATCCACTTAGTTCGAGATGGTTATGATACGGTGACATTTTTAACAAACGTTTACCAATGCCATTGGCATCCTTGGTGGCTTTGTAGTAACCGACTTGGGCGATAACGGAGAGAGATTCTATAAAGAAAATGCCACTGACAATGAATAATCCCCAAAGATTTTGAGTCAAAAGCCCAACGGCAGCCAGTGCACCTCCCAAAGCCAACGACCCAGTATCACCCATAAACACGGTGGCTGGGTGACGATTATGGACAATAAAGCCCAGGCAGCTTCCTGCCATGCAGGCACAAAAAACCATTAAGCCAGGTGAGACTGGACTAATAATGACACCGAGTCCCAGCAGCGCGAGCGCGCAGGTTCCTGCGGCCAAGCCGTCTACACCGTCGGTGAGATTGGTGGCATTGCTTTCGGCTACCTGCACAAATACGGCAAACGGCCAAAAGGCCAAGCCCAAGGGTAAAACCAGCCCTAGAGGCAAATGAATATCCGTAATACTTATCGGCTGAGTCCAAGCCAGCCATAAGCAAAATAGCGAACCCACGCCGATTTGCAGCAATAATTTCATGCGGGGTGAAATCCCCTTGTTGGAACGGCGACGAATGATTTGCCAATCATCCACTAAGCCGATTCCCGCGTAAGCAAGTGTCACGCTACAGACGGCAAGCACCGACGTAAAATCTTGCCCTCTCATGACTATTCCAGACCATACCAAAGTGACTACCACTGCCACGGGTACAAAAAACAGGCCGCCCATTGTGGGAGTACCTGCTTTACGTAGATGGGTTTGAGGACCGTCCTCACGGATAATCTGCCCCATTTTCAGGGCTTGTAAGAGAGGGACTGCCCAGTAGCCCAGAGCCGCTGTAATTAGGGCACTGAGCAACAGTGGTAGGGTCATGGAGAAATCTGATAGAAGCGATCGCCCTGCTGTCCAATCAAGAATTAACGATCCCAAACTTAACGCAATGGTCAGTAGCGTCAAGAGTTGGGTGCCGGATGGATTAAACGACCGCCCAGAAGATAACTTTGCATCAACCACAGACTTTTCATTCCTTAATCGAACTCCTCACAACAGACGCAATAAAATACGTCTTTACGATTCCCGTTTGACCCACGGTACTCATGGGAATCGTAACATCATATTCGCTGCTTTCAACCCCCCTGCGAAAGCAAATTCTAACTTAACGGCGGCTGTGGATTAGTAACTAAGCTTGAGTTGCACAACAATATTAATAGCGGAAAATTGCCGCAACTGGTGATTGGGCTGGAATCTCTTCAGCTTCTACAGCAAAGACAGTACCGCCATTTAAAAGGGTGTAAATCGCTGCAAAATCCAATAAGTCTTCATCACCAGTCTGTTCTTGTTCGTGCAGATGCACTCCATCCTTTTGTGGGTCGAAGTTACCCCACTGCTGCTCACCTAGCGCAACGAACAAGGAGTCGATTCGTTGGTAGTAAGCCGCCTTCACTACTTCTTTCATGTCATGAGAGACAAGTTCCTGATTATTTCCAGAAAATTCTCTCAAGCGTTCGGCGGCCTCTTGCTGTGCCTGCTGATAGTGCGGTTCTACAATCGGCCAAGCCTTTTCATGTAACTCTTGGGGCTTTGTGATTTTTTGGTTGCCCGTAATTCCGTCTTTTAGGAGATAAGGGTAAGTATTTGCTTCTTGGTAAATAGGTAAGAGATATTCAACTCCTGCTAGGACTAAAGGAGCTTGCTTATCCTTAAGGTATTCGGTGACTCCCTTATCTACGATATGGAAGTATTGCAGGATATTCTGCTTAATATCATCAGTTTCAGGGCTTCCTTGCCCGTGAAAACTGCCTGCATGCGGATAAGAATTATCCGTTCCCCCTTTGGATGTACTGAGCCGATACTGAACACCATTATCCTGCCAATCGTACTGGAGAGCGTCAGAAAGGCTCTCGGGGATATCTTCTAGGGATATTTCGCTAACACAGTAGCGTGATCCCTCGAAGAGTTTGATTTCCTCTTGGCTGAGAGTCAGCACGTAAAATCGTCCATCACCGTTGAGCAGGGGTAGGAGTGGCTTGAGGTGGAAATGGTTATGCGTTACAGCCGTTAATTCTTCAAATTCCAGGGGTAGGCGATAGTAGCGAAAGAAATCTTCAGCGATAAAGAGCGCCAAGCCATTATCCTGATAACGCCAGAACTCTTCGTTGTCCAGTTCATGGGCGGGTTTGAGCATTTCTACGGCATCTGAATGGCCTACACCATTTTCCATCAAACGTTCTTCAGCTTGTTTGACGAGATTCTTGAAGCGAATGGGATTTTGGCGAATCTCCGGCCCCGCCTTTTGGGTGGGCATAAATATAGAAACACACAATCCTTCTGGCTTTTCTACCAAAGTCTTAAGTTCTTCTCGATCAATTGTGGGCATGAAGTAAAACTCCTATTGTGCAATTCACAAAAATATTAAAAATAGACAAAATAGCCTTTACCTCTCTCGATGAGAGGCTAGATTTATGCTGATTCGTTTTTAAAAGGCAGCCCCTAAGCCAAAATAATTTTGTCTGCTTTCATTGCAACGAACAGAGGTATTGAGGTCATCTTCCTTTCGACAGGAGAGTGCACAACAAAGGAATGAAATCTTTCTCTCCTGACTCCTGCCTCCTGCCTTCTGCCTTCTGCCTTATTCCCAAGACAGACTGTTGATTACCTTACTGCTGAGTTAATTCTGCTTGAAGTTTGGCAATTGTTTCATACTCGCTTTGGAATGTTTGGAGGAGGCGACTATAAACGGGAAGAATTTTTTTGTAAGTTTCTACGTTGGCAGGGATCGGATGATGTAGATGGATTTGACCAGTCATTTCGGAAACTATATTTAATGAAGAAATTTCTTGGAGAGCATACAGCCCCAAAACCGCAGCGCCCAGACAGGAACTTTCGTACTGCTGAGGTACACTCACCTCTCGCTCGAAGACATCTGCCATCATTTGTCGCCAGAGGGGCGATCGCGCAAAGCCACCCGTGGCTTGAATCCGTTGCGTTTGACCTACGAACTGCTCTAAGGCTTGCAAAACTAAGCACAAATTAAACACAATTCCTTCTAATACTGCTCGGACTAAATGAGCTTTGCTGTGGTTTAAGTTGAGGCCAAAAAAAGAGCCTCTGGCATTAGCATCCCACAGGGGCGATCGCTCCCCTAGCAGATAAGGGTGGAACAGCAGCCCTTCTGCTCCCGGTGGCACGGTTTCAGCCAGCATTGTAATCAGCTCATAGGGGTCTTTCCCCAAACGGTGAGCGGCTCGGACTTCGGTATCTGTGAGTTGATCCCGCACCCAGCGTAAGGCAATTCCACCGTTATTGACGGCACCTCCAACAGTCCACTGTTTCTCGGTGAGGATATAGCAAAATAAGCGCTCTTGGGGGTCTGTTATCGGTTGGTCAACCATCGTCCGTACAGCCCCACTCGTGCCTACCGTGACTGCAACAATCTCGGGTGAAATGGCTCCAACTCCTAAATTCGACAATACCCCATCATTCGCACCAATAACTGTCGGTGTATCGGGCGAAATTCCCATCTCTTGAGCCAAGTCAGGCTGGATCGGTTTCAATGGATGCGTGGTGGGTACTAATTCTGATAATTGGGCTTTAGTAATACCCGCTAATTCTAGTGCTTGTTTATCCCAATCGAGTTGTTGTAAATTCAGCAATCCGGTTGCTGAAGCAATCGAGTAATCAACGATGTACTGTTGGAAAAATCGATAAAAAATATACTCTTTGATGGAAATAAACTTAGCTGTTCGTTCAAACAGCTCAGGATGCTCATTTCGCAACCAAACCAATTTGACCAACGGTGACATGGGATGAATCGGGGTTCCCGTCCTTAAATAAATTTCATGTCCCTGCTGATGTTGCTTAATATATCCTGCCCATTTTGCACTGCGATTATCAGCCCAAGTAATACTTTGAGACAGTAGGTTGCCGTCCCCATCAACGGCAATTAAGCTATGCATGGCAGCACTAAAGGATAAACAGACTAATTGAGTCGGTTCAATCTGGCTTTTAGTCATAACTTTCTTGACCGTCGTTATAACGGCTGAGAAAATTTCTATGGGGTCTTGTTCAGCCGTGGCGGGTGTCGGTCTATGCAAAGTATATGGCACAGTATGCCTACAGACAGCTTGACCTTGGGGGGTAAACAGAACAGCTTTGGTGCTACCAGTACCAATATCTATGCCGATGACATAACGGGGATGACTCATCATGAAGTTTTAGGTCAATCACTAACCTTTTAAAACTTCATATTTTTCGAGAGAGTCTACATCTTTCGGGAGTAAGACAAGAGAGACTTTATATATTTCTTAACAATCTCGACACAATCAGTGAGCTGATGTGCTTGCCTTGCATTCCATGATGAGGTTTGCTTTTAAAACAGCAGAAACCAGACTATTCGTTTTTTTAGCAAACTATTGTTGGCGCTGGGATTGTAGAATTTATTCGATGTTTGAACTAGTCTTGCTATCTCGAGCTTGACGGATTCTTAATATAATTCCAATTGTGATTTGCTTCATCACCCAGTATAAAACCGTCAGAAACACAAAGCCTACTATCATCACCAGCACGGGGCGTTTTGAAGTTAAAGACTCGATCGATGTTCTAATTACAGTTTCCGGTTTTGTTACAAAGTCCCAACTGTTGAATCTTGGAAATCGTCCTAAATAAACGCCAATAGCACAAAGGGCATGAGTTATTAACTCAGCCGCAAGGACAAATTTACCAGCCGCTTGTTTCCTTAAATAATGATCGAGGTTCATTAAAGATATAACATAAGCTTCAAACCCTAATAAAATCGCGATCAAATGTGGAGGAATTAGAAAGAGGGTGATCACCCACACTGAATAATAGTTACGAGCTGCATTAATCAGGTGAATGATATCTGTGAGAAGATAAGGAGCATTGGGCAAAAAGGCAATAAACACCAAAAACGCTACCCACCAGAAAACAGAACGCGATTGAGATTTTCTGCGGAATAGCCAAAAACTCAAGCCCAAGGGAATAAAGGCAAGAAATAGGTTCCAGGCTATCCACCCACTATGAATGTTCCAAGCACGCCAAGCCTCAGCTAGTAGGTCTCTTATTGACATCTTCTCTTCTTAAAGCCAAATCTAGGGAGTGAGTCTGAATTAGTGGTAACGTCATCACTAGTATAGCTATCTCAAACAGAGCAACTTGGCCTAGAGGCATTTATTTCTCGTAAAGTGATAAGTAGTTATTTTTAATCTTCTCAACAAATAATTGTGTATAAATGCTCAAAGGCTTGAGGATATTCCCGAATGCAATGAGGTCTTTTTGCTTATGGCAATTCTAAATAAATTATAATTTTTTTTGCTCCCTCCTCCCTTAAATAGGGATATCGTTCAATAATGGGATATCCCTGTTAAATTTTCCTGACATTTGGGAGGAGAAGTCGCTTTGAGAGGGAGGGTCAGGACAGAGTGTCTTAAGAAATTTAGTCTAAGTCCAGGTAGCTGGCTTCTTTCTCTAGCTGACGAATCAAGGCTTCGTCACCCTTAGCTCTAGCAACTTCTAAACGATGTTCTAACAGTTTTTGTAAAGTAGCCCGATGAGCGGCCACAGCTCTTTGCATTTTTTCAGCTCGATTTCTGTTCACTGTAAACAGTCCTTTTTTTCTAAGTAGAGTACTATCTCACTTTCAAAATACCATGAAGAAAAGCGGAGTGAGCCACAAAAAAGTAGTATTTGATACAGAAATTAGCAAACAATTTATAACCATCCTGGAGGTAAGCCTGTTTATGCCCAGGATTAATCAGGTTTGCTCCTCATGCCGGAACGCTGCCCACTTCGAGAAGGAGGAGCCGATAGGATAAGATAGCTTCTAATTGTGCTTATTGTTATGAAGTATGAACTGTTCTACAAAGGAAACCGCTGGTATCAAGGCTTGAATCTTCTGCCGATTGCCCTTTAGAGAAGAGTATGCAAAACTTATTTCTTCCACAGGGGGAGATTAAGGCAGTTAATTGGATTGAGGCACGAACATTAGAGCATCAAGACGAGATCGCTCCTAATAAGATGATCTACCCAGTCAACTTTGAATCTAAGCGATCGCATAAACAAGCACAGACATAGTGCTATACACTCACGCTTGCGTATGAAGCAAGACAAATTTAGGGTACTATTCTATGAGTTTCAAGCAATCGAGCGAAAAGCCGTCACTCGGATTGTTCACCATTATTACTTAATATCGTTTAATATCGTTTCAACCTTGGTTCGCTAAATCCATCAACTTTACAGTTGCAGGATGAGGCACCTCCTTTCACACTCAACGTAGGAGGGGAAATTTTGGCAATGGTACGGTAAAGGCAAGACAGCCAAATTTCAATGATGTTAATGTTCCGTGTTGATTAGAAAATCCTCAATCGTTAGGGGTTGTAATGGAGCTAAATTACTTTGCTAAACCTCCTTTCTGGCTGTAACCTTTTTTCAGACTAACCTAAAATTGATTGGGAGTAACCAGTCAACAAACAGTAGAAATAAATCCAACACCAGGAATAATTTCGAGTGCTAAATATCAAAAAGTAAGGAGTTAATAGGAGCTATGCCAAGAATTGTCTTAGAAGGTGCTAAGCATTGAGGTCAAAGGGTTACACTGACTTGCTCCTATCCTTAGAGTAGGTTAATGGTAATTGTTCCATAGCGTAAAAAGCTCAAGCTTTTATGTTGTTTTCATAAAGTTTTGTCACGGGTTCTAACGATGGACTATTGCTCCCACACTTTGAACTTGGCTCTTGCTTCTTATTCAAAGAAAAGTCTATTCTAGTATTTGTCAAAATAACCATCAGGTTTTCCTTATCTGAATTCAGGTCTTACGGAATCTTTTTGAAATTGACGGGGTAATTACATGAAAGCAGTCATTCTTGCTGGAGGACTTGGTACTCGCATCAGTGAAGAAACTTCTATCAAACCGAAGCCGATGGTTGAGATTGGAGGTAAGCCGGTTCTCTGGCACATCATGAAAATCTACTCTGCCTATGGAATTAATGACTTTATAATCTGTTGCGGCTACAAAGGGTATGTCATCAAGGAATATTTTGCTAACTATTTCTTGCATATGTCGGATGTCACCTTTGACATGAGATTTAATCAAATGAATGTTCATTGTGGTTATGCTGAACCGTGGCGAGTCACATTAGTGGATACAGGTGAGCAGACAATGACCGGCGGTCGTCTCAAGCGTGTACGCGAACATATCGGCAATGAAACATTCTGCTTTACTTACGGGGATGGAGTCGGAGATGTCAATATCAAAGAATTGCTTGAGTTTCATAAGTCGCAACAAACTTTAGCCACACTGACAGCCACTCAACCTGCAGGACGTTTTGGAGCACTTTCCTTTAAGGAGAATGATAAGATTGGTAGCTTCAGAGAGAAAGAAGACCTTGAAGGCGCTTGGATTAATGGTGGATTTTTTGTCTTAGAACCCGAGGTGATTAACTACATTGCCGAGGATTCAACGGTTTGGGAAAAAGAACCTCTGCAAAAGCTAGCGTCAGATGATCAGCTAGCAGCCTATAAACATTACGGTTTTTGGCAACCGATGGATACTTTACGGGATAAGAATTACCTCAACGATTTGTGGAATAAGAATAAAGCTCCTTGGAAAGTCTGGTAATTCAATATTGCAGTGTTGAAGAATGAGTTAACTCTTGTATTGAATTTGATTAGAGAATCATAGCTGGGAAAGGCGAAGCCTACTTGATGTTGAATATTAGGCTTCGCCTGTTTATTCTGTCGAGAAAAAAAGGCTCAGCCTGACTCAGGGTAGTATCCGGAACAGCTCACTGACAAACTGTAGGAAAATTAAACCCTTACGGTAGAGCAGTGGTTATGTCTTTTAAATTTAAAGTTTTGTCGAGCGCAGCTTATTATTCAATGGCGGGACTCAGAAATCGATCAGTTATGCGAACAACTTTTGTCTACGCCGAAAGCAACGCATTCAATACAATCAAATGTTGATTTATTATCGGTGAATTGATTATCCTGCACTGAGATTGTTGTGAAGATTCTCATCAATTGCCCTATTCTCTAGGTTGCTTAAAATAAAAGGAGAGAAAATAGTCTCTAAATTTCTGAAAAAATGCCAGACAATAGTATCATCACTCTTTTAACCGATTTTGGTTTGAAGGATGTGTATGTAGGCGTCATAAAAGGCGTCATTGCTCAAATCAATCCTCGTTTAACCGTTGTCGATCTCACTCATGAAATCCCCCCACAAAATCTTGGTGCAGCAAGGTTTTGCCTGATGAATGCTTACTCCTACTTTCCAGTGGGAACAGTGCATATAGCAGTTGTCGATCCGGGGGTGGGGAGTCAGCGTCGAGGTATTGCCCTTCAAATCGATACAGGATTTTTGGTGGGGCCTGATAATGGCCTATTCAGTGGAGTTTTAAATCAAACACGAGTGCTAGTCGCGGTTGAGCTCACAAATGCCGATTATTGGCGGACACCAACACCTAGCGCTACCTTTCACGGTCGAGATATTTTCGCACCCGTTGGAGCTCATCTGGCCAATGGTGTCTCTATCGAACAATTCGGAGAAAGGATTGACCCAAAAACCCTGACTTCACTATCCCTCCCTCAACCTACCTCAACGACTTCTAGTATTGTCGGTTACATCCAATATATAGACCATTTTGGTAATATCATTACTAATATTCCTGAGAGTGAAGTTCAGGGAAAAACCTGGTCGGTTGCAGTAAGCGATTGCATCATTGAGCATCGCCAAACTTACAGCGATTGTGAATTGGAAGGGCTTTTGGCTTTGATTGGCAGCCACGGTTGGGTGGAAATTGCTGTGAATGGTGGCAATGCCCAGTCCAAGTTGCAGCTAGGATGGGGGACAACGGTGCAAGTTCTTTTTAATTGAGTCTTAAGAGATTGTAGTTTTAGATTAGGCTAGAAGTAAAAACAGGTGGTCTAAAAATATACAGGTAGCGCTTGAAGACTTCAGTTTTGATGTATTAACACGTAGCAAGCTGAATAAAACTTGCCGCTATACTGAAACGGCCGACAACTGCAAGTCAGGTTAGTATCAAAATAGGCTAAGTGCCTTTTACGATTTTGGGAGCGTCGCTCTTTCACTACACTCCCTTCTTGAGGCTGTACACGAACCGCTCAAATCGGTCGGGTACGAGGGGAGGGGTGGTTTATGAGGGGAGGAAATACGCTTACACTCACTTGAGGTGGATAAACTATGACACAAATCCAAGCATCTGAACCTGAAGTCTACCAAGGTCAGTTTGGAGAGTTTATAATAACACAAAGCGATCGCACCGGCGTTATCGTCTACCGAGCAGGTTTGATGATTGCAGCGATAAGCTTTGCAGTCGGGAGTCAACTGATTTTAACGCAGGGTGATACTCCCACAGTAATGGCCATGCTAACAGCTCTTTATGGCTTATTTTGGGTAGCTTTGGGCGTTAGTTTAGTCACGATTCATATCTATTTAGCACCGCTACACCGACTGCTACAAATTTTTTGGGGAATTGGGGGAATTGCATCCACTGCTATCGCTGTTTCGAGTCCTGAACCCTTGGCTTTATCTGTTTATAATCAGCCATTGACTTTGTTCGGTATTGGCTTTACCTTTGCCGCGTTAACAGGAATTTATTTTAAGGAAGCATTTTGCTTTAACCGTTTAGAAACTAAAGTCCTGACTCCCATAGTACCCATGCTATTGCTGGGACACTTAGCTGGTGTTTTACCAACCGATTGGGAACCCCTTTTATTAGGAGTGTGGGCAGTTTTATTTGTTGTGTTTGCCCTGCGTAAGGTAATACAACCAATTCCGCCAGATATTGGTGATAAGTCAGTTTTTACTTATCTCAAGGAACAACGTACAGCTCATTCTTAATAGTAACCCGAGGATTTATGAGTTTGTGAGAAACTGTTGGAAGTATTGCCCGAAGTGGACGTGATAGAAGCTAGCAAAGGATACAAACAAGTAATGAGCCATAGTGTAGGAGATTAAAAAGTGGCATAGTGCTAAAGGTTCTTATTTAAAATATCGGGTGCAATAGTATTACCGTAGCAGGGTGAATTTCAGAGTTTGAGATTTTAAAACCCTGAAATTTTCTTTATGAAATTTATGATTCATCAGAGCGAACGAATTGATAATTTAGTTAAATAATGAATTAAATATCAAATTATTATTTTATCACTCATAAGGAAAAATCAACACTTATATCCTAGTTGTTTTAAGGATGTTTGAGCTTCAAATTTAGGGCGCATTTTTGGTGAAATATTGCCACTACAAAGGACACAATTTTATATAAAAATGCTTAGAAATTTGTCATGGGGATTTTAATTGTCACGAGTTACCTGATAGCCGGACTTTCCCCGGTGTTACTCCCTCAGCTACACTTATCACCGCACGAATCAAGTCCGCAAAATTTTCTAATTTCAGCACATCCAGCCGGATTTTCACCGCAGGTTTCTGGAGAGTCTGGGCCATCCTTAGGAAATTTGATTCAGCGAGAATGCCAATCGGTTCCCAACGGGATTGGTGTTCCAGCCTTTCAACCCGGAATCGAGAAAAAAGATGTTTTCCGGATGTTGGGAACTCCGAATAAAACTTCGCGGGGATATTGGCCTAATACCCGTGCTGTATCTTATGAATTAATTCCTGAGCAAATAAGTTTGGGTTTTCTATTTGACAGAAACTCTGAACGAATTCGCCAAACCGAAGCATCTTTTACTCCTCAGGTTGATACTCAACTAGTCGCCATCACTTTGAATGGAATGTTAGGCTGCAAACTCAATGAAGAAATTCACAAAGGATTACAAAAAGTACAGCAGAAAACATCTCCACGCTATTCGTTCAGTCTGGGATTTCTCCAGGGTGTAATTGAATGGCAAACTGATGAGCGTCTCTATATTGGCATTTGGGAAGCAGATTTACACTAAATCAACATCAGCTTACTCAATCTCATCTGGGTTAATTCCCTGAGAGCGCAAGTAGGCGGCTAATTTATCAGCTCGCTGGCGTTCTTGTTCCGCTCGCTGGCGTTCTTGTTCCGCTCGCTGGCGTTCTTGTTCCGCTCGCTGACGTTCCTGCTCCAAACGTTCTACACCCCACAGCAGCAAATTTTCTTCCTCATCCCACCAGCGCAACCAATAACCTGTGCGTCCTTCTTTCTCTCCCCGCCATACTCCCAAAAATAACCCCATTTCAGCAAACCAGTGGCGTCCTTCTGAGTCAGGCAATTCTAAGTCGTACCGTTGCTCCTGCAAGCGATAAACTTCTAGCAATCCGGTGTCTGGCTCGAAGATAACATAGGTGGGGACTTTCAAAACTTGCTCGTAAAAAAACCATTTACCGGGGGGATAGCTACGCTTGACTGAATATTCCCCACCTTCAGTGTCGGATAGAAATTCCATCACGAGGCTGGGAGTATCCCCTTCTAAATTAGGTGTATAGCTTTTGCGTTCGCCTTGTTGTGTTAGCGGTTGCACTGTAGGGACGTAAAACCAATCTGGTGCTTTGATAACCAACTCTCCATTTACTGTCGCGCAAATACCTAAGTTGGAGGCGATGAGCATTTCGGGTTTAATGTACCCGATTAATTCTAAAGGTTCGCGTAAGGCTCCAGCAATCAGCGGTTGTCCTGTATTCTCCACAGGTTCTTCTTCTAATTTATAGTCGTCTGGGAGCTTCTCCCAAGTCACAGTCAGGGTTGCCGCTGGTCTGATTATATTTTCTTGGCTAATCACCATAGCTTTACCAAGGGCAATTTAAGCTTTTATATATAATAATTATACTCTCTATGCCTGTCTTGGATTATTTTTGTGCGCCTAATCAAATTCCTATAAAGATTATTCGGATAAACTATAAAACTGAACGAAGAAACAAGAAAGGATACTCTTTATTCTATTTTTAGTGATATGCGCTTAATTGAGCGGAAAGAAATATGGTTGCCCACTGCTGAAGGTTGGTTGATTGCGGTTATATTTTTTTTTGCATTAATTTCATTGGTCATAACCCAGATTCACGGCTTCCTAGCACCCAACGCTCCCATTAAAGCAGAGGTTTTGGTAGTCGAAGGGTGGATGCAAGATTATGGAATCAAAAGCGCAATGACAGAATTTGAAAAAGGAGGGTATCAAAAACTCATTATCAGTGGATTACCACTAGAGAAAGGATATTATTTATCTCACTACAAAACCACAGGCGAACTATCGGCCGCAACACTGATAAAATTAGGATTCGATCCCGATAAACTCGTCACCATTACGGGAGAAAAAGTGATCAGAAATCGTACAGCTTCCTCGGCTCAGGCTATACGGCAATGGATCGCTCAGTCAGATTTAAATATCAAATCTATTAATCTTTATAGCCATGATGTTCATGCTCGTAGGAGTTGGCTGATTTATAAGCAAGCCCTAGCTCCCAAAATTCAAGTTGGCATTATTGCGGTAAAACCCCTAGAATATGACCCAAATCGGTGGTGGATGTCTAGTTCAGGAGTGCGGCCAATTATTAGTGAAATGATTGCTTATTTGTACGCTCGTTTTGTAAGTTGGGCAACTTAAAAACCAAAAGCCTTTATCCGATACAGCAGATTGCAAATGCATGAGGTAAAAACATCAAGCCGCTTTTACTCCCAACTCTCAACTCCTGACTTCTGACTCCTAACTCCTGACTCCTAAATTCTTCTATAAAAGTAGATTGGCAATAGTTTAACGATAAAAGCTCTCCCCAAAGCAGATTTGGGTACACCAAAATAGTATTGGTGCATCATCAGGGAGAAACGAGTGGGAGAACGTACATACTGGCTGGCTTGGGCACAAGTTGAACGCATGGGGCCGGTGTTAATTGGGCGTCTGCAACAGCATTTTGGGACTCTGGCAGCAGCGTGGCAAGCAAGTGCAACCCAACTCCAGCAGGTTGAGGGTATTGGCTATCAATTAGCTGAGACAGTGGTGGCCGCGCAATCGCGAATTCGTCCCGAGTCATTTTTAGAGCAGCACTGTGCCAAAAATCCCCATTTCTGGACACCGGCTGATGCAGAGTATCCCCGCTTACTCCTGGAAATTCCCACTCGGCCACCCGCTTTGTACTATCGAGGGCAGGTTCAACTCCAGGAAAATCAAGGCATCAAGCCAATGGTAGGCATCGTGGGCACCCGTGAACCCACAGAGTACGGTAAGCGCTGGACAAGGCGCATCAGTACTGCACTCGCACGGCAAGGATTTACCGTTGTCTCTGGTATGGCCGCTGGCATTGATACCGAAGCGCATCGGGGTTGTATCGAGGCAGGTGGCCGGACAATCGCAGTTTTGGGTACAGGTGTGGATCTCATTTATCCGCCCCGTAACCGCGAACTTTACCAACAAATTCAACAGCAAGGATTAGTGATTAGCGAATATCCTGCTGGAACTGGAGCCAGTCGCGCCCATTTTCCCCAACGTAATCGCATTATTGCAGGTTTGTGTCGGGCTGTTTTGGTGATGGAAGCACCCAGTAAGTCAGGCGCATTGATTACCGCCTACCAAGCCAATGAATTTTGCCGGGATGTGTATGTTTTACCTGGGCGATTGGATGATGAGCAATCTAAAGGATGTTTAGGACTATTAAGCAGGGGGGCTCAAGTTATTTTGAGTGAAGGGCATTTGTTAGATATGTTGGGAGCGATTCCCCAACTGGATTCTGCGGCGCAGTTACCCCTTTTTACCCCAGAACCAACCCAATCCATACCTCAATTAGAGCCAGAATTAACTCAAGTGTTACAGGCATTAGCATCTGAACCAACGGCCTTTGATATCATCGTGCAGCAAGCCGGTTTAGAAGCCGGTTCAGTGTCTAGTGCCCTGTTGCAATTGGAACTAATGGGGCTAGTATCGCAGCTACCGGGTATGCGGTATCAACGATGTTGAAGATGATAGGAAGCATGGGAAAATTCAGCGCCTTGATGCTGTTGGCATTGGTGATGACGGCTATATTTTCGTTTCCAGGGAGTACACATCCCTCAAAAAATTCCTTAGGCCGTTTAGCCCAAAAACAAGGAATTCATTTCGGGGTAGCTGTTAATGTTAACGCTTTGACCAACGATCTAAGCTATCGCACTTTGTTAGCACAGGAATTTAAATGGATGACACCTGAGAATGCGATGAAATTTAAAGCCATCCATTCACAAAGCGATCGCTACGATTTTACTGAGGCCGATACCCTAGTTGAATTCGCCCAACAGCATCAGATGCAGGTACGGGGACACACCCTAGTTTGGCATAAAAGCCTCCCCAACTGGCTGGAGGACGGTCAGTGGACAAGAGAGGAATTGATGGACATCATGCGGGAACATATCAATAATGTAATGGGGCATTATCGAGGCCAATTAGTGGCCTGGGATGTGGTCAACGAAGCCATATCAGATGACAAAAATTCCCGCAGAAAGACGATCTGGCAGGACATTATCGGGCCAGATTATATAGAAATGGCCTTCCGTTGGGCGCATGAAGTCGATCCGAATGTTCCCTTGTTTTATAACGATTATAATGGCGAGGAATTAGGAGCTAAATCGGATGCTATTTATGATTTAGTCAAAGATTTACAACAGCGTGGCGTCCCTATTAATGGTGTCGGTTTGCAAATGCATGTTGGGATTCAAAACCCTCCCGAGCCTCAAAAAGTTGCGGCAAATATTAAGCGACTTAACGACTTGGGCTTAGAGGTACAAATTACTGAGATGGATGTCAAAATTGGGGATGGTATCGGTACAAGAGAAGAACGTCTTGCCGCCCAAGCTCAGGTTTATCAAGATATGATGCAGGTGTGCCTAGAAGCAGAAAACTGTACCGCTTTTTTATTGTGGGGATTGACTGACCGTTATTCTTGGATTCCTCGCTTATTTAAAAAACCGGATGCGCCATTGATTTTTGATGAGTCAGGCCAACCTAAACCCGCATACAAAGCCCTCAAAGAAGTTTTGCAATAGGCTAAACTGATTCTGCTTTTATAACGGAAAAACTGTTTCAAGGAGTTCCATTTTTCAGCTTATTATATGTCACATTTGATTTAGAGCGCTATAGGCTTCCAACTTCTTATAATTCTCACGCCACTAACCAATCTTCCTGAAGGATGGCATACAAGGCAACATCTTCAAATACCCCCCACTTTCGCACACGCTGACGTAGCAATCCTTCCTGCTTCATGCCAATTTTTCTTAACACTTTTCCAGAAGCTGGATTTCTCACCATGTGGTAGGCACAAATTCGATTCAAATGAAGCTGCTCAAAACCAAAACCAAGCATACATTTTGCCGCTTCGCTAGTGAATCCTCTGCCCCACCATTCCACCCCAATCCAATAACTTAATTCCGCTTGCGAATGATTTTTGTCAATATCTCGCAATTCAATCGCGCCAATTAATTGGCGTTTATCTTTCGTTTCCATTCCCCAATGAATGGCTGTGTTTCTAGTGAATTCATGAATATGTCCTCCAATCCATTTCTCAACTTCTTCCAACTTATAGGGGTGAGGGATGGAAATAGTTGTATCGGCAATTTCTCGAACTCCAGCTAAATGCTGTACGGTGGGAGCATCTGCTAATGTTAAAGGGCGCAAAAACAGCCGCTCAGTTAAAAGAGTAGGTTGCTTTTTCATCAAAGAAATCTTTTAACTTCAACATCAGAAACTCCACACCGTCTATCAGGAGTATTACTTACTCATCCCAAAAACACTAGCAAAAGAACGCGCAATATTTTCCGGTTCCATGGCATCCATTGCCGCCGTTGGTTCATATCCACAATGCACCATACAATCAGCACACTTGGGATTTCCACTCTTATGACCGTATTTGCTCCAATCTGTATTATCTAACAATTCTTGGAACGTGGTGTAATGCCCTTCATTAAGTAAATAGCAAGGTTTCTGCCACCCTAACACGCTATAACTGGGACTCCCCCAAGGCGTACATTCGTAATCTTTTTCTCCAGTTAAAAAGTCTAAAAACAGAGGATTGTGGTTAAAATTCCATTGCTTCTTGCCAGCTTTAAACGGAGCAAGAATTTCTCGAAAGAGTGCCTTAGTTTGTTCCCGCTTGAGAAAATGCTCCTGATCCGGTGCCCACTCATAGCTATAACCAGGAGAAATCATCATCCCATCAATATTGAGAGTCCCCAAAAAGTCAAATAAATTTTGCAGTTCTTTGGGGTCAGTCCCCTCAAATACTGTAGTATTAGTCGTAACCCGAAATCCCCTTGCTTTAGCTGTATGAATGGCTTTAACAGCAGTTTCAAAAACACCTTTACGATCCACACATTTATCGTGCAATTCTTGCAACCCATCTAAGTGAACACTAAAGGTGAGGTAAGGAGAAGGCTGAAACTTATCCAGGCTTTTTTCCAGCAACAACCCATTTGTACACAGATAAACAAACTTTTTACGCTCCACTAACCCCTTGACAATCTCATCAATTTGGGGGTGAAGTAAGGGTTCTCCGCCCGGAATTGAAACCACTGGTGCACCGCACTCTTCGGCCGCCGTAAAACATTGTTCGGGCGTCAGATGTTGCTTTAAAATATCCGTCGGATGTTGAATTTTCCCACAACCCGAACAGGCGAGGTTGCAACGAAACAAGGGTTCTAGCATCAAAACCAGAGGGAAGCGCTTGCGACCTTTTAAACGCTGTGCCACTAAATATTTACCGACTTCAAAGGCTTGTTGTAAATGAATTCCCATTGATTTCCTCTCACCCTTCGTTAATAGTTGTTGGTTATTTGTTATTTGTTATTAGTATTTTTAGTTAAGTGTAGAAGATTAGCAATATTTCTACCCATCATTAGCCGCTAATCAACATACCCTTGAGTAACAAACCAATCTACAGCATTCTTGAGCGCTTTTGCGATCGAAGACTGAGGTAGTCCCAGTTCTCGTACTGCTTTTGAGGCATCATAATACATCCGTTGATGTGCCATCCGCACACCGTCTAAGGGAACAGAAGGCGTTTTCCCCAAAGGTGCTAGAATGCGTTCCTCAATCCAAGCCACACTCAAGGGCAACCAAGCGGGTACAGTGTATTGGGGAGCGCTCAACCCTGTAAGTTGAGCCAGTTGATCGAGTAACTCTTTTAAGGTCAAATTTTTATGGCCTAAAATATACCGTTCCCCCGATTTCCCCCGTTCTAGTGCCAGCAAATGTCCTTGGGCAACATCCCGAACATCAATAAAATTTAAACCAGTATCTAAATAAGCAGGCATTTGCCGTCGCAGGAAACGAAGAATTATATCACCGGTTGGCGTTGGTTTAATATCAAATGCACCAATGGGAGTACTGGGATTAACAATCACCACATCTTGCCCTGCCTCTGCTGCTTGCTTGGCTTCCTGTTCTGCTAAAAATTTAGACTTTTTATAATGACCAACTAGAGCATGAACAGGACTTTGATAGGTTTCATCTACTACCTGGCCGGAAGCACCCACACCAATGGCCGCCACTGAACTCGTGTAAATTGTTCGTTCAATACCAGCACGACAAGCCGCCGCTAACACATTACGGGTTCCCAAAACATTATGACGATAAAGTGCCTCCCGCTCCGACTGCCAAAGGGAATAGTGAGCCGCCACATGAAAGAGTGCCTGACACCCCTGCATCTGTTGCCACAACTTCTCATCGTTCAAATCCCCTTTAACAATTTCAATATCCAGGGTTTGTAGGTTATCCAATCGACTGGTAGGACGAACCAAGGCACGAACGGTGTATCCCTCTTGCACTAACAATCGCACTAAATTAGCACCGATGAACCCCGTCCCCCCGGTGACAAAAACCCTTTCTCTTGTGGCTTGTGGATTAACCAATGTTGTACTCAAGTATTACATCTAGAAAATAGGAGTCAGGAGTAGGGAATTTATCTGTCTTTTTTCTCCCTAGCTCCCCTGCTCCCCCGCCCCCCTTACTCCTCAACATCTTTCTTGATTACCCCATCTTCTAAGTGAGCAATTCTATCCGCAATATCTACGATACGGGGATCGTGCGTAACCATTAACACAGTACAGCCTTCTTCTTTGGCCAGCTTGCGAAGGAGTGCCATCACATTATGTCCACTTTGAGCATCTAAAGCTGCCGTGGGTTCATCTGCCATAATTAACTGAGGATGACTGACCAAGGCTCGGGCGATCGCAACCCGTTGTTTTTGTCCACCGGAAAGTTTGCGAGGGATTTCCTTGGCTTTGTCCCCAATCCCCACATGTTCGAGCATTTCCTCAGCTCTTAAACGGGCTCGTTTTCCCCAAATTCCTCTAATATTTAATGCCGTTTCCACATTTTCCAACGCTGTCATGGCAGGAAACAAATTAGAATCCTGAAAAATAAAGCCGATGTGTTCTCGTCGAAATGACGCCAGCTTCTTACGAGACATTCGCGTAATTTCTTCTCCCAGTAGAAACACACCTCCTGTTGTCGGGGTGAGCAATCCCGCTAAAATTGACAGCAAGGTTGTTTTTCCCGAACCAGAGGGCCCCATTAACAGTTGAATATCACCCTTGGGAATGTCTAAGTTAATTCCCTTGAGAATATGCAAGCGCTGCTGTCCTGACGAAACCACCATATCCACTTCCTTCGCTGCAATTGCCGCCGTTGAAGCAGAAGTCATGGGGGTTAAGTTTCTGGGATTCTGGACGTTTTTTTTAAAAATAGCCATTAGGTCAAACGTTATGGCAACACTCTTGTGACATCGTTGAACGAACAGTATTTCATCAGAAGTCAGGACAAACGGTACATTGGCAACCTTATCCTTTGAAGACGATTGCCGGATCGACGCGAGTTACCTTCTGGATGGCAAAGAAAGCCGAACCCACGCACATCGCTACTGTGATTCCAAAGACAGCAAAGGCTGAAGCTGGGGTGATTAAAATCACAATCCCTTGAGTCTGAGCTGTCCAAGCGGCTACTCCCAGACATAGAGCCATGCCGGGGACATAACCTAAAATTGCCATCCAAAGACCTTGTTCCACAATTACCCTGTAGATAAATCGATCGGACGCTCCCATTGCTTTGAGGGTTCCAAACTCCTTAATGCGGTCTGATACGGAAGCATAAAGGATTTGACCGACGACGACAATACCCACCACAATGCCGACGACTGCACCTAATCCGAGAATGAATCCAATTCCAGAGCGCTCCTTCCAGTATTCCTGCGTCTGAAGTGACATCTCTTGGCGAGTGTAAGCACGAGTACGAGGTAAGGCTTTTTCCAACCGATTCTTAAGGGTTTCCAGATTTACACCGGGCTCGGCTCGAATCAGGATATAGGTAATCGGGTCAGTTTCAGCGATCGCTCTCGGTGCCGGTGTGGGGGTAGAATTATCATCCCGAACCTGGCGTCTGTCTGCTGAGCGAACATTGATGTAAGCGTTGGCACTTTCTAAAGACGTAAAAACGATATTACCGAAGACAATCGATTGGGTTCCTTCGGTTAACCCCACAACATTAGCTCTAATGTCATTAATTTTCCCAAAATCCCCTACTTTTCTGATGTGGAGAGACTCGAGGTTGGTGCGGCCAGTGATGATGTTGTAAGGCTCTTGTAAGTCCTGAAAACTGCCTTCAACGAATTGGGTAGTTGGAGAAAATAACAGTCCGTCGGGTGAGCTTCCCACTACTGTCACTGAGGAAATCTTATCAGCATGTTCTTGATACCAATCTGCTCCCTGGATAATAACCGCTTCAGCTCGGTCTACCCCTTCTACTTGACGAGCCTCAGCTAATCGTTCATAAGGGATAGTACGGGTTTGCCCTAAATGCGTCATGTTTTTAGAGGCCACCCACATATCAGCTTGGGAGCGATCGATTAACCAGGAAGAGGAGCGAGCAAACCCAGACTGAAGACCTGTTTGAATCGTCACCAAGCTAACGGCGAACATAATACCCGCCTGAGCCACAAAAAAGCGAGGAATATCTTCAATCAGGTTTTTACGGGAAATTGAAGCCATAGAGGATTAAATGCTGAAGGTGACTGTAGGTTCATCGTGAACTGAGCAATCTTACATCGCTCTCATCGATTGTTTGAAACTTGGTTCTACCCTGCTTTTGAGGGTGAATATTCGTGTGGATGATAAAACGATGGATTTATTCGATCCTAGCGTTCTAACCCCAGTTTTGTGGCACTATACACCATCTACCTCATCGAGGGGAGCTCAGGCATTGCCTGATAGGGCAGTCTGAAAAGTGGTTGGTGTGGCTCTTGACAGGCTAATTTGTAGAATGTTTTTGTTCTTGTTGCTAGTGTTTTTTAGGAACCCGAATTGTACCGACAAAAGCAACTCTAATACAGTAGACGTAAATGATGAAACTTGGATCTGAGGCACATAAGCAGTTATTTTGCCGCAGCTTTATGGAAACTCACTTGCACTACGAACCGAGTGAGCTTCCCTGGCCTGAACTCGATGCCGAGGCGCTGCAACTGCTGCGAGGGATTCCGTTTTGGAAAAAAGCCCTAGATATCGAGAGCAAAGCCGGAGCATTGGTAACGGCTTATGCTGAGTTGATCGACGATCCAGTTTTGCGAGACGCGATCGCACTCCAGGGAGAAGAAGAAGCCCGCCACTCCCGACTCATTGCCACGCTAATCGACCATTATGACATCGAGATCGATGAACGCTCTCCCATTAACTTACCCTCCAACATTGAGCAAAAATTTACCCATTTTGGGTTTGAAGAATGTCTCGATTCTTTCTTCGCCTTTGGTTTATTTGGGGTAGCACGGGAAGCCGGTGTCTTTCCAGACTCCATTTTCACCATTTTTAACCCCATCCTCGACGAAGAAGCACGCCATATCGTGTTTTTTGTCAATTGGTTCACCTATCTGCAAATCAATCGGGGACAAGGATGGATGGGACTGCGAGCCGCTAAAACCCTGTGGCACTATGGCATTGCTTTAAGCAGCTTGTTGAATGTGGTTCGTAGTGGCGATACCAAAGGCGATAGTTTCACGGCCACTAAAGCGAGTACCTTTAGCCTGAACTTGACGCTAGAACGCTTTCTTGCCACCTGTCTTCAGGAAAATCAAAACCGAATGAGTCAGTTCGATCCACAACTCCTGCAACCGAAATTGTTACCGCGTCTTACTCACATGGCTTTGTTTGCACTTGGGTTAAAACCCCAACGCAAACCTCGCACTTTAGAAAGTCCTAATCTGAGTTGAATCGTTGATGATAAGTCATGAGATTTTTAGCAAACGATTTAGACAGTTTTTGAATACCTGTCTCGTACAGTAGTACTTACTTCTCAGGGAACTGCCACTTATGCAAAACATCGATTCATCATCGGTGAAACAAGAATTGTCCGATTCCCTATTCCCTCAAATCATTCTGGTTCCTCAAGGTGCAGAATACAAAGCTGTCTGTCGCGGCATCCGTCGTCTTAAGTCTTCAAAGCCTCGAGTCGTACCAATTCCTATGGGTTCAACGGCTTTAGTTTCCTATTTGGAACAGTGGCAACAGAACAAAGATGATTTTCAGGCTTTATCACCCCAAGTACTTGTGATGGGTTTATGTGGGAGTTTGTCACCGGACTTAACTGTTGGGGATATTGTTCTCTACCAAACTTGTATTCGTGGTAACAGACACTCATCCGATGAGTCTAATCAGACTACTCCTTTATTGCAATCGTGCGATCGCCACCTCACCACCCTAGTACACCACAAGCTGAAAGAACGGGTTCTTTTGGTTCAGGCATTGACGAGCGATCGCATTATCACCTCAGCCGCAGAAAAACGCCAGCTAGCACAACTCTACAATGCTCACGTTGTGGATATGGAAGGATTTGCGGCTTTAGAGACTCTTTCTCAAGCTGGGATAGCTGTAGCAATGGTACGAGTGATCAGCGACGACTCTCACCATAACCTACCAAATCTCGCCTCAGCACTTAATCCTGATGGTTCCCTGCAACCTGTGCCTTTAGCAATGGGAATGATACGACAACCCATCGCTGCTACCCGTTTCATTCGAGGCGCTCTACACGGGCTAAGTGTGTTGAAAAATGTAACAATACAGCTATTTTCTCAATAGATTTCTTAACCCAAATTCCTAAGTAGAAAGTTTTTACTACAGACCTACAACGGTTGTAATCCAGGATAAAGGGTGGATTTCTGCACTAGGTATCCTATGAAGAACACCTCAATTTATTTGTTAAGAAAAATCGCTAAATTTAAATCTTAATTGCAAAACTCCCAGCAACTGAAAAGCCAACAGAGAAGTGATGGTAGGTTGTAGAACTGTAACTTGCTGTTTTAACAACCTTACATAACAGAAAACTCAAGATGTACAAAAAGAATTCTGACAAAGACTGGGCGGGAGCCGTTGTAACAGCCGCTTTAGGGGCTGGGATCGTGACATCCTTTGCCGTTAGCCAAGGACAGCACCCGCTTATCGCTTTAGCTATTACGGGTTTTTCAGTATTGATTGCCTTGTTATGCAGTGAGTTGGGACTGATTTAAGTAAAGCAATTCAATCTATGTTTGACCAACTGAATATCAGCTTCAGTCTGGCTTAATAGACTAGGTAGATAAGCCCAGAAATTTACTTTTTGGGATAGAATTCTATTGCTAAAAAATGTAGCCATTCAGGTTAGTCGCTATAGCTCAACAAGAACGCTATAGGGAGTATGTCACCTTTGTCAGCCCTCACCCTAAATCCCTCTCCTTTTGGGAGAGGGACTTTGAAATCTTGCTCCCCTTCTCCCCGAGAAGGGGCTGGGGGATGTTAGCGTAGCGGCACGCAGTGCGGGCTGTCTGGGCAAATCTGACGTGCTCCCACGCTATATAGCCAACCTAAATCATTTGTGTATTCCTTGCTCCTCGCTCCTCTCTCGCTTTATATCAAATCCGTTTGAACAACCAGATTATCGTAGGGGCGGGTTTTGATGGCAAGTTGTCGGTACAGCAATCAAGCTGATTTCTAAACCCGCCCTTACAGGTTTTATGGCCATTTAACCGGATGTGATATTACTCCCTCTCCCCGTGGGAGAGGGTTGGGGTGAGGGTTATTTTATGCTTCATTTAGACGCGCTACACCACAAATAGTTGTTGAGAGCAGAGTCAGAAAATATCTGTTTATATTAAGGCTGAAACTATCATGAGATTTTCAGCAAGTTGCAGTTTGAGTGATTGGTAGGGTGATCATGATCAATGTTCGGTTGTTTAAGGCACAGGATGCTGAACAAATAGCGCGGTTATTCCACGAAACAATTCGTGAAATTAACATCCGTGATTACTCAAACAGTCAGGTAAGGGCATGGGCACCCGACAATATCCACTTTAGAAATTGGGTAGAGGTGTGTTCAAATCGATTCACCTATGTTGCGGATGATGAAGGTGTGATTGCAGGGTTCGGAGAGTTAGAACCCAATGGTCACATCGATTGCTTCTATTGTCACAAAAACTATCAGCGTTGTGGAGTGGGCAGTCAAATCTATCGGGCAATTGAAACAAAAGCAGTTGAGTTGCCAGTGAATCGATTGTTTACTGAGGCAAGTATTACCGCAAAGCCTTTTTTCCAGCGCCAGGGGTTTTCAGTGATAAAAGAGCAGGAGGTGACTCGTAGGGGCGAAACATTCATCAACTATGTAATGGAAAAGTTTCTGTAGTATGCAGCATCACAAGCTCAATGTACCCTGACCCTACCAAGTTTTGTAATTATTAGGCATATTCAGAAATGAGATATCGGCTAAAAACAAGCGACAAGATTGATATCTCCTCTAGCCGGAATCCCGTTAGACATCCATCCTCGAGGCACAGCCAGTCTAGCCCACTCTCGCCCAGTGCTATCGGTTAAGAATTCTGGAGGATTGAAAAGTGTGACGCGATCGCCAAACAATACATTATTCACTTGAGGCGAATCAACCGTAGGTTTCTCGCGAACTGCTACCCCTTCATTACCCTGATAAATGACTTGCCGACAAAGATTAGGCCGAGAAAGAGAAGGAGGATTGGTAGAACTATTATTAGAACAGCGCTTGAGTTCCTTGGTTTGTACGAATCCGCTAATGGGAGATGTAACAGCTATCCAACCATCACTCGCTAGATCTTCTGCTAAAATCACTCGTTCGTTAGCTTGAAGCGCTCTGATTGGACTCGCGGTAGAACGCTCTCGATAAATAAATGTCGATCGCGCAGCCGCACGGCATTCTCCCACTAACCTCTGTGCGAGTTGAATCGTTTCTCGGTTGGGATACTCAGTTGCCTGTGATGCAATCATCTTACTGTTTGTAGGAAAGGTCGTAAACACCGTGGCATTAGCCTTTATCCCTCCCATGGCGCTTAATCCTAAAGCCAAGAGAGCGATAGGTTTGCTCCAGTGGCTTATCATTTTCATACCTTAACTCCTCACTTACAGTATCCCTCTGGGAAGTCATCAGCAAACCCAGTTAGGATGTGTCCAATCATAACGGTTATTGAATCACATTCTACGATTCGATGAGGGGTAACTCCTTTCAATCCCAGTGTTTCTCTCAAGAAAAAATAAATCTATCGCATACAGGCTTTTTGCATAAGAGGCATTGCCTGAGAGCTAAGTACTAATGTGTTCGGCAGATACCTGAAGTCTGTCTTAGCAATCATTCACTTTTTTCCACCGAGCTAATCTTGACTGAGATGAGTTTTTTTTATTTCTTTGTAGCAATAAAACAGAGTGAGGTAATTTCTGGAAAGTTTAGGAAAATTAGTTGTAATATAAAAATCTACAAAACTGACCCAGAAACCCAGTCTATTTTAAGCTAACATTATTGTTTTTAGTTAGCAGCATTTTGGGGGGTGAAGCCAGGACACATTCGTTCTGTTCCCAAAGCGGGTATGGCTAGTAAAGAAAAAATTAGCAATACTCAAGTTTGACTAAATAGACGAGCGGGGAAATTTACTCTTATCAAAATGGAAACTCTTGCCTACCTTCATCTGGTCTTAATTGATGAAGCACCCACAGACGCTATTGAGGTTTACAACCTAGAAAATCTGAAGCTGTTCGAGTGGTTCAAACACCAAAAATTAGCCACGAATGCTCGAATGTATTTGCTGTTGCTGATTGCCATTCTAGGGATGTTTGGGATGGCAGGTGAGGCAATGGCTCAAACTCTGCGAATAGGCGATCGCACTCCAGAGGTGAGGTTTATCCAGCAGCGCTTACAACAGCTAGGATACCTCAACGCTCCGGCTGATGGTGTTTTTGGTTCAACGACAAGAAATGCAGTCATTCGATTCCAACAAGATAACAGGTTGATTCCCGATGGCGAGGTGGGCTCAGCAACCGAATCAGCACTATTTGCCGAATATAGTCAGAGAACACAGCGTTTAGGCCAAGAATATCTGTATAACCGTCCTGATCAGGTGCTGCGACGAGGCGATCGCGGTTCAGAAGTCACGGCAGTTCAGCAGCGTTTGCAACAGTTAGGGTATTTTAATCGAACCCCGACTGAATTTTTTGGGACAATTACTCAAGAATCCGTAATCCGTTTTCAGCGTGACAATAATATAGAAACAAGCGGAGTGGTGGATGCTCGCACTCGGGCGGTTTTATTTAGTGCCGTGCCATCCCAATCTTTTGACAGCAATTTGTTAGGGATACCTTATCCACCTCCCCCAACCGGAAATGTGCCATCTGAGCGATTCAGCGAAGTGGCTTTATCGACAGGGATATTGCGCTTGGGCGATCGCGGTTCTGAAGTCGTGCGCCTTCAGCAAGAGTTAAGACAAAGAGGGTTTAATCCAGGTCGGGTTGATGGGATTTTTGGCCGTCAAACGGAGAACGCTGTTATACAATTTCAACGATCGAGAGGTCTATTCCCGGATGGTGTTGCAGGTCGAGACACTCTAACTGCTTTGAATCTGATCGACCAACCGAGAAGAAATCGTTATGTTGTGGTAGTCCCTGTTCGAGATAACAATACGCTGCTTCAGGTTCGTGCTGTAGAAGGTTTTAACAATGCTATTGTAGCTAGCTCGAAACGTGGGCGGTACGTCAACGCCGGGACATTTCCCAATCGTGCCAGCGCAGAAAGTCGCTCTTATCTGTTGCGATCGCGAGGACTCGATGCCAGAGTTGCATATTTTTAACTAGTTCTGCAAGAAGTCTCCCCTCATAATCTGCGATTTGACGGCGAGATGAATTGCTGAGAAAATAGCGTCAACACTCGGTTAGAACTCTAACCACTTTCCGCAAAAACCAAGCGGCAAAACAAAAATCTGCCCTGGAAGGGCGGCTGCGCGGGTTCTCCCTTTTATAGGAGACAAAGGTTGGGTAACCAACCAGAGACGCTGAGTAAGACCAAAAGTAACTTGTTACTGGAGGCATCGGCGGATGAGACGCGAAGCCGACATCATAATCTTTGATTTGATGTTGGTAGTTCACTCGTATAGGTAGCATCATCGCAACGAACCCATATATCCTAAACTAGACCTTGGCATAGTGATGCTTCTATAAGATTATGGAAAACCTTGCCTATTTTCACTTGGCTTTAGCTCACGAAGCACCCATAGATGCTGAATATGCAGCGTTGGTTTCAACTTGGGAAAGCTTAGGGCAGTTGATGCAAGACTCGCTCGATTGGGTCTGTCATCAACCTAAACTTTCTACAAGAGCGGCTGTATCTTTGCTCTCTCTCAGCCTAGCTTTTGGCAGTTTAGGGATAGCCGATTCGGCCGGAGCAGTGGTTCGAGAAGGCGATCGAGGCACAGAGGTCACGCAAGTTCAGCAACGCTTACAGGAACTAGGTTATTTTCAGGCCAATGTCACTGGCTATTTCGGTTCCCTGACTAAGGAGGCTGTGATTGAATTCCAGCAATCTAAAGGATTGGAACCCGATGGAATTGTAGGGACTAATACCCTGGTGGCTTTGGGGGGACAATCTAAACCAGCTTCTAGACCCACGAAAAAACCACGTTCTCAGCCTCAGTCCAATTCCAAACCCGCTAGAAGCTCTTCTGTCCGCTATTTGAAACTAGGGGCTCAAGGTTCCCAAGTGAGCGCTCTTCAGGAAAGTTTAGCAGTCGGGGGTTTTTACCGGGGCAGTACTAATGGTGTTTTTGATGAAGCTACACAAAAGGCGGTTATCCGCTTCCAGCAAGCCAAAGGACTGCTAGTAGATGGAATAGTTGGGCCACAAACTCGAGCCGCCTTACCGTCAGTTGGGGGGACAAATCCTCCCGCACCCCGTAGAACGGCAGCCCGTCGCGCTACGAGAAAAATGACAACAACTTCAGCTAATCGCTCAACGCCTCGAAATCGTTCGACAGCCCGAACGACACCAAGTCGAGCTACATCCAGAACAGTCCGTACGCAAACTGCGACAACAACGGTCAACAGCTTACAGACCTCAAACAATCCCTTGAGTCCCGCCGCTACACAGGCACTGCAAAAGCGATTAAAAGACTTGGGCTTCTATAAAGGTGAAATTGATGGGATTTGGGGGCCTCTTACTCAGTCAGCCGTGGAAGCTGCACAACGCGTCTATGATGTCAATTCGGGTGATATTAGACGAGAAACTTCGTGAGTAATCAATACAGCTTGGCTGATATTGCCGAATAAAAAAGAGAACCGGCTCTTAGGCCGGTTTTATGTATTAAAGTCTGGAGGAGGATAAAGCCTCTGTCGCGACTTAGCTTAGTGCTTCAAGATAATCCCGTACTCGGTTGCGTCGCTTGGGTTGCCGCAATTTTTGTAGGGCTTTCGCTTCGATTTGACGCACACGTTCGCGAGACAGTTCTAAGGCTCGGCCAATTTCAGCTAAAGAGTAAGGATGACCATCTCCTAAACCAAACCGCATCCGAATTACATCTCGTTCACGGCTAGTGAGGTCTGCCAGTAGTTGCTGCAAGTCCCGTTGTAGGGCTTCGCGCATCAATACCTCTTCAGGAGATGTTTCTTCTGTTTCGAGTAAATCACCTAATTCGGTGTCTTTTTCCTTGCCCACTTTAATTTCTAAGGAAACCGAGCGAGGCACTCGCAGTAAGACTTCCCGAACTTGAGGCGGAGTCATTTCTAGCTCGACGGCAATATCTTCAATGGTTGCCGTGCGGCCTTTTTCTTGAGAAATTTTGCGCTGAGCTTTTTTGATTTTGTTGAGCTTTTCAGTAATGTGAACGGGTAGGCGGATGGTGCGGCTTTGAGTTGCGATCGCACGAGTGATGCCCTGACGAATCCACCAATACGCGTAGGTGCTAAAGCGATAACCTTTGGTCGGGTCAAACTTCTCGACTGCCCGCTCCAATCCTAGAGTGCCTTCTTGTATTAAGTCGAGGAGTTCTAAGCCGCGATTTTGATATTTTTTCGCGACCGACACGACTAAGCGTAGGTTCGCTTTAATCATGTGTTCTTTAGCCCGATTACCCTGAGCTTGAATTTGTTCTAGCTCTTTGACCGAAAGACCAGCTAACTCAGCCCAACGATGTCTTCCTTGTGACAAACTTGGCTTTAAGTCCGAAACCTCCACACCAGCAACAGCGGCCCACCGCTCCAACGAGGGGCGATGTCCGAGTTGAGACACAAGACGATCATGAGTGTCGATCAAATGGACAAAGCGATTAATCACTTCATCCGATGACTGTGCAAACTCAGTCCGCAAGTCCAACAGCCGCATATAGCGCTGAACTTTTTGCGCTTCTGAGACTTCCTCATCTCGCCTGAGTAAACGAACCCGACCAATTTCCTGAAGGTATAAGCGAACGAGATCTGTCGTGCGGCGATTAGCCGTTTTGGAGAAGCTTCCAGCATCCGGGCTTTCGCTCTCCAGGTCAACCAAATCAACTTCTACCGATGGATCTACATCTTCGTTTGTACCACTGGACTCAAAGCTATAGGAAAACAGCTCTTGGTCGAAGTCTGTGTCGGCATAGAAAGGAGTGGCTGGCATAATAATCTCTTAATTAGGACTGATGACATCACTGAACAAACAGTGCGTCACAACTTAGTACTAGAGTTCCCACCCTTGATGACCGGAGAACAGCGCTTGTATTTGTTTTTATCGAAGAAGATCGCCCATTAATATGGATTGTCTCTATCGATAACTCCATTAGTGCTGAGGAATCGCTTTCGTCTCAAGTGCCACATCTATAAAATTGGCATTTTGCCTAAAATCAGTCGTTGGTAGACAGCCCAACGCTCTATCGCTTGAAATAAATCCTAGCGCAGGACATGGTGACTTGTGACTTGGCTTCTCTTTTAACATCTAACAGATAGTATAAGCGCCTCTCTCTTCAGGAATAGTGACCTCGGTCAAAGGCTATGTTAATCTTCATTACTTACCCGACCGATTCCTGAAAGATTGAGAAATTTTTTCTAAAAATTTTTCGGGGAAATTTCCTGGCTGCTGTTTTTCCTCACTCGGGCTTGGTATCTCGCAGCATTAAAGCATCCACGGCGGCTTGAGGTGTAATCTCTCCGGTTAGCAAGCGATACACCTGAGTCGCCACGGGGACAGACACACCCTGGCGCTTGGCACTCTCAACCAAAACCGGTGTGGTATTGACGCCTTCGGCCGTTCCTTCGAGTCCCGCCAGAATCTCTGACAGGGGTTGGCCTTGAGCAAGCTGATAGCCGACTTGATAGTTACGGCTCAATCCACTATTGCAGGTGGCCAATAAGTCTCCTAGTCCTGATAAGCCATAGAACGTTTCGGCTTGTGCCCCCCAATGGATACCCACTCGGATAATCTCCGTTAGTCCCCGTGTTAGGAGTGCAGCTTTAGCGTTGGTTCCGAGTTGTAAGCCATCACAAGCACCGGATGCGATCGCCATCACATTTTTTAATGTACCGCCCAGTTCGACGCCGAGGGGGTCTGGATTGGTGTAAACTCGGAATTTGGGTGAAGAAAAGGCTGTTTGTACCCACTCTGCCGCTTTCATATCGGTACTGGAAACGACGGTGGCGGCAGGAAGTCCTTGGCGAATTTCTTTAGAAAGATTAGGCCCTGATAGAACAACCACCGGATTGTTGGGAAACGCCTCTTGCCAAATTTGCGAAGGAGTACAAGTTGTCGTTGTATCTAAGCCTTTTGTGGCTGTCACAAAAATGGTATTCCCAGAAATGGGTAATTCCTTTAACTGCTTGGCAACAGTACTGACACCGGACATGGAAACAGCAGATAGAATCATACTGCTTCCTTGAATGACATCTGCTAAGGTTTCCGAACTCTGACGCGACCACAAACACACTTCATGTTGGTTGTGAGACGCGAGGTAGCCTAGGGTTGTCCCCCAAACACCGGCTCCGATGATGGCGATTTTAGTCATAGATTACTGGTTACTGGCCATTCATCATATCAATCCTTCCCTGATTTTTCAGATCGGGGGTAACGCTGCATTAACTCCCGCACTTGCTCTGCATGATAGGAACTGCGAGTCAGAGGAGAGGAAACCACTTGCAAAAATCCAATCGACTCCCCAAACTCCCTCCAAGCTTCAAATTGAGCAGGAGTTGCAAATTCATTAACATTCAAGTGTTTTTGGCTGGGTTGTAGGTATTGCCCAATGGTGAGAATATCGCAATGAACTGAGCGCAAATCCTGCATCACTTCTCGGATTTCGGCGTCGGTTTCTCCGAGTCCTACCATTAAACCGGATTTAGTATAAATTGAGGGCGCTGATTCGTGGGTGCGTTGTAGGAGTTCGAGCGATCGCGCATAATCCCCTTGAGGACGTACTCGCCGATAGAGTCGGGGTACAGTTTCTGTATTATGATTAAGGACTTCAGGTTTGGCTTGAATAATGATTTCTAATGCGTCCCAATTGCCGCATAAATCGGGAATTAGTACCTCAATCGTAGTTTGAGGAGAGATAGCACGAATTCCTTCAATACAGCGCACAAACTGAGAAGCCCCCCCATCGGGTAAATCATCTCGGTTAACCGAGGTAATCACCACATGGTTTAAGCGCATCCGTCGCACGGCTTCTGCTAAGCGTGTGGGTTCTGTGGGGTCAAGGGGTTTGGGCTTTTTCTCAAAATCTATATCACAGTAGGGACAGGCACGAGTACAAGCCGGCCCCATAATCAAAAACGTCGCGGTTCCAGCATTGAAGCATTCTCCGATGTTGGGGCAAGACGCTTCTTCACAAACCGTATTCAGCGCTAAGTCTCGCAATATTTCTTTAACGTTGCCAACGCGCTCCCATTGAGGTGCTTTGACACGCAACCATTCTGGCTTAACAACCACTCCCAACTAACGCTCCTACTGAAGGTACTTGGTGTTCATCGTAGCAAGCAGTCAGCCAATTGCCGACTTGACGTGGTACCATAGACAGAAGTTATGATTGATATCTTTGCGGGATGTAGCGCAGCTTGGTAGCGCACTTCGTTCGGGACGAAGGGGTCGCAGGTTCAAATCCTGTCATCCCGATCGCAAATGTTGTTGTACATTCGCACATTAAATGTCGCGATTCGCACAATCATGTCGTTTTTTACCCATCCATATTGCTTGGGCTTGCCCCATTGTCATCCAATTTCTAAGGGTTGATTGCCCTTGCCATTGGACAGATTGAGCTTACCGTTTAAGAGATTTATTGCATAGGAGCAAGGTTCACAGAGATAAATCTTGCTGTTGAGTATTGAAATCTGATTGGTGTAGTCCACCTCATCAGAATTACTCTACCCACTTGAAATGCCTTTTTCTCTTAAACTCATTGGGGTAAAACTATCTATGAATTCAATCTGTGATTTAGTTCAAGAAGCCTTAAGCGCAGGCTACCTGAGTATTACCGCCGAAGAGCAACTGCGTTCGCTGCTCAAAAGTAAGTATTCGGCAAAAGATTTTACAGCTTTTATGAATTTGCAACTGGCAGCTATGAATGGCTGGGTTAAGCAAGAATCGCGTGAATTACTTTTGTGTCAACAGGAATTTCAACAAGGAAGATAATAATTTGAGAAGAAGTTCGCCGTATTAATTAAGATACAGCTCCAGTCAAACAGTTAGCCTGACATCCGGCCGATTGTTCCTAACTGACGGTCAACAATGTTTTCACTAAACTCAGAAGGTGGAGAATCGGAGGCTGGTGTGGCTGCTGTATTTGCTTGTCCGTCTTCTTGAAATGCTTGATCTAAAGCTTCAGCATCCTGGCTAGAACCAACAGTATTATCTGCACTATCACTATCCCAATCAATATCGGGGTTGATGTAACCGGTATCAGACTTGGCCACACCTGAGATATTTTCACGTCTGCGATCTGAAGTCATATATTAAATCCTTGAAAGTCAACAAAATAAATTTTTTATAGCGGTTCTCAGTTTGATGAAATACGCCTGAAATAAGGGAGTCAGGAGTTAGGCAGTTAAGAAATAAATGAGTGTACTTCACCTAGCGTGAGAAATGCTATGTACTCTAACGCTGAGTTGGGTTTAGATTTCGCCAAACCAGTAACTCAATAGGATTCTAAAATTTAAAATCCAAAAGGATAGAATTCCCTTCTCTATAAGTATTGAAATTTTGTAAGAGATGTTCATCACTCTCAAGGGGGAAACTGACCAGGTAGAATAACACCAGCTAACTCAACAATTGGTTTATGACTAGCTATCAATTCCCAGAAAATTTTGAGTGGGGTGCAGCAACCGCTTCTTATCAAATTGAAGGCGCTGCGGATGAGGGAGGACGCAAACCAAGTGTCTGGGATACTTTCAGCGCAACTGCTGGACGTGTTCTCAATGGTGATACGGGTGCGGTGGCTTGCGATCATTACCATCGCTACGAAGATGATGTGAAGTTGATGGTAGAACTGGGCATTAAACATTATCGATTTAGCATCGCTTGGCCGCGAATTATTCCGGATGGGCGAGGCGCAGTGAATGAGCAGGGAGTGGACTTTTATAAGCGCTTGGTGGATTGTTTGCAAAAGCATGGAATTACCCCCCATGCCACCTTGTTTCATTGGGATTCGCCTCAAGCATTGGAGGATTTGTATGGTTCCTGGCAGAGTCGGGAGATTGCGTCTGATTATGCCGATTATGTGACGGAGGTAGTGAGTCGATTAGGCGATCGCATCACCCATTGGATGACGATTAATGAAATCTCCTGCTTCACTCATCTCGGTTATGGAGTGGATGAAGAACCACATCATGCTCCAGGCACCAAGCTAAGTTCGCCCAAACAGGTATGGCAGACTTCTCACCATGCTTTATTAGCTCATGGTTTAGGGTGTCAAGCAATTCGCGCTGCTTCGCCGGTTCCTTGTTCGATTGCACTGGTGGATAATTGTGCCGTCACTGTTCCCATTCAGGAGACATCGCTTCATATTAAAGCTGCACAACAGGCATTTCATGTATGTGGACAGAATGGTGGCATTCTTTTTCCAGCGCTAACGGGTGCTTATAGTTCTGCATTAATTGAATTGTTGGGAATGAATGCACCGGATATTCAAGAGGGAGATTTGGACACTATTCATCAACCTTTGGATGCAATTGGGTTGAATATTTATACTGGCACTTATGTACAAGCCTCGAATAATGAATTGGGATATGAATTTCTCGATTTACCACCCGGATATCCGCACATGAATATGCCTTGGCTACATATTGTACCTGAGGCGATTTATTGGGGGATTCGCCATATTAGTGAAACCTTAGGCTGTCAGGATTTGCCAATATTTATTACTGAAAATGGTTGTGCGGCACAAGATGTAGTGAATCTAAAAGGGGAAGTGATTGATACAGACCGAATTATGTATTTGCGGCAGCATTTAAAAGCCGCACATCGAGCCGTGAGGGAGGGATATCCTTTAAAAGGTTATTTTGTGTGGAGTTTAATGGATAATTTTGAATGGGCTTGGGGATATGACCGCCGTTTTGGGATTACTTATATTGATTATCCCAGCCAAAAACGGATTCCTAAAGCCAGTTTTAAGTGGTATCGAGAATGTATTCACAGCAATCGGGTGGTGTAAATGCGATCGCATTATCAGAATTAACTCCTCTGTTTAGGGCGCACGGGGAAAGCGCCCCTACCAACCGAACTGTGCATCAATAGCCTATTGGTGTAGTCCTGAGTCCACTTAAGTGGACTTGATCTATTAGCCCGGAGTTTAAAGTTTGAACTCCGGGCGGATTTTCGGGCTTATTGGGCAAGGTGCAAGACATCACAAGAATTAACTCTGGCAGTTCTCACTTGTATAATTGATGATTATTGTACGCTAGCTTTCAAGCGAGCTGCCCTCATTTTACGGATGCGATCGCTAGTACGCACACCTCCTGCAATCTCGTATTCTCGGCTGTCTTTGCCGTACTTAAAGCCAACCCCAGCTAGTAATTTGTCAGAAAGACTACTTAAGGTTTTTTCTATCTCATCAATCTCAGATTTGGAGGAGTCAATCATGGATAGAGCAGTATTATAAGCATCTAGTTTGATGCGTAATTTATCCATCAGTTGTGTCAGGCTATCTAGGTTATTGACATCGCCAAAATCTAGGCTTGGATCAATCGCTTTAAGTCCAGCAGACCTTAATTCGGCTTTTTCGAGAATGCGAGAGGTACGTTTTTTCCGAGGCATGGAGGCACTCCTGTTAAAAGACTATAAGCTTAGTTTGCCCTAGTGCAATAGCCTAGCGGTTCAGTAAAATCCACAAAAGTTTTCAGAGTGCTGATTAAACTTTTGAGTAATCTTACTGAGGCTTCGGTCAGCCTAGTTAATCTGTCAGATAAATTTCGAGAGATTCATAGTTGCGCTTGAGTGAAGTCAGCGCTGACTACAAATGGAATAAGTACCCCTCAAATCAAAGCGACAGCATTTACCCGGTAATTACCATCACTGGAATAGAGTTGATGAAAGTTTCAAGGTACGTCACAACTGCTTTAATGTTCATAAGTAACCCTGAAAGGTTTCTAAGCACTGTTTGAAGGTTCTCTATGAATGTTGTAATGTTCATAAGTAACCCTCGAAGGTTTCTAAACATTGTTTGAAGGTTCTCTATGAATGTTGTAATGTTCATAAGTAACCTTCAAAGGTTTCTAAACATTGTTTGAAGGTTCTCTATGAATGTTGCAAGGTTTATATAGCGGTTTTCAGTCGTGTGAGGTACGATCTTCCCCCTCGCATCCCCCTTAAAAAAGGGGACTTGAAGCTCAAGGATGTACCTTACCAGACTAGGAAACGCTATAAGTAACCCTCGGCAGTGGAAACGCCAATTAGCTAGTCAATTTTTCAATTTCCGAGACATTCATACCTGTTAACTGAGCCACCTGCTCTACTGTCATCCCAGTTTCAAGTAAATTGCGTACCGTTTGCAGCAACTGTGAATGTGCCCTGTCTGCCCGTTGTTGTTCTTGCTCAGCTCGTTGCCGTTCTTGTTCAGCTCGTTGCCGTTCTTGTTCAGCTCGTTGCCGTTCTTGCTCAGCCCGTTGCCGTTCTTGCTCAGCTCGTTGTCGTTCCTTTTCTTCAGGTGTTGGTAGCCATTCACCCTCCAACGTCGCCCAACGCAACCAAGTTGCATCTATACCTTTATAGTGTCCCTGCCAACGCTGCAAGGCTAATCCTAAAGATTGACTTACTAACTGGTTTTGAGCATTGGGGATGAGGGGTTGATAAATGCCTTGAGACATTGAAAAACCAGCCCAATCATTGGGGTTAAAGGGGTCATACCAGAAATAGTCTGGCACACGCATTTGATTTTGATAAATCAGTTTTTTCTCGTTTTTGTCGGTTGCGGCAGTACTTCCGGAAAGCAACTCAATCACGACATCTGGCGCTTTCCCTTCTTCCCAAACAACCCAACTTTTGCGTTCGCCTTTAGGAACACCTAGCACAGCAAAAAAGTCTGGGCCTTTAAAGTCTTTGTTTCTAACCTGCGCCAGAGAGTAATAGACGAACATATTGCCGCCTACATATCCATCCTCTCTGTGTTCCAACCAAGAGCTTAAGGTATCAATCAGCCAGTCCATCTGGGCTTTATGCCGTGCGCTTTCCATCGGGATGCCGTCATCGTAGGGGAGTTCTGCTTGAGTGGGTGGGAGTTGGATTTCGGGTGTAGTCAGAGTGGGTTCTAACATGGCCATTCACCAGTTAAGGAGCCATTGCGGATGTGTTTATGTTTGATAGTAGCGATAAATCCAGGCTAGACACCACGAATGTTGTACACAACGAAGTCATAAAAATTTCTCTTTATACCAAATCCGCATTGATAAGCTAAAGCGCATTTAACTTGCACATTCTCAACACAAGATAAAAGCGCTCAAATCCTCACCCCCGCTCCCCCGCTAGGCGTCTGGAGTGTCCTCGTTTCCGGAGTGTCTCTTTTCTCTGTTGAAGCTAGAACAACAATCGTACCTTTACGTTCTGAGTCTATGAAACCTTTTTTCTATATCATCACACTTGGATTTTGCATGAGCTTGTTAGCTGGTAGCAATGTCAATGCCGACACCGCCATCCCTGCCAAGACTCAAGTCCCTGTTTCTATGAATGCTACCAAGGCTGTAGAATTTACAGTCAATGGCACTGAACCGTTTTGGAATGTAACGGTTAATCAGAGAGGTATTGTCTACTCTTCCCCCGAAGTGAAAAGACAAGCTTATCCTTACGTTGCACCTATGACCGCCTCTGGCCGTCCTGCGGATTTATTGCGAGTGTACCGACTTAGGGGTAAACCGGAAGGGATGTTAATCATTGAAAAAGTCGATTCTTGTAGTGATGGAATGTCAGACAGAAACTATCCCTATTCTGCAGTCCTCATCTTAGGTAATAAAGTTCTAGACGGTTGTGCTCAAAATCAATAGAATTGTTGTGGAAATAAGGCAGAAGGCAGAAGTTTTATTACTGATACGTGGTTATTTCATCTGTTAAATTTGCCTTAACCTTGATGGCTGCAGTTATAAGTCTAATCCAGTACCCGCGAAGCCAAAATTGCATCTTCAGTCGCATAGTCCAGCAATTCGGGAGATGTCCATTTAGAAATATCATCAGGGGGATGCTGGCGATCCCATTCAATTGTCCGCCTCAGTGCTTCATCGAAAGGTATGAGTTCTGAGTAACCGAGTTCTTGACGGATACGAGTTGCATCTATCACCCAATCTTGGTCTGTATTGTAGGGTAACTTCCACGATTGTGGCATCTGGGACTTTGGCAAAACTATTACCTCACCATTCCATCCAGCAATGCGTCCGATCGCCCGAATTCGTTCTGCCTCAGTCAAAGTTACTGCGCCAGAAACATTATAAATGCGATTGCCGGCTTGTTCGTGAGTTATGGCTAATGCGATCGCTTCTGCCACATTCTCCACATAGCCATAAGAACCACGCCATTGAGCAAAACTTTCTTCTAACACAATCGCAGGACGATTATCATCCATTCGTTTCAAGTAGGGAAACAATCGGCGTCGAAAGTCTCGCGGGCCGTATACCATTGGTAGTCGTAGAATTGTGCTGGGTAAATCTGGCTCATTCATGACTACCTTTTCAACCAAGATTTTCTCGTAATCATCAGAGCGATCAAAAGGTTTTTCTGATAAGTTGCGGAAAGGATAAAGTCGAGAACGTAGCAGTGAATCTTCTTTGAGAGGGACTGAATCAGGTACGCTAGATTCGAGTTTAAGAAGCACGTCATAAGCGTGGTAAACATCTTGACTGCTAATGACAACAGCCCGTTGAGCAATGCCTTTAAACGTATTAACAAAATCATGAGCATCTTGCTCGGTAAGGGCAATCATATCCAAAACAACTTGAGGAGAAAGCTGATCGAACTCAGTTTTAAACTGGGTCAACGTTTTGCGATCGCCTTGGATACGATTAACCCCTGAAGGTAAGTCAAATTGTGTTTTCCCTCGATTGAATACTGTTACCTCATGACCCATCTTATCAAGGCGATGAACAACATGAAGCCCGATAAAATGGGTTCCACCTATCACCAAAATTTTCATTGCTCTTTATCTACAATTTCAAGATTTATCTAGACCAGGTAAGCGGTTATCAGTGCTTTAATTTGAGGTAAAGAGGCTTGAATCATATCTGGAGTAGGCTGAGTTTTTTGCCATGATTCCCGCATCATCAAACGCTCAACCCAAGCTTTGAGTTTTGGATAGCCATCTAAACCTACACCTAGACTTGGAAGCTGAGGAATTACTGTTCCTGCGGCAATATCACCCAGCGTGAGGCAATCGCCACCAAAATAAGGAGATTCACCTAATAAATCTTCAAAGAAATTGAGTACATTCAGAACCTGTTGATGAGCCTTCTCTAATATTTGAGCTTCGTTTTCCAATACACCCAATGCCTGACTGGTTAAGCGAATAATAGGCGGCTGCAATTCATTAATCGTAATCAATTGCACCATGCGTATCTTTGCGATCGCTTGTGCATCAGTCGGCATTACTGAGGGGGTAGGATACTTGGCTTCTAGATAGTCGAGAATAGCCAAAGATTCTACAATTTTAAACCCATCATCTATGAAAACTGGAACATGGTGAAAGGGATTAAGATTAAGGAATTCCTGTTGATATTGGTCGCCATCTAAATTCAGAACAACTTCCTCAAATTTCAGTTCTTTTTCGAGTAGCGCAATCCATACACGACGAGAGTTGGAAGAAAGAGGAATATGGTATAATTTCAACATGGGTAAAGCTTATTTTTTAGCGGGACATCACGCGATCGATTAAACCGTAATCTTTCGCTTCTTCTGCTGACATACAAAAGTCTCGTTCTGTATCTTTTTCTATTTTCTCTAGAGGTTGTCCTGTTCGTTCAGCGTAAATTTCATTTAATTGTCGCCGCAGTCTTACCATTTCCTGAGCTTCAATTTCAATATCCGAAGCTGACCCTGGAGTTGCAGTTAGTTTTAAAGGTTGATGCATCATAATTCGAGCATGAGGTAAAGCTAAACGTTTGCCTTTAGTTCCAGCCGTTAGCAGAAAGGAACCCATTGAAGCGGCTAACCCGACACAAGTAGTGGCAATATCAGATTTAAGGCACTGCATCGTATCATAAATCGCCATTCCAGCCGTAAATGAACCTCCCGGTGAATTGATATGCAATTGGATATCTTTACCGGGTTCTTCTGAGTCTAAGTAGAGCATCATGGCAATAATTTGATTGGCTATTTCATCATCTATGGCTTTACCCAAGACAATAATTCGTTCTTGATAAAGTCGGTCATAGATATCTATTAATTGGGAATAAGGTTCACCAGGAAAACGATAAGGGACTTTAGGTACTCCCTTAGACATAAGACAATTTACCTCCAAGAAGATGTTGTTTGAACCAATCTGTTACAACCCGTTGAAGTTCAGCTAAGTCTTGTTGCATCTCAGGAGAATTTTTAGCCGCTTCCCAATTGAGATTATGCTTTAGATGCTTAAAGGTTTGCATAGACAAACGCTGCATCTGATTCGTTTGCTCGTAATATGGAGCAAGAGCTGCAAATAGTTCCTCTACCTCGCTCACGGCAAATATCTCATCCTGCGAACCATGCACGAACAAAATAGCAGGCGTTGGTTGGCGCTGAGTAATATCTGAAGCACGAGCAACAAAGTCTAATCGTTGTTTAGCAACTTCTGATTCCGCACTCCAGCGATAGTGTTTTTCTAGTCCAGGAAATTGCTGTTTGAGTGTCAGATATTCTGCCTGAACTATACGTTCATAGTTATTCACAAGCGATACAAGGTCTTTAGTAACACCAGCGAACACGGCTGTAGTAATTGGCAGCGAACTTTCTACCAAAGTCAGCAACGCGGTAAGGCCACCAATGGAGAAACCAAACAATCCAATTCCTTGCCGCTCATCGATACTAAATTTTGCTTGCAATGCACGAACAACATCCGGTAATTCTTGCATAGCTGGTTCCATAACAGGAAGCAGCGACTGTAACACGTAGTCTTCTATCTGTCGCCGCATAATTTCATCAGTACCACCTACTGGTAGACGCTTTCCAAACATTGGTAATCCGAGATATGCTTTCCAAGCTTGCACGTCTTCAAGCGGCAGTATTTCAGCTAACTCTTCCTCACTATTGGGTATACCAGCACCATGCCAAAGGACGATGAGCGGAGCTTTTAAGCTGGGATTGGCGGGTGGACGAACTATAACAGGAACGCCAGCTAACTCTAGTGATTCCATACAATACATAACCCACTTTTTTCCGTAAACTAGCTTCATTTATGGTTCATTTTCTTTCAATTGAGCGAGAAGCGCATCTGCATATTTAACACAGATATCAGCAACAATTTGGCTATTCATCTCAGCTACTTTGAGGGTATTTTCAGTGATGATTCCTCGTTCTCTAGAACTTTGCGAAAATTCGATCCAATTACTATTTTTGAGAATTGACTGAAGGGCTAACGCGGCAAAGTATTCCCGTTTTGTTAACTTATCAACTGCTACCTCGATATCCTTTTGTTCAACATTAGGGTTATTAAGCATTGTCTGTTTCTCCATACTGATGTGCTTGTAAATTTTGTAGCGGAATTTAAGCGCTTGCTAGCGCTAAAGCGCAACTACAAACGCTGTAAATTAGTATCATTTCACTAGAATGTTATTGCCAGTAGCTCGTCTAGCTGTTAAATGCTACAGATGTTAAGTCCTTTTGTTGAGCGACATCATTAAGCAAATTTTGGAGCCTATTATTAAGCGCTGAGTGCCAGCCACCATCAAGATAAAAGTTGAGCGTAATGGTATCAATGCCCTCTACTCTTCCATATCCTGTAGAAATCGGCATTTTTTGTCCCATTATCTCTGGTATCCGCATCTCAAAAAATGGCTTTGATATAGAGTTATATTGCCCCGTTTTTTCCAGATGTATGGGTTGACTGATTGCAGGTACATGGCTCTCAAATCCCTTGTGTTCAAGCTGAAGTTGTGTACCTCCTTCAACGGGTATGAGTCGCCAGGTTACAATCGTTGGCTTACCAATAAAGCCCCCTCGCCAAGTATAAGAAAGACTCCTGGGTTTATCGAGTTCAACCACTTCACAATGAATCGCTTCATTAATTCCTTGATTCGGTTCGGGTTGAAATTGGAATTTATGTCCTAATCGTGGCTCAAAATCATTTTCCATTAACCATTGAGCTAATACGCGACGATTGGTAATTGCCTGCCAAACCCGCTCTGGAGAGTAGGGATAAAAGATATTTAACTTTAAGTCTCGGAGCATGGATTTTCCTCCAAATACTTACCAAGGGCATCCAGTTTCTCTTGCCAGAATTGCTCGTATGGGTTCACCCAGTCTGATACTTCTTTGAGAGGTTCAGGGTTGAGTCGATACAGGCGCATTCGTCCGACTTTGCGTTGAGTGACTAAACCTGCATCGCAAAGGATATGCAAGTGCTGAGAAATCGCTGGCATCGACATCTCAAAGGGTTTAGCTAACTGCTTCACCGACTGTTCACCGTCGCGTAGCCGATCTAGGAGTGCGCGTCGCGTTGGATCTGCGATCGCCTGAAAGATATCAGCACTGGCGGCGGGTCTACTCATAACGAACTTTGATACTTAAGCAAACGCTTAACTATTTTCAGGATACATAAGCTTTTGCTTAAATGTCAATGCAGAGGTCAGGAGTCAGGAGTCAGGAGTCAGGAGTATGTCTGTCTTTTTCTCCCCCGCACCCCCGCACCTCCGCACCTCCGCACCTCCGCACCCCTGCTCCCCCGCAGCCTCAATATGAAAATTAAATGCGTAGCAGCTTATTAAATAAGGGTTCTTATTCCCAAGGTGTAATCAAACCATCTTCAACCACTCGCAGTCGTCGTCCACGCCAGTATACGCTTTGCCCAAATGCGCCCCTAGCCCAAATCACCAAACTCAGGACATCTCGTAGAGGTAACGCCCATAACCAATACAGGAGTTTAGGACTGCGAAGACAGAAAATCGACACTAAAACTTGAGCGTAACGGATGAACCATACTGCGACAGTAAATGCGATCGCCCAGATTGCGAACCCTGATAGCAGCAGTAGGGGTAAACAATAAATCGTGCCGTAGCAAAAGACCATCGTATAGTACTGAGAACCACGATTAAAACGAATTGTTCGTGCCCAGCGTAACTCCCGTTGGAAGACTTGCCTTATAGTTTCTTTGCCGGTATCCGACTCTAGGACATAGCGCGATAATTCTACTTGATACCCTGCTTGTACCGCACGCTTGCCCAGGTTATAATCTGACCCAATGCGGTTAAGATGCAAGCCACCGTAGTAGGCTAAGGTAGTTTTACGAGTGGCGATTGTCGCGCCAATGGCACCCCGAAGTCCGCCATCTAAGATTCGCGCAATCAAAAGACTGGGAATAAAATCAAAGGCGCGACCTAAAGATGCGATCGCACCACCTAAAGATTTAGGGTTGTAGCCGATGAAAGCACAAGTAACCATTCCCACTTCCGAATCAACCAGAGGAGCGGTAACGGTGCGTATATAGTTAGGATTTACCCGAATATCACTATCTGCAAATATGATTACTTCGTGCTGAGACGCTTCTAACAAATAGCTGAGATTACTATCTTTATAGTTAATGCCACGAGGCTTCAAACCTGTAAACAGTCGCACTCGCTCCGGATAGGTGGCCACTAATCTTTCTAATAAAGGAATAGCGGGGTCTTGGGGGTCAGTGACTCCAAATAAAACTTCGTAGTTAGGATAATCCTGAGTACACAACGATGACCAATTTTCCCACGCTCCGGCATCGAGTCCGCAAACGGGAACCATCAGGGATACTGCTGATTGGGGGGCATCGGCAATTTCCTCTGAGGAGGTAAAAAATTGCAGTGTACAGAGGGCGCAGGCAATGTAAAAAACAACTGAGCCACCAATCAGGATGAGGAGCAAATTGACCAAGACAGTAATCATTTTGAAGGGTAGAACTTCTCCAATAAAAGTTCGTTAACGTTCAGTGTCCCACGATAGGGTGCAGTAATGGTTTAAGGGATGACGGATGAAACAATACATGAGTTGCTGGCTTTTGCAATCTCCCTAAAGGTAAATAAGGGACAACTAGAGCTTTTTTGTTTTTCCCCCAAGTTAACCGATTAAAATTTTTGAATTTGGACGGGGGAACTTTATAGTTGTGAGGGAGTCAACACCAAAGATCAAAAATTTGTTCGGAACAAAGTAGTCGATACCATCAGTACTAAACATGAGTTCCAAGTTAATCAAGACAGGTAAACATCTACTCCTAAGTGGATTATTAGTGAGTGTGGGGCTGTGGGCAATGCCCGGAACCGCACAAGTGAAAGACAATCAACTCAATGCGTTTGTAGACGCCTTACGGGTGGCAGCACCGCCCCAAAGTCCCAAAGACGGGATGTACAGCCCTTGGCAAGTTTTACCCGGTATTATCCCCGACTGGACGAAACGCTGTATTGGCAAATCCATGACACCCGCACAATTTGAAGCGGATGAGGCGGCTGCACGTCAGACGGTGAGTTGCATCGCACGTCGGGAACTGAACAACCAAATGAAAGCTACGGGTAACAATGAAACTGCTGCCGTTCGCGGTGCTGCTTGCTGGTGGATGACCGGTAAATACACTGGCTGCACTAATGGCTTCCAAGCGACCTATGTTCAAAATGTAGCCAAAGCTTATCAGGAACGCATCGGAGGTGGCGGTGGCGTAACCAAACCTTAAAGGAGAAGGGGAGTAAAACTTCAAAGTCCCTCTCCCTAAGGGAGAGGGATTTAGGGTGAGGGCTGACAAAGGTGACATACTCCACTTGTCATGCCTTTTAAGTTTCCACGTTCTGCTTCAGCTCATCACAGGAATAAAATTTAGGGGCAATCCTTGAGGTTGCCCTCTCACTTAGTCTCCATCACAAAATGGACAAAAAGCGGTAAGCTAGTGCCAATTCAAGCTAACTTTGCCCAGATACTGCCTAGTTCTATCGCTCAATTTTGTGAAGAGAGGTTCTGGATGACTACTCAATTAGAATCTTTAAAAAATCAAATTTCTGAAACCCCTACTAGAACAACCCGCTATATTCCCCAAAACTTTCGGCGCATCCTTTGTATTTTCCCTCAATATTCTCGCTCGTTTGGGACTTTTCACCACGCCTATCCACTGCGAGGGAATGTCAAGGCATTCATGCCACCCCAAGGCATTTTAGTAGTGGCTGCCTATTTACCTAAACAGTGGGAAATCCGCTTTATCGATGAAAATATCCGTCCAGCAAAACGGGCAGATTATCAGTGGGCGGATGTTGTGATTGTCAGTGGAATGCACATTCAGCGTCCTCAAATTAATCGCATCAATGAACTTGCCCATCAAGCCGGGAAAATTACAGTCGTAGGTGGCCCTTCGGTATCGGGTTGCCCTGAATATTACCCTGATTTTGATATTCTACATCTTGGGGAATTGGGGGATGCAACAGACCAAATGATTGAGTATTTAGACCAACATCATACCCGACCTCCTCATCCGATTCGTTTTGAAACAAAGGAACGTTTACCGCTCAATGAGTTTCCGATTCCTGCTTACCATTTACTCAACCTAAATCAGTATTTTTTAGGCAATATTCAGTTTTCTAGTGGCTGTCCTTACCGTTGTGAATTTTGTGATATTCCTGAACTCTATGGCAATAGCCCTCGCCTCAAAACTCCCCAACAATTAATTGCTGAACTCGATGCCATTCTAGAGACAGGAAATCCAGGAGCAATTTATTTTGTCGATGATAACTTTGTGGGCAATCGTCGGGCAGTGATGGATTTATTGCCTCATTTAATTGATTGGCAAAAACGTCGCGGCTATCCTGTACAGTTTGCCTGCGAAGCAACTCTCAATCTTGCTCAAAGTCCTAAGCTTTTGGAAATGATGCGTGAGGCTTATTTTTGTACTGTATTCTGTGGCATTGAAACCCCAGAACCTGAAGCACTCCGCTCTATTTCTAAAACTCACAACCTGAGTATGCCGATTCTTGAAGCGGTTAAAGTTTTAAATAGTTATGGCATGGAAGTGGTATCGGGAATCATCATGGGATTGGATACGGATACCCCTGAAACCGCCGACCGAATTTTAGAATTTATCCGTCTCTCTCAAATTCCGATGTTAACCATTAATCTGCTCCATGCTTTACCGAGAACACCGCTATGGCGGCGGTTAGAACAGGAAGGGCGGTTAGTTTTTGAGGAAAACCGGGATTCTAATGTTGAGTTTTTAATGCCTTATGAACAGGTAATTAGGATGTGGCGGCGTTGTATTACGGAGGCGTATGAACCGGAGTTTTTGTATGAGCGATTTGCTTACAATATGGAGCATACTTATCCCAATCGAATTAAGGTTCCCAATAGTCCGGCTCGGACTTCGAGGAAAAATATTCGCAAAGGTTTGACGATTTTATCGAATATTTTGATTCGGATAGGGGTCTTTAGCCACTACCGCCAAACGTTCTGGAAAATGGCATACCCTAAACTCAAAGCTGGTAAAATTGAAAATCTAATTCATATTGGATTAGTCGCTCATCATTTAATTAAATTTGCGGCTGAGTGTGGCGAAGGGCAAGAAACAGCTTCGTTTTATTCTCAGAAGTTACGGAAAGCTGAATCAAAAGAAAAAGAGAGTTCACAAGTAGCTTGAGAGAATCATTGTAGGTGGATAATCTTGCGGCTAGGTAGGCTTCGCTTTTGGTTTTGATGAGGCGATCGCCAAGAGCGCAAGTATCAAACTGGTTGATGTTTGCTGTAAGGCGCGATCGCTTATCATAGAGCTAAGATTAAACCTATTAGCTAACAGTTGGTAATTGATGGATAGAATCGCTATTTTTTTGCTAAAATAATGATTATTAAACTCTCAAAAATTACGAATAAAAAAATTATGCCAATAGTTAGTTTAAATTATATAGAAATAACACCGGATGTATGTGGTGGTAGACCTCGAATTGCAGGGCATCGAATTACAGTAGCAGATATAGCAGTCATGTATACGAAAATGGGGTATTCTCTCGAAGAAATAGCAGGGAAATACGATTTAACCTTAGGTGCAGTTTATGCAGCAATGGCTTACTATTTTGAGCATCGAACTGAAATAGATTGTCGATTGAAAGAAGATGCTGAATTTGTAGAAGCATTTAAGCAACAGCATACTTCTAAATTGCAGGCTAAGTTGAAACACTTGAGAAATGAGTGAAAAAATCAAGTTTCATTTAGATGAAAGTGTTGATCCAGATATAGCGGTTGCTTTAAGTAAATATGGCGTAGATGTGACAACTGCAAAGGCGGAAGGATTACTCGGTCAAACTGATAAGGTACAGTTCAGCTTTTGTTGCCAACAACAGCGAGTGCTGCTGACTCAAGATAGTGATTTTTTAATTATTGCTAGCAATAATTTTCAGCATTCAGGCATAGTATATTATCAACCCGGAACAAGATCTATAGGAGAAATCATTAGAGGTGTGATTCTGATTTATGAAGCTTTAACCCCAGACGAGATGTATGGAAGTGTGGAATATATTTGAAAAAAGAAATCGATAACTACTCAGAACTTATTCACCGCTACCAAGGCAACCCCTTATGGTTAAAAAGCGTGGCGACTCTGATTTAAGAATTGGGAGGAGGTGTGACGGAGTTATTACCCGACGATACTATATTGTTGTCAGAAGAGTTGAAAGATACTCTACAGCAGCAGTGCGATCGCCTATCCGAAATAGAAAAGCAAGTTATCTCTTTGTTGGCTAAAGAAAGGGAACCCGTCAATCTGGCAAAATTGATAGAAAATGGAATAATGCCAGCATCAGATTTCCTGAATGCACTGCAATCTTTATCACGGCGCTGCTTGATAGAACAACAAGGAAGTTTTTACGAACTGCCACTTGTGATGAAGCAGTATATTAAAGAGTTATAACTCATTATTTTGGATTCTATGTTAGAAAGGATTGTAATTTCTACGCAAACTTAAAACACCAATCAATCATATCAAATTCGGTTAAATGGCCATAAAACCTGTAAGGGCGGGTTTAGGAATAAGCTTGATTGCTGTACTGAAAACTGAACATCAAAACCCGCCCCTACGATAATTGGGTTATTCAAATGGATTGGGTATCTTACCCCCCCAAGCCATGCAATTTAATCTCAAATTAGCTGATAGACATCACAATACCTTAGACCGCACTGAGTGTTGATGTTTTCAACCGCTCAACCCATTGATAAATGTCATGCGTATTGAGGCGATAACTTAATGGGTGAGCAATCAATCGTGCTGTACTTTCAAATAAGATATCAATCTCAACTAAACCGTTTTCTTGTAAAGTCCGACCCGTTGAAACTAAATCGACAATTGCCTCCGACATCCCCGTAATCGGCCCCAATTCTACAGAACCGTAGAGAGGAATAATTTCCACTGGCAAATCAAGATTATTGAAGTGTTCATAAGCGCAGTGAACAAATTTTGAGGCTACGCGGCCATGAGGAGGTAAGTCTAAAGAACTCCGATAAGGACTAGAATCACGTACCGCGACCGACATTCGACACTTGCCAAATTGTAAGTCCACTAGATGAGCAACTTGAGGATTTTTTTCCCGCAAAACATCGTAACCGACAATCCCCAATTGAGCCTGACCGTATTCGACATAAACTGGAACATCTTGTGCACGGACTAGAAGCGCTTGTGCTGTTCCGGTGGGGTCTTGAATTTGAAGTTGGCGACTACCGGAGTCGAGAAAGGCACTAAAGTCTAAGCCGACTGCTGAGAGTAGCTTAATACTATCCTTGAGAAGTGCGCCTTTAGGTAATGCAACAGTCAGCATGGAACGATTTGCTCGATTTGAAGTACCATTCCTGACTCTACCAGCAACCTGACCCATTTTTAAATCAAATCATTCGATTACCAGATCCATATAATCATCACAACGCTTGATCTATGATGCTTTTGTGCGATCGCATAGTTATCTATCTCTCTCTATTGTAAGGATGGGGAAGAGGAGATCTCTTCTACTGTTTTTTCTTCAAGTTGACTGGTGAGATAGAGAGTATCGGGACTAAAATCTTGCTCGTGTGGCCATTGAATGCTGCCAAAGCTAAGTTGGACTTGTTGAAAATAGTCGATGCTTTGAAGTTCAGCGAATATCCCTTTATCGAGATAGGGAGTGACATCAAAGCGGCGAATTTCGCCATTACTAAAGGTAAGGCGAAGTTGATAGTCTTCTAATGGTTCGACCTTGATAACTTTGGGAGACATACCAATACTTGGGTTATTGGAGGGGGTTGATTTTGAAGACTTGTTGCCCATTAACTGCGAGTTGCCAATTCGCCATCAGTTCATCTTTGTGGATTTCAATCCAAGCTTCAACCAGCTTAAGTTTAGATCTTTGAAGTTTGCCCTCAAGAATACCACCATCAGGGATACTGAATACAGCTTCATCGTCTTGATAAGTGACGTGGATATGTGGGCATTGATGTTTCTGGTTATCAAAGTAGTACATCCTGACAATCACACCATAAAACATTGAAATTACGGGCATGACAAGGACTTTTGGGCATAGATCGTGCTTTCCATTGTAAGCGATAGTAGTAGGCGATCGCCCCCATTAGTACCTCAAAAATACCAAACCCGCCAACTTGGGCGGGTCAATAAAGTAGTAATTACCGATCAGAAATGGATCAAACAAATTAAAGATAAAACAGGAAAGCAAGAGATTTTGTTTAAACTAACTAGGAGTGGACAAAATAACACTACTTCACATAACACGGACTAACACCAGAACTTTGTCTCAAAAGACATGATTTTGGTAAGCCCTCAGCTATTTCAATAAACACGCGATTAACTTAATATCGCTGAGGACGTTGCCCTGTTTTTCACTGAGGTGTACTCCTATTAGAAGCAGCGCCGGACTTGAGCGGGGAGGCACAGGCTCGAATCCGAAGGTTTATCCGAAGGTTCTTTATACTTCGTTGTGCCTCTTTCGATAAAAATAAGAATAGCATTGAATTCTAGGGGGTGTGCCAGCAATTTAATTATTTTTAATGTTGTTAACTTGAGGATACAATCAATAAACAAACTTGATTAAACAGAGAGTGGTTGCAGCTACTTAGATGATTGAGCAATAACAGTACAAGCTTGTGCCTAAGCGACATCAGATGCACCCAGGCGACTGGGAATCTATCTTCGGTCGGCTTCAGGAGTTGGTCATGGCTAACTCTGGAGAAGACGAATTCGAGGAGATATTTAAACTTGTAGTCGCTAAGCTTTTCTCAGAAATACACCCAACCTCTGCAAATAGTTTTTCTGTCCGTTCTTCATCGGCTGAAACAGCTCAAAGCATTAATTATCTCTTGGCTCAAGCTACTAGTAGTTGGAAAGGACTTCTCTTTAATAAACCGATTAGTCTCTTAACGGATGAACACTTAACAATATGCGTTAAAGCTCTGCAAAGTCATTCACTGCTCGATACTCATCTTGAAGTTTTAGATAGTGCTTTTGAGTACTTAGTGAGTCAAACAGCAAAAGGCGCAAAAGGGCAATATTTTACTCCACGCCATGTCATCGATTGTTGTGTGCAAATTCTTAATCCCTCACCGACTGACGTTATAATTGACCCTGCTTGCGGATCGGCTGGTTTTTTAATCCATGTTTTGAATTATATCCGTCAGAATTACCCAGAAATTAGCCTCGAACACTACGGTCAAAAATCTCTCTGGGGTTGTGATTTTAGCCGACGTGCAATCCAAGTTGCTAAAGCTCTTATGCTGATTTCTGGAAATGAGTACGCTAATCTTTTTCAACTCAATAGTTTGCTAAAACCGATTAAAAATCCCAGTCTTTTTCCCGATTATGGTAATGATGATGCCGCATCTTGCCTAACTATTGAGGATTTAATGCGGTCAAAATTCCGAAACTTTAAAGGTTTCGATATTGTTCTTACCAATCCACCTTTTGCCGGGGAAATTCGAGAAGAAAATATACTAAATAGTTACAGCCTCTACAAGCCCAAACGCCGCCTAGAACGCGATATTCTCTTCTTAGAACGTTGTGTTCAATTACTACGGACTGGAGGCCGCCTCGCTATTGTTTTACCCCATAATAAACTAGGCTCTGCGGCTTGGAGCTATGTTCGCGAGTGGCTCATTCGCCAAATTAGAATTGTTGCAGTACTGGGACTGGGGCGCAATACTTTTTTACCCCATACTCATCAAAAAGCCTGTATTCTCTTTGGAGTGAAGCGAGAAAAACCTCTACGTACTTTTCCAAACGAGGATATTTTGTTTCTGATTAGTGATAAAGATGGCAAAGATTCCAAAGGACAAATTATCGCTCGACCTAATACCCAATTAGAAGACCCAGCATGGCTCCGAGTCGATCATGACTTTGGAGAACTTGTATCAACCTTTGATACTTTTATTCAATCATCTGATATTGATTGGGGAAAATCTTAATGACACAATCTGCTATTGTTAACTCTTTTGAGTTAGAAACGGGATTAATTCTTGTACCGGAAAGATATGACCCTCGCCGCTATCCTCCTACAGATACAGGTATAAAAATAGCAGATATTGCTCAAATCATTAGTGAGCAAGTAACCTCTAGTAAAGGTAGACCAGACTATCGGTATTTAGTATTAGATACGAGTGATGCGAAAGAAGGTTTTATTCAATCGCATAAAGAGCCAATCAGTTTAGAAGAAATCGGAAGCACGAAGAAGGTAATAAAATCCGGAGATGTAATTATTTCTCGCCTTCGTCCCTATCTGCGGCAAGTGGCTTATGTGGATACTGAGCTTTTTACATCCGTGGGTGAATCAGTTATTGTTGTATGCAGTACTGAATTTTTTGTTTTGCGTAGTTATGACAACCAAAGTATTGCATTTCTTGTCCCTTATCTTCTCAGCAATGCCATTCAGAAGGTTTTGTCTGCATCTCAGGAAGGAGGACATCATCCACGCTTTAATCGTATGACGTTACAAAAAATCCCTATTCCTGAAGATTTGATGCAAAATCGAGATGAAATTTCCACGGCGGTTGAAGTGGCGGTTAATAATGCACGTCTTTCTCAATTGAGTTTGCGATCGCTTGTCGCCAAATGCTCTAGTTGTTATACCAAATTTATTAAATAGTGCTGCATTTCTATCCCCCTTTTCTCTTAAAAAGGGGGAAGCCAGAGGATGCTTCGCTGTTTATTTTTCCATCACTTAAATCCTACTTTTTCCTACTCTTAGGACTCTCAGGCTCCAGCTCAACATCCACTAACTCATTAACTGTACCCTCCGGAGTTACTGCAGAATCCACTTGACTTCCATTGCCTAACTTATTTACTACGCGATCGCTCTCTTTTTCGGGTAACATTGGCTCTAAAAGTTCCCAGGCTTTCTGAGCATTAGGTAGAAACTGATCGTGAGCGGCTCTAGCTTCGGCATACTTAATTAAAATCTTAGAAAAATTCTTATCCGTCGCTTGCTGCATCTGTTCTGGTGTCAGGGGTTCAGGAGAAAATAACGCCTCAATCACAGGACGTAACTGGGCCGCACCCTTATAAGCTTCCTCTAACGAAACCCTTAAACTGGCTAAAGATGCGATCGCTTTAACCGCCTGAATCACTTCCGGTTCTTCCTCCTGCGATTGCTCCGTTGCTGGGGGTTCCACAAAAATTAAATCCTCTGCACTCAATCCATCCGCAAAACTTTCTCGATTCAAACTGGTGTCTTCTGGGTCATCCATGCGACGTTGAATTTCATCTAACGCCTTTTGTCGAGTTTTTTCTGTATCCGATCGCCCTGAAACCTCAACAAATAAACCCAGTTCTCTTAAATCCTTCGTCGTATACTGTACTGTTGCTCTAGCCATAGTGTTTATTATTTCTTCGGGAATACTGTATGCCCGTGCTGATCTTACAACGTTGGATTGATATGATACAAATGTATTATTTAGGATTTAACTGGACAGCAAATAGCCTGCTACTTTTCTATAAGCAACAGGCTATTAACTTTAATAAACACTTTTATGGTGGGATTGCTACTAACCAATAAATTTCTCAGGCAGTACTAAATCACACCCGTGCGTCCAGCACCAGGCGGCATCGTCGCTGGTGAATCTGGTGTATCATAGATACCCCAATCGCGAATTCCTCGCCGTTCCAAAATTGCTTCAGCTCTCAGGATTTCCTCGGCTGTTCCTTCTACGACAACCAAATAATCTCCCTGAGAGACGCGCTCATCATAATATTGAGCTCGATCTTCAGGTACACCCCAACCAATTAGGGCTCCAACCAAGGCACCACCGGCAGCACCAATTGCACCCCCTAAAAGAGTGTTAGCCAGAACAATACCCGCTTCTGCTGCCGCACCTAATACGGGAAATGCGACCAAACTCAAACCCCCGACTAAGCCAACGAGTCCTCCAGTTACTGCACCCGCCGCAGCTCCAGCTTTGGTTCCTCCTTCAACAGGATCGTCTTCTCTGTCAGCTACGCCAACACCGCCAACCCGATCATTAGAGCCTGCGTTCTTGACAATCACAGACACTTTTCTCATATCAAAGCCTGCATCTCTGAGTTCGATGAGAGCTTGCTCTGCATCTCGACGATTGGCAAAGATACCGACAGCGCGCTGAATTCGTCCTACAGCCATGCTTTCCTCCTTGTCATGTAGGATGTATAAGCCTGCACAAATGCAGTGTTCATTTTTTTGTGCCTCAGGCTACCGCTTAATTGTTGTCATTGTGTATCTTCCTTTCATCAGTCTATAGGGGTAAGTCAGCCGTATATCATTGGAGGGGTGCACAGGTGCGGGGGAGCGGGGGGGCAGGGGAGCGGAGGAGAATGGATTATGCAATGTTTTATATGAATAGACACCCTGTGCGACGACAGCACACAAAGAAAAAATGAAAATCTCTCTTCCCGACTCCTGACTCCCTATTTTCAAGTTAGCTGAGTGTCAACAGCAATGAAATCGAAACCCTACGATTAAAAATTATTGTTCCCATAACTAAGGATGAAATCGATTCGGCCATGACAAGATTAATTCATCGGTGTTGGCTTACCCTTAAGTTTCTCAACTGAGTCTCTTACTCGTGGCATTTTCTTAGAACCCCCAAAAGCCATGCCAAAATTCACTAATTCACACTTGAGCTGTTAGCTAAGAGATTTCTTCTAGGTAGGTTGAGTAGGTTGCGGCGATAGAACTGATGAATAACTATCGCTGTGCTTTCTATTATTAATAATTGTAAAACTAAAGACACAAGGGCTAGAATCCTCATTCTTCCATAGATAAACTAGGCAACGGTACAGATATACTGCTCATTCTCGATGCAAAAGTGAGAGGCATTAAAGCCTGAATGATTCCGCTACAACTAACGCTAAAAAACTTCCTGAGCTACCGCGAAGCATCCCTAGACTTTCGCGGCTTGCATACCGCCTGTGTCTGCGGTTCCAATGGTGCCGGTAAATCATCCCTCTTAGAAGCGATTACCTGGGTAATTTGGGGGCAAAGCCGTGCAGCATCCGAAGATGATGTCATCCATGCAGGAGCAAAAGATGTACGAGTGGATTTTGTCTTTCAAAACAATCAACAAGTGCATCGCATCATTCGCTCTCGCCAACGGGGACAAAGTAGTTCGCTAGAATTTCAACTCCAAACCCCTAACGGCTTTCGTTCCCTGACGGAAAAAGGAGTACGAGCGACTCAGCAGCTCATCTTGCATCATCTCAAACTCGACTACGATACTTTTATTAATTCCGCTTATTTACGTCAAGGTCGAGCCGATGAGTTTATGCTCAGGCGTCCGAGTGAACGCAAACAAATTTTGGCAGACTTACTGAAACTGAGTCAGTATGAAGAGTTAGCGGAACAAGCCAAAGATTTATCCAAACAATTTAAAGGGCAAGTCGAACTCCTCACTCAAAGTCTGCAAACGATTGAACAACACTTAGAGCAACGAGAGGCAACCCTAGAGCAACAATCTCTGCTAGAAACCGGGCTACAGCAACTGCAAGCCGCCCAAAGTACTGACCAAAAACAACTGCAACAACTGCAAGCGCTGCAACATCAACGTCAGACTTGGCAACAACAGCTTACTTTTGTCCGGCAACAATATCAAAATCTAAGCCAAGATTGCGATCGCCTCACTCAAGACATCGCCTCAACTGAAGCCCAACAGCGCCAAATTGCCACCCTGCTCAATCAACACGAACAAATTCAAGCGGGTTATTCCCAATACATCCACCTGCAACAACAAGAAGAAATTTTCACGGCCAAATTCCAAGCTTACCAAGAAGCCCAACAGCAAAAACAGCAACTCCAACAAAAACTCACCCAGCAAATCAACGAACTTAACCTAAAAATCCGCGATACCCAAGCTCAATTTGATGCCTTACAACCTCAAGAGCAAGAAATTCAAGAAACACTCTCCAAATCAGCCGAAGTGGCCGCCGCCCTCGATCAGCTCAATCGTGCTCGTCAGCATCTTTTGCAGTTAGATCAGTTACAACTTCAGGTATCTCCCCTGCTGCAACGTCGTACCGTCATCCAAACCGATCTAGATCGCGCTCAGGCCCGAATTGCAGCTCGCTTAGAAGAACTGCATTCCTCCCAAAAGCAGCTCAATGCACAAATTTCTGTCACACCTCAGTTACGACAAACCGCCTTGCAAGTGGGGGAAGAAATCGGAACTCTTGAGAAAAAAAAGGTTTACCAACAACGAGTGCAAGAAAAAGGACTCGAACGCCGCAATTTTCAGGAACGCCTGCAAGAAAACCAGCGCCGCTATGAAAAACAAATTGCGGAACTGACGCAGAAAATTGAAATGCTGCAACAACAGAATGCAGTTTGCCCATTATGCGATCGCCCATTGGATGAAGCTCATGGCCAACACGTGATTCAAAAAACCTTGAGTGAACAAAAGGAAGTTCAAGAACAATTTTGGGTAGTGCGAGAACAACTTACAGTTTGTGAGCGAGAACTCCAGGTACTGCGGCAAGAATATTCCCAACTCGCTCAAGAACTCGCACCTTATGAACAGCTACTCGAACAACGAGGGCAACTCGAAGCACGATTGGAAGCTACGGATGAGGTGTATGACCGATTATATGAAATCTCTGAGGAAAAAGAACAGCTAGAGCGATCGCTTAATGCTGGTGTCTATGCCCTGGAATTACACGAAGAGCAGCAGCACATCGAGGCTCAGTTGCAACAGCTCAACTACAACGAACAAACCCACGCCCTAGCACGGGGTGAGGTGGATCGCTGGCGTTGGGCAGAAATCAAGCAAGCCAAACTTGAAGAAGCCCAACGGCGGCAGGGGAAAATTAATGAACGCAAGCCCCAACTGCAAACGCAACTCGATACCCTGCAAGCGTCCTTACACGAACTGCAGACTTCATCGGAACTCAAGCGGCAGTTAGACGCCCTCGACCAGCAGATTGCACAAATTGACTACAATCTCACAGAACATAATACCCTGCGTACATCCGTGCGTCAGGCGCAAGCTTGGCAACTGCGTTATCAGGAATTACTCGCAGCTCAGCAGCAATATCCCCAAATCTGCCAACGCTTAGAATCCCTAATGCAGACGCTGCAAGGACGACGTTCTGAACAAGGTTCGATTAATTCACAACTTGATGCTGTTGTCAAGCAATTGGAACAGTGCCCTGATACCAGCCATGACATCCAAACGTTAGAACTGCGGATACAACAACGGCGACGGCAACTCGACGATCAATTGAGTCAACAAGGGCGTCTACAGCAGCGTCTGACGCAATTGGAATCGCTACAAACGGAATATCACCAGAAGCAGCAGCAGTTACAAGCCATCCAACGACAGTATCGCGTTCACCAAGAATTAGCGATCGCCTTCGGGAAAAATGGCATTCAGGCTCTGATGATTGAGAATATTTTGCCTCAGTTAGAGGCAGAAACGAATCAAATTTTATCTCGCCTGACAGGTAATCAGTTACATGTGCAAATTGTCACTCAACGCACAGGACGGGGTTCCTCAAAGAGAAAATCTACAAAACTGATTGATACGCTTGATATTTTAATCGCCGATGCCAGAGGGACTCGTCCTTATGAAACTTACTCAGGTGGTGAGGCATTTCGGATTAATTTTTCCATTCGTTTGGCCTTAGCGCGACTGTTGGCACAACGAGCCGGGACATCGTTACAAATGTTAATTGTAGATGAAGGGTTTGGCACCCAGGATGCGGAAGGATGTGATCGATTGATTGCGGCGATTAATGCGATCGCGTCTGATTTTTCCTGTATTCTAACCGTGACGCACATGCGCCAGTTTAAAGAAGCCTTTCAGACTCGAATTGAAGTGCATAAAACTCAGCATGGTTCTCAATTGAGTTTGTCGATGTGATGGGGAGAAATGAAAATGATTCAAGAGAACAAGTTGGGTTCATCCCACTTTTTGCGAATCGTCTCCCTTTTCCCAACTTCAAATTAATGATTCCAAACTTTGTCAACTTACAAATAACTACCCAGCTATTGTTACAAATGTTTATTTTTACAGAGAGATGTTCAAGACAAAAAGTAGCAAAATGCGAGCACCTGATGACAACATTTTGCCATAAAGTCGTGAAAATAGGCTCTAAATCGCCCATTCTCAAATTAGTCGTATTACACCCAGGCTATGAGTGGCTATAATATAAAGACATCCTAATTTTTCTGGCCTGTTAATAGCGAGGTTAGTAACTTCAGTGAAAAGAGTCTCCCAGGTAAGGATTGGGAGAGAATTTTTTCAACTAAGTTTAATTCTCCATTAATTCTCTCAGGAGAGCTTAATGTAATACAAAGATGGGTATTCTTATAGTCATTAAGTTGGTATTAAAATTTTGAATGTAATACAAATATTCCGTATGTTTACGGTTATTTGATTGAGCAGTAACCTTTATGGTATTTATATAGCCCAACGGGGGGTGCAGCCATATCGGGCTGCCCGGCCAAAAGTAGCTAAGATATTTTTTTTATTTTCGCTACAAAAAAAGCCAGCCAACAGATTACTGGCCGAGTTGAGGAGAAATGGGGGCATCTACAGCTCAGGCGTTCGATGTTTTCTTGCTCTTCACTTGTGTGGGAAAAACTCAAACCTAAACTAGGCAGTTCAACTCCTAGGAAGAGAGGCAAGATGAGAGCGTCAAACGACTCAAAGAAGTTGACTAATCCTCGAAGTCTACTACTCTCAGATGCCCAGAATGGGACTCATCTATGCGAACGACTAGTACCAAACAGCTACCCAGTGCCATGCTCAAACTGCCATATAGCGCGGCAGCAGGTATAGTAAATGCAGTTTATGATTATTCTGTTGAGCTGGTGGAGCCATTCAGCAGCAACCCAAAAAGATGTCCTTCTCATTTCCTCTGGCTGCTGAGAGGAAGTGTGATTTTTGGGAGTTCCCTTTGGTTAATGCATTTGTTCCCCCAAGAAAGTTGGAGCGTTCATCTAACGGGTTTATTGCTAGCCGTGTTGTCGGTCTTGATTGCGCCTGCACTTTTGTACCGAAAGCGTGTTGCTAATGCCAAGGCCAAGCTCTTGGATAGTCGTCTATGTCTAGATGCACAAAAACGGCAATCTGTGTCTTTGATTGCTCAAGGGGACACTCCAACAACATCCATACTCGCTGAAGTCGAAGAAAACGCGGATATTTCACCCGATAGCCATGAACATCAATCTGTTCAGGAGATGCCTGGGGAAAGCGAACCTCAACACCACCAACCCACTACTAATGTCCCAGGAATGAGGTATGAATGTCTGCAACGACTCGATGGTTCAATATCCTTCCTATTAATTAGTAGCGCCATTCGCGATTTGTGTGAACTAGAACCCATGCATATTCAGGATAATCCCGATCTCCTGTTCGATTTAATTCATGCCGATGACCGACTACGGTTTCAGCGTTCTATTACGCTCTCCACTAAAAATCTACAGCCTTGGAAATGGGAAGGGCGAATTCATCTGGCATCAGGGAAAATTAAATGGATTCAGGCCAGTGCCCAACTCCAGTTACAAGCCGACGGTGATTTGCTTTGGAATGGAGTTGTGATTGATATCTCAGAGCGTAAGCAAGCTGAGACAGAATTGGAAGAGAGGGAACAGTGGTTTCGAGCCACGTTTGAGCAAGCCGGTGTAGCCATTGCTCAAGTGGCGGCCAATGGCCGATTACTGCGAGTCAACCAGAAACTCTGTGAGATTACAGGATACAACCGAGCAGAACTCCTGAGCAAAACTCTGGTGGAATTGACGCATCCTGAAGAGCAAGCTGCCACCGAACGATACCTAGGCGAGTTTTTTAGCAATCACCGACAAACCCTCAATATCGAGCAGCGTTACATCCACAAAATCGGTTTTCCCCTCTGGGCGAGTACCACACTATCACTGGTTTGTGAACCGATGGGAGTTCCCAAATACTGCCTTTGCGTTCTTGAAGATATCACCCAGCGCAAGCATGCCGAGGAGGAGTTTCAACAAGCTAACCGTGAGCATATCCATTTATTTGAGGGTATAACAGAGGCATTTTTGGCGGTCGATCGCCAGTGGCGCTTTACCTACATCAACTCCAGAACCGAACAGTTTTTATCCCGCAAAGCCGAAGAGTTATTGGGTAAGAGTTTGTGGGATGAATTTCCGCATATTGTGGGTTCTTCCTTTGAGCAGCAATTTCGACGGTCGGTTGAGCAGCAATTTTGCGTTAAGTTTGAGGCATTTTACGCCCCCCTGCAACGTTGGCTACGAGTGCGAACTTATCCCTATGAAGGCGGGTTGTCAGTTTATTTGAGCGATATCACAGAACGGAAACAGTCAGAGGAAGCTCTTTTAGAAAGTTCCCGTCTCTCAACCCTTGCAGCAGAAGTGGGAGTAGCTCTGGCGAATGGTGGCGTGTTATTAACCATTTTGCAACACTGTACTGACGCTATGGTGCAACAACTCCATGCCGTGAGTGCTACGGTCTGGACATTGAACCCTGCCTCTTTGAAGCTAGAACAACAGGCAGCTTCTGGTCAGCACTTCCCTCTACAACCCGATTTAATTCAACGAGTCGCCCAAGCTCGTAAACCTTACCACAGCCAAGAAGGAATTGAGCAGTTCACTTCAGGACGTTCCAGCACTCCTGATCATTTTTCCGGCTACCCCCTGGTGGTGGAAGACCGATTGATCGGTGTAATCACCGTGTTGAGCAATCAACTCTTAAGTGAAGAAGCTGGGATCATTTTAGGTTGGGTGGCCAATGCGATCGCCATTGCCATTGACCGACATTGGGCGCGAACCGAACTTCTCTCCCGTCGTGAATCCCTCTTATTTGGAATCGCCAATCAAATTCGCAACTCCCTAGAACTGGATACGATCTTAGAAACTACAGTTCACTCCGTTCGCCATCTGTTTGGGATTGATCGGTGTCATTTCTTGTGGTATCTCACCGATCAGGATGGCCCCTATTGGCAAGTCGTGAATGAAGCCAAAAATCTCGATCTGCCGAGTCATATTGGTCGCTATCAGATGCGCCATATTAGGCTATCGCAAGAGCGGCTTTTACGCCAACCCATTATTCAAGTGGATAATGTGGAAACACTCAAAAACCCCCGGTTGCGAAAATTCTTACTCAAGATGGGCTACACTTCCTTATTGTCCATTCCGATTAAGACACAAGGTGGAGCCATTGGGGTGATTAGCTGCGGCCACTCTCAGTCTGCACGTTCTTGGGATAAAAGTGAAGTGGAACTTTTGCAAGCGGTGGTAGCGCAATTAGCGATCGCACTTGAGCAGGCAGAACTTTATGATCGCGCTCGCCAAGCCGCCTCAGAAGCTCAAGCCAAAGCTCAACAACTTGAGCGAACCGTCAAGCAACTTCGCTCTACCCAAGCGCAACTGGTACAGAGTGAAAAAATGTCCAGCTTAGGGCAACTTGTGGCCGGTATCGCCCACGAAATCAACAATCCCATTAACTTTATTCATGGCAACTTGGCCTATGCGAGTGCGTATATGTACGACGTACTCAACCTATTGCGCCTTTATCAAGAACACTACTCCAACCCCGTTCCTGCGATTGTCGAGCAATCGGAACTGATTAATATTGATTTTATCTCCACCGATTTACCTAAACTGCTGGGCTCCATGCAACGGGGAACAGACCGTATCCGTTCCATTGTCCAGAGTTTGCAAAAATTCTCTCGAGCCGACGAAGCGAGAATGAAGCGAGTGGACGTACATGAAGGGATTGAAAGTACCTTACTCATTTTGCAACATCGTCTTACGGCTAAAGGGAAATCTCCCGAAATTAAAATTTATAAGGAGTATAGTAACTTACCCTTGGTTGAGTGCTATCCGGGAGAGCTCAATCAAGTTTTTATGAATATCCTGCTCAATGCGATTGAAGCGCTCAAGCCTTTAGATATCAATACTCAGGGACAGACTTCTCTATTGAGGGTGCATACTTGTCCAGCCATCACCATCCGTACTCGACTTTTAGAGTGTTGTGAATCTCGAAATCAGGAGGAAGCGTCACTGGCTTTATCTACTGAGTCGCTGCCTCAGCTCCAGCCAGAAGAGGAGGGACTCTCTCAACCCAATCGCCAACGAGTCGTGATTCAAATTTCAGATAACGGGCCGGGTATGAGTGAATTAGTGCGATCGCGATTATTCGACCCCTTCTTTACGACCAAACCGGTTGGACAAGGAACTGGTTTAGGATTATCGATTAGCTATCAAATTGTCGTAGAACATCATCACGGAGTTTTAATTTGCACTTCAATTCCAGGAAAAGGGACAGAGTTTTGGATTGAAATTCCAATTGAGCAAACTAATTGAGTTTGTTATTGAGTTTCCTTAAAATTGGCGTTTTGCCCTAACTCGTCAATAGGACGATCGATTCGTTTTAGCTTTGTTTTTGAGGAAATTTACTGTTTTCGATCTACGGCTACGCTCAAGTGGGTGATTGATTGGCTCAATACAACTCAATACTCAACCCTAATTTTAAAAATTTACAATTTCTTCATTAATTCCCAGATAGTCGTCAACCCCTAAGCCGTTTTTTTTGCTGCAAGTTCGGATTCCCTAATCACACCTGATTTTTCCATCAAACTGTCACGGAGGAGCTATGCATAAAACCCTAAGCCGTGTTAGTATTTTCGGAAATTTATATTATTTAAAACTCTTACCGATTATTACTTTTGTGACTTGTTTCGATCCGAATGAAATTATCTTCTCTCACGAATTAAATGCAGCCGTAATCAATATCAGTGGGCGTCAGAGGATGCTCTCTCAACGCGCTGCTCTTTTTGCCCTGAGGATGGTATGTACTTCACATCATCCAGAGCAGGAACGGCTTCGTCAGGAAATGTTAACGTCTGTGGCCTTGATGGAAGCTTCGCACTACGGGTTGATTCATGGGAATATTGAGATGAAATTGCCAGGCCAACCCTCTCCTAGAATTCAAGCGATTTATTTTGAAGCACCTTTCCATCTCGATCGCCAAATTCGATATTTTATCACTCAAGTCAGAGCCTTGGCAGCCTCACCACTAGGGGAATTGACCCCAGAAAATCCCCATTTACAAGCCATTCTTTTGACTTCAGAAACAGACCTTCTGCATATATTGGACATCTTAGTTAGTCAGTATCAAATCGAAAGTGATGAAGCTCAAATCAAGCAACAGTTACAGCAAACTCAACTCTATCATCATAGTTGTGTAGCCACAGCGACAGCTCAAGAACACGCCCAGCAATTAGAAAAAACTTTACAAGATTTGCAGCGCACTCAAGCCCAGCTAATCCAAACCGAAAAACTCTCCAGTATTGGTCAGATGATTGCAGGTGTTGCTCATGAAATTAACAATCCAGTCAGCTTTATTTATGGCAATTTGCGCTACGCCAGTGACTACGTTCAAGACTTACTAGATTTGATTAAACTTTATCAAGAATATTATGGTAAGCATCACCCGTCGGTACAGGATAAAATTCAATCAATCGACCTAGATTTTTTACTGAAAGATTTGCCAAAAGTGTTTAATTCTATGCAAGTGGGGGCAGAACGGATTCGTCAAATTGTTCTATCATTGCGTAACTTTTCTCGTAGTGATCAGATGGTAATGGAAGCCGTTAACCTGCATGAAGGGATTGATAATACCCTCCTTCTCTTACAAAACCGCCTCAATGCTCGGTGTAATCGTCCAGCCATTGAAGTAGTGAAAGAATACGGCCAATTACCTCCTGTGCACTGTTATCCCGGACAACTCAATCAGGTATTTATGAATATATTGAGTAATGCCATCGATGCCTTGGAAGAAGTGCCGAATCAAATTGGGCGTATCTTCATTCGCACCGATATTAATGCCAATGCTTCCAGGGTGATTGTCCAAATTATAGATAATGGTTTAGGGATGACTCCACAGGTTAAAGAACAATTATTTAATCCATTTTTCACGACTAAACCCGTAGGAAAAGGCACGGGATTGGGGCTTTCTATCAGCCATCAAATCATTGTGGAAAAGCATGGCGGTTGCTTGAAGTGTGAGTCAGTTCCAGGAACAGGCACAGAATTTCGGATAGAAATTCCCCTGCAAATGAGTACGGCTACGGATTTATCGTCCCTTGAATCAACGGTAGTTACTGCAACTAGTTATTAGTTATTGGTTATTTGTTGCTTGTTAGGGATTTCAACACGATTAAAACTAATAACTAATAACTAATCATTAACATTTAAGAATAAATCTCTAATGTCTCTACGAAGCACCGTTATGAGAGCCTTTATAGATACGTTCTTGCTGCTCGGGTGTAATCCATGCCGCTCGGGAAAACATCGTTTGAGGCGGCATATATTGACCTACTGTAGGATTGTATTCCAAAACTTGCCCCGATTCGATTTCATAAATCCAGCTATGAAGCTGAATTTGACCGCTTCTGAGTCGCGATTGAATGACGGGGTAGGTTCGTAAATTTTCTAATTGGGTGAGGACGTTTTCTTGAATGGCAGCGTTGAGTAAATCATCTCCTTCGTAGTTTTGATAATGCTCTTTAATAATACGACGAGTCGCTTCAGCATGCTTGAGCCATTCATAAACAGCAGGCATTTCATCGGCTAGTTTGCTAATTTTCAGCAATCCCTTCATGGCTCCACAGTGGGAGTGTCCACAAACAATAATGTCCTGAACAGCTAAGGCATGCACGGCATACTCAACCGCAGCTCCCTCACCCCCATTTGTCGCGCCATAGGGGGGAATAATATTACCCGCATTGCGAATGATAAACATTTCACCCGGTTCAGTTTGAGTAATCAGATTCGGGTCAATTCGGGAATCAGAACAGGTGATAAAGAGAATTCTGGGGTGCTGTCCCTGAGACAGCAACTCAAATAGGTCTCGATGCGTGTTGAAGTAATTAGTCTGGAACTCGTGCAGTCCTTGAATCAACCGCTTCATTACTCAAATTTCTCCATGCAAGAAGATGACATATTTCTAAACATAAACGAGTTTGAGTCCTGAATGGGAGAAAATAGGGAAAAAATCTGTCAATTGTTGTGCTGACCTACACTCACTGTCACCTTAGCTGCTGACTCCGCTTACAAACTCCCCGCTTATTTCATATAGAATAGACACAAGCAGGGTGGGAGTAGAACTGTGAGGACAAGGTCGGCAACTAAACGGAGGCTCTTCGGATAAAAGGCAGAGGGTTAGAGTGAGATGTCGTTGAGTGAAATGACCTCGAGCTTTTATCGGCTGCTGCTTGCTGTTGAGTTCATGACTCTAGCCGTGAATGATTATGAATTATTGGCTGTTTTGGGGTCTGAAAAAAGAGAAATTAATCCGCGTTTTTGTCCCTTAATCACAACGTTTTTTTATTTCATAAAAATAAAAGTTTATTCTTGGCAATTGTTACAGATTTGAAACTTCATTGATGCCTATTTTTTTGAGTAATTTTACTCCATAAATCATGGCTACGATATTGACAGTAAAAAAGGCTACAATTTAATTTCTTAGATTTTTTTATAATTTAACTGTTATCCTTATAGTTTTGCCTAAAAAATTTCGTAGAAGCAAAATTTGAAGACCTAGTTTTTTATTGGGTTAAACAGGATATTAAGCTGATGGTAAGGTTTTGACTAATAACCATCAGTTTTGTCACGATCAAAAAAATAGAGCGCCTGCTCTAGGGGTACGCTGTTGTGTGTGTTTAAGAATAGGAACAGTCTAGAGATGAGTCAGCCTAGCCAGCCCAGTGTTAGACCCGATACTAGTGTGCGTGTCGGAATTCTGCACTCGTTGAGTGGAACGATGGCGTTTAGTGAGGCATCGCTAAAAGATGCTGAACTAATGGCGATCGCAGAAATTAACCAAGCCGGTGGTGTGCTCGGGAGAGTGATTGAACCTGTCATTGAGGATGGACAATCAGACCCTTTAACATTCGCTCACAAAGCGCGATCGCTCATCGAACACAACCAAGTCGTGACCATTTTCGGCGGCTGGACTTCAGCCTGTCGCAAAGCCGTCATTCCCGTATTGGAAGAACTCAACGCTCTGTTGTGGTATCCCGTTGAGTATGAAGGACTCGAATGTTCACCTCACATTTTTTATACGGGGATTTGTCCCAATCAACAGGTTGGGCCGGCGGTGGACTGGTTACTGAAAAATCGAGGGCAAAGGTTTTATTTGGTTGGGTCTGACTACGTTTTTCCGCGTACCGCTAATAAAATTATTAAAGCTCATCTCAAGCGTAAAGGCGGTACTTGGGTGGGTGAAGAGTATGTGCAGTTGGGGACTACTGACTTTAGCGATGTCATTGAGCGCATTCAGCAGATTCGACCCGATGCCGTTTTCAATACTCTCAATGGAGATAGTAATTTAGCCTTTTACCAACAATACCAACAAGCTGGAATTAGTGCCCAAGAAATTCCGATTATGGCTACCAGTATTGCAGAAGAAGAACTGCGCCGAATTGGTGGGAGTACAGCCGCAGGCCACTACGCAAGTTGGAGTTATTTTCAGAGTATTGATACATTAAAAAATCGCACCTTTGTTGAGAATTTTCAGCAAAGATACGGTAACGAACGTGTAACGAGCGACCCCATCGAGGCGGCCTATGTCCAAGTCTTTTTGTGGAAGCAAGCGGTAGAAAAAGCAGGTTCGTTTGATGTCGATTTAGTCAGGGGTGCCGCCTATGGGCAAACGTTTGAAGCACCGGCGGGTGAAGTTAGGATTGAAACGAATAATCATCTAAGAAAGCATTGCCGCATTGGTAAGATTTTGCCCAATGGCCAATTTGAAATTGTCTTTACTAGTACCGGCGCAATCAAACCTCAACCTTGGTTAGGGTTGGAGGATTTAAGCGATAGTGTTTCGCCGGTAGTGTTTGATATGCTGGCGGAAGTTTCACAATCGATTCAATATAGTTGTTTGTTAGAGCAAAAGTCGCGAGAAGTAGAAGCGGCAATGGCACAATTACTCGCGACGAACCAACAACTCCGCAAAACTCAAGAAGAACTGATCGAATCTGAGGCCAGATTTCGGGAGCTTCAGGCTAGAGAAGAACTCTTAAAACGTCGTTTATCTAGTCAAATTCGCAGTTCTTTAGAATTGGATGAAATTTTAAAAACAGCCGTTCAAGAAATTAGAAGCCTGTTACAAATCGACCGTTGCCAGTTTTGTTGGTATCACAATTCAACCGGGATTCACCGCTTTGAATTGATGTATGCTGCTTACGATCCCCAACTGCCCGTTGAGTTGCATTGGCCGGGTACGATGGATTTTGTCAAAACGATTAATGAACCGGTTCATTCACGGGAATTACTGCGTATTGATGATATTGACACAGACGAACAATTAGAACCAAGCAGTCGTGATTGCTTGGAACAATTGGGATTAAGAGCATTACTGGTGGCACCGGTACAAACCCGTTCTCACCAAAAAGGAGTGATTGTTTGTGAACACTTCCAAGAATATCGTCCTTGGAGTGAACATGAAGTGGAATTAATTGCTGCCGTTGTAGATCAAGTTGCAATTGCCATCGATCAAGCTGCACTTTACGACCAAACTCGAACCGCCGCAACCCTAGCAACGGCTCAAGCTGAACAGCTCAAAAAAGCCTTACATGAATTACATTTGTCTCAAACTCAGTTAGTACAAACTGAAAAAATGTCTACATTAGGCACATTAGTAGCTGGGGTGGCACATGAAATTAATAATCCTACAAGTTTTATCTATGGTAATCTGCATTATGCCAACGAGTATATTCGAGACTTATTAGAATTAGTCCGTCTTTACCAAAAGTATTATCCCAAGCCTGTCCCAGAAATTCAAGCCCATGCTCGTGCAGTTGAACTAGAGTTTTTAGTAGAAGATTTACCCAAAGTTTTGTCTTCAATGGCAACGGGCGCTGAACGCATTCGCCATTTAGTGATGAGTTTAAAGAATTTTTCACGGCGGGATGCTACTCAGATGCAATTAGCAAATATCCAAGATGGGATTGAGAGTACTCTGTTAATTTTGAATAACCGCCTCAAGGCTAATAGCGACCGTCCTACTATTACTGTAATTAAAGAATATAATCAATTGCCCTTAGTGGAATGCTATCCCTCTCAGCTCAATCAAGTGTTTATGAATTTGTTGGGAAATGCCATTGATGCCCTAGAAGAAGTCTTGGATAGTCCTAAAAATTACGCCATTAGTTTTGCACCTATAATCCGAATTCGGACAGAAGTTTCAGCCCCTAACCAAGTAACTGTAAAAATTGAAGATAATGGAGCAGGAATTACTGAAGAAGCAAAGCATTACCTCTTTGACCCATTTTTTACCACCAAACCAATGGGGAAAGGGACAGGTTTAGGACTCTCGATTAGTTATCAAATTGTGGTGGAAAAACACAAGGGAAATCTACGCTGTGAATCCTCACTAGGTGCAGGAACAGAGTTTACGATTGAGATTCCAATTCGACATGGGACTTTAAGTAATCACCCCGAAAATTCCTCTGCCTCTATTGCAGTGACTTCACCTATGAATTGAAGCAGAGGTGCGGGGGGGCGGGGGTGCAGGGGAGCAGGGGTGCAGAGGTGCGGGGGTGCGGGGGAGAAAAGTATTGAGGGAAGTGTTGACTATTTTTGAATTAGGAAAAAAGTAATGTTTGACTCCCCCGCATTTGTTAATTTTAGGGTTTCATCGCTTGTTCATAACGTTTATTAACTTCATCCCAATTCACAACATTCCACCATTCATTTAAATAATCTCCCCGCCTGTTTTGATAGTTCAAGTAATAAGCGTGTTCCCAAACATCGTTACCCATAATCGGCATCGCCCCCATGAGAAGAGGACTGTCTTGATTGGGTGTATTCATCACTTGTAGTTTCCCATCTTTGTTGAGAACTAACCAAGCCCAACCACTGCCAAACTGCTTACTGCCGGCTTCATTAAATTCCTTTTTAAACGCCTCAACACTACCGAAGTTGGTTTGAATCGCTTTGGCAATCGCGCCTTTGGGTTCTCCTCCTCCATTCGGGCTCATAATTTCCCAAAACATGGAGTGGTTAATATGTCCTCCACCATTGTTGCGTACCGTTGTCTGAATATCTTTCGGTACACTATCGAGGTTACTTAATAAGTCTTCCGCACTCATCTCCTTTAGTTTTGGGTATTTATTAATGGCATTATTCAAATTTCTGACATAGGCCGCATGATGTTTATCATGGTGAAACTGCATCGTGGCTTTATCAATATGTGGCTCTAGTGCGTCGTAAGCATAGGGGAGAGGGGGCAATTTAAATGGCCCTTCTTCCATCGCCTGCTTATTTCTTGCTAGGGGTTCTGAAAGGGCGGAAACGGCGGATGGAAATGTACCTAAAGCGGCTGTTCCGGTAGCAGCACCGAGTAACATTAGGAAGTTGCGACGATTAAGAGTCATAAGCCTTACAAACGTCTGGAAATAACAGGGTTAGTATAAGCCCGAACGGACTCTATTTCATCAGCAATCTCTGCCGTAGTGCGATCTGCCTTTGGCAGCAGCGCTTCGCTATCGCGCCTGGTGTTTGGGATGGCGTTGTTAAAAGATAAGGGCGGGTGCGAGTTTATGTAGCTGTGGTTTCTAACCGCCAAACTAATTCCCCAATATTCCGGAAATCTAGCCCAAGGGCGATGTAAGCACTATTAAGATAGTTGATGAGACTTAGGCGGTTGACATGGCAAGTACATCTAATCTTCAGGTGACGATTTCCCTATCCGATCCCAGTTTGAATGACGAGGAATTGCAAGCAGAAGTGGAGAATTTGCTCCCCCAGATTAGAGAAGTCGATGGGGTTGAAGAGGCAGATTTAGTACCCGTTGAAGAAGCACCCCCTGGTTCAAAGGCTTTGGGCGGCTTTTTGTGGGGGTTGCTAATGGCTGAAGTGAGTCCTGCCAATATTAAGGCGTTGTTTGGGTTTTTGGGCGATCGCTTGGGTGGTAAACCCATTAAGCTAGATATTGAAGCGCCTGATGGTAGAAAACTGAGTATTGAAGCGAGTTCACAAGCCGAATTTGACTATGCCTATCAGAAAGCACAAGAATTTCTAAAACAATAAGCAGGCAACATGGGGAAGATAGCACTGCTGATTGGGGTAAGTGAGTATGAGCCTGGGTTAAATCCTTTGCCTGCGGCAGTGAAGGATGTCGAGGCGATGCGGCGTGTTTTGGTACATCCAGAGATGGGTGGTTTTGCTGAGGCGGATATCACGGTGCTGAAAAATCCACAACGGCAGGAGATGGAGGAAGCGATTTATCGGCTGTTTGCCAATCGCCAGAAAGATGACTTGCTGCTATTTTATTTCTCTGGGCATGGGATTAAAGATGAAAGCGGTAGGCTTTACCTGTCCACTCGTGCTACTTACAAAGAAAATGGGAGACTGTTTGAGCCATCGGCAGTAGCAGCGAGTACACTGCACGAAAGAATCAATAAGAGCAAATCTCAGAGGCAAGTGTTGATTCTGGACTGTTGCTTCAGTGGTGCCATTGCTCAAGGGTTGACGGTGAAGGATGACGGCAGCGTTAATGTTCAGGAACATCTAGGTGGCAAAGGACGGGCGATTCTTACGGCTTCCACCTCGACTCAATACTCCTTTGAACAGGAAGGTTCAGAACTCTCTGTCTATACTCGCTATCTGGTGGAGGGAATTGAAAAAGGGGCAGCAGATAAAGACGGAGATGGTTGGATTTCGGTGGATGAGTTGCATGACTATGCCAGTATCAAAGTAACAGAAGCAGCTCCAGCAATGACTCCCAAGTTTTACCCAGTGGAGGAAGGCTATAGAATTCGGTTGGCAAAGTCGCCTAAAGATGACCCTAGGGTGAAGTATCGCAAGGAAGTGGAACGTCGCATCAATCGCGGCAAATTTTCTATTCCTGCCCGTCGCCTATTAAATTCACTGCGATTGAAGTTGAAACTTGACTCGGAGGTTGCTGCTGCTATTGAAGCTGAAGTTCAACAACCTTACCAGGAATATCAGCGCAAATTAGAAGAGTATGAGGAAACGCTAGTTGAGGCGATTGAAGCTGAGTCAACGCTGAGTGAAACCACGCTGAAGGACTTGAGAGACTATCAGGAACATTTGGGACTGAGGGATGAAGATGTTGCACCCATTGAAAAACGGCTGATTGTCTCCCTAGCCTCCAGCCCCCCCCATCCCCCCCAAATTTGGGGGGGAGAAGAGGAGGAGCCAGAATCTCAAAGTCCCCCAGAATTGAAGGGGAACGTTAGACATGAGGGAGAACAATCTCAAAGTCCCTCAGAATTGGGGGATTTAGGGGGCAAATGCGTAAGTCCTGACACTCCTACGAACTTCACAGAAGACTTGGGTAATGGAGTAATGCTGGAAATGGTCGCCATTCCAGGCGGCACATTCCTCATGGGTTCTCCAGAGAGTGAGCCAGAACGAAGTGATGATGAAAGTCCACAGCACACCGTCACTATTCAAGCCTTGTTCATGGGTAAATTTCCGGTTACACAAGCTCAGTGGCAAGTTGTTGCCAGTCTACCCAAGGTCAACATCGACCTCGAACCCGATCCATCCTATTTTAAAGCTGCAAATCGTCCCGTAGAGCAAGTGACTTGGTATCAAGCCGTTGAGTTCTGTACGCGACTGTCAAAAGCAACGGGGCGAGAGTATCGGCTACCGAGTGAAGCAGAGTGGGAGTATGTTTGTCGTGCTAGAACCATAACTCCGTTTCACTTTGGCGAGACAATTAGCCCCGAGCTGGCGAACTACGATGGCAATGACACCTATGCCTCTGGTTCTAAGGGAATCTATCGACAGCAAACCACAGAAGTAGGCAGTTTTCCAGCCAATGCCTTTGGGCTATACGATATGCACGGCAATGTCTGGGAATGGTGCGAAGATACCTGGCATGAAAATTACAATGGAGCGCCAACGGATGACAGTGCTTGGGTATATGAGAATGATAATCAATATAGACTGCTACGCGGCGGTTCCTGGGACTACCTTCCGAGTAATTGTCGCTGTGCCTCTCGTTTCGGCGGTTACCCCGGCTTCGGCAGCTTCGATATTGGGTTTCGGGTAGTGTGCGAGTTTCCGAGGACTCTGTAACCCTTTGCACTCTTACCCTTTTGCCCTTTGCCCTATTTTCTTTTCTCTCTTTCGCGCCAAGCGCGATCAATTTTTTTAAGGAGGGATTAGGGTGTGTTTTCAAACCTTTCGATCCCCCCGCAATTCTTCCTCTAACTGAACTAATGAAATATCTTCCTGCTCAAAGACACCAAAACGCCGCAAATTGACCCTACCATTGGCAGCTTCCCGTTCACCCACAACGGCAATCAGAGGCACCTTCTTGGCGGAGAGTTCCCGAATCTTTTTGGCAATCGTGGCATCGCTAATATCAAGTTCTGCCCTGATTCCCAAATGCTTGAGACGTGAAAATACCATCTGTGCCCAGTCGGCTGATTTATCAGAAATTGAGGCCACAGCCACCTGAACCGGAGCTAACCATAAGGGTAATCCTCCCTGATTTTCTAGCAATATGCCAAGCCAACGTTCTAAGGAACCTAAAACCGCTTGGTGTAGCATAATCGGTTGCTCAAATTTACCTTCTGGATTGACAAAAGACAACTCAAAAAGTTGGGGTAGATTGTAATCCACCTGAATCGTGCCGCACTGCCATAACCGCCCCAGATGATCTTCTAAACTAATCTCAATTTTGGGTGCATAGAAAGAAGCTTCACCAGGCAACAATTCGTAGGCATATCCCAATACCTCACAGGCTTCGATGAGTACAGCTTCGGCTTTATCCCAGAGGGCATCAGAACCCAATCGTTGCTCGGGACGCAGGGAAATACGGATGGCAAATTTCTCGTAACCAAAAGCCCCATAGACGGCTTTAACCATGCTGAGAAAATTGCTAATCTCGCCAAATGCGTCTGCTTCTCGACAAAAGATGTGAGCATCATCCTGCACAAATTGCCGCAAGCGCATACACCCCGAAAGCGTACCGGATGGTTCGTTGCGATGAACGATGCCAAACTCCACAAATCGCATGGGAATTTCTCGATAACTGCGCTGATGGGCTTTGTAAATGGCGATGTGGGCGGGGCAAGACATGGGTTTTAAAGCGTAGTCTGGATTCATTGCTTCTCCATCTGCCGCGTCATCTCCGGCCAAGCTACCCACCACAAAGATATTATTGCCGAACTTCTCCCAGTGGCCCGATCGCTCCCATAGCGAACGACTTAATGCCACAGGCGATCGTACTTCTTCAAAGCCATGAGCATGATACATTCGCCGCATAAAATCTTCAATCGCTCGGAATACTTTCCATCCCATTGGATGCCAGAACACCATACCGGGACTATGTTCTTCAAAGTGAAACAAGTCCATGGCTTTAGCGATCGCTCGATGGTCGTACATTGCTATCTATCCTCCAATTAATATTCACTAAAAACCCCCTCCGGGAATGTCCTAGAGGGGGGAAAGTTCAAGTCTTGATGTCATTTACACAACAAATTACGTCACGTCCCTCCAGGCGCGATTAAGGTGGTGGTAGTGGTAGTTATTGTGTGGAAACGAATCATGGATTGGTATGCGTTCATTGTCATGATTTCTGGATGTAAGCTGTGATGGCAAAAGGCAGAAGTCAGAAGTCAGAAGTCAGAAGGGAAGAGGGTTTTAGCTCTTAACATTTTTGGGTCTACCTGCGTTTATTTGTACCTCCCCACTTAGCAAGCCCATTTGCCAACAATTAATTCACCCCTCCGGGAATAACCTAGAGGGGTGAATTGATGTCTAGCTTTTTAAAGACAGCAGGCTCGCCTCACAACCCTCCTCGGTTGATAGTTTCAGTAGTTCGGGTAGTTGCTGTCAGGCGAAGCTCTTGTGCCATCTTTGGTTACAAATACTTGGTTAACTTAATGCTTTTAGCGTTTAAAGCTACTTCTATACTGTCTTATTCTAAGTTCGGGTGTCAACCCATTCGGTAAAAATTTGAATAGGAGTTCTCGGTACGTGACAACTATTGTAAGTTCTGGTGGATACTCTCTTGATTGCAGTTCTAATACTTTTGGGTATTTGACAGATTAATCACAATTGCTTTCAACTCCTGATGAACTGCGTTTGAGGATGCACGAGTCAGGGTATTTATACTTAAAATCTTTTCTCAATCCTCAAGATGTTTGGCAAGCGCGTCTAGAGATTGCGAACTGTTTGGCGAATGAGGGGTCTTTAAAGGTGGGTTCACCGATAGAAGATTGCATCGCTAAACCGGGGTTAACTATGAGTTTTCGCCCTGATTTAGCGCTTCACAGTCCAATGCTTAAAACCTTGCTTTATTCAGGCAAAATCATCAACTTTTTTCAGTTATTTTTAGGAGGCGACGTTCGGCATTACGGGCGTGATGCGTAAAGCCCCTCTTTTCAAAGAGGGGATATAAGCGAATAG
>CAZPRJ010000017.1:62126-108296 GCA_964588805.1 uncultured Microcoleus sp. | reverse complement strand
CGCAACTCCACCACAAACTCAGGACAGATAGGAGCAAATTTTTTCTGTTGTTCAGGAGTTAAAGCATTCCACTGTTCCAGCTTCACCCATGCCGCATCTGGAGAACGCTCTGCACCATTGGGAAGCTTAAAGCAAGTACTGGAGTCAAAGCCAATCCCCGTACCATCAGCATCCGTCCAATTTGCCAATTGCTGAATCAATTTGAAATTCCGATTTCCGGTTTCCGAACCAGTCGGGGGCATAATCAGCAATTCTCCTGTCGCAGTGCGTTCAATGCGTAAGTCGCGATTAATTTGACAGAACTCAAAAAACTGCTCATCTGTCAGATGAATTATCGGTTGCAGGTGCAACACCAAAGGAGAATTTTCTACGGGAGTCGTTACTGTAGTCATAGCATCAATACCTTGGTGACTAAAATTATCATTCCCCCTCACGGTTTGACTATCTATTACCCCTGTTACCCCCCTAACCCTCCTTGTAAAGGGGGGAACTAGAGTTAAAGTCCCCCTTATTAATATGGGTTCGATGGTTAGGACTGATACATATTTTGCCTTAATGTACCATCTTTGCTCAGGAGGCTGGAGATTCAGTCGGAGACATTGATGATTCGCCTCGCAATCGTTTACGGCGCTGATTTTTGGGGACACCTCCAGCCATACCATATTCAAGGCTGCTCTTACCATATCGGACGGCAACACCTAAAAGCATGTGTTCTGCCATATCGCCCAACTCGCTTTCGGTTTGCAACATTTCACGGTAGAGCTTATCGAGGTTGGAAAGGGCGCTGTTATAGGCATTCTCTTGAGTTCGCATCGTTTCAATGAGAGAGGAGAAGGCAGGAAGGGTAAGTCCATTGCCGAGATCTAAATTGGAACTAATTGAAGACAAACTAGCTGCCCGCCGCACGGCTTTTTCTAAGGTTTGGGAGGTTCGTTGTTTGCGTGCCATAATGATACACCTGTAATTCGTGTAAGATTGACGATTCGAGCTATTTCACACCCTTGTTGATCTTGAAGTGAAATGGCTTGATTCTTCCCACCATAAAAATCTTTAGAGGTAATTAGCCTGAGTAAATATAAGGAACTTTAAAATCAAGTTTCCCCACCGCAGGAGTCATTCTGAATGCAGAAATTACCGAAAGAAGTCAGCAAATTGCTTGTTGGCTTACGGAAATTACTTAAATGAATGCGCGATCTACTGAAATGAGTGAGCAATTTACCTTTTCGCTTACTCATTTTGCCTTTAGGAGTGCGTGATCTACTGAAATGAGTAAACAATTTACCTTTTTGCTTACTCATTTTGCCTTCAGGAGTGCATGATCTACTGAAATGAGTAAACAATTTGCCGTTTTGCTTACTCATTTTGCCTTCAGGAGTCCGCAATTTGCCGTTTTCTGCTCATCTCCTTGATCTTGACGCTTTTCCCCAATCCGAGGCAACGTCCCAGAGGCTAAATCCAAAACCCTCTCCGTCAGCTTGGCAATCACAGCTTGCCGCAATTGATTGTTATTCGGCAAAATTTCCAGAACTTTTTCCACCAGTTCCTCAATTTGGTCTTGGCAGTCCCGATCAATGCCTACAATTTGATTAATCTCCTCCCCATCCGGTCGAGTCACCGTAATTCGACGCGCCTCAAACCCCCCACCGTTCGGCTGAGCGCTCACGCCGAAGCCTTTGGCAGCAACCTCTGCCCGCAAAGCCTCCAAATTCTTAAATCGCCTCGTCAAATCAGAAAGCCGAATCTCAAACCGAGTCACATCCTCATCCGTCCAAGACTCAGCAGGCTTATCCGCCACAATCATCACTAAAGCTTCTAGCCACTCGGCATCCGTCTTTGTCTCATCCGTTGCCGCTAGCGTAAAACTTCTCAGCAGTCGTTCCACACACTGCCCCTTTAGCGCATGAGAACGAACCCCCAACTCTTGTCCATAAGAGACTGACATTGGGGGTATAAAAAGTTATATTGGCTAATAGATTTTGTACTTGCAGGTTTTTAGATGGAAAACAAAAACATAGAAATTAGACAAATTAACGAAAAAGAACGAGAAGAAATTGAAGAATATCTTTTTTTAGATGAACCAGAACTCTATTCTCTCATTACACCTTATTTTTCTTCAGAACCGGGGATTATAACCGGATTTGAAACTGAAGGACAGATTAGAGCAGGGAGAAAAAAATTTAATGAACTAAAACCATTCCTGTACAAAAAAATTTGTCAGGAATGGAAGCTTTGTGAGAAGATTGACAATCCATCTCTACAAGATAATTTAAATTTAGTTGTTGCTTTAAGTGACATTCTTGCAACAACAACTATAACTATTACAGGTGTTACAGGAACTATGCCACCTTTTTTAATTGCAACAATTTTATTGAAAATAGGATTACGAAAGTTCTGTAATTGTCCTGACAAAGATGTCTCCAATGCCTAATACTTTTATTACAATTGTTCAAGACTTTGAGGACGAAAACAAACTCGGTGCTGCCGTGTTAGATGCTCCTCACCAATTATTGTGGTCTAACAGTTTTAAGAAAAGCGAATTATCTTCAAATCTTAAACCCCTAAGAGATTTTATAAACTTCGCGGTTTACAAACGAGAAACGTTACAAATTCAAGTTTTAGTTGAATTTCCTCTTCTCTTTGAGAAAGAATCAGTTTATACAAAAATCGTTAGATTTTTAGGAGATGAGGGCTACTGTTGGTTTAGGCTTAATATAAATCATCAAAAAGAAAAAGATCTATTTAGTTTTTTACCTTATCATCAATTATCTGGAAATAATAAACTGGATTTCAAACTTTTCTGGGTTGAAGAAGTTAATGAATTAATGCATCTCCAGCCCCAGATATCCAAATACTATGCCAAGTTTTTACTAGAGGATTGCCCTTCAGTTGAGTGTGCGACTGTCGCAGCAACTTTAATAGCTAAAAATAAGGAGTTATACTACTACTTTAGCTCAAACGGCTTAGTGCATAGCTCACAAGATGTTGTGAGTTTTATGCGAGAAACTATTCCTGGGTCTATTGTTTTTGATACTCAATGGCAAGATTTTTATGTAATATCTAAAACCACTGAAACGAAACTTGATGAAATTGAAAAGATTGCAACTAAATATGCTGTTGCTTTCAAAAGACACAACAACTTAGGAAAGCGGGATGCTTTAAAATTTGCTCTTTTAAACGTCTGCAAGCTTTGGAAGATAAAATTAGACTGTACTAGCCAGAGGGAAGATGATGTCAATAAATTAAAACAAAACTTTGTCAGTAAAGGCTTTAATCTCAATCCAAGATTTCTAAATAACTCTAGTTGTGACTCAGTGTATGATTTAGAAAAAGAACTAGAAATTTGGATACGTAATGCTGTTCAAGTAGTCTTAAATCAAGATAATGACCAGGCAGTGAATTCGGTATCAAGGCAAAATGATAAAAGTTAATGTTTTTGTACTTTTAGTGGCTGGCAATTGGAGTGAGGTAGTTGAGCGTTGGGTAGGCGAATTTCCAACTGTTCCTAGAGTTGATGATTATATTACTAACTCTCCTGAGCGAGATGCTGTGTATCAAGTTACTGCTGTGGCTCTGGGTAATGGCATTCCAGAGCCAGTTGTTTTTTGTGTAGTAGCATCTATATCTCTTCCAGATTCTTAAACCTGACCGATCAACCGTACCATCTGCCCTGCCGATTCAATAATTAGCTTGAGAGTCCATCAACCCTGCTAAAATCCGATGCAGCGCATCAACCGACTTCTCTGTGGGGACATATCCCACCAACGCCTCAACCCGCTCTAAATCCCGCTCCAAATTAATCGAGCGAGAATAGCGACGATTGAGGCTGAAATATTGAGAGAGTGGCTGATTCATTGTTGTATCCCGCTATATAAAGCTATCGAAGCTCGTAGTAAGAGCTTTAGTTCTTTGGAGGAGTGTTTACTACGGTTGTAGGATGTACCTGACGAGCTGGCTGGTTTCGTTTAATCCCTATCAGGGATTGAAAAGTACTTGTTTAGGATATCCTGTGCCAGCTCATTTGCATCCCTCGTAAAGGAAAACTGAATCAGCCCAGCCGAGTCCGAGAGTCTGATATCGTCTGAGTATCGCTCTACCTGTTCAATCGCCTCACAGATAGCACTTTCATTCAGCTTGAAGGCTAAACCCGGACTCCCGACATCGAACGTGAGGCTGGATATAGAGATTGTTTTCTGCTTCCCCTTCGATGCCGCAAACTCCAAACAAGCAGCAACGACTACTTCAGCCGATAGGTTAGCTTTTGAACCAATTTGAAACGCATAGTACTTTGAGTTTCCTACTGCCTGAATAATACCTAGCTCTGTAAAAGGACAGTCTATAGAATCCTCGCTTGCACCTGATTTAGCACCTTGCTCCACATACATCCGCATAATGCAGCTAATATCTTTTTGAAGTGACGCATCGACGATACGACTTCCCAGACTATCTCTATACTTACAAAGCGCCTCAAGTAAATCCTCTGCTGAAAATTCAACCTGACGAAAAACATGAAACGTAAAATACCAAGCTGCCGCCTCACAGGTTGGTTTCAGTAAATTCCAATGCAGTAGCCACAGAGACGCTGGATCTTCTAGAAACTCATCCCATCCCCCATCAGCCAAAAGCTTTTTACCAAATTTTGAAGGCGTATCATCTTCCAACACCTTAAAAGCCCAACACCAATAACGAATGGAGCGCACCATATTCTTACCCACGCCCAACCGTACAGGTGCATCGTCCCTGAGAAAAATCTCTGAATCTCGCTGTGCATGATCAAATCCTTTCTTCAGCCAACCAAACCGAGGATGAAACGTCTCGTGACGGGCAAAGACGGGATTGACATCAGGGACTTGAGTAACGATGCCTTCTAAAGGAAGGCTAATTTGTTCGACCATGAATTCCAGTGTTATAGGCTAACAGCGCAATCCACAGGAGTGGTCGCGCCCTTCTCAGTCTGACGAGATATTCGCTTCAAGTCAAACACCTAAACCTGGCGCGATCGCTTTCGGCGCGCCCGTAAGGGCGATCGCGTTAGTTCTCGCAAGGTGTTAGCCTAGCTGGGGTTTACAGGCGATCGCTAAATTAGTGTAATCAAGATAGCAATTCTCCTGCTCTGTTTCTATGGCACGCTACGAATCAATCAAAATTGGGTTGAATTGCCAAAACTTCCATCAGCCACCAATCTTCGCCGCCATCATCACAAATCGCAGGACAAAGATAGCCGCCAGAATCCATATAGCAATGGACGTTTCACGGGCTTTGCCCTGAAAAGTCTTGATTAAAGGATAGGTAATAAAGCCCAGTGCCAACCCTTCTGCGATCGAATAGGTCAACGGCATCATGAGAATGGTCAAAAAAGAAGGAATGGATTCTGCCGGGTCATCCCAACGAATCCCTCGAACATTTCCGGCCATGAGAACACCTACAATCAAAAGGGCGGGAGCTGTAGCAAAAGCCGGAATTCCAGCCAGTAAAGGAATGAAAAAGATGGATAAAACAAATAACCCAGCAACAACAACCGAGGTAAATCCAGTGCGTCCCCCCTCCGCCACTCCAGAAGCCGATTCAATAAAGGTTGTCACCGTCGAAGTTCCCAAAATGGCTCCGGCCGTTGTTCCCACCGCATCCGCCATCAACGCTTGACTAGCCCGAGGTAATTCCCCCTCTTCATTGATATATCCGGCCTGAATTCCCACACCCGTTAGGGTGCCAATCGTATCGAACAAGTCAACAAACAAAAAGACAAACATTACCGCCAGAAAATCTAACGTATTCGTCGTTCCCAACTGGCCTAATCCAAAAATTGCTTGACCGAGCAAATCCCCAGGCCACTGAGGTAAAGCCACAATTCCCGTTGGCCAAGGTGCAACACCCAGAATCCATCCTAATAATGCTGTGGCCAAAATTCCCCATAGCAGCGCTCCTTTCAAGCGTCGGGCTACAAAGGCAGAGGTAATCAAAATCCCTGCAATTGCCATTAATGTTGGTGGTTGACCTAAGTTTCCCAAAGTCGTTTTTGTAGCTTCGCTGCTGGCAATAATCCCAGCACCACCTTGAGTGGGGTCGCCAGATAGGGCAATATAGGCAATAAATAACCCAATTCCTGCGGCGGTGGCTCGTTTAAGGCATTCAGGAATGGCTTTAACGATCAGGCTGCGAATATTGAATACCGTTAGGGCAATAAAAATCAGCCCTTCAATCAAAATTGCCGTAAGAGCAACCCGCCAGTTAATCCCCAGTCCCAAAACAACAGAGTAGGCAAAAAAAGCATTCAGTCCCAAGCCGGGAGCCAGGGCAAAGGGATAATTGGCTAATAAGCCCATCACTAGGCTAGCAATCGCCGCAGAAATGGCCGTAGCGATGACCAGTTCATTGAACAAATCCCCGGAGGTTTCTAAAAAGATAGCATCAGACAAAATTCCCGGATTCACCACCAAAATGTATGCCATTGTCATAAAGGTGGTGACACCGGCCAATATTTCTGTACGGATATTCGTGTGATACTCGTGAAACCTAAAGAATTGGGCTATCGCTTCATAGATGGCTCCTTGCCACCCTGGAGGCGGCGGCCGATGGGGAGATTCGGAATTTAATTCGGCATTAAGATGACTGACATCATCTGTTTTACGATTACTCATGGCTCTTTGTCCGCACCAACTAAACCTAAGATTAAGGTCTGTAGGTGTAACGTGTAGCATGAGACGACACAGTTCCTTAAACAGCGTTGAGGTAGGAAGCTTCTTTTTATGACCTGGTTGAAAAAGCTGTCCCCTAAATTGGACAAAAATCCTCGTCTATCCTCTATCCCCTGGTTTGGCATCGGCATGGGTGCTATCTTCTTCCTCTCAGTAGCCTTGCGCTTTTGGGGATTGGGTCAATTTAATACGCTGGTATTTGATGAGGTTTATTATGCTAAATTTGCCAACAATTATTTAACCGGAACTGCGTTTTTTAACGCTCACCCACCCTTGAGCCAATACATTATCGCCATTGGGATGTGGATTGGCTCTCACCTTCCCATCGGACAGGATAGCGTCAATAGTTTGACGGGTTCGTTGCGTTCAACTTGGAGTTACCGTTGGCTGAATGCTTTGACGGGTTCCTTTATTCCCTTAGTAGTCGGTGCACTGGCCTACGAACTGAACCGACGCAAAAGCTTTGCATTAATTGCGGCGTTGTTTTCTGCCCTTGATGGCTTATTCTTGGTTGAGTCTCGCTATGCTCTCAACAATGTATATCTGGTGATTTTCGGGTTATTGGGTCAGTTATTTTTGCTCAAAGCCTTAAGAAATCAACAACGACGTTGGCTCAATCTGGCCTTATCAGGAGTCTTTTTTGGGGCATCGGCCTGTATTAAGTGGAATGGCTTATGGTTCCTGCTAGGCGCTTATGCCATTTGGATAGCCGCTTGGGTGATGCGGTGGCTACGGTTACGCTTCAAAGCGTCTGCTGATGAGGCGAGAAAACTTCTCCCTCCACAATCGGGACTTGGAGTTCAAGATTGGGGCCGGAGTAAAACGCCTCTGCAAAAGCTAACTCAGGTGAACATTGTTCAGTTTGGCTGGAATTTTGGCATTATTCCGGTGCTAACCTACAGCATTCTGTGGATTCCTCACCTGATCATGAATCCAGTGCCGAATTTTTGGCAATCGCAGCATGATATTTTGACCTTCCACGAACGCATTGGCAGTGGCTCTAATGTTCATCCCTACTGTTCCCGGTGGTATAGCTGGCTTTTGATGTGGCGTCCCGTTGCTTATTTTTATCAGACGGCACGAGATAAGATCGAGCAGGTTCCGGCTTATCCTCCTCTGCCTGCCGGGGCGGAAAAATATGTTTATGATGTCCATGCTATTGGAAATCCCTTTTTGTGGTGGCTCTCGACGGCGGCAATTGTATGGCTCATGGTGGTGCTGATACAACGGGTTGTGGAAGGAGTCGGCTGGAAACTTCCCCCAATTCCCTCTTTGTTCATTGCACTTTACCTGGTTCTGAACTGGTTGGCTAATTTATTGCCTTGGGTGAGAGTGACTCGCTGCACGTTTCTTTACCATTACATGGGGTCGTCGGTATTTGCAGCTCTAGCATTAGCTTGGTTAGTAGATCGCTGGTGGCACAGTTCTCTGTCGTATTATCGAAGTGCCAGTGTGACGGTCATCTTTCTAGTGATTATTGGGTTTGTGTTTTGGTTGCCGATTTATTTGGGATTACCGATAACGCCTCAGGAGTATCATCTGCGGATGTGGTTCAAGTCTTGGATTTAATGGATTAAGGCAGAGGGCAGTTCCCGTAGCGTTCTCCGTAGGAGTAGGTAGATAGCACAAGGGAAAGAAGAGATAATAGCCATCTGCCTTTCCTGTTCAGAAGTTATTCAGTCTATTATTCTCTGACTAGAGAGATAAAACTAAGATTGTTACAATTTTTTGATTGTAAATTAAGTTTCTATACATTTTAAAGCTAACAACAAAGTTACAGGATTAAGGAAAGATTTAAGAGGGTATATCTAAATAGCTAGATTTCTTAATTTAAGAATGACTCAAGGTTAACCTGATAAGTTATTCTTACTTTCATCAACACTAGGTTCGGCAACAATTTAATGAGAATAAGTTTCAAAAACTCATTTTTTCCAATAGAAGAATTATTCACTCAGATTCATCTTTACTCATCTCAACTGAAGTGGAGAGGACAACGTATTATCTATAACACTTTAAAAGCAAGGGTCTGTTATTCTACACAAATGGCATGGGGGCAGAACTACAGGCATGGTCATTGGTTTTTAACCGCTATTGCTCTGGTAGTTGGGTCATTCATTTTTGCTTGCGGGACGATCCATATTATGGAAAATTGGAGGCTCTGGCATTCGGCTCAGGAGTTCAGTGGATGGAGCGAAGTAATAACTGTTTTCATCTGTGGTTATGCAGTTGCTACTTTAGTACAGCTTGTGCAAAAAGTTAGGGTTCTCCCGCATTTAACAACGAATGAAAAAGAAGCTCTAGATCTTAATCCTGAACTGGCTAGCCATCCGCAGATCGAGGAACATTGGCAACTTTTAGAACGGGCGATCTCGGCTTCGAGCAGTGGCATTATTATTAGTGATGCTCGATCGCCAGATAACCCGATTATTTACGTTAACTCCGGGTTTGAACGCATTACCGGTTATACGGTAGCCGATATCTTAGGCAAAAACTGCCGTTTTTTGCAGGGAACTGATACCCAACAACCCGATTTAGAAAAGCTACGTAAAGCTTTGCGTGAAGGTCGAGGATGCCAAGTCATACTGCGAAATTATCGCAAAGATGGCAGGATGTTCTGGAATGAGTTTTCTATCACTCCAGTGCGAGATGCCACAGGAAATTTGACTCATTTTATTGGAATTCAGAATGATGTGAGCGATCGCAAACAAGCCGAAGAAGCTTTAGTGCAAAGCGAAGCTAAGAATCGAGCTTTGATTAGTGCGCTCCCTGATTTAATGATGAGAGTGGCAAGAGATGGAACATATTTAGATTTTATTCCATCTAAAAATTATCGAACCCTCAACTCAAATGGCATAGGTAAAAATCTCTGGGATATCACCCCTACAGAATTTGCCAAAGAGCGGATGTATTATATTGAAAAAGCTCTGAGTACAGGTGAAATCCAAGTGTATGAGCTTCAGCGTGAAATTGAGGGTGAAACTCAATATGAAGAAGCGAGAATTGTAGCCAGTGGCAGAGATGAAGTTCTAGTTTTGGTTCGTGATATTACCGAGCGCAAAAAAATTGAGGAAGCCTTAAGAAAGTCGGAAGCAAAATTCCGAGAAAAAGCACAAGAATTAGAACGAGCAATTGATGAATTAAAGCATACTCAAGTCCAATTGGTTCAATCCGAAAAAATGTCCAGCCTGGGGCAATTGATAGCAGGAATTGCTCACGAAATCAATAATCCTGTTGGCTTCATTCATGCCAATATCAATCCAGCCATGGAGTATGCTAGCGACTTACTCAATTTAATTGAATATTATCAACAAAATCATCCTCAGCCGATTGCAGAAATTGCCCAAAAATTGGACAGTGTTGACCCCGATTTTATTACTGAAGATTTTCCCAAATTGCTAAATTCAATGAAGGAGGGAGCTGACCGCATTTGCCAGATTGTACAATCTCTCAAGAATTTCTCCAGACTGGATCGAGTAGAGTGCAAGCAAGTCGATATTCATGAATGCATTGATAGTACTTTGATGATTTTGCGGCATCGCCTAAAATCCAGTTCTACTGGTTCTGAAATTAAAGTGATTAAAGAGTATGGACAACTTCCTTTAATTGATTGTTATCCAGGGCAACTCAATCAAGTCTTTATGAATATATTATCGAATGCAATCGATGCAGTTACATCTCATGAAAAAGCTGATATTAATACTTATGAGGCTTTAATTGGTCGCCTTTCCCCTACTCAATTACCGAGCATCTGGATTCGTACTGCCGTGATAAAAAATAACAAGATTACCATCTGCATCGCAGATAATGGGTCAGGTATACCGGATGATGTAAAACCCAAAATTTTTGACCCGTTTTTTACAACAAAACCCCCAGGAAAAGGCACTGGATTAGGCTTATCAATTAGCTATCGAATTGTAGCGGAAAGGCATGGTGGGGAAATGAAGTGTTATTCGGGAGCTAATGGTGGAACTGAGTTTGTGATTGAACTCCCCTTGAGGTAATAATAATAGATATTGGCTAACGATTAAAAATTAGAGGTTTATTGTGGCGATTTTGCGACTCGAAGAGGGGATAACCTACACCAACCTAGATGATATTGAACGAGAGTTAGCGCCTCTAAATGTACGGTTGAATCAGTGGCCTGTGGGGGACAATCCCGAAATGCAGGCGTTGTTGGCTAAAGATGTCTTGAACGACGAACAGAAGGAGCAAGTACTTCAATCTTTAGATGGTTACTTTGAACAACTCAAAGCCTCAGCAGGTTATCAATCTCGTGACTTAGTAGTGTTACATCCAGAAGTCCCTAATTTGGATACTCTTCTATCGAAATTTGAGCGATGCCACTATCATACTGATGACGAAGTACGTTACATTATTGCCGGTGAAGGTATCTTTGGTTTTGTGCGCCCGGATGGCTCTCAGGTCGAATTAACCGTTCAACCTGAGGAATATATTAACGTTCCTGCCAATACTGAACACTGGTTTTATCTGACGCCTGCCAAACGGATTAAAGCGGTACGTTACTTTACTAGTACTGAAGGCTGGAATCCTGAATATACGAATACAGAAGTTAAATTCGGTACAACCGTTGTTGGTTAATTAAAGGTCAAAAGTCAGAAATCTTTTGTTTTGGCTTTTGGCTGGATTGAGAAAGCATCATTTTAATATTCCTCTTAAGTAATACTTCACACCGTTAACTGGATCTGCCTTACCCCTTGACGCAACTGGCGCTGCCTAACGAGCCAAGAGTGCCGAATGAACTTGCCTAGTACGGGAGCTAGTTGGCTTGCCCCCCATCGTAGCAGTGCGCTTTTACGCAGTAGCTCAGCCTGAGCTGCTTCCTGATGTTGAAGCTGCTGCACTCGAACAATTTCCGGTTCCCGCTCAGCTTGAATTTGGGGCAACACCGCATCAATTGCCGCATCTGTTGCTCCTTCACGCAGTAGGGGAACCAGATAATTTGCTGCAACAATCACATCCCGCAGAGCCATATTGATGCCTTGGGCGCGAATGGGTGACATCGGGTGAACAGCATCACCCAATAGGAATAATCCTGGTGCATACCAACGCGGACAACGCCCGACGACAACCGATAACAGAACAGGGCGCTCAAGGGTTTCTGCATGAGTCCGGATATGCTCTGCTAACCACGGGGGTGATGCTTCTGCCAAAACAACAGGCCAATCGACTTGCTTGGAGTTTATTGGAGCATCCTCGTGAAGTGCCCAACCTACTTGAAGATTACCCTCTGAAGAGCGAAACAATCCAAATGCATCGCGATCGCGCACAATTGAATAAAATATATTCTCAGATTTAAAACGCTCACTATCTGCTAATTTAAACCACAGAATATCAAAGCTTCCAGACTGTTGCTCTAGAGATAAGTTGGCTCGCTGGCGAATAACAGAATTACGACCATCTGCTCCAATCACTAGATTGGCAGAAATCGAGCGATCATCACCCAGCTTCACACCCGAAACCCGCCCCTCACTCCACAGCAAATCCTGTACGGAACTGCCCTGGACAAACTCAAAATTGGGATAAGTCTTTGCCTGGTCAATCATTGCTTCTAGGAAAGCTGGCTGTGAGACAAGGGTACAGGGCTTACCACCCGGTTCGATTGGCTCATCAACTCGAAACAGAAATCGATTCTCAATTAGAACTTCCCAAGCATCCAAAGGTCGATGGGGGATACTCTCTAGTACAGACGACAATCCCATCTGCTCTAGAGCATCTAGCCCACTCGGCATCAGTCCTTCACCGCGAAAAACTCTGCGGAAGTTACGGGAGGCTTCAATCAGTTTGACGGTGATACCTCGTTTCACGAGCAGGAGTGCAAGCGTTGCACCCGTAGGCCCAGCCCCGACAATTACAACCTGAGTCATCACTTTAAAACTGTGTTGATGATTTCAGCCAAAGACCTGCGCGACTGTCATATTTTACCAAACTCACCGAGAAGATACGGCTTGAGACTTGGGGACTGCTCTAGTAAATCCTGTAGATTAGAAAGGTTGGATTTTCAGCATTCTCTCATCAAAATTTCCTTAGTAATGCTACAATCTAAAGCCTCCAGGTGCATCTACTAGTCATAAGTAACCTCCTTTGGCGGTAGGGGCGTACATGATTAATGCGCCCCTGTATCTTCTTGTATGCCCTTTCCACCTCACTGTAGTTCAACTGTTTCCTTGGCATACACATGAATTTGGTATACAAAACTTTGTTCAAACCTGCTTGAAATCCCCGTCTGTCGAGAACCATTCATACCATTTCACTTTTACTACGCTACAGATTGACCCCCCTAACCCCCCTTGTAAAGGGGGGAAAAGAAAAGCATCTGTAGTAGGCTTTTAGTGAATTGGTATCAGATGGGCGATTTTAAAATTTTATTTTTAAATCACTTATAAAAAATTTATTCAGCTTTTAAATAAGCTATAAATTCAAGAGCTAAGATCGAAAGCATGAACTGGGTTTGTCCCTCTATACGGCAGCAGTCCCTGCAAAAATCAGTAGGCTTGAAACACAATCCATCGATTAATGTTGAGAATATAGACCATCAGACTGCAAGCTTTCAGTCATTTCATCCCAATGAAGCCGATTTAGAGGGACACTTGAGTGTGTTGGAAAGTCTTCCTTGCATCCACCTGACAATCAGTTCAACCCATACCATTCTATCCGTGAGCCAATACGGTACGGAATGTCTGGGCTATGAGCCGGGGGAGTTAACTCAACGGTCAATTAGTGCTGTGTTGGCGGAGGAAGACCAAGCCAATTGTCAAGAAAAATTGACAAAAGTACAACATCAGACCCATCAAAGGTGTGAATGGACAACCCGCCTCGTTCGCAAAGATGGGAGCCAATTTTGGGTGACAGCAAAAGCCGCTTTAATAGCAGGCACAAAATCCTCATCCGTAATTAGTTTAGTTTGTGAGGATATTAGTGAGGTCTACGACACTATTGACTTACGTCAACAGGCAGAAGTGGTGATCAGACAGAATGAAATGCATCTGAATGCGATAGTTGAGGGGAATTTAGATGCCTTCTTTTTGTTGCAAACTGAGCGCAACGAGGCGGGAGTGATTCAAGACTTCACTGTGATTAATGTCAACTCCAAGGGTGAGAAGTTGCTCTCAATGCCCAAACAAGTGGCGATAGGCAAAAAAATATCCGAGTTGCCGATATTCAATCACAACAGTCATTGTTTCCCAACCTGTGTGCAAGTCCTGCAAACAGGTATAGCTCAGGAAGACGAATTTTCTCTGTCCTTACCCTTCGTAGCAACTCTCTGGCTGCGGCAAAAGGTGGTTCCGTTGGCCGATGGAGTAGCCCTTACCTTAAGAGATATCACCCAGCGTCGGCAAGCTGAAGAAGCTTTACAACAGCAATTTCTTGGGGAAAAGTTAGTGGGGGCGATCGCTCAACGTATTCACCAATCTTTAAATTTAGAAGAAACTCTTCAAACAACCGTCGAGGAAGTACGGCAGTTTCTATCCTGCGATCGCGTGATTATCTTCCGCATCCATCCGGATGGCAGTGGGGTGATTGTCGTTGAGTCCGTAGACTCTCAATGGATGAGCATTTCCGGCATTAGTATTAATGACCGTTATTTTGCCGAAATCTACGTGCAGTTGTACCAGCAAGGGAGAGTGCAAGTCGTTGAGGATATTGATGCCGCTCAGTTGACCGATTGTCACCGGGATTTACTGGCAAAATTTCAGGTGAAGGCCAACTTAGTCGTTCCCATCGTCCACGAAGAACAATTATGGGGATTGCTCGTCGCTCAACAGTGCCAAGCATCCCGTCAGTGGCAAACCCTAGAAATTGAGATGCTCCGTTCCCTGGCTACTCAAGCAGCGATCGCCATTCAGCAATCCGAATTGTATCAGCAAGCCCAAACCGAAATCAGGCAACGCCAGCAAGCCGAAGAAACCCTACGGCAACAATATCAGCGAGAGTCCCTTGTCGGCGCAATTACCCAACGGATTCGCCAATCGCTGAACCTCGAAGAAATCCTCAATGCTACAGTTGCAGAAGTCAGACAGGTTCTACAGGTTGACCGAGTGGTGATTTTCCGCTTTGATCCGGATTGGAGTGGGAATGTGGTGGTGGAATCCGTTGCCTCCCCCCAGTATTCGATCTTAGGGGAAAACATTTATGACCCTTGTTTTGAAGAAAGTTATATTGAGCCGTATCGACAGGGACGGGTTAAGGCCATTGAGGATATTCATACAGCCCAACTCAATCAGTGTCATGTGGAGTTACTGTCGAAATTCCAAGTTCGGGCGAACCTGGTTGTACCGATTTTGCAAAACGAGTCTACCCTGCAATTGCCCTTAACTGGGAAGAATTCACCAGACTCCAACGGACAAAAACACCCCTCGACTCGCTTATGGGGATTACTCATTGCCCATCACTGTTGCGAACCTCGACATTGGCAACCCTACGAAACTGACTTACTCACGTCCCTCGCCTCTCAAGTGGCGATCGCGATTCAGCAAAGTCAACTGTACGAACAAGCCCAATATCAAGCAAAGCGGGAACAGGTACTCAATCAGCTTACTCAGGCAATCCGCCACTCTCTGGACTTAGAAACTATATTTTCTACCGCTACCCAAGAAATTGAGAAGCTCTTACAAGTAGACCGGACTCATATCATTCAGTATGTAGCCGAGCAGAACCTATGGCAAATCGTTGCTGAGTCTTGTCAAGGAGTATGCTTCCCCAAAGGATTAGGCGTGGAAATTCCCGATGAAAATAATGAAATTGCCCAGCGACTTAAGCAATTAGAAGTCATTCGCATTGACGATAGCCACAATTTTCAGGGCAACATCGATCTGAATACGGCTCAACGTTTCCCAGGTGCATGGTTACTCGTTCCCTTACGTTCGGGTTCTTCGGTTTGGGGAGCACTAGGACTGGTGCGGGAGGCTGGGCCGTATCGTTGGCGAGATGCTGAGGTGGAATTGATGGGACGGGTGGCTGATCAATTGGCGATCGCTCTGCAACAAGCAGAACTTTACCAACAAAGCCGCAGCGCCACCGAACAAGCTCGCACTCAGGCCCAACAACTGAAAAGAACCCTGATTGAGCTGCAAAAAACTCAAGCTCATCTGGTGCAAAGTGAAAAAATGTCTAGTCTGGGGCAACTGGTGGCCGGTGTTGCTCACGAAATCAACAATCCGGTTAGCTTTATTTATGGTAATTTAATTCACGCCCGTGAATACACTCAAGATATTCTCGGATTACTCGAACTTTATCAAGAGCAATATTCTAGTCCTACACCGGAAATTCAATCGGAAATCGAAGCCATCGACCTGGAATTCTTAATGGGAGACTTACCCAAACTCATGGATTCGATGCAGGTTGGGGCTGAACGCATTTGTGAAATTGTATCCGCCCTACGGAACTTTTCTCGCCTTGCTGAAGCGGAAATGAAAGCGGTCGATTTGCACGATGGCTTGGATAGTACCTTGATGATTTTACACAATCGTTTGAAGGCATCAGGGGGACATCCTGAAATTCAGGTGATTCGAGAATATGGGCATTTGCCGAAAGTGGAATGCTATGCAGGGCAGCTTAACCAAGTGTTTATGAACTTGCTGAGCAATGCGATTGATGCCATTGACGAACACAATCAAACGCGATCGCCTGAACATATCAAAGCCTACCCCAGTGCTATCCGTATCCAAACCGAACTTCGGAGTTCTACTCATGTCGTGATTCGGATTATTGATAATGGCCCTGGAATGTCAGAAAATGTCCAAGCCCGATTATTTGACCCCTTCTTTACTACTAAACCGGTGGGGACAGGGACTGGTTTGGGGTTATCAATTAGTTACCAAATTGTGGTGGAAAAGCATGGAGGACAGTTGCACTGTCATAGTCAGTTAGGAAAAGGGACAGAGTTTGTGATTGAGATTCCCGTTTGGCAGGAGCATCACAACGACTCACAGGGATAATGATGAAAAAGATTGAACATTTAAATCATCTTTAACGGCGAAAGAACCGGACGGTTAACAAAATCAAAAAAGGCGTACTAATGGCAATGCTCAACACAAAGGCTGGTGATAGTAGGAAAGAAAAGTCTGTGTAAGATTTGGGTGGAGGGTTATGAGCGGTTGCCACGGTTGCAGTGAGTCCGGTGATAGCTAGTGCAACCCCGGTGAGCGCAATGGTATTATCGAGGGCGCGATCGCTTTTCGTTCGTTCGAGTTCAATAATTCCTTGGATGCTGCTATTTAAGTTTTGCAATAGAGTTAGTCCAGGGCTGAGATTGGCATAATCTGCTTCTAGTTGTCGCTGGTATTTTTGGGCATAGATTTCACTTTCACTGAAGTTTTTGAGAAACTCCAAATCGTTACCTGGATATTTTTTAATCATCTCCGTTAAGCGAAATTTGTAATTGTCCAGGTTGATTTGAATCGTGCGGCTTTGATTCTCAAAATAATTTAACGCAATTGTATAGTCTGATAAGTTAATTAAGTTATCGGTTAGAATTTTTTGAAGTTGATTTAACTTCAAAGTGTTGCTTTATTCCAATCGTAGTTGCTAACTATTTGGGTATAGCATAATTTAGCTATTTTTTCAAGTTCTGAATCAGATTTATTGTCTGTTAGCTTGCCCCAAAGTAACCAAGTTTGTCCGATTGTACCTGAATCATCAGAGATACGTTTTTCAATTTCCTGTTTTAGTTTTAGGAATGGCTCATCGTTAATTTTTTGTTTGTCATTGTTGGGATTATGGTTAGCATCGAGTTTTCCAGAGTAGTTAACCTGAAGGCAGTAAGTATCACTAAATTGCAGAGGGTAGTACCAGCCATCTAGGGGTGATGGGAATTCCTGATATCGGGTTTCTAGTAACTCTAAGGCATCCGCGTCTGTGTGTTGATGTTTCTGGATTTGGGCGAACTTTGTCTGAAAGTTTTTTGGGTCTAAATTGCCGTATATTTTTTTACAGAATTGTTCACAGTTATTTTTAACTTTTTCCTTATCTTGTCCTAAGCCATCCTTTAAGTCATAAAGGAATAGGTCAATACTGGGATAAATAATCTCGTCTGACATTTTAGTGGCTACCCTTGATAGACTGCCAAACCCGCTTGATTAGATTGGGTTGTTTTTTAGAAGACTTAACTGAATCATCAGCACTAAAGGTATCAATCGCGGCATTAGTGAGTTCCTGATTTGATTCCTTTGGTAGAGGAAGTGGAGGTAATCCTTTGCTTCGTATGCCAGCTTCTTGTGTAAGGATTGTTAGCTCCTCTTGGTAAGCTGTATCTAAAGGTTCATAGCTTTCAGCGATAATATCAAGATTGGGGAGTTGGGTTGGATTCGTTTCTAGATTTTTCGCGATCGCATTAAGCTGATTTTGGATATCTGGAGGTAAAGGTGCATCTAGCTTGGATAAGGCATTGAGGAATGCTGTAAGAGAAATGATATCGTTAGGTTGCATCAGGATGAAGACTGTAGAGTAAACAAAACCAAGAATTTTGTAGGGGCGGGTTTAGGGATACCTGGTGTAGACGCAACGATAATTTTCATACAAAACCCGCCCTCAGACACCGATAATCAACAAGGGATAATTTTTTATATCATTTTCATTCAATAGTCGTACATTTATACCCCTCTAGCTCCCCTTGTTAAGGAGGGAAACAAGAAAATTAATATTACATAGGTGGATTTTGTTGTAGGTTCATGGGTTGAGGGTAGGTTTTGAGATTTTGGGACAGGGCGGGTTTTGAAGTGAGAGGGTTAGCTACGTTGTTAAATTGTCCCTAAACCCGCCCCTACAGAATCGACATAATGAAATCACTATTTTATATTAAATAAAATTTTTATCGCTCAATTATTCTCCACCAGTAATCGTAAAGGCTGCCCAATAGTAAGGATGGTTAAAAGGCTTCTGGTTTTTCTGGAATGGTTCCATTTTACGGAGTTTGTATAACTCGTGTCTGATAAAGGGGCGGAGGGGCTTTTCCTCTGGTGGTAGTTTGGTACAGATGACTTTATAAAGCCTTTCTAGTTTCCTATCGCTGAGATTTCGTAGCCATTTTGTTGCTTTTGCCAGGGCAATGGTGGGTGGCTTACCCTTCTTAAGTTGCCAGTAAAAGTAAATCATGAATAAGCTACTAGCTAAGTCGGGTACAGTCCATAGAGTACTGACAACATAGGTAACGCGCTGATAGACAAAGGCACTGACTAAGCCGACATATTCATTATCTATAGTTTCGTTGCCAGTGATGGCAGTTTCACAACCAGCTAGGGTGACGAGGTGATATCCACTCAGATTAAGATTGAAAATATTTTCTAGTGTTAGTTTATCTTCTCCACTGAGGAAGAGGGCAGAATGTTTGGGATAGTGGTGATTGTAGCTGCCGTGTCCGGTGAAGTGAAAGGTTTTGTAGTTTTGGGTTAGGGCATTTTTGATGGCGGTTTGGGTGGCGAATTGCCCAGAAATGCGAGATTCATTGGGGATGTTAAAAAGTTGGGCAATAGCGGCGGATTCTATTTCTGCATGGGGCAGGATGTTGAAGTCTTTACTATCGGGATGTTCGACACTCAGTAGGGGTAAAAGGTTTTGCGTACTTTCACTTTGTAGATTTAATCCAATTTGGGCACTGGGTAGATAGGTGATGGTGAAATCTTCCCTCACCCCCTGCCCTTCTCCTATTGAGGGAGAGGGGTGATTGAATAGGGCATGGAGGGGGAAGCGGTGCAAGTCGCGGTGGGGGATTAAGATGAGTTGGTTGATGTGGGTAAGTGTGGATAAGATGGCGGGGATGTTGAGGATTTCACTCAGTTGTTCCAGCAGATTTGGTAAGTTGTCTTGCCAAGTTTGAACTGATTTATTCTCCCCCCTTTTTAAGGGGGGCTGGGGGGGATCTACCTCTTCCTTGCTTTTGCGATAATCCTGATATTGTTGATTCCAATCATTCACCCAGTTTTCAAAGTTATGTAGATGTTTGAGGGATTCGTTGGATGTGTCATCATTGAGGAGTTGTCCGAATACATTTAACCCCTGTCGCCGCCATTTCTTAGCTTCGGTGTTTTCGCCTAAACCCAATAAGACGCGAATTAAGTCTCGCACGACTGCTAGATGTGCTGCGGGAAAGGCTTCTTGAGTTAGGGTAATGAGGGCTTGCTGATACTCGGCTACGGCTTGACGCCAATAGTCCCGTTGACGCACGTAGTCTCGGTAATTTGTCTGAACCTTCCCTTGGAAATAGTGGGCATTACCTAACGCTTGATGCAATATTCCCCAACCTTCAGGGTGAGTGTCTTGGGGACAATGCTTTAAGCCCTCTTGGTAGCACAACAATTTACCTTCATAACCGCGTCGAGTTAGGGTTGGATTTGGCGTTACGGGTGGTGAGGTGGGGAATTGCAACTGCAAAATGATAGCAGCTTGGGGGTTGTAGTTAAGCGATTGCCCTACTGCGTTGCCCCGGTTGTGCCAAACTATGTGGAAGTCGGGTTCGATTTGCACCGCCTTGCCCCGGTTATTCCAAGCCATGTAAAAGTCTGGTTTGATTTGCAACGCTTGGTTGTAAGAGGCGATTGCATCTTCTAATTGCCCTAACCTCTCCAGCGCCCAGCCTCGATCATGCCACGCTCCATGATCGTCTGGTTTAATTTGCAAAGCTTGGTTGTAAGAGGCGATTGCATCTTCTAATTGCCCTAACCTATCCAGCGCCCAGCCTCGATCATGCCACGCTCCATGATCGTCTGGTTTAATTTGCAAAGCTTGGTTGTAAGAGGCGATCGCATCTTCATATTGCCCTAAGAAAAAGAGAGCCACGCCCCGATTGAACCAAGCGTCAGGGTAGTTGGGTTTGAAGTGCAGCGCTTTGTCGAAAGAGGCAACAGCACCGAGAACATCCCCTCTCATAAGTTGTTGAGTACCTTGGTTAAACTTCTCAACACTGTAAGAGACTCGCGGTTTTTGCTTTTTTGCGCTCTTTTTACGTTTGCGACTCATTGCTCTTACCCTTATCTATTAGTTAATTTCCAAGTCATCAAGCTGACAACCGGAAAGTCAACATGAGGAAAAAGCAAGCAGCCACTAACCAACACAGGACTGACGCAACTGGCTATGAAATCCGCTACAGTTCAGGGCAAGGCATACCTTGCCCCTACGAACATGTGGGTGTATTAAGACAAACTCCCATGTGCTGTCACGCACAATAAAAGGATGAAAATTCCCTGACCCCTGACTTCTATAATCAGTCACTGTAAACTAAGGGCGAACGATGGGACTCGAACCCACGAATGGTGGTACCACAAACCACTGCCTTAACCACTTGGCTACGCTCGCCATTGCACTGCTTAGTATAGCATTTAGATGGCACATCGATCTACTCTTCTCGTTTTACTCTGCTGGAACTCCAAACTCACAGGATGTGGTCATAGTGGATAATATTGATTACCAAGTCAGCATGAAGGTTCGACAAGTTGTTACAGCAGTGGGTAGTGCCGCTCTAGTAGGGCTAGGTTTATTGATGTCTTTAACCAATCCCAGCCGAGAATCCTACCAAGAGTATGCCGTGGAAACGCTCAGTAGTTACCTCAAACAGGAAGCTTGTAGGCAAATTCCCAGTATCTTTGGCAATGTTCTCCGCAATCAATGCAAATCCCTCGTCGATACGGCACGTCCTCAAATCGAGAACATTATCGATCGCTCAACAGAGCAACATAATTTTATTTTATTTAGCGTTTACCACACCGATTTAGAAATTAGTCCGGCTTTACCTGCCTATCAATTTCAAACCTTGGGAGTTTTGCAAAACTTTTACATCTACCAAGCGGAAGAAAAGTAATATAGTGGTTCTGAGTTGAATCGAATACATCTGGGAAGTCAGGGGGCAGAACTGCCACTCAAAATGGTCTCTCTTAACTTTTTGAATTTTGAATTGTACTGCAATGAGCTACTGTGTAACACCTGGATGTCTCGCCCCACAAAATCCAGGATCGGGTCGATTTTGCTTGAGTTGTGGCGGTAAACTCTTGCTAAAAGAGCGATATCGTTCAATTCAACCCCTTGGTGTGGGTGGATTTGGCCGTACATTTTTAGCTGTCGATGAAGATATTCCCTCTAAACCGCATTGTGTGATTAAACAACTTTGCCTGCAAAGTCCAGGGAGTTTAATGGCAAAAAAAGCGACACAACTGTTTCAGCAAGAAGCGGTTCGTTTAGATGAATTGGGCAAACATCCCCAAATTCCTACGCTTTTTGCCCACTTTGAACAAAATCGGCAACTTTATCTGATTCAAGAATTTATTCAAGGGCCTAACCTTCAACAAGAACTACAGTCCAAAGGGGCTTATAACGAAACTCAAATTTGGGAATTATTACAAGATTTACTGCCTATTTTGGATTATATCCATACCCATAAGGTGATTCACCGGGATATCAAACCCTTAAATATTATCCGCCGTCTTGAAGATAATAAATTAGTCTTAATTGATTTTGGTGTTGCCAAGTTAATCAGCAATACAGCACTGTTACGAACTGGTACGATTACAGGTACTCCTGAATATATGGCACCCGAACAAGTGAAGGGAAAAACCTTTGCCGCTAGTGACCTTTATAGTTTAGGTGTAACCTGCATTCATTTATTAACAGAAGTTCCTCCCTTAGATATGTTTGATGCACTAAACGATTGCTGGAATTGGCGGGATTTTTTGCCCCCTGGCGAGTCAGTCGATCATCGCCTCGGTAAAATTCTAGACAAATTACTCCATAATTCTCTTAAAGACCGTTTTCAATCCGCTCATGATGTCTTAGCTGCACTCAACTCTACTGCTAAAACCAGCAATTTTTCCAAACCTTCTATTAACAGCCAGAGTATAATCTCCGAAGTTGGCGTTGATTATACTCAACTTCGAGCTTTATTGAGTCGCAAAAAATGGAAGGAAGCAGATGAACAAACCTGGGTACTTCTGTGTGAGGCATTAGAAAAACCAAGAGGTTATCATCTCACCAGTGGAGATATTAAGCAACTTCCGGGTGAAGATTTGTCGATTATTGATCAGCTTTGGGTTAAGTATAGCCATAAGCGCTTTGGTTTTAGTATTCAAAAATATATTTATGAAGATGTGGGGCAGGATTATCCTAGTTTTTGTCAGCGAGTTGGTTGGCCTCTCCATAATCCTGTTAATCTTGATGCCGTACTCAAATTTCATCTCAAAGCACCGATGGGACATTTACCTTCCCGTCGATGGCTTGGGGGTTATTATTGGTGGCGTCATGCTAGTGCTTTAGCTGAAAAATTAGAAGAATGTGGGATTAATTAGTTTTTTGTTGTTGGTTGTTTGTTATTTGTTAATTAAAACCGAGAAAGCTTTGTTTTTAAAGTAACGTGCTGAGTATAAATAATATAGGTTCGTAGTCGGCACTTCAGTGCCACAAGCAGAAGCGAAGACAGCATTTACTACAAACCCTTCAGCCAGCACTATTCTACTTCGGTTAATGAATCCTACAAAAAATATCAAACCTAGGTAAGAGCACGCCCAAACTCTATCTCTATCTGTTGGTGCAGGTTAGGATTAATTCCCTTATTTAAGCTGAGGGAGTGAAGTTTTATGAAATTAAAACAGAAATTAAAACAAAAGAAGTTTCGGTCTAATTTATGAACTTCCAGATTTAGTCATTGATAATTTGTCAAGAATGGCTGAATACCAATGGCTAATAGACCAAAACTCATTTGCTTATTCAAGGAGAATTTAAAACATCATGTTTTTTCACAAAAAACTCATCATGCATCCGGTGAAAGTCGATGAACCGAATCCTCGTTTTGCCCAACTACTTTTGGAACAGTTCGGTGGAGCCACGGGTGAACTGACAGCAGCTTTACAATACTGGGTGCAATCGTTTCATTGTGAGAATGCGGGTATCCGAGATATGCTCCAAGATATTGCTATCGAAGAGTTTAGCCATTTAGAAGTGGTTGGCAGATTGATTGAAAACCATACCAAAAATGCTGACCAAACTGAAGCATATAAGAGTACATTATTTGCCCTACGAGGTGTAGGCCCCCACTTTTTAGATGCTCAGGGCAATGCTTGGAATGCCAATTACATCAATGAGGGTGGCGACGTTGTGCGTGATTTACGAGCGGATATCGCGGCTGAAGCCGGTGCACGTCAAACCTACGAAGAACTGATTAAATTAGCACCTGATAAAGGCTCGAAAGATACCCTGGTGTTTCTGCTAACCCGCGAGATTTCTCATACTAAAATGTTCATGTCGGCCTTGGAGACAATGGGTAAACTGACTGACCCCTTCTTTGGGAATATTCAGCCGGATGAAACGGTTAATCTTTACTTTAATCTGTCCAGTGACGGTCAAGGAGAATCTCTATCTCCCACCAATCAAGGTTCGGACGAACGCGGCCCATGGAATTCAGAACCCAATTTTAAGTATATTGCCAATCCCCTTGAGCAGATGCAGGAAAAAGCCAAGTGATAACTAACTCCAAATAGAATATAAAAAGAGCCAGGGAATTCATCGTTCCCTGGCTTTTTTGGGAGTTTGAAGCGAAACTCTACTAGAAACTTTTGATACAGAATTGTTATTCTCGAAGGGCTATGCTTATATAAATAGATAAATATTTTTAAAGATAACGTTGTCATTATCATCTGCTTATCTACTGGTATCTCATGGAAGCCGCGATCCACGCCCTCAGCAGGCGATGGAAACCTTAGCTGAGTTGGTACGCCTTCAGTTGAAAACGAGAGAGTGGGAGAGCGGGAGAGTAGGGGAGTATGTCTCAAAGCCATCCCCCAACTTTTTGCCCCACCCTCTAGCCAGAACAATGGTGATGGACACCGACTATCCCATTGTGGGAACGGCTACGTTGGAATTAGCTGAGGCTCCCTTATATGAGCAAATTCGGCAATTTGCAGGTGTAGCTGTGGCGAGTGGTTGCCATGCTATAGAGTTAATTCCCTTATTTCTCTTACCCGGAGTCCATGTCAAAGAGGATATCCCGGCAGAAGTGGCATTGGCGCAACGGTGTTTAGGAGAAGCTGTCGCGATCGCCCAACACCCCCATATTGGTGCTCACCCTCAGTTGGCACAGTTGTGGCATAGCCATTGGGCGAACCTAAACGCTGAGGCCAAGATTTTGTTATCTCATGGTAGCCGTCGGGCTGGGGGGAACGAACCCGTGCAAGCGATGGCTCAACAATTAGGGGCAGTGGCCGCTTATTGGTCGGTGCCACCTTCCTTAGAAGAGCAGATTACGGCCTTAGTCGATGCTGGTGAGCAGCGAATTGCCATTTTGCCTTACTTCTTATTTAAAGGGGGAATTACCGATGCGATCGCCCAACAAATCAACCAACTCCGTTCCCAGTTTCCTAAAGTACAGCTCAATTTGGGTGAACCGATTGGGGCAAGTGCTAAATTAGCAAATTTAATTGTAAATTTGATCCAACCATGAGTCACTCTAGACCAGAAGACCAGAATCGGTGCTTGGGCAAGGTGTATTTAGTGGGTGCAGGACCCGGCGATCCTGGACTGTTGACCCTCAAAGGCAAGGGACTGTTGGAATGTGCAGATGTCGTAGTCTATGATGCCCTGGTCAGTCCGCAAATTTTAGCCATGATTAATCCCCAGGCGGAAAAAATTGATGCGGGGAAGCGCAAAGGCCGTCATTCTAAGTTACAAGACGAAACCACTCAATTATTGATGGAAAAGGCACAGACCCATGCTGTCGTCGTGCGACTCAAAGGAGGCGACCCATTTGTATTTGGGCGTGGGGGTGAGGAAATGGCAGACTTGGTACAGGCGGGTGTACCCGTGGAAGTAGTGCCGGGAGTGACTTCTGGGATTGCCGCACCTGCCTATGCGGGAATTCCTTTAACCCATCGTACCTACAGTTCTTCCGTTACGTTTGTCACCGGTCACGAGGCGGCAGGAAAGTATCGACCGCAAGTGAAATGGAGTGCGATCGCCCACGGTTCAGAAACAATTGTTATTTACATGGGTGTTCATAATTTACCGTACATTGTGGGCGAACTGATTCAGGCGGGATTGAGTGAACAAACGCCAGTGGGATTAATTCGCTGGGGTACTCGACCCGACCAAGAGCAATTATTAGGGACATTGGGAACCATTGTGGCGCAAGTTGAAGCCACGCAATTTGAGGCACCGGCGATTGCAGTGATTGGTGATGTGGTGAAATTGCATGAAATTTTAGCTGGAAAATAGGGGTCAGGGGTCAGAGGTCAGGGGTCAGAAGTCAGGGGAGAGTAATATCAAATCCGTTTGAATAACCAGATTATCGTAGGGGCGGGTTTTGATGTTAAATTTTCGGTACAGCAATCAAGCTGATTCCTAAACCCGCCCTTACAGAATTGATGACCATCTTTCCTCTTAATTTTGAATTCCGCCTAGCGATACTAGCCCCATCATTTCTTGCGTACAATCGTGAAGTAGGGTGGGGGCTTACGCAGCCATGATTAATCAGGTTTTACATCAACGTTATCGCATTGTCCGAGTTTTAGGGTCGGGAGCGTCGGGACTGATTTATCTGGCCGCAGATATTCACCATCCTGATTTTCCGGTTTGCGTGATTAGACAACTTAAGCTTCCAAAAAAAAATTCCCTCACCTTTACAAGGTTGCAATTCCTACTAGACCGAAAAGCCGATGTTTTAGAACGATTGGCACAAAATCACCAAAATCCTGAAATTTTAGATTACTTTCTTGAAGACCAGAAATTTTATCTAGTTGAAGAATTTGTACCTGGCCATCCCTTAAATCCACCTACAGAATCTCATCATCGGCTAGCGGAAGACCAAGGGGTTATCCGGCTGCAAGAAATGTTGAAGATGTTGAGTACCAACGATAAGGATGTGTCTATCTCTAAGCCACCGCAGATTCCCAATTTTTCTGAAGAATCGGAAGTCGAATCTCAACCTTTAGAACCACCAGTAACAGCAACGGTTCAACCCCATCCTCAAAAACGCTCTGTTGGCAAAAGTTTTTGGATGATTTTAGTTGGAGGGGCAGTTTTGGGAACAATTATTGGAATCGTGCTGTTCATCCATACCCAAAATCAAACACAGGCAAAAGCCTTTCACAATCAGGGAGTAGAAAAACTCAATAAAGGCGATCGCCAAGGTGCAATTCAGGCATTTAATCGAGCCATTCAGCTCAATCCTAATGACCCCATAGCTTATGGTAATCGTGGTAATGCTCACTATGATGCTGGAAATTATAAAGCGGCAATCACCGATTACACTCAGATGATTCGACTCGATCCGGACAAACCAGGCGCTTACTACAATCGTGGACTAGCCCGTTATGATTTAGAAGATTGGACTGGCGCGATCGAAGATTTTAATCAGTTAATTCGATTGCAACCCAATGATGCCGATGCTCGCTACAAACGCGGTATCACCTACTACGAATTGGAAAAATACAAAGCCGCAATTGAAGATTTGACGGAAGCTATTCGCCTCGATCCAAATGATGGTAAAGCTTATGTATCCAGAGGATTAGCGCGTTCCGAAATGGGTGACCAACAAGAGGCAATGAAAGATTATACTAAAGCCGTTGAATTAGAACCTCAAAATGCTAAGGCTTACTATTCTCGAGGCCGTGCCAGATTTCTCTTAGGTGATTATGGGGGTGCAGTTGAGGATTATACTCAAGCTATTGAACTCGATCCTAAAAATGCTGAGGCTTACACCAGTCGCTGTAGTGCGCGAATCAATTTGAGGTCTTATCAAGATGCGCTCGTTGATTGTTCTCAGGCGATCAGCATTAATCCTAATCGAGATGAACCCTATAATAATCGTTGTATTGCTTACTTCAATCTCAACGATAACCAAAACGCTCTCAAAGATTGTTCTCAAGCCATTCGATTCAACCCGAATAGTGAAACCGCTTACATCAATCGAGGAGATATTCGCCGCCGTTTGAACGATAAACAAGGCGCACTCGAAGATTATACTCAAGCCATTCGCCTTAATTCTAATAGCAGCATTGCCTACAGTAATCGAGCTGATGCACGTCGGGATTTAGGTGATAATCAAGGTGCGATCGCAGATTATACCGATGCCATTCGTATTAATCCTAAAAATGCCTTTGCCTACTACGGAAGAGGCTTAACCCATGCTGCACTAGGCAATAAATCAGAAGCCATTCAAGATTTTCAAGAAGCCTCCAGACTATTTTTAAATGACGGCAGAATTGGTGGCTATAACGACGCTCAATTCCAACTCAAAAAACTACAAGGATAATCTTTCCCTATCCCCAGCAACCTAGCTCCAAAACCTCTGCGCTTCTCTGCGAAAACCTCTGTGTTCTCTGCGTTAAAAAAAATAACTCTCCAATACTAACCGATTCCCTTATCAAAAAGGAACAATTACCCCAAAAGCAGCATCATCGATGCCTTGACGGACTTGATAAATTCCCCGATAAACCTGAGAAAAAATCATAAAAATAGGTCGGGAATCAGGCAAAAAATAAAGCTTACAAAACGCTCCAATGAAAGAAGGTTGAATTAATTTAGAATCATTTCGCCTCAAGGGATAGTTCCAATTTTTAAATTCTTTTTGCATAGCCACAAGTGGCTGTGTTGGCTGAGACAATGAAAAAATTTCTAATTGCATAATCCCAGAGTAATAAATCCCAGTATGCCAACCTCGCGGTTCATCATTTACAAATTCTGTACCGAATCGTCGCCTCTGTATCCGTCTGTAGTTTGAAACCGAGAGTTTACCGATATAGCTGGTATTAGTGCCATTTAAACGAATAACCTCTACTACCATCTCAGGTAAAGGAGATGTTTTGGCAATTTCATACTCTAATTGTTTCTGTACCACATCTTGTAGAGATTTAGGGAGTTCTCCTGGAAGTTGAGGTTTGAGGTTTAAAAACTTTTCATACAATATTGGCTTAAGCAATCGCTTTTGAAGATTTAAATCCCAAACATATCGTCCTTCTTTTTTATTTTTCGGACTCCAAGGAAAAACATAAAATTGAGACGAAGGTGCCAAAATTACTTCATTTTTTTGGGGTAGAGTATAAAGTCGAGCATCTTGATCGAACCAAGACAAAAACTCAAATGAGGTGACTTTCTCTTTGCCAACCAGAATTCTCCAATCTGTTTCTTGGGGGAGAATGGGTCGGCTAAATTGGTAAAAGAAGAGTAATAAACCTAATATTAACGCTAAGATAACACCAAGAATAAGCTTACGCCTAACCCTAATTGCTAGCAAATTATTCAACTCCTAAATTTCAATCAACAGAGCCTGCTATTGCAGGCTCTCAGATTAATTAACTTTAATTGAGTATCCCCTGTTTGCTAATATTTTACTGATTCAAACTTAGGAGGCGGATGTTTGCGAAGTATCGCTAGCAGTATTAGATTGAGACTTGGCACGATTTAACATTGATTCTTTAATGTGTTCCTCGTGCTGACGCTCTTTGGCGGCTAACTCCCGTGCTTGTTCTTGTGTAAAGTTATCTGTACCACTGGGATTATGCACTTCTGCTTGGGTACGATTCAACATGGATTCTTTGATATGTTCTTCTTGTTGACGTTCTTTAGCGGCTAACTCCCGTGCTTGTTCTTGAGAATTCATCATATTCCTCTGTGCTTCAATACAAAAATATGTTCGTGTCTTTAATTTCACACGCTACTAGTTAAACGGTAGCGAAATTAACAAAAAAATTCACGATTTTAAGGTCTATCGAAAGTGAGAAACTGCTGACTGAGTGATTTGTTGAATGATGTCTAAATCAGGAAACTGGAGAGAACTTTCCATTCCTAGCCAAAGGAGATACTCAATATTACCCGCAGGCCCTGTAATGGGTGAATAGGTTAAGCCTTTGTAAACCCATCCTAAATTTTGAGCGGTTTGTAACACTTGTGCGATCGCATCTGCATGATCGTTTGGATCGCGTACCACGCCTTTTTTGCCAACACGCGATCGCCCAACTTCAAACTGGGGTTTCACCAACAACACCACTTCACGCGGAGGTTGCAGGAGGTTCCACAAGGCTTCTAAAATTTTTGTCAGGGAAATAAACGACACATCCACAACTCCCAAATCAGCCGATTGAGCATCACCATACAAATCAGTCGGTTGTAAATGCCTTAAATTAGTACGTTCTTTCAAAACTAATCGTTCATCATTTCGTAAATTCCAAGCCACTTGTCCATAACCGACATCAACACCATAAACCCGTTTTGCACCCGATTGCAGCAAGCAGTCGGTAAAGCCTCCTGTGGAAATACCACCATCGAGGCAAATTCGGTTCTGTACGGAAATTTCAAATTCTTCTAAGGCTTTGGCCAATTTTTCACCCCCTCTAGAAACGTAGGGTGATTTCTCTTTAATTTGAATATCGGCTGTTGTCTCAACCTCAGTTCCAGGTTTATCAATTAATTGCTGATTGACTCTCACTTCACCCGCACGAATCAGCCGCTGTGCTTGTTGTCGTGATGAACACAGCTCACGTTCTACTAATAAGGTGTCGAGTCGTTGTTTCAACGTTCTAATAGAGATACAGGGCTAGAGTTTTAAGTTTACCTCACCCTAAATCCCTCTCCCAGTGGGAGAGGGACTTTGAATTCTTACTCCACTTCCCCCCATGGGAGAAGAGCGCTCCTCCACTTGCAAAGTAGATAGTCATTTAACCTTCTCTTTGAATAGGTAAAGTAATAACAAACTCAGTGCCTTGTTCGGGTTCAGAAATGACTTCAATTTTTCCCCTATGCTTTTCAATAATTTGGTAACAAATCGTTAAACCCAGCCCTGTCCCTTGACCAATGGGTTTTGTGGTAAAAAATGGGTCAAATAGTTTATCTTTAATATGCGAAGGAATCTCCGAACCATTATTCCAAATAACGACCTGAATATATTTTGGACAAACTTTGCGAGTCTGAACAATAATCTGTTTTACCAATAACTCTTCTTCAGCCATGAGTGCATCAATGGCATTAGCGATAATATTCATAAAAACTTGATTAAGTTGAGCCGGATAACACGATACAAGAGGTAAATTTCCATATTGTTTTATCACCTCAATCCCTTTTTTGAGTCGATGGTTGAGAATTACCAACGTGTTATCAATTCCTTCATGAATATCAACAGGTTTAACTTCAGACTCATCTAAACGAGAAAAATTACGTAAAGACCAAACTATTTTTTGAATGCGCTCTGTACCCATTTGCATCGAAGCAAATATCTTTAATAAGTCGGACTTCAAAAAATCTAACTCAATGAGTTCAATTTCTTCTTGAATAACTGATGAGGGATGGGGGTACTCTTGTTGATAAAGTTCAATTAATTGGAGTAAATCCTCAGCATACTTCTGGGCATAAGTCACATTACCATGCACAAAATTAATCGGATTATTAATCTCATGAGCAATGCCCGAAACTAACTGCCCTAAGCTAGACATTTTTTCTGTTTGAATCAGTTGAACTTGAGCTTGTTTCAGGTTTTGTAGTGCAGTCTGAAGCTCTTGAGTTCGCTCTTCTACTCGTTGTTCTAAAGTTTGCCGTGCAAATTCTAATGCTTTAGTATGCTCTCCTACCCATTGCACTAACTGATTGAGCGAAGTAGCTAATAACCCAACTTCATCTTCTGTTGTTACCGGAGCTTGTAGGTTAAAATTACCTCGTTGGGTTACAGCTTGAGCAACATCAGTTACCGCTTGTAAAGGACGAGCAATGGCACGACTAGTAATCAATGCCAGCACAACTGCGATCGCCACAGATAGAACCATGCTAGCTGTGATAATTTGTACTCTCAGTATCTTTGCTCGCTCAAGTTCGTCATTGGCTCGCATCTGTTGAGTTGTAGCTCCCTCTTCCAGTTGCGTCAATTGTTCTGAAAGATAGTCAAACCTAAGATTGAGAGCAATTGCTGTCTTTTCTTGAAGAAAATTTAATAATATTTGTTGAGCAGAAAAAGTTTCTATATCTACTTGATTAGATGGATCGATTTGTTGCCATAGGTATTGAATGAGTTGAGTATAACTCAATAAGTTAGCTTCATAGTTTTTTAGTAATTTTTTGACTTCTGACGCTTCTGTTACTAAGTTATGAGGATTGCTATCTACAAAGTAACCTAGATCAGAGAGTAAGGTTTTAACTCGCTCGACTTCTCCCGAAAATTTTGCTGTCTCTTTGTTAAACTCAAGGGATTGTCCTAATGCAGCTATGAGCTGTTGAGGATGGGAACGCACCGTACCGACTGCATTTTTCAGATTACTGATCAGATGTTGCTGCTGATTAGCAATGGTTAGCTGTTTTTGAGCTTTTTCTTGGTAATAATCACCTAAAATTACCCCCGTCGCTGTACCAAAAACCGCTATCCCAATGGACAAAGAGTAACCGTAACCAATCTTTTTGGCGATACTCAAGCGCCGAATAAAGTTTCTCACTTGGTTGGAGAAGCCGTTTGAGGAATTTCCTGAATTTAAACCGACACGATAATCTTTTCTACTTTTCCTGTTGGGAGGCAGCCTAGAGTTCAGAAATAGCATATCAAAATATCCCCATTGGGAAACTAGCTGTAGGTGGGCTGTAGTGTTCTGCACACTACGACCCTACATTGGGTTAGTTTATTTTCTTCTTGAAAAGTAAATTGCTATTGAAGACTAGGTTATAAACCGTAGAAAATTTTTGCGTATGATTAGATATATTTTAATTGAATTTAGGATACCATACATTAGCTTACTGAGGAACTCTTTTAGACTTTTTTTATAATTTTTTAGATAAATTTAATTTATGATTTATTTCCAGCAATCATTTTAATACAAAACATAATTTAATCAAGAATCTGGAAAAGTTTTAAAATCTAAATTTTTAGTAAATGTAGGGGTACGGTATGCCATATCCCTACAAAGATAATGTATCAAGGCAGAAAATGCGTAAGTCCTGAGCAAATTTAATCATGCTCATACAAATTACACCCGTTATCGTCCTAACTTCTGACGGATTCGGGTGACAAACAAATCCACTTCTGGTAATTTAAGCTGCTTGGCAATCACAGCAAAGACACCTAATCCGACCATTCCGGCTAGACTTAATCGCACTAACAACACGAGCAATCCTTGAGCCATCCACACTTGTTGCAAACCTAGATTAACACCCCAACTGACCAAACCGGCAACAACACTACCCGCCATTAAGCTCAAGAAAGGAATACCCCATTCTTTTAAAGGTAAACCGTTTAACTTGCGATTTAATAACCATAAAAGTGCAATGGTTGAAGTTAAGTTGACACCGACTGTCGCTAAAATCAAACCCGGAGCACCAAATGATTGAAAGAACAGATAATCGAGTAAAGCATTGAGAAAGATATTCGTGATACTAATGCGAAAGGGGGTATCGGCATCTCCCAAGGCATAAAAAACGCGCACTAAAACATCTCGTGCCAAGTAGACAAACATCCCAAGGCCATAAACCACTAGCAATGAAGCAACTAATTGAGAATCATTGCGATTGAAAGCGCCACGTTCGTAGATGATGCGTACAATCGGGACTGCCAATGCCACCATTAAAGCGCCTAGAGGCAGCATGGTAATGGCAGTCAAGAGCAATCCCTGTCGAATGCGCTGCTTGAGTTCCGGCCAATCATTAGGATCGGCCAGTCGAGAAAATAAGGGCAAGAGTGGCACCAAGATCACATTAGAAATAATGCCTAAAGGTGTCTGTACCAAAAGCCCTGCGTATTGCATGGCAGAGGCAGCACCAGGAATAAAGGAGGCAAAAAATAAATCGGTATACAGGTTAATCTGCAACATTCCTGAGGAGAGGGTAGCCGGCCCCATCACTCGCAGAACTTGACTCACCCCTGGCAACTTCCAGTTAAATCGCAGGCGTAATTTGCCCAAACCCGTCCGCCATTGTGCAGCTAGCTGGATTAACCACTGTAGAATCGCTCCGCTCAATGTCCCCCAGGCTAAAACCATTCCCCCCAGTAAGAGGTATCGGGGAGCAGCGATTTGATTACCCAATTGCAGTGCCAAAAGGCCAATTCCACCGATTAACGTCACGCTCGAAAACAGGGGACTTACCGAGGGCAACCAATACATATCTGCCGCGTTGAGCGTACCAAAACCAATGCCAATCAGTCCGGCCAAAACTGCCATCGGAGCCATGATCTGGAGTTGCGCGATCGCAATTGTACGGACTTGCGGATTTAAACCCGGCCCAACCACATCAATAAAAAAGCCCGAAAACAGAATTAGGATAATCGTCACTACAATCAAAAGCGTACCCACTAAAGTAGTGATTGTTTCTACAATAGGAGCAGCTTCCGATTTATCTCGCTTGGCCAGGACACTGACAATCGCGCTGTGAAACGGGCCATTTATCCCACCCAGTAAAATCAACAAAAAACCAGGAATTACATAGGCAAAGGTGTAAGCCTCAACGGCGGGGCCATTTCCAAATGCTGCTGCGATCGCTTGCTGACGGACTAAACCAAAAATTTTACTAATCAGCGTGGCCAGCGCCACGATTCCAGCAATGCCCGATAGAGAACGAGCCTTTTTCTGCGAATTTGACACAAACTACTCAGGATAACTTCAGTGCATCATAATATTTAATCCCAAAATTTCTCCCTTCAATCTGGAGTCTTTTTTTCTTCCATGAGAAGATATCTGCTGTGCAGCTTTCCGCTTTCAGTTGTTAAATTAACATTTGTCAGTGTTTTCAGTCACTGCTGAACGTTGATCACCCACTACACTCAAATCACTGCACACACCTTGACTTATTGATACATCCTTCCAATATAGGGGTATAGCCCTCACCCCATATTGAATTGTATATGCATCTAAAAGCTAAATTGTCAACTATGATGAGTACCATCAAGCGAGTGGGTAGCCATTGGTAGAAATATTGAACCCTTGCAGTGATATGAATCGTCTAAATTCGGATGACCTAGCTCAGCAAATACAGAACTTGCACCAACTCGCGGACGAAATCCCGATGGAGCGATCGCACTTAGATATAGAATCGACCCTGATTGACGAACTGAGCATAACGCTAGAAGAACTGGACGAAGCGAACGCTCGACTTTGCCAGCAAGAACAGGAATTGTTAGCGGCGCGTCAAGTTGTAGAATTTCAAGGCCAACAGTACCAAGAATTCTTGGAGTTTGTTCCAGATGCATATATTATTACGGATGTCAATGGTGTCATCCAAGAAACAAATCATGCGGTGGTCACTTTACTCAATCGCTCACCACAGTTCTTAGTCGGCGTTTCCTTGCACGTTTATGTAGCAGAGAGTGAGTGTCAAGCATTTTACAACCATCTCAAGCAACTGCATCAAATAGACAGGGTACAAGAGTGGGAAATCAATTTGCGAGGGACAAATATAACCCCTAAGACAGTAATGGCCAGAGTAGCAGTCATCCGCAATCAAAACGGTTGCCCAATGGGATTACGTTGGTTACTTCGCGACCTGACCCCTAGTCAGCAGGCAGAACCCAGTTTATGCTGTGAAAAACGCAACTATCGAGTGCAAGGGCGAAGTGCACTTTTAGAACGGTTCACTCAGCAAGTTTTCACCTCGATTAGTGAAGATCATGCCGTCGAGACAGCCTTCCACCAGCACGAGCAAGAATTTAGAGCCTTAGTAGAACATGCACCCGATATCATTGAACGGTTTGACAAGCAAGGGCGTCATTTATATGTAAATCCTGCGATTGAACGGATAACAGGTAAACCACCGTCCGAATTTATCGGTAAAACCAGTCGGGAACTCGGCATCTCAGAACCCAATTTATCGCTGTGGGAGCAGGCATTAAGTCGGGTGTTTGAAACCCAGCAGGACGAGCAGTTTGAGTTTAGCATCGTCACTCGTGAAGGGTTGAAATACTATCAAACTCGATTAGTTCCAGAATTGGCTATGAATAGCAATATTGTATCAGTATTGGGAATCAGCCGTGATATTACGGAACGCAAGTTAGCTGATGAGGCGATGCGAGAAAGTGAGCAGCGATTTCGTCAGTTAGCAGAAAATATTGATGAAGTCTTCTGGATTATGGATGTAGAGAAGAGTGAAATGCTCTACGCTAGTCCTGCCTATCAAAACATCTGGGAACGGTCGCCTGAAAGTTTGTATGAAGCACCGAAGTCTTGGTTGGATGCGATTTATCCCGAAGATCGCGATCGCGTATTGGCCGCGTCTACCGAAAAGGAACTCCAAGGTGAGTACGATGAGGAGTATCGGATTGTGCGCTCTGATGGGTCAATTCGGTGGATACGCGATCGGGCTTTTCCTATCTTGAATTCCGCCGGTAAAATTTATCGGCTAGCAGGACTTGCTGAAGATATTACCCCACGCAAGCAGGCAGAACTAGAGGTGCATAAAGCCCTACAAACAGAGAGAGAACTCAACGAACTCAAGTCTAGTTTTGTCGCCATGACTAGCCATGAGTTCCGCAATCCTTTAACCACAATTCACGGCTCTGTTGATTTATTAGAACGTTATCGTCATAGATTATCAGAGGAGAAACAAGCTACCCATCTTCAACGTATCAAAATCGCGGTTGAACGGATGATTCAGTTATTAGATGACATCCTTATTTTCCATGAGGCGGAAGCCGGTAAACTGCAATTTCATCCTAAACCCTTAAATATTGGACAATTTTGCCGTAATTTAATCGAAGACTTGCAATTCACTGCTAAAAATCAGCAAACGATTCATTTCACATATTGCGGAAATTGCCATGAGACATTTCTCGATATTGACTCAGTAGAAAAAACGGAATCTAATGGGGTTTCTGCCTTACCTTTGTTGGACGAGAAATTACTGCGCCACATTCTGAGTAATTTGCTTTTAAATGCTCTGAAATATTCACCTGATAACAGTCAAGTCCAATTAGATTTAACCCTGAAGGATGAGCAACTTATTTTCCAGATTCAAGACCAAGGGATAGGAATTCCGATTGCCGACCAAACTCGGTTATTTGAATCGTTTCATCGTGCTAGCAATGTTGGAGCAATTAAAGGAACAGGTTTAGGATTGGCGATTGTCAAGCAGTGTGTGGATTTACATCAAGGAGAGATTACTTTTATTAGTGAAGTGGGTAAAGGGACAACATTTAGAGTGGTGTTGCCTTTAACCACTCGCTAGGCTTAAACCTCTAGCAAAAGGCAGAAGACTCCAGGGGAGAAGGCAGAATATTACTACTACGTGGTCGTTTGGGCTGTTAAAGAAAGTTCTAACCTTTATGGCGACAACTATATTTGCTCAGGCGAGTACCGCTTTCTCGGAATTCATGCATTCAAAATGTTTATCTCGTCCTCATCTTTGATGTCAGAGGAAGGGATTGTTATGGATGTTACTGATTTTTGGGGGATTATAACTCTTAGTTTAATTCAAAATTTTTCCATCTCTCTGAAGAAAGATTAAACGTTATATCTTAGCGTCAAGGTGAGTTGTGTACTCATAGTTAACAATGGCATCAGCAGCAATGAGATAAATCCTTAAAGTGTTAACTAAAGTATTGTTATGAACTCTACCAAAGAACTAGTTTTACCTGTAGAGAGTGAAAGCTCAGATTTTAAAAATGGCTCACTATTTTTTGTGGGTAATGCAACTGTCATTCTTCGCTATGCAGGATTTACTATCCTAACTGACCCCAACTTTCTTCATCAGGGTGAGCATGTGCATCTAGGGTATGGGATACGTTCAGCGCGTAGAACCAATCCAGCAATGGAAATCGAGCAACTGCCTGCACTCGACTTAGTGGTACTCTCACACATGCACGAAGATCATTTCGATCGCGTAGTGGAACAAAAGCTGAATAAGGATTTGCCCATTGTCACCACCCCTCAAGCGGCCAAGAAGCTGACAAAAAAAGGATTTAGAGCCACATATTCACTTGACACCTGGGAAACCCAGAAAATTGTCAAAGGTGAGGCTCAACTTGCCATCACAGCAATGCCAGGAAGACACGGGCCTGCCATCCTTGCCTCTGCGTTACCCGAAGTGATGGGAAGTCTGTTGGAGTTTCAAACGCTAGCAGGCGAGACTCAGTTTCGTCTTTATATTAGTGGTGATACCCTGGTTTATGACGAAATTAAGGAGATTCCGCAACGATATCCTGATATTGACTTAGCTCTCATCCATTTAGGAGGGACAAAGGTTTTTGGTGTTTTGTTGACGATGGATGGTAAGCAAGGGGTACAGGCGATTCAGATTATTTCTCCGCGTACTGCAATCCCCATTCACTTCAACGACTACACGGTGATGAAATCGCCGTTGGATGAGTTTATACAAGCAGTAGCTGAAGCAGGGTTACAGAATCGGGTACGGTATCTTAATCATGGGGATACTTACACGTTTGAGCCATCCACGAGTCGATAATCTGCCAGGAGTCAGGAGTCAGGAGTCAGGAGTCAGGAGTCAGGAGTCAGGGGAAGTTTATTTTCATTTTCTTTGTCGTGCGTGAAGCGTGTGGATGAGTGCCTTGACAGTGTACTTTCAGCGCAATGGCTGTGGGTACTCGCGTATCTTTCCTGCGGGAACTCAGCAAACTAAGTTAAAAAATAGCTAGTGCAGATACCCATCCGACTTGCAGATTTTAGACCTGACTAGCTATGAGTACATTAGTTCTGATCAACACGGCTTTCCCACTGCCTGCGCCGGACATTGAAGCCTTAATCGAAGGGCGCACGATTGCGGCCTTATCCCGGATATTCCTGAATCCAGGGCGGCAATTTGCTCTTTATCCTACGGATACCGTCAATGTACTGCCCATTGAGCAGTATTATCGCTCCAATTTCTTGCCGATTGCCAATAGAACCATGGAGGAACTCGATCCAGATATCGTTCAAATTAAAGCTTGGGCACGGTGCGAACTCTGCCAAGTTTTAGATCAAACTGACCCCCTTGATATTTTGTCACAGCTCACGGTTTGGACAAAGAATGCTTTGCAAGAAACCCTCACTCAACGCGGTAATACCTTTCTGGCTATCTTGAGAGTTTACCGCCTGCCTCAACCGGTAGAAATTCCGGTGCAGTCAGGGCCACGCTTTATTGCTCTGCCTCAACCCCTCACCGTAACGGAAACAACCCCGGTTCTGGGTAATGTCTTTTTCTCACAGCGCTGCCGTCAGATCAGAGAACCAAAACCCCCTTTACATCCAGAATTAGAGGATTTGCAGGGCGCAATCGCCCAACTCGCGGATACTAGCCTTGCTGCTAAGGAACTGGATGATGATATCAAAACCCTGCTGGGTTGGGGTGGCTACAAATCGGTTCAGGACTTAACTGCTAGCTTAATCTGGATTCAAACTCTCTCCACTATTGGTCATTCGAGTAATACGGAGCGATTTAAACAGTTAGTTCGTAAAAGCTTAATTACCTTGGGCTTTAGCAACTCCAACCAAAATCCTAAAGCCAATCTTAACCCTGAAGCCACTCCCGACCCTGAGGGTTTAGATTTTTATTGTGAAGCTCCCTATCCAGTGGTCGGAGAGTGTCAAGCCAGTCAATACGAACGGGTATCTGAGCGCATCCCTGCCCAACTCATCGAGCGCGGTCACACCTATTTAGGAAAACCACATTTTAATAATTCTGTCAAGATAATTTTTGCTACTGACCCTTTCACTAAACCAGCTCGAGAGATAGCCATTAGGAATCAAATGAATGTTATTCGTCCTGACACCTTACAACGATTAGTAGAATTAAAAGCACGATATCAAGGAGCGATTAACTTATTAGACTTGAAGCCATGTTTACAGCGATCGCCCTTTGGAGAAGAGGCCGACACCAAAGTAAACCGCTATATAGACAAGGTACAACAAACCCTCAAAGTGCGATCGCGCCTAGTAGAATTGGTCAAAAACTACCTGCATAACGCTGGGTTGAGAGATACAACAGTAGAGGCCATTCATGGAATGTATATCGCCTCACCTTCTCCTCAACCCTTAACGCTCAAAGAAATGCACCAAATTCTGCTGGAACTCTCCTCACCGTTAACCGGATACTTGGGACGAATACCGGGTAGTGAGTGGAAAAGCGATCGCTTTTACTTTTTACGAGATTTACAGGTGGACTAAAAGTGTAGCTACATTGAATATTCAGAAGTTAAGCGTAGAGGCGCTCTCTCCGTGCGCCCTAATTCCTTCCACAAAAGCCTTAATTTAAGTGGTGGATGTTCAGGCTACCTCGTGCATAAATCACCAAATCTGTGATGATAATTACTGTAGCGTCGTTTACCTTATTGATAGAAATGGGAGTGATATCAAATCCATTTGAATAACCCAATTATCGTAGGGGCGGGTTTAGCAATTAGCTTTGGGTAGTACCGATAACTTGGCATCAAAACCCGCCCTTACAGGTTTTATGGCCATTTAACCGGATTTGATATGACGCTAGAGGGTGCAAGCATTATCCAGAGTGTGTCAAAGAATCATCTTTGAACCCCCCCGATACAATATAAACACCGATAAGACCCAACGATATTTACAAACGATTGGTTCTGTGGCCGTGGACAACGGTGGAGAATTGCATGGCATCCCAGCAAGAATTAGTAAAAAGCGAAATACAGAGTAAACAGGCGTTTCGCCGTCTATTTTTCATTGCTTGTGCACCCCTAGCCGCCGAGTTGCTGGGTAGCACCTTTAATATTTGGTACAACCTCACGCATATTAAACCATTACTGACTCCTAGCCAACTGACGGTTTTTGTGAACATTATCAAGGTTTACAACATTACCGTTTATCCAGTCGCGACACTTTTGTGGGCTTGGGTGGTATTTTCACTGTGGCAAACGTGTATCCAGCTACAGCAACGGCAGCAAGTTCCAGAAGAACGGTTGCTGTGGGCAAGACAACGAGCGATTAATCTGCCTTGGTGGGGCATTGTTTTTGCTGGAAGTGGTTGGTTTTTATGCATTCCTGTCTTTATTTTGGCTCTGCAACAGGTGCCAGGAACCCTTGATTCACGGGTTTTAGTAGACTTGCCAATTTCTATTATTATCTCAGCACTGATTGCCATCACTCACGGCTTTTTTGCGATTGAATTACTCAGTCAACGGTTGTTGTATCCGATGTTGTTTCAGGAGGCCCGGCCTGCCCAAACACCGGGGACATTTCCCGTTTCCCTACGGAGTCGGGGAATTTTATTAGCGTTTTCTGCTGGAGTTTGCCCGATTATTTCCTTACTCCTACTCATATCCGCCCCTCATCCTTGTGAAACTCAAGCATTAGGGTTTGCCCTAGCCGTGGGAGGGCTGGGTATTGCTTTTGGTTTGATTAGTGCGGCAATGTTGGGTCAACTGGTGGTAGAACCCGTAGAAGCGTTGCAACAGTCCGCTGCCGCCGTTGCCACCGGTCACTTAAATAGCCCCATTACCCTGTTGCGGGCGGATGAATTTGGCCACTTAATTGACGAGTTTAATCATCTGATTGAAGAACTCAAGGAAAAGCAGCATTTACAGGCAACCTTTGGGCGTCACGTCGGTGAAAAAGCAGCCAAACAAATTCTGCAACGTGACCCTAAACTAGGGGGTATCGAGCAGGAAGTGACCGTTTTATTTGCAGATTTGCGTAACTTTACCGCCCGTAGCGCCGTGGAATCTCCTCAGCGAGTCGTCGCCCTCCTCAATCTGTTTTTGACTGAGATGGTTGAGATTGTAGAACAACGGCATGAAGGGATGGTTAATAAATTCTTGGGAGATGGCTTTATGGCCTTATTTGGCGTGGGAGAAACGAAAGTTAATCACGCCGCTTTAGCTGTTGCAGCCGGTCAAGATATGTTGTTGCGCTTGGAAGATATTAACCGCTATCTAATAACACAAGGGCAAACCCCTCTAGAGATGGGCATTGGCATCCATACTGGCCGAGCGGTAGTGGGCTGTATTGGTTCACCCTATCGTTTGGAGTATACAGCTATCGGGGATACTGTGAATATTGCCTCACGGGTGGAGTCATTGACTAAAGTAGTGGGAGAACCACTATTACTAACCGCCGCAACTTGTGCCACTTTACCCAATATTTTTAAGACTCAATCCCTACCCCCCCAGCGTGTCAAGGGACAACCTGAACCGTTGAAGGTATATGGACTACAGCTACCCTCAAGGCAATCGTTAGATGAACTGGCAGTGTATTAGCAGACAACGAGGCTGGGGTGCTGGGGTGCTGGGGTGCGGGGGAGACATAGAGGACATGGAATAATCAATAGTACGAGAATATTTAAAAACTTCTCCCTCGTCTCCTCTCTCTGACTCCTGACTCCTGACTCCTGACCTCTTATTTATCATGGAACCTATCCAACGCTATCGTGGATGTCTTCTCGGTTTAGCCGTGGGTGATGCCGTCGGCACAACCCTAGAGTTCCAGCCACCGGGAACTTTTACCCCGATTACCGATATGGTGGGCGGTGGGCCATTCGCACTGCAACCCGGACAGTGGACGGATGACACTTCAATGGCACTGTGTTTAGCCGAAAGCCTAATTGAGCAAAAGGAGTTTGTACCCACTGACCAATTGCAACGATATGTGCAATGGTATCGACAAGGACACCTCAGCAGCACCGGAAAATGTTTTGATATTGGCAACACAACACAAGCCGCGCTTTTGCAGTTTGAGAAAACGGGTGAGCCCTACTGTGGTTCCACAAACCCTCGCCATGCTGGCAATGGTTCAATTATGCGGTTGGCACCTGTCCCTTTGTTTTTTGCCACTCATCCTGAAAATGCGATCGCATTTTCAGCCGAAAGTTCTCGCACGACTCACGGTACACTAACAGCGATTGATGCTTGCCGTTATTTAGCCGCTTTAATCGTGGGTGCAGTGCATGGAGTCAGTCGAGAAGAATTACTCTCAAGTCATTACAGTCCAATTCCTGGATATTGGCAAAAAAACCCTTTAGTGGCAGAAATTAACGAAATTGCAGCAGGTTCGTTCAAACATCACCAACCGCCAGAAATTCAAGGGACGGGTTATGTGGTTCAATCGTTAGAAGCGGCATTATGGGCATTCTATCATAGTCAATCCTTTCAAGATGGGTGTCTTTTAGCCGTCAATTTAGGGGATGATGCAGATACAACTGGTGCAGTTTATGGACAGTTAGCGGGTGCTTTTTATGGTGAGCAAGGAATACCACAATCTTGGCGCGATAAGTTAGCATACCGTGATTTAATTGCATCGTTTGCCGAGCAGTTATTTACCCTTGCCCAATCGAGATGAATTTTACTAGAAAGGGAAGTATGAATCTGCTGATGATTGAAGGCTTTTACTCTTACTCAGGCTTCAAGATTGGGTAGAGTTTGCGATCGTAATATCAGTAATCACAGGTAGATGATCGGAATCAACATTAGAACCAATTTTAATATTTAATACTTGAATTTCGGGGCTGATTAAACAATGGTCAATGGGAATAGATAGCAACGGTTTAAGCGGAGTTGGAATTCTTGAAAGCGAAGATGAAGTCTTTACAGAAGACTTGGCAGGCCATGACGGAAGAATACCAAACCCTTGACGAGCATTAATCAACCCGGTTTGACTGACAAATCGTTTATAATACGGCGACCACATCGTTATATTCAAATCTCCCACCATTACCACTGGGGTTTTGAGCTGTTGTACATATTCACTAATTTCTTCTAACTGTTTATTCCGAGAGTGAAAGTAATTGGATTTAAACGGTGGTAAGGGATGAGCGGCAATGAGATGAACAGCTTGTCCATTAATATCAAAATTACTTAATATCGTAGGGCTATCTACTGTGCTGAACCAATCAACTTGTACATTTTTTAGTGGCTGTTTACTGTAAATAGTAATTCCCAGTTGAGCAGGATTCACATTTTCTACTGAATAGGGAAGAATCTCCCTAAGAGAGTTTAGGTGTTCAATCCAAGCATCATCAATTTCATCAAATACAGCAATATCTGGATTGACTTCTCGGACATAGGATATAACTTTTGAATAGCTTTTATTTCGTTGATTGACATTGATGAGGAAAATATTGACTTGGCTATTGGGTGTACTTCCTGCCTCTACTCGAGGTATATACCAAGGAATAATTGCAAACAGAATAATCATTACACACAATAATCCAGTAATGATAAAATACTTTTTGCGAGTTAGTAAGAGTAAACCAAAAAGCAAGACGTTAATGATTAAATATTGGAATTGAAAATGGGAAAATAGTTCTAAAATCCTAATTCCATTTATGTATCTAGAGAGAGAAACTAAGGTTGTACCAATAATTCCTAGTAACAAAAAGAAAATAATTAAGTTTTTTCTTGATTTTTGGGGCATATTCTTATCATTTAAACCCATAGGACTGTTGATAATACCATCAAACTTTTCCCTTTAATTTTGATAATGAATATGTCTAAATTTACTCTCCCTTAAGTATGGAGTATGAGAAAGATATAAATGTTACCCTAAATTCTCTAAATTCTAACTCCAGACTTCTGACTCCTAGCCAATTTTTAAATAACTTAGTAGGGGGGCATTGCCCACCCTACCTCTAAAGTAAAGACACAACACTCATTAGTTTTAGTACCCTGCGATCGCAGAATAAAGTTAATGCACTTGAGCGGTTAAAGCTGTAAAATCTAAACATCGATCCAAACACCGATTTTCTATCTTCTCTAGCAAAACTTGAATCAAACTGTATTGATTTAATACAGATGCCGGTACACTCAAACCGGTCATTTCCCGCATAGGAATTGGCACATTTTGATCTAATTTAAATTGAGCGTCTTTGAGTTGAAACAAGGCACAAACCTGCTGTAAGACTTGAACTTGGAACAGATGTTTGAGCTGTTCGTCTTGTAAAATACCTCGATTTTTGAGACATGAACCCAGAGGTTGATTACTCCGATAAAATTGAAGTAACTTAGCTGCAATCTCATCACTCAGCCAGCTACGTTGCTGCATCAGGGAAATTAACCCTTTTTGGTCTAATCGATGAGTGACAGCTACGATACGCCCCTGATACATCCAGATGTAATGGACAGGAGGTATTGTGGATGGAAATTCTGGCAAAGCCCGAAGCCTCAAAACGCCAGTTTTACGTCCTTTATCAATAAACTGCAAAATATCGGGTAAAGGAAAATCTCGGAGGAAGCCAATTGTAGACATAGTTGTTCAACTAACGATTTAAAGAAACACTGCGATAACCGTGACAACTAGATGCAAACTTTATTCTTCAAATTTTATATGCATTCTTAATCGAACATTTACCCTTGGTACATGATTGTCTAGACAAAATGCTCGGCAGCTCTTCCTCTTATAAAGAAACATTAAGTTTTCAAAAGACCTATCTACAAAACAATTAGATATATTACATAAACAACAAATTTTATAGGAATGACTACCCCTCAAGCTATCGTATGTCCAGGCTGTATGAGTCCCTATAAATATTATTTATTATGTATTAAGTGCATGGAATTAATGCATTATAAAAATATTACTGAGTGTTCTTAAGACGTTTAATTAAATCGTCAAGTTCTTGTTGCATCTGGCAACAAACTTTTTCATAACAAGCATTGACATAATGGCGATCGCAAGCCGCATCTCGGCCATAGCGTTCAAACCAAATCGGTTTACACACCCGAGTGTGAATCTGGATCGGTAAAGGAATATTGGGTAAAGGGCCAATCCCCAATCCCCAAGGCAATCCCAAATAAATGGGAAACACACCTATAGTCGGCTCAAAAAATAGTGGTATGCCCCATTGATGGAGTTGGAGTGCCTGCTGATAAAAATCTCCCAGAATAATCAGCGTATCGTGGGCACCATGAGAAATAATTGGTACAATCGGCACCTCTTCGCGCAGTGCCAGTTTAATGAATCCCTTGCGCCCAGCAAAGTAAACGCGATCGCGCATTTGATGGGGACGAAACATATCCTGTGCCCCACCGGGATAAACCAGAACCGCCGCACCCCGCTCAAACGCTGCACTGGCCATGCGAGGATGAGCCAAAATCGCCCCCATCTGGGCCGCCAGTCCCCCTACCCCTGGAACTTTCCACGCCAATGGATGCATGAGTCCGTAGGCCAATCGCTCATAACCAAAGCGACGGAACCAGTCATACATAAACATAGAAGTATCAGGCGAAGCAGAACCACCATTATGAGTCCCCACAATCAACATCTTTCCCTGAGAAGGAATATGATGCCAACCCTCAGTCTCAACCCGAAAATAATGGCGGTACAACCACTCCCCAAACGGCATCCAGGCTTTAATCGTTTCAGGATTTCGCTCGTCTAGAGACCAACCATCATACCGATGGAACGCGGCCGCACCATCACTTGTGTAATTCTCTGTAAAAACCTTGAAATATTCCAGCAATGGTTCTAACCACCCGAAATAGCGAGATAGCGATACCAGAATAATCTGAGCCTAACTGAACTGGCAAATCGGCATCAAATCCACTGAATCATACCAAATTGAGGTTAACTACCTTTTTTTGAGGGGAAGGCAGATGGTAGTGGTTCGACAAGCTCACCAACCTGGTAGATGGCAGATGGTAGATGAA
>CAZPRJ010000017.1:0-62092 GCA_964588805.1 uncultured Microcoleus sp. | reverse complement strand
CCGCACCCCTGCACCCCCGCACCCCCGCACCCCCGCACTCGTACCCCCCATCTCTATGGGCATTGACAATTCCTAGTGGTGTAGCATCTTTGGCGCTTCCCTTTACGAGGGGAACCATCATCATTTCTGCCACAATCTACAGACTCATCCCGACATTGCAACTGTTCGGAACAAATGGCATCACGGGGAAACACACCCATATCTCGAACAACCACATCTACTGTAAACTTCCCTCGCTCGAGGATGCTGTTTTTCTCACGAATCTCGTACTCCAACTGATTGAGTCCCTGCATCACCGATAGTGCCTGTCCGCGATGGCGATCGCTAATTCCAAAGCCAAAGCCTTCCGAGGCTTGTCCCTTCTCATATTCTCGATCTGTAAATGGATAAGGGCTACTATTTATCCCTTCGGTCACATTCCTAATAATCACCCTTCTTCCTGGTGCTGGTGGTGTAGTCTCTGAGACAAACTCCCCACTCAAGGCGTTGGCAGAGATATTAGTTCCAGGACACTGCCCGACATATTCTACTCGCTTAAATTCAACTTGATTCATTTGTACACCCGTTTGGCTTCTAACTCGTAACTGCCCCGTAGAGGGATTGGCAGTTAGGGGATCGGCGGATAGCAAACAACCTGCAAACAAGACGGCAGTCGCTTGGGTGAGGGTAACAGCTAAAACAGGAATAGTTTTGAATCTCATCAGTCCTCTCTCGTCATGCGTCAACAACGTGTAGTTGAGTTTTGCCTAAAATCTACGATTCCTCGTAATTTACTCTTCACTGCTTAGCCTGAGCAAAATGCAAAATTTTGACAAAAAGAAAGAATCTTGTCTGCCCTCCAAGGAGGGATGCCAGAGAACGAAACCTTTTGCCAGTAGTCTCAAGAAGCAACCATTAGAGAGATTTTTGTGAGGATTTCTTAACAAAAGCCTCATTTAAACTCAAAAATGTTAAATTGAATACAGAAATAAATTTTAAGTTTGCTAACTGATCTGTCCCCAGCCAGATGTTCAGATCCCAAAAGCGAACGAAACTAGAAACAGAGGGATGCGAAGGCACAGCTTGTAAAAAGCTTCCGATGCGTCCCTCCTATCATCAGTAACTTGTTCGGCATCACCAGGGAGATACAAGTCATGAAACTTTTTTACCGAGGCGTCAGCTACGAAAGCGAACCATCAACCTTAGAAGTCACAGAAGGCGAGATTGGCGGTTTGTATCGAGGTCAAGCTTGGAGAGTTCATAATCCTCTGCAATTACGTCGTCGAGAACCTGCACCCCGCAAGTTGAGCTATCGCGGTGCAAGTTATAGAGGTTAGTCAAGCGGCTGGCGATCGCCCTATTGGTGTCAAAGGCTTAAAAACATTATTTAAAACAGGATTTGGAGGCACAGGATATGAAACTTTCTTATAGAGGTGTTAAGTACGAAAACACATCGCCAGTATTGGAAGTGACTGAAGGCGAAATGGGTGGAAACTACCGAGGTCAAGCTTGGAAACACCATTATGTTAGACACATTCCCGAACCGGCACCTGTGCATGATTTAAAATATCGTGGCGTTGCTTACCGCACAGGTGAATCAGCCGTTGCTGTACCAACTACGGCGTTGGCATCGCGTCGCACAGTCTCTGCGTTTCACAAACGCGATCGCGAACAAGAATTGGATACCGTAAGCAAAACTCACCTTCGTAATATCCGCAACAATTTAGAACGTAGGATGAAAGCGGCGAAAGCTAGAGGGGATGAGCAATTGGTGCGCCTGCTCGAACAAGAAGAAATGGCGTATCCCCTCAAATAGCATGGTGTATCCTTTCTAAGTTTGTTGGATTCATTGTGAACAGAAGGCGATTGGTGGCGATCGCCTTTTTTTTGCTGTTTAGAGCTACAAAATCACAATTCTCTACAACCAGGCAGGAACGTTCTTCGTATCGATACATACAGAGTCAATAACCAAAAGCGTTACGGTAGCAATAAGATTAAGCTTCAATCACCTCTTACACCAGCCACATCCAGCCTGTCAGCGATTTGAGGTGAGATCTAAGCTTGAGAAAGATGAACATCTATTGCCAAAATGCCAGCAGGTGCTACCACAGGAGATATTTGTAATGCTTGAAACTTATCGTCAACATGTTGCTGAACGGGCGGCCTTAGGAATTGTGCCGTTACCCCTCAATGCTCAGCAGACATCCCAATTGTGTGAACTGCTGCAAAATCCGCCAGCCCAAGAAGAAGAAACCTTAATGGAGTTGTTGCGCGATCGCATCCCTCCGGGTGTGGATGAAGCCGCTTACGTCAAAGCTGGGTTTTTAACGGCGATCGCCAAAGGTGAACTTACCAGTCCCCTGATTAATCCCCAAGGTGCCATCAGCCTGTTAGGGACGATGGTTGGCGGCTACAACGTGCAATCTTTAGTCGATTTACTCAAATCCCCCGACGCTGCCCTCGCCGCAGAAGCCGCCAACGCCCTGTGTAAAATCACATTGGTCTTTGATGCCTTTAACGACGTTCTTGCCCTGTCGGAGGACAACTCCTTCGCCCAGCAGGTAATTAACGCTTGGGCAGATGCAGAATGGTTCACTCGGCGTCCTCAGTTACCAGAAGAAATTACCGTTACGGTATTTAAGGTGCCAGGAGAAACGAATACCGACGATTTATCCCCTGCCACCCATGCCACCACTCGCCCGGATATTCCCTTACACGCGACGGCAATGCTAGAGTCTCGGATGCCAGAAGGGATCGAGACGATTGCCAAACTCAAAGAAAAAGGGTATCCTGTTGCTTATATTGGGGATGTTGTAGGTACAGGCTCATCCCGCAAGTCAGCGATTAATTCCTTACTGTGGCATATTGGGCAAGATATTCCCTTTGTTCCCAATAAACGGGCTGGGGGATACATTTTAGGCGGGAAGATTGCGCCAATTTTCTTCAACACGGCGGAAGATTCCGGGGCGTTGCCGATTGAGTGCGATGTCACAAACATGGAAACCGGGATGGTGGTTACTATCCATCCTTACAAAGGAGAAATCACCAACGAAGCCGGGGAAGTGATTTCCACCTTTACCCTCAAACCCGAAACCATTCTCGATGAAGTTCGCGCAGGTGGACGCATTCCCTTACTGATTGGGCGTAGTCTCACGGATAAAACCCGCGAAGCGTTGGGATTAGCAATCAGTGAATTATTCACCCGTCCCACGATGCCAGAAGATACGGGTAAAGGCTTCACCCTGGCACAGAAAATGGTGGGGAAAGCGTGCAGTTTAGCGGGTGTGCGTCCGGGTACGTCCTGCGAACCGATGATGACGACGGTGGGTTCCCAGGATACTACTGGGCCAATGACTCGCGATGAACTCAAGGAATTGGCTTGTTTGGGATTTAGTACCGATTTGGTGATGCAGAGTTTCTGCCATACGGCAGCGTATCCCAAACCCGTTGATGTCAACACCCATAAAGAACTACCAGATTTCTTCTCAACTCGTGGTGGTGTGGCCTTACGTCCCGGTGATGGGATTATCCACTCGTGGTTAAATCGGATGTTGCTACCGGATACCGTAGGCACCGGTGGCGACTCTCACACCCGTTTCCCCTTGGGAATTTCCTTCCCTGCGGGTTCGGGGTTGGTGGCGTTTGCGGCCGCGTTGGGAGTGATGCCGTTGGATATGCCAGAATCGGTGTTAGTGCGGTTTACAGGTGAGTTGCAACCAGGGGTGACGTTGCGGGATATTGTGAATGCCATTCCTTATGTGGCCATGCAACAAGGCAAGTTAACCGTTGCCACCCAAAATAAGCAAAACGTCTTCTCCGGACGGATTATGGAGATGGAAGGTTTGCCAGATTTGAAAGTTGAGCAAGCCTTTGAACTTACGGATGCTACGGCTGAACGTTCATGTGCGGGTTGCACGATTAAGTTGGGTGAGGAGACGGTTTCGGAGTATCTGCGTTCCAATATTGCGCTGTTGACAAATATGGTGGCGCGAGGCTATCAAGATGCACGGACGATTATGCGTCGCGTTGCGAAAATGGAGCAATGGTTAGCGAATCCCGAGTTAATGTCTGCGGATGCGGATGCAGAATATGCAGATATTATCGAAGTGAATTTGAATGAAATCCAAGAACCGATTGTTGCGGCACCCAATGACCCGGATAATGTGAAGTTAATGTCTGAATGTGCGGGAGACAAGATTGATGAAGTGTTCATCGGTTCTTGTATGACTAATATCGGACATTATCGGGCGGCTGCCAAGGTGTTAGAAGGTGCAGGTGAGGTGAAAGTTCGCCTCTGGATTTGTCCGCCGACTCGGATGGATGAAAAGCAACTGCGAGAAGAAGGGGTTTATGGCACCTTTGCGGCGGCAGGTGCACGCACAGAAATGCCGGGATGTTCTCTCTGTATGGGGAATCAGGCGCGGGTTGAAGATAATGCCACGGTGTTTTCAACCTCTACTCGAAACTTCAACAATCGCATGGGTAAAGGTGCACGAGTTTATCTTGGTTCGGCGGAATTAGCAGCAGTTTGTGCGCTGTTAGGAAGAATTCCTACAGTGGAGGAATATATGGACATTGTGACGGAGAAACTGAATCCGTTTGCAGGTGATTTGTATCGGTATTTGAATTTCGATCAAATTGCTAATTTTGAGGATGAAGGACGGGTGATTCCGTTGGAAGAAATGCCCAAGATTGAGGATATTTTGGGGATGCCGACGGGTGCTAGGTAATTAATACCATTTCACTTTTACTACGCTACAGATTGACCCCCCTAACCCCCCTTGTAAAGGGGGGAAAAGAAAAGCATCTGTAGTAGGATTTTAGTGAATTAGTAAATAAGGTAGGGTGGGCGATTGCCCACCCTACCTTATTTGTTGTTAGGGTAGGGGAAGGATGAGGTACAGGAGGGAATTATGTCTGAGCAAGACTCATCAAAAGTTTTCCGTACAGCATTTAATAATATGTTAGAGCGTTATTTTTCCTCAGATACTAGTATTAGTAAGATTGCTAATGAGACACACGTAGGTCAGCAAACTATTCGTGATTTTAAGAAGGGAAAATCTAATATAAAAATTTCAAACTTGGAAAAGATTTTATTAAGTGATATTGTTGATGACGACGCATTACACTACTTCATCACAGAAGTTATAAGACTGTTAAAGCACTACAGAAATTATCAAGAAGAGGACGATGAAGATTCTATAGGAGATGACTATTCTGATTTGGAAAATCCTTTACTCAGTAATATTGAAACTGGTGAAGGGTTCCGGCAAAGTTCGTATCGCCAAGGGCAAGAACTCTTCTCAGGTGAGGTTCTTTCAAATTATGGTAACCGCTGTTGTTTTCCAGACTGTTCCATAGATGAATGTACATTCCTAATAGGGGCACATATTGCTCGCTGGGCGGATGTAAAAGAACTTCGTGGAGACCTCTCTAATGGGTTGTGTTTATGCCTAATGCATGACAAAGCTTTTGAAGCAGGATTCTTTACGCTTACAGAAGACTTACGTGTTGCCGTAAACAAAAATAATCAGACTGCTATGACAAGCAAGTGGTGTAAGAAGAATTTAATACCTTATGATGGAGATTCTATCAGTTTTGGTTCGGTTAAACCTTCTTTAGAAGCCCTTCGTCACCACTGGAAGAGGATAAGCTTTACGCAAGATAGCTAATTGCAATCACCCTCAGCAGAAGACATTTTGAAAAAACCTAACCCCCTAACCCCCTTCCCTACGAGGGAAGGGGGAACAAGAGACTCCGGCACCCCTCACTCCCCTCTCTAACCCTTCGGGGAAGCAAGCTACGCAGGAGAGGGGCTGGGGGAGAGGTCATCAGCCCCCAACGCCTTCAACGAAACTAACTGCGCCTGAGTTAAGCCTTGAACCCCAGTAATATTCAAGCCTTCATAAGGTCTATCCGCCTTCAACGTTTGCAGACATTCACCCGTTTCAATATCCCAAACCTTAATCGTTTCATCTTGACTGCCACTGGCTAGAATCCTGCCCATGGGATGAAATGCCACCGACCAAACCAAATTAGTATGACCCTGTAAGGTTTGGCAACATTGACCCGTACTCAAATCCCATAACTTTACAGTTTGATCACTACTACCACTGGCTAAAAATTGACCATTAGGACTAAAAGCCACAGACCAAACTCGGCTAGTATGTCCTGAGAGCGTTTGATAACATTGACCCGTTTCAACGTCCCATAACTTAATCGTATGGTCGCCACTGCCACTGGCTAGAATCTTCCCATCTGGACTAAACGCAATCGACCAAACCCAGTTTCCATGTCCCTGTAAGGTTTGACTGCATTCTCCCGTTTCTAAATTCCATAATTTCAGAGTTTGATCATAACTACCACTGGCCAACATCAGACCAGATTCCCCTGAATTTAAGGTACTCCCAGGACGAAAGGCCAAGGAACACACCCAATTACTATGTCCCTGTAACGTTTGACGACATCGACCAGTGTTGACATCCCAAATCTTAATCGTCTGGTCACTACTACCACTTGCTAGAGTTTCACCATCCCTACTAAACGCAACCGACCAAACCCGACTTTGATGTTCTTGCCAAGTTTGGAGGCATTGCCGAGTTTGGATATCCCACAACTTTACAGTTTGGTCACTACTACCACTGGCCAAAGTTTGACCAACTCCTCCGGAGAAGGCTTTGCGAACCGGACTAAAGGCAACCGAACAAACCGCATGGCTATGACCCCGTAGGGTTTGATAACATTGACCCTGACTCCACTCCCATAGCTTCACTGTATGGTCATCGTTGCCACTCGCTAAAATTTGACCATTGGGACTAAACGCCACAGACCAAACTCGGTGAGTATATCCTTGTAATGTTTTGCCACATCGGCCATTGCGAACATCCCACAGTTTTACCGTATGGTCACCACTGCCACTCGCTATACTTTTACCATCGGGGCTAAAGTCAACCGATCGCACCCAATTTCGATGACCTTTGAGCGTCTGGTAGCATTGACCCGTCTGAACATTCCACAGTTTTACCGTATGGTCTTCACTGCCACTGGCGATCGTTTCACCATCGGGACTTAAGGCAACAGTTCGCACCCAATTTGTATGCCCTTGGAATGTTTTGAGACATTCACCGGTCGGCAGATGCCAGAGTTTGACAGTGCGATCGCTGCTACTACTCACTAAAGTTTGACCATCACTACTATAGGCGATCGCCCAAACTTGGCCGTCATGTCCTTGCAGGGTTTGGCAACATTCCTGAGTTTGCAAATTCCAAATTTTTACCGTTTGGTCTTCACTGCCACTCGCTAACATCCGACCCATCGGACTAAACGCCACCGACCGCACCCAATGGGTATGTCCCTCCAAGGTGTTGATACATTCCCCGGTGTGAATATCCCAAAGTTTTACCGTTTGGTCTTCGCTGCCACTCGCTAACATTTGACCATCGGGACTGAAGGCCACTGACCAAATTTGGCTCCTATGTCCTTGCAGAGTACACTTACATCGTCCTGTACTTAAATCCCAAAGTTTTATCGTCCGATCATCACTACCACTCGCGAGCAGTTTACCATCAGGACTAAATGCCACTGACCAAACCCAACTCGCGTGTTCCTTACAACTGAGTAAATTTTTCCCATCTGCCACTCGCCATAGACGAACTTCACCATCCGCATCCCCGGTGGCTAAAAACTGCCCATCGGGACTAAATTTCACCGTCACGGGAATGGCTAACGTTTCCATGAACACCGACTGCGCGAGATCACAATCGGCAAAATTCACCTGATACAAATTCACTTCTCGTAAGTCTGCTTGCCACACCGTTAAACCGGAGAAATCATAACCCGTTAAGTCAGTTTGCAGTTGACACAGCAAATTGAGAAGATTTCCCCCCGCATACCCTGGCTGTAAGGCAGATTCAGCTTGGAGTTTGACCAGGATTTGTCTGAGTTGATGTTCTATATTTTCCTGACTTCCCAAAGCAGTGTGCAAACGGTTGAGGATGGGTTGAAGGATTTGGCTAATCTGGGCGTCTTTAACATAATCTTTTCCTTGAGCTTTGAGTAAAGCGTGGCGATTTAAAAGCGCGATGGGTTGGCCAAAAATTTCTTGACAAATTCGTGTAATTATGTATTCAATTACGTATTCCATGACCACAGGCTGCTGAGTGTAGCTGCCGGATCGCTTTTCAATGAGCGATCGCCAACTCAAAGACTCCAACGCCTCCAACAAATCGGCACGAGAAACAGGGGGTACAATGTCAGTCGCTAACTCTGAGATGGTTGTCCACTCACGATTAATCGCCAACCAGTACATAATGGTTTTTTCCAGGGGAGTGCAGCGACGCAGTTGCTGGTCGAGGAGTCGGTGAATCCCGCTAAAAACAACAGCATCTTGTTCGAGAAATGCTCCAATATCCCCATCAAATAACTCTTGAATCGAGGTAGCGACAATTTTTAGGGCAAGGGGATTGCAGCCATAAAGCTGACAAAGTTGTTCCTTGAGGATATCCGAACCAAACAATCCCTTCGTTTGGATTAAAGTCCGTGCCGCTTCTAAGGAACCACTCAACTGCCAAGAGCGTATAGATAGTTCAATACCTTCACTGGCCGCAATTTCGGCGGGTTTTTCCCGACTGGTGAGAATTAGACAACTCTGATGCACAGATTCGCCCATCAATTGAAACAATTCCCCGTAATTTTCATAACCAGGGCGATACTGTCCCGCGTAATCACCCTCCTGTAATATCGTTTCCAGATTATCCAAAATCAGCAGAAAACGGGATTGACGCAGCCAATACATCAAGCGCTCCAGTTTCGCTTGTGTATCCTGTTGCCCAGACAAAAAAGATACCCAGTCTCCCAAAAGTGTTTTCAGGGGAGGAGCATTACGCAAACTCCGCCAGATAACTCCCTCAAAATCATCTTGAAGTTGTTGTGCTAGCTTGAGGGCTAGAGACGTTTTCCCAATTCCCCCCATCCCCAGCAATGCCACTAAGCGGCAACGATCCGATTGAATCCATTGGCATAAAGTCGTCAGTTCTTCAGAGCGTCCATAAAATAGCCTCACCTCAGAGGCATCTCCCCAGTCTGCTCGCTTGTGGATGTTGGATGTTGAATGAATAAATTTCCTAAGTTCCCCCGCACCTGGACTCCCTAGCTCCCTAGCTCCCCTGCTCCCCCGCTCCCCTGCTCCCCTGCTCCCGTGCTCCCCTACTCCCCTGCTCTCCTGCCGTTTCAGAGCTGCCTTAAAGTTAGTTTTACTAACAGTTTCTCCTAAAGCCTGACCTAGCAATTTCCAGAGTTTAGGGCCAATATCACGGGTGAGATAGCTGATTGAGTAGCCAGAAACCTCTGCAATTTGTTCATAAGTCTGGCCTTGCCATGACCCTTTGAGAATTGCGGTTTCCACATCGCTCAAGTGTCTGCCAAACTTAGCAGATACTATTGTATTAGCGATTTCCAGAGCCTGCTCAAAATTCATCTTTCACGCTCAGCATAAACCGCTCTTGGCAGATCTTATCAGGAATCGCCCAGAAAGCTTTCTAAGCCGTTAAGTATTAGACCTATTCTAAAAACAAGGCAGAAGTCAGAAGTCAGAAGTCAGAAGTCAGAGGGCAGAGGGCAGAAGAAGAAAGAAAATTTTTATTCTTTCGTTGTGATCTCTACTCGCATGGTGTCTAAAACGACCTCCTGCCTCCTGCTATATGTCCAAAGAAAACTCCCTGCGGGGTGACAAGTTGCAGGGAGAGGAGAAACTGACAAGGTAAAATTAATGATGGAAGGGATTGACTTAGCCTAAAAAGATAAAGTCTCCTCCAACAAAACTGGTTACATCCTGGATGATGGCAATCACCTCATGGGGTCCACCCGTTGAGTTAATCCGAACCAGTTGCGTATCTTGAGCGGATGAACCGACGCCGAAGTTGCCAGACACTAGACCATAGTTGGTGTTCACACCTTCGAGTTCAATTTTGTCGATACCACTGGTGAAGTCAGTAATTAAGGCATAGTCATTGGCACCGGCTGTGGAGTTGTTGCGATCATCGTAGAACACTACGTTTTGCGTACCGAGGACAAAGGTATCTCGCCCGTCATTGCCAATGAGTGTATCAAACTCACCTCGTCCGCTTCCACTCGCGCCAATCAAGCTATCATTACCGCTGCCTCCGACTAAGATATCGTTGTTACCACCACCGCGCAGCGTGTCATTGCCACTACCGCCAAAAACGGTGTCATGACCACTAGCGCCGTTGATAATATCATTGCCATCATCACCAAAGATGAGGTCTCGACCGGTCTGACCTATGATTTGATCATTGCCGAAGCCACCAAAAATAGTGTCATTGCCGGAGCCACCATCGAGGGTGTCATTGCCAAACCCGCCAATCAGGGAATCATTACCGAAGCCGCCAAAGATGGTGTCATTACCTGAACTGCCATTGAGGGTGTCATTGCCGGCCTGGCCATCCATGAAGTCGTCGAATATGGTGCCTACGCGGTTATCGTTACCAGATGTACCAATGATTGTAGCCATTTGTCTCGTGTTCCTTGAGTAAGTTAATCGTTGGAGTTGGCACACACCGATTCCTCCCGCAGCCATGCCATGAGAACTTCAGCTAAACGGCTTGGTTTGGGTTGCTCTGCGTTTTAACCAACGCTTTTAGGCTTTGCGCTTTACTGAGGAGAAGTCATGAACTTCTGAAGTTAAAAGGTTTTGGTTCCTCAGTGATGTCAGCGATTTCTGTTAGGAGTTATGGGTGTCTTGCCCTTTCATTCACTAAGGTAAATCGATAAATTGTATCTGTCATTACAGAAAATCTCAGGACTTCCATACTCGGCTAATCTCTGGAAACCTCAGAATCATCTGGTGCAAACTCTGAAAACAGCAGTTGCCGACCTTGGAATGATTTACCGCCCACATTTAACTTGCATCTTGGAGAAGGGGTACGATGCCTATCCCACAAGGGTTTTAATATTAGCGATCGCGTAAATTATTGCAAAAGACAGGGGGCAGAGGACTCCAAGGCAGAACGGAACGCTAGCTAATCGTGAAGCTAATGCCAGCGCCTGAATACAGTTTTTCCCTAATTCATACCTTGGGTAGATGCTACCTCAGTCAGTCATTTGTTTTTATTAAACTCTCTTTAACCTAAACTTAACTATATCTTAGTGGGCTTCCTGAATCTTGTGCCGAACTGCGTCGGGCCGAGTTTGTACACAAATTCAAGTCAGGTGTCATGGCAGAATCGCCGCCACCGAGGATGAAAATTTTTCTTACTCCTTCTGACTTCTGCCTTCTGACTTCTGACTTCTGCCCTCTGCCTTCTGCCTTCTGCCTTGTTTTGATAGGAGTCCTTCGGTTGTTCTCATCCTGATTCAATTATTAGAAATCGATAAATGCAGAGAAATCATCACAACAATGTTGAACAAGCTAGTCAGGTAACACTAGAAAACTCTAGTTCACTACCTAATGTTGCTGTTAATTCTCGTCAACTTGAAATCCATCTATCTCCGAGGAGAACGCTACGGTTTTTGCTTCTTGTGATACTTGGCCTTAGTCTCGCCAGTATAGCAGGACAGTTAACTAAGTACTTTTTGCCTAACTTTTTTTTGAGAGATCGTTTAGCAGGGTTATTTTATCTTGACACTGAAAGAAACATTCCTTCTCTTTATTCAGCGTCTACATTGTTATTCTGTTCAATTCTGCTAGCAACCATTGCCTATGCTAAAAAAGTAGCGGGTAAACGTGATGTACCCTATTGGGGAGCATTATCAATCATCTTTCTATTTCTAACCTGGGACGAAGCTGTTAGCCTTCACGAAAAGTTAATCGACCCGTTGCGCTCTATGCTTAATACCAGTGGCTTCTTTCACTTTGCTTGGGTAATTCCAGGTTCTATCTTTGTAATCCTCTGCTTGTTAGGATTTTGGGGATTACTTTCTGTTCTTCCTGCAAAGATACGGCGCTTGTTCCTTACGGCTGGAGCTGTCTACGTTGGAGGTGCCTTAGGCATTGAAATGATTAATGGATACTATGCCAGCTTATACGGTGAACAAAATATAGGGTACGCATTACTAACGACTCTGGAAGAGTCTTGTGAGATGTTGGGAATTGCCATTTTCATATACGCTCTGCTATCCTACATGAGCTCCTCAATAGGCTTAGATTTGTGTATCCACATCCTTAAGGATAAAAAGCCAAGCAAAGAACGTAATAGGCTACCAAATCAGGTTTGACTTCTTGAAAGTACTGAGTATCCTCAATAAATCCTACTAGGTAAGACCAAACTCTAATCGGTGTGGCTTTAGGTTCTTAGATTCTAAAAAAGAGCCACAACACTTACATAAATTTAATGGTATGGCTAGGGTAAATCTGGGAGGCTCTGCTGACTAGCCTATAGTTTTTTGCGTCTCTTTATCATCTTTCACCCCCTAATTGGAAGTAATAGTAACTCAACTTAACTTTATAGTTTCTGCATAAAACGCCCCTCAAAGACCGATAAATTCAATAGCAACTACGCGAACTGTGGCGTATATAAGCGGTCTAGGGAAGCGATATGATCTGTAGTGTACCGAAGTCTTTAAAAATCTCCAATCAAGTCTGTCAACAGCCATTGTCTGACAGTCCCATGCATTTAGAACAAGCACTCCAAATTGCTAATACAGCAGTGCTTGAGCAAGCTGGCAAACCTTTAAGTTCAATAGAGACAGCTATTTTAGAGGGAGCTTGGCAAAGTCAGACTTATGAGCAGATTGCTGAAGCGGCCGGCTATTCTGTCAGCTATCTTACTCGTGATGTTGGCCCTAAATTCTGGAAACTTTTGAGCCAATCTCTAGGAGAATCAGTCAGTAAAACTAACTTTCGAGCGGCTTTAGAACGGCAATGGCGCAAGCAGGGCGAGAAGCTGGGGTGTCCAGAAAATTTCTTGATCCCAAATCCCCTCATAGCAGGGGAAGAAGCCAAAAGCCCAAAGCGCACAGATTGGGGAGAAGCAGTAGATATTAGCTTATTTTGCGGACGTACTGCTGAACTGGCCACTTTAGAGCAGTCGATTCGAGGTGAACATTGCCGACTCGTGGCTCTTTTGGGAATGGTTGGAGTCGGGAAAACGGCTTTAGGAGTGAAGCTAGCGCATCAAGTTCAGGATGAGTTTGAGATTGTGATTTGGCGATCGCTCATGTATGCTCCTACTTTAAATACCCTAATCAGTGATTTAATCTCCTTTTTATCTAATGGACAAGAACAGGGAACGGATATCAGAACCTTGATGCAATGTTTGCGTCGCTCCCGTTGCTTGGTAATTTTGGATAATGTGGAGTCCATTATGCAAGCAGGCAATCGTGCGGGTGAGTATCGTCCAGGTTATGAAGACTATGGTCAACTATTTCGGGAAATTGCAGAAAGCACCCACTCGAGTTGCTTGATTCTCACCAGTCGAGAAAAACCGGCAGAAGTGGCGGCGGCCGAAGGGATAGAGTTATCAGTACGTTCTTGGCAGTTGGATGGCTCTCTAGAAGCCGCACAAGCGTTGATTCAAGCAAAAGGCTTGTTAGGTTCACTCGAACAAAAGCAGCAATTATGCGATCGCTATGGTTGTAATCCCTTGTTATTAAAAATTGTAGCCACCTCAATTCAAGACTTATTTGATGGCAAAATTGGTAAGTTTTTGGAGCAAGGAACAACGATTTTTAATGGCCTGCGTCGGCTTCTGCACAAACAGTTTGAGCGCCTCTCTCCTGCCGAAAAAACGATTATGTATCGGTTAGCAACAACGCAGGAGTGGACGACGATTTCAGAATTAGCTAAGGATATCGTGCCATCGATTTCTAGTGTTGAGTTATTGGAAGCTCTGGAGTCTTTAAGTTGGCGCTCACTGATTAAAAAGCGATCAGGACGCTACACTCAGCAACCTATTGTCATGGAGTACGTCACGAACCAGTTAACCACGAGAGTTGCAGCTTAGTGCAGCCTAGCAGAAATAACTATTGTATTGTGTTGAAAAAGTCTAAACGGCTGACTCCACCAGCACCTTCTATCTCCTACCTTCTGTCTTCTTGCACTTATCGCAATACTCCTCATTCCAGCTAGAGATTCAGTCCCTTCTTCATTCTCCGAAACTTGCGCTAGTGCATCACGGCGGAAATAACCCACCCATTCAAAATGGTTAAAAAGCTTACTTTACAAGCTTTCTTCCCTTCTGCTCTGACTAGTAGCTGCTGAAACTTATCTAGAGATCAAAGTGTGATCGCTTGTCGATGCAGCTCGTTGAGTACAGATGTATCCTTGATACAGCGGACATCGTTGTTCGGTATCATAATTAAAGCTACGGACTAACCCACTCAGTCCACTTAGATAGGGAACCATTTTGGCAAAAAACGTGTTCATATCACTAATCCCGTGAATCAGTAATACAGAATTGCGATCGCAAACTGTAGGGAGAGCATCATCGCTTTCCAGATCCACTGTTTTTCCAATCCTCACGTTCCCCTCACCATACTGATCGGTGTAACCCTCACTCCGCTCTTGGAGTACAGCTCACACAGGGGTTTAGGGTTTGAACGATAATATGAGATAATTGTAAATATAAATAAATTCCATTCTGGCCTTTACCAATCAAAATGTAAGTAAGTATACTGACTACAAGACACCGATAAAGTTTTGTGAAGAAGATTCCACGAACCTTGCACTGTGTCACCGGAAAAACTCATAATTCAATCTGTCTGCCACTTTGACCTATCTTCACCGTAGAAGATTTCACTCAAGTTTGGCCGTCGTAATAATAGACTTGTATCAAAGTTGAAAGTTGAAAGAATCAGCGTTCAGCTTTGGCAATTCACATAAATTCATCTAAAAGCGCGGGAGTATCGGTAAATGTTTGATTTTATCAAAAAGTTGTTCGGCTCAATTGGAGCATTTTTCAGTGGATTTTTGGGCGGAAAAAAAGCCAAAGGCGATGCGGCTGCCCCCAAAACGAAGAAATCAAAAGGCTATTTCTTAGAACTAGACGACACAGGAAGCGTTAAATCAGCAACTGAAACGAAAAAACCAGAACCTGTAAAAGCACAAACCGAAGCACCAGACAAAGCAGCAGAACCAGCAAAATCAGCCGTAGCCACAATCGAACGCCCCAAAGCAGAACCGGCTAAACCTATCGAGAATGGAAAGGTTAAGGCAAAAGCGCAACCTGTTGCTCCTGTAACAGCACCGGCTGCACCTGCCACACCCGCGGCCACTCAAAATGGCAAAGTAGAACCCGAATCTACCCAGACGTTTGCACCCAATTACTTAATGCCCAAAACGAGCAACAGTCGCAGGCGGCCAGGCCCGAGCATGGATATGTTCCGCGATATGGCACGTCAGGTAAAGGTATCGAACTAACTATTTCCTAATTTCCTCCTCAAAAATTGAAGCCGTATTAGCAGAAGATTTGAGGAAAACTAAACCACTATACAACTGAAATGCTGAGTCCCAAAATGTCTCGTCTCGACGAAATAAGTCGATGTGAGAGGGTAGGTGGCTCAGCATTTCTCTAAAATCCATTGCTGTTTCTGCAAATTTTTTAAAATCTGCCCAGACTGGAGTATTCGATAACTTAGGATTAAGAAAATCCAGTAAATTTTCCCAGTTCTTTCGGGTTGTTCCTTGTTCTTGGACAGAGGTTTGTGAGTTACGGATTCCATCTTGAAGGGACTGTGCAGTAAGCCTAAGTCCCTTTTGAAACTGATAATTTCTATCACATAACCGTAAAATAGTATTTCGTCCGGGTAAATGTAAGTCACAAAACCGAGCGTAATCTGAAGTTTGGGTTTTGCGCTGTAATTTTCGACGAGCATCAAGATCGACCACTTCTTCAAAAATAGGCAATAGTCCTTCTACACGTTGAGTAATTTCTGACCAGTTGAATGTCAAAGAACCTAACTGGCCTTGAGCATCTTGACAAACAACTGTTGCTTGAGCAGTTGGGTTATCGTCAGAAAAATAATGGATATTAAAGACGTTAATTTTTTTAAGAGCAGCAAGCGTTGCCGAAAAACAGGGAATCGATACCTCCCGCAGTGATGAAACATAAAAATTCAGTTGTCCTACGGGGCCGGTACGATAGAGACGCCATCCCCGCGTTGGTAGTTGTAATCTTGCAGTATAGAGATCGAGCTGCATAATGCGGGCAAATTTAGGAACAATGTCAGTTTTTGCTTCAGGCGTGAGTGGCTCAATAATTAAAATTCCTAATTCTGCACTATTTGGGTTGGTGGTAGCCTCAGCAAGAGCTTTTTGTCGTCGCTCTTTTTCGAGGGTTTCTAAGCGCCCTAGTCCCTGACGCGCTTGGGACATAATTTTAGAATTAGTGGTTTTTTTTAATAGTTTGCGGTAAATGGTTTCAGCCGTTTCTAGCTTTCCTTTGACTTCTTGGAGACGTGCTACATAAAGCTGTACCCAAGGGTTTTTTGGTTCCTGCGCGACGAGTTGTTTGAGTAAGCGAGCAGCAGTGCGATAATCTTGGCGCTCAAAGGCATCAGCAACTTGGTCAATCATGATTTTGTTATTAGTGTTTGTTATTTGTGATCAAAAACTGAGGCGATTAAGGATAGAGCCACAATGGGAGCAGTTACGGCTCGAAAGATACGGCAGCCTAGGGATACAGGCTGAAATCCGGCGACGGTGGCTTGTTCTACCTCTGTCGGTGTCCAGCCACCTTCAGGCCCTGTGGCAATAACAATGCTAGTGGGGTGAGATTCTAAGTTTGGGTCTAGTAAACAATTTAAAAGATGGGGTGCTTCTTTACGCGCTACACAGATGTAATGATGAGTACCTGTTTCAGCCAGTTGAAGACTGGTGGCAAAATCAACAGGGTTAAGAATGGTGGGTACGATTTGACGCTCTGCTTGCTCTGCAGCTTCTTGAGTTAGGCGTTGCCAACGTTCGAGTTTTTTGGGGCTGGGATTGAGTAGGGTGCGATCGCTTTTTATGGGCATGATAGTCGCAACTCCTAATTCGGTTGCTTGATAGACTACATCATCAAATCCATTACCTTTAGGCATCGCTGCCATCAATGTGACAGCGACGATTAACTCAGTTTGAACATCAAGAGATTCGATAATTTTAGCTTGAGTCAGATTGGCCGCTAACTCGCTTAACCACCAGTTACCCTTGCCATCCATTGCAATAAAGCGATCGCCCGTTCCCAAACGTAAAACCCGGCACAAGTAATGCTGTTGCCCCGAGGACAGAAAAATCTGTCCGTCTTGTTGTTGTTGGGGTGCAATAACTAACCGTTGCAGTTGAGACAATCGATTTTTCCTATTACTTCCGAGGCGAAGCTTTGGCTTCAAATACACTTGTTGGAATGACCTGTACGTTTAGATTGATCGGCGTTTCCAGTTTATGCTCCAAAAAATCTCGCACTAATTTCACCTGTTGCTCAGAAATTGAGTTCCAAGGTGCTGCTACCTCTAATTCTACAAATAGCTCCTCTCCTTGAGGCTGAACTCTCACCGAGCGGATATTCTTGTCAGAAAATGTCACGGTTTGGCGGTCAATGAGCATCACGACATGGCGGCGAACATTTTCCCTAATGAGCAGGTTTCTTAGAGAAAATGCCAAGGGCAAGCCTAACACCGATAATGCCAGAATCGAGGCGATTAATCCCTGTCGCGCTCGTTCTAGTGAACCATAACGTTGGCATAAAAAGACCATTCCACCACTAAAAATGATGCTAATTAAGTTTGTTAAAAATAGAAGAGAAGCACCAGTTGTAACAGTTTGATCGCGCAATGCTAAGCCAATCCCAATGACGCTTAAGGGAGGAACTAATGCAACGGCGATCGCAACGCCAGGTAAAGCATCGGCAATTCCTCGACGCGATTTAGCAAACGAACCTGCAGCACCCGCCGCTAAGGCAACTCCCAAATCGATTAAAGTTGGATGTACCCGTGCTGTAATTTCTGGATTTAAGGTTCTTAATCCGATCAGATAGGCGATTACCATTGAGGTGCCAATCGTCATTAGGATACCTGTGAATAATGTCAAGCTCGATCGCCTCAACAGACGCCGATTTGCCATCACCATCGCATAGGCAATGCCGATCATCGGCCCCATCAGTGGTGCAATAATCATCGCCCCAATAATCGTGGCTGCACTTCCGGCTAAAAGTCCCAGTGTCGATATCGCACCCGAAAGTGCCAGCAAAATATAAAAGTTTAACGAAGGAACTGAACTTCTCCACAGATTACGATTCAAGCTAGCAATCGGTACTGGTTTTTCCGTTAGCCAATGCCACTCAGCGCGATCGCGATTCCAGACTTGGGCAATTTGCTGCTGACTCTGGGAAAATTTTTTCCGAAAACCTGATGGAAATTTAGGAAGTTTTATACTGAGTAACAGCAAAGGCGGCTCCTGAACTTGGGATATCTAAAGTTTGTTTATCACCTGCTGAGTCAATTTAGCCTATCCGCCATTAAGACAAATCTACTTGCAGGAAGAAACGATTTTCCGAATGCAATATGGAAGGCTATCATCTGAAATGTTAACTTGCTTTCCTTACCAGGACTTACGCAAATTGAATTTTGAACTACCATTGGTAGGGTTGAAACGACGTGCGCCCTTGCTATATATGGCATTCTTGCATAAGTCCTACTTACAAATACCTCTTAGACCTCTATGAGCATGAAACGCCGTACATTCCTTTTGTTGAGTAGTCTCAGTGGCTTGGGTTTAGCTGCTTGCAGCAAATTTCTCCATAGCCAACTGGCGCAAAGCAGTGCGATGGATGGAGCGAATCCTGAGCATTTGACTGCAACATCAACAACAGCCGATGCTTTAGGCAACCCAACCACAGAGCAACCTATCTTACGATTTGTCTCTGTTGCAGATACAGGTACAGGGGCGGCTGGACAATATGCCGTAGCTAGGGCAATGACTCGCTATCACCAGCAAAATCCTTATGATTTAGTCATTTTGGCCGGGGACAATATTTATAATAATGGCGAAATTGAAAAGATTGATGCTGTATTTGAGAAGCCCTATCAAGTTTTACTGCAACAAGGGGTGAAGTTTCAAGCAGTCTTGGGAAATCACGACGTTCGCACCGCTAATGGCGACCCTCAAATCGGTTATTCTGGGTTCAATATGCCAGGGCGTTACTACACATTTCGGCGTGGGGATGTGCATTTTTTTGCTCTTGATACGAATGGTAATGCCGATTGGAAAACTCAGTTACCGTGGCTAGAAGCAGAACTCAGCCGCAGTAATGCACCTTGGAAAATTGTATTTGGACATCATCAGATTTATTCTTCGGGTCACTATGGCTTAAACAAACCTTTTATTGAAAATCTAACGCCTTTGTTTCAAAAGTATGGTGTGCAGTTGTATATCAATGGTCACGACCATCACTATGAACGTAGTAAGCCAATTAATGGTACGACTTATTTAATTTGTGGGGCTGGGGCGGGAACTCGTCCGGTGGGGAAATCAGAATGGACAGCGAATTCAGCCGAGAGGTTGAGTTTTGCGGCCTATGAGGTATATGGCGATCGCATTATCGTTAATGGTATCGGTACGGATAACCAAGTGTTTGACCGAGGTATTATTCCTTTGCGATCGGCCTGATTTAAGCGATGAGAGTTAAGCGGCTAAAAATGCAATCATTTCGTGGAATTAGCGACATGACGCTAGAGTTCCACGAGACTGAGCCTACTGTATTTATTGGTGTCAATGGGGTGGGGAAATCGAGCATTCTTGATTGTCTGGCAATTCTCTTGTCCTGGTTTGTAGCACAGGTACAATTTGACCCAAAGGCTGTAGGCTCATTTATCAGAAGGGATTATGGGCGTCTTGTCAGTGGAAGGCAACAAGAACTCGCCAATGGACGTATTTTTGGGCTAGAAGACATCAAAAATGGAGAAAAGAAGACAAGCAACGAGATTACAATTTTACTCAGCTCACAACAAGTAAAGTGGTCAATCAATTCTATTTTGAAAGGAGGTACAGGACTAAACGAAGAAAAAACTCTGACAGAGTTAGAGCCAGTTACTAACAAAATTCGTGTTCAGTGGGAAGAAAATCCTAAGACTAACATACATCTAATAGTGTATTATCCTATCAATCGTGCTGTTTTTAATATTCCTTTGAAGGCACAAGCAGAAAAGTATTTGTTTAACCAGGTAGACGCTTATGAGCAGTCCTTAGATGGAATACAAGTTGGTTTTGATAGCTTTTTTCAATGGTTTAGGATTGTTGAAGATTTAGAAAATGAAGAAATACGGGACAATCGTGATTACAGAGATAAGCGATTAGAAGCAGTCAGGAAAGCCATTTATTCATTGCTGGGAAAGCAATTCTCCAAGTTGCGAGTTCGTCGCTCTCCGTTACAAATGACCATTAACAAACAAGATAAAGAGCTAATTGTCAATCAGTTATCGGATGGTGAGAAAGGCTTACTGGCAATGGTAGGCGATTTGGCGAGACGATTAGCGATCGCAAATCCAGGTTTACCCGATCCACTTCAAGGTAGTGGTGTTGTCCTGATTGATGAAATTGAACTACATCTTCACCCCAAGTGGCAACGCGAAATCATTCCAGCACTGACAAGAACATTCCCAAATTGCCAATTCATTGTAACTACCCATTCACCGCAGGTGATTAGTGATGTCCAACCCGATAGCATCTATATTTTAGAAGCAGCGCCTGAAGGTATTGTCGCCAAACGTCCAGACAGTTCCTTCGGTAGAGATAGTAATTATATTCTTGAAGTCCTTATGGACACTCCAGCTCGTAAGGAGACAATTAAGGATGAACTTTTAGAGCTATTTCGACTCATTGATCAAGGAGATCTCAATGGCGCTAAGCAATTACGTCAACAAATTGCTGACCAAATTGGAGCAGATGAACCGGAGTTGGTTAAAGCAGATGTATTGCTTCGGCGAAAGGAGATTCTGAATCGGTGAGATACATTCGCAAGGGTGATGAACCGGAGAGTTTAGCAAACTTGAAGGCGCTTGCTAACGAAGATTGGAAACCTACATACAAGGATGATTGCCGAGGAGAAGTAAAAACTCAATTGCATAATGCATTGTTACAGGAGCAAGGTTATATCTGTTGCTACTGCGGAATGAGTATCACTAAAGAAGATAGCCATATCGAACATCTCAAACCTCGTAGCCGCTATCCAGAACTAGCGCTGGAATATAAGAACTTGCTCACATCATGTCGAAGAGAAAGAGAACGTAGAGAACCCCAACATTGTGGAGTCAAGAAAGATGATTGGTATGATGAGCTTCTCATGATTTCGCCTTTAGATCAGAATTGTGCTAGTTTCTTTCGATACTTAGCTTCTGGTGAAATTTTGCCAACGGATGAACCAGACAATCAAGAAACAGCTACAACAACGATTGAAACGCTTGGACTCGATATTGAAAAGCTTAGACTGATGAGGAGTGCAGCGATTGATGGAGCGTTGCTAGCTATTGAAGGACTGACTGATGAAGAGATACTGCTGTTTGCTCAAGGCTACGATCAGCTAGATACAGATGGACGATACATACCGTTTTGTTTTGCGATCGCCTATATCCTCAATCAATATTTTATAAGTTAAACAATGTTAAGGGCGCACCACCATGCGCCCCTACGGTGGGTTGATTGGTAGCAACCCTGTAACAGGGGGGTTGTTAACCGTTAAAAATGCTCCTGATAGCTTGATTCAATTGGGTTAACATCTCTTCCTGAACCTCTTTTTATCGGAGATGGAAGTTTTTCTCTCCTTTGTAGGGAATTTTCTGAATCAGGGGGTTCTAGTGGGATGTCGAACATGATTTGATAGGGAATGTTTGGCATCAATCGCTTGAGGATTTGCAGATGTCCTTCGGCATCGCTGCGGTTGCGGAAGCGTCCGATGACTTGAACGCGCATATCGGGGAAGGGGCGGATGATGCACCAGGGATAAAGTTGAGCTTTGTATGTCATGAGACTTTCCTTGGGTTGTCTACGGGTTGCAGAACTAATGTGCTGTGAATGATGTTCAGCAGGGTTTGGCGGTTGGGGTTATCGCTTTGGGGATGAAGTATCCAGGCGCTAATGGGGGCGGGTTGATAGGTGAGTTTGTAACTTTCATCAGGAGTAAAAATAGTCCAAGCGGCTTGTCTGGCTTGTTTTCGGATGGTGTAGCCGTGTTTTTTGAGGGCGGTTTTTATGGCAGCAACTTCTGTGGCGACTCGTAGTGCTTCGGTCGCTTTGGATTTTTTCATGGGTATTTGATTGAGTAGATGGATGAGCCAATTGCCGACAGGTTAAAACCTGCGGCTACACAAACCAAGTCCGCCTGCGGGGACTATTGAAATTCAGAATTTTCTTGAGCTGCTCCAGGCAGGCTTTGGTTGTATAGCCCCAGAATTCCATTCTGTGGGCGACTGGCGGCAGGCTTCACCAAGACGGCAGCACAAAATCTGCAACCCTCGGTTACTGGCTGGTTCTTGGTTGTGTGACAGCTTAAGATAAGACACTGAGGAAAGAGAGGGTATCAAAGCAGACATTTAAGCATAGGCAAACAAGTCCCTAGCTCAAAAATGGCTTTCTGATTTCCTGCCTTTCCTTGTTTTCTTTATACCGCAGAGTATATCCCTCGAAAGAATATACCGTCAAGTATAATGGCTGGAGAAAATGATGAACTAACACTAACGAAGCTACGGCAGCGCTCTGGCTTAACTCAGCAAGAACTTGCCGATGCGATTGGAGTGACACAAAAGACAATTTCTATCTGGGAAAAAGGTTCAGTTGAGCCTAAGCTTACGTTTGAGCAAACTAAGCAACTGATGGAATTGTTGAACTGTACGCTTGATGAGCTGATAATTGCCATCAAGCAAAGAACCTAGAATTGGAGGGTTAGCGCGATCGCTTCGGATTTTTTCATGGGTATTTGATTGAGTAGATGGATGAGCCAATTGCCGACAGGTTAAAACCTGCGGCTACACAAACCAAGTACGCCTGCGCGGACTATTGAAAGTCAGAATTTTCTTGAGCCTGCTCCAGGCAGGCTTCGTTTGTATAGCCCCAGAATTCCATTCTGTGGGCGACTGGCGGGCAGACTAAACCAATCACTTCACCAAGAAAGCATGACAAAGTAAAACCATTGGTTACTTGCTAGGTGTTGGTGAAGTAACAACTTATATAAGACACTGAGGAAAGGGCAGATATCAAAGCTGATAGTGAAAGGGCAACTAACTAGCCGTGAGGCAGCTTTTCGGTTGCCTGCCCTTTTGTTATGCCATCCAACTATAAGCTGCTTATAGTTTACTTGTCAAGCTGCTTATATAAGGAGCTTATAAACGTGCCAAAATGACCGAAAAACAAGAGTTAGAGCAGGAGTCACCACTAAAGAAGCGCCGAGAAGAGTTAGGTTTAACTCAAAGAGATGTTGCTGGAGCTGTTGATGTTTCTGTGCAGACAATTAGCAATTGGGAGACAGGACGCTACAAGGAAGCTAAACTGACTCTGCCACAGGTAAAGGCACTTTGTCGGGTATTGCGGTGGACTATTGAGGATTTACCTGACGACTTGGCATCACCGCGATCGCAATCAGAGGACGACTAGGTAAGCTATGGGGGCTTCTGGTAGCCTTTGCATTGATGGCGGTCGTCCAACCAGTAACCTTAGCGATTTAAAGCGAGCACCTTTTGAGTTATGGAGGAATCACCTTAGCTGAGCTTAAAGCCTTTTTAGCCAGTGCTGTAAAGCTGCATCAACCATACCGTTTATAGAGTCATATATAAATGTCTTATCGTATGTATATCGATCCAAAAGTTTAAACTCTTCATAAGTTAGTACTTCTGAGTTATCAATTTTGTTGTTTATTTTTTCTATCCTGGTTGCTATATCTTTATTAAAAGGTGGATTTTTTGTACGGATTCCTTTTGAGACATATCCCTCTATTAAGGCGTTACCAGTTTCATAATTTATACCAATTTTAGCTCTACCAATTTTTTGACTTGCGCCACCTTTAAAACGTATCCATAAAAATACTAATAATTCTCCTTTGCTATTAGGGCAGAACTCAGCACAAAATTTACTTGTTTTGCTCTTACCGTTTCCATATTTAATACTGCCAGCAATAGATATTTCTTCCATCCGCTTATCAAAGCTGAGAATCTGATTGCGAATCTCCATGATTACTCTGAGTTGCTCGTTACTACACGAACTCAAAAGTTTCTGAAGTAATTTTGGAGGAATCGGTAGGCTTCCTATGTTGTCTCTCTCTTGAAGACGTATTTCTAATTGGAAAAACTTATCTGTATCTATGTCATTTAACTTTAGATATAGAGCTTCTCCAGACATGACAAACTGAAATTCTAAAAATTGAATAGAGAGATGATGATACTTTCTATCCGTTAAATTATCTCTATGTACCTTTGGCGTAATTGCAATTAAGTTAATAGGCCGTGCATAGTCTACTACTTCTTTAAATGGTTTTTCTTCCAACAAAGCATCATAATAACGAGTCAACTGCTGGACAATATATCTGTCTTCACTGTTTTTTAACTCCAGTACTACTAATTGCTTATTCTCGTCTACTGCCAAAAGGTCACAGATTTGACCCTTAACCACATACTGTCGCTTCAGTGGAGTTAATCCCAATAGTTGCTTTAAATGAGTCCAAGCAAAGTCTTCTAAAGCCTCTTCACTTTCAAACGTCCACCCTTGCCCTGTTTTCCTTAAATTCGCAAAATTCATCATATTGGTCTTATATATCCTCCTGGTGAAAGTGCGATCGCTTCTTACAATCCGGTTCCCAAGACTGAGTGTAGGTAGTTAAGGACATCCATATCAGGAATTAACCCCAAGCTTGGCAATAGAGCTACTAGGCAGAACTCACCTTTACCTTTCGGAAAACTCAAAGAAAGCAGCAGGAGAGATGTGAAAAAATTCAGCAAGTTGGCGAATGTGGTTAGCTGTAAGCTGGCGCTGACCATTCAAAACTGCGGACACAATAGACTCAGTTTTGAAAATAGGAACCAAATCTTTCTGCCGCAAACCGAATTCATCCAGCAAAGCTTTGATTAGTTCTATACCATGAATATCGGGTATAGGCTCATGATGAAGTTGTTCGTACTCGTAGACTAGAGTACCTAGAACATTTAGGTAATCTTGCTCGTCTGGTGTTAATGCGGTGCGATCGATCAGTGAATCGATGACGTTTTGGGTCGCTAGTAATTCTTCCTCAGATGCGATCGGGCGAGGAGGAAAGGTCTTGAGTAACTCAATATATGCACTAGAGCTACGTGAACCACTCGTCGTTTTTCCATTTTTGTCTATCATATTCCGCATGAGTTAGTACATGGCGAATAAAGACTTTTTGATACTCGTAATCTACCAAAGCAATAAGTCGATATTTGTTGCCGCCAATGTTAAAGACTGTAAGATTGCCAACTACATCGGCTGAAGGGAAGAGTTGGCGTAACTCTACAAAACTCTGCCATTGAGCTAGAGCTGTGAGTTTGTACCATAGTCTCAAGCTCGTTTCTGCATCAGGATGCTTTTTCCAGAACTCTGTGAGTCTGGAGCGGGTGATTATATGCATAATAATCTGTATAAATTTTTAGAATTTGATAAGCTTTCATGGTCAAATTAATGGTTTTGCTTGGTTGATTAGAGTAATCTTAGCAAATTGCGAAGTTAGGTGTAAATCAACTTGTTTTTAAAGAAAGTTACTTCTGCCTTAGACTTGTCCTCACCTTCTTGCTATAAGGAAAGCCTATTTCGCAGTGTAGATGGAAAGTGCGATCGCGCATCATCTCATCTACCCTGCAAAAGTATAAGCGCCAACCACACACATCTAGAAACGCCCAAAATGCTCAAATCTCAAAGCCAACTCACCCTAGAAGAATTTCTCGCGCTGCCGGATGATGATGTGGCTTATGAGTTAATCGATGGTCAGGCAGTACCCAAGATGTCTCCTAAATTTTTTCACTCTACCGTGCAAAAAGCTCTGTTACTCCTCCTCGACCCCTGGAGTGAAGGTCGAGGTCGAATTGAGCCAGAATGGGCAGTAACCTTGAAACGCCAAGGGAAAGACTGGGTGCCAGCACCAGACCTCCTCTACATCTCCTACGAACGTCTACCAGCAGACTGGATGCGCGATGAGGCTTGTCCTACCCCTTGCGAACTGGCGATCGAGATTATTTCTCCGGGACAAACCTTTGGAGAACTTACCGCCAAAGCTACCGATTACCTAACTGCTGGTGTCCTAAGAGTTTGGATTGTTGATACGCAAGCTAGAAGTATCACTGTTTTTTATCCCGATGCGCCCCCTCAAACCTGCATGGGAACCATGTCACTTGCAGATCCGATTCTCCCTGAACTGCAACTGACGCCGCAGCAAATTTTCCGAAAAGCAGGGTTATCGACCTAATACCTAATAAAACTCTTAACACATAGCCTTCAGGCGGGATTGATAGCAGTCAAATATGACAAGTATTATCAAATAGCATAGTTATTTAGATTCCGAGTATCTACTGAATTAATGTAATCTTCTCAGAGTTATTTCAGGCTTTATACTACTTCATTAGCTCTTTATTTTTGCCGCTTTATCATTAACGTAACTTGGAAAAGTAGCAAGATAATTTTTTAACAACCCGAGAATATGTTACGCCAAATAACGGCAAAACTAATCATCACCTTTGTTTCTCTCACTTCTGTAATTACTCCAGCAATGTCACAAGAATATGGAGTTAAAGAAAATTGGATGACAATGGGTAAAACTAATGATGGGGCAATTTTATCTCTTGATGTCAACTCGATTCAAACAAAACCTCATGCTGGAAACTGGCTGTGGTTCAATTATCGCATTATTGATGAAGTGGAGACTCGTGAGCGCATAGGTTTTACAGGAGCTTGTAACCAAGGAAAACTTGCTTCTAAACCTATATGGCACGTCGAAATCGTAAACGAAAATGGAGAGCTGGATGGACAGATAGATATCGAAGCAGATTCTCCTGCTAGTCTCAGGCTACTTAAAACAGTATGTTCAATGAGTTATAAAATGCGCTCTTAGATTAATAGAGAATGCGATCGCCTATATCCTCAGTTAATATCAATTCAGCAATCTTAAGGGCGCACATTGGTGCGCCCCTACGATGGGTTGATGGGTAGCAACTAGTTATGAAGGGGTATCACATGACCCTTTCATGGCAGCGATCGCTTGACCCATATACTCAAACACGGCTGAATTAACCGCCCCTTGACTGGCAACTTCTGGCCCCTCTTGCTGATACATTGTGTTCAATGAATGCTCAATCCCAGCATCGCCGCCTGTGAACTCTTGAATCAATGCCATCCAACGTTGTGCCAGAACTTGGACACGTTTGTTTGTAGGATCAGAACCTTTTTCCATTTCAGCTCGAGCTTCCTCAATAAGTTCCTGCCATTGGGATTCTACTTGCCGAATTCGCTCCTCACCTAGCATCTGGGCTCGTTGTTTAAGGGCTTCTGTTTGTTCTGGAGTGTAGTATTTCTCTAACATAGTAATTGCCTCAATAGTTTGAACGAAATCCTCGATAGAAATTGATTCTGTCGAGTGCAAATTGCTAGCGATCGCCTCTAAGCGGTTGAGTAATCTATGAGACAGTTCAATCTGTTCTTTCAGACGCGCTATGTGGAGTTGAATCACTCGATACAGCGAAAAATCAGGACGTTCTAAGCATTCTCGAATTTCTTCTAAAGAGAAGCCAAGTTGCCTAAGTGATATAATTTGCTGCAATTGAGCAATATCTTCAGCCGTATACAAACGATGATCGGCTCGGTTGCGGTGAGATGGTGAGAGTAGCCCAATCTCGTCATAATAATGCAATGTCCGAACAGAAATTCCCGTCTGTTTGGCGAGTTCACCGACTTTCATCGCGGTAATTTGCATGGCACTGACTCGTGATTTACCAGAGGGATGCTAGCGATGTTTCGATGCTAAAACCTGACGTTACGTGAGGTGCAAGGGGGAGGAAGTTAAAAGTTAAAATCGATAAATTAATCCATACCATTTCTTGGCAATAGCGCCACTACACAGAACTCTCTTTTACCTTACTCTGCCATAATGTAAGGTTTTATGCCGATTAGCTTATGATATGAATCTACCCATTTCCCATTAATGGAGACAAAATAAAAGCCTGCAACAGCAGGCTGAGTTGATAAAAGCGCCAACTTCAAATGATTCATCAATAACTAAGGATCGACCCAACGGCCATCGGCTTTGATTAAATTAATCAACTCTTCAACACCCTTATCTTCCGGCACCTTTTTAATTTCTTCTCGGCCGCGATAGAGAGAAATATAACCGGCTTGCTTACCCACATAACCATAGTCAGCATCAGCCATTTCACCTGGCCCATTAACAATACAACCCATTACAGCAATATCTAAACCAGTTAAATGTTTAGTAGCTTCCCGAACTTTATGGAGTACTTCTTCTAAATTAAACAAAGTCCGACCACAGGATGGACAGGCGACATATTCCACCATTGTCTTCCGCAGTCCCAAGGCTTGCAAAATGCTGTAACAGACCGGAATTTCTTTTTCGGGTGCTTCAGTCAAAGAAACGCGAATGGTATCACCAATGCCATCGGCTAAGAGAGTGGCAATTCCAGCAGTAGACTTAATCCGTCCATACTCCCCATCTCCGGCTTCTGTGACACCTAAATGTAAGGGGTAATCCATCCCCAATTCATCCATCCGTTTCACCATCAGGCGATAGGCTGCCAGCATTACCGGTACTCGCGACGCTTTCAGGGAAATAACTAAGTTGCGGAAATCCAAAGATTCACAAATGCGGATGAATTCTAAAGCCGATTCCACCATTCCTTCTGGAGTATCGCCATAAGTAAATAGCATCCGTTCAGCCAAAGAACCATGATTAACCCCAATCCGCATCGATTTTCCTTGATCGCGCAGGGAAATCACAAGCGGCTTTAAAGTTTCACTGATTTTTGCCCCAATTTCCTCAAATTCAGTTTGGGTGTACTCGGTGCGATTGGAGTTCGGTTTCTCAAACACATACAACCCCGGATTAATCCGCACCTTATCAACGTGCTTGGCAACTTCCAGGGCAATTTTCATGCCATTGTGATGCACGTCCGCTACAAGGGGTACATTTTGGTAGGTTTGGATGAGTTTTTGCTTAATATCTGCCAGCGCTTTGGCATGCGCCATACTCGGTACAGTCACGCGGACAATTTCACAACCGATTTCGTGTAGGCGACGAATCGCCGCCACAGAACCGTCTATATCGAGTGTGTCTTCGTTAATCATCGACTGCACGACTACGGGGTGGCCACCCCCAATCGTGACGTTGCCGACGGGAACGGGACGAGTTTTGCGCCGATGAATTGTCGTATCAAAGGCAGGGGCTTGGGGTGCAGTTAAAGGGGTTGGAAGAGTTTGCATAAACGATTGGCTGATGTCTGTCGTGAGAGTATCAGATTTGAGTTTGTTTTCTCTTCCCAGAGTGCCATAGTTGGGGCAATTTTGGGCAAGCAGAGGGAAAGAGTTGATGGCGATTACCGTTGTGTTTGTTTCTAAATGCAGATCATTTTCGATAAAAGCCATACAACGACGTTGATCTGCAATGACTGCATGGTTATTAAACTGATGAAGCTTATTTATCTGTATTGAACTTGCATATCTATCCTTATAGTAGGCAACTTGGCCGCCTGTAAGAATTCTACAAATTGAGATGATGTTAATTGAAAGTCTTTTATGGACTAGATTTGAGCCTTTTTGAGTGAGCGCTTACCAAGGCAGGAAGATGAATGTCAATGATAGGTATCACCTAAATGTAAAGATAAGTATCACCGGAATGAAAAGCTTAAAATCACCTAATATTCTTCAGAAATGGTGGATATTTAGGATACAAACCGTTATCAGTAGTTCAATTGCCATTCGCGAGGTCGGCTATGCTTGAAAAAATTCTGTTATCGATCTTGATCACGCTCTCGCTCTATCTTTCTTTTGGCTCTGAAGGATTTAAAAAAAACCTGATTATTTCAAGCGCTCATCCAGCCAACACCCCAGAGCAAACATTCACCCCCTGGAAATAACAAGGTATCAGCCAGACCAAATTGCAACGTCAAAAAATCGTCTTAATTGCAGCATACTTCTAAAGTAAAAAATCAAAGCAAGATTTGTCTTAACGATTCTTCCAAACCAAGGATTCAATCGATGCTCAATGGGATAATAGGCGATCGCATCTCTTCATGCACAGCGATCATTTCCTTAAATTTAAACCTACTGATCTATCATGTCCATTTGGATAGGTTCGTACTAAGCGCTTTAGCGCTTTAGCATCACTACAAACGCATCACCACTAATGCGATGAACCACTATCCAAAGTCTCTAATAGTCTTAGTCTAACAACAAGCAACTCACCCAGAACTGATAAGTTGCCTGCATACAATCTAGAGCTTTCCTTAACTAGCGACGAATCACCACAGGCGTACCCACCGACGCCCAATTATAAAGCCAGCGAGCGCTCGATGGGCGTAAATTAACGCAACCATGACTGATAGGCGTCCCAAATCGATTGTGCCAGAAGGCACCATGTAAAGCATAGCCGCCCGAATAGTACATCACATGGGGAACATTTGGTATGTTGTAGCCAGACCCCCGCATCCGCGAAGTGCGGTGTTTAGATTGAATTCTAAACCTGCCAATGCGAGTCGGTGTGCGCTTCTTTCCCGTTGATACCATAAAAGAGCGAACTCGCTTTTTCCCATTCCAGGCCGTTAACCGTTGAGCTGAGAGCTCCACTTCTATCCAGCGTCCAGTCCGTTGTTGTCGAGCAAGGAGCGTTTGCGGTGCAGAACTCGATTGAGTATCAACATTAACCTTAAAGGCAAAAGCTGGAAGCGTTGCCACTCCTAACGTGAGTAAAGAGAGTGCAGCACTAAGCCAGAACGCTTTTGAACTCAGCGCTTTTGCAGATAGGCGATTGTTATTCATATATAGCCTACAATCCAAAGCCATAAAACTTAACAAGAGCCAAGTAGCCTGCTATTTAAGAACTAGTTTGGCTAACTTGATCTCATGCAAAATTAATCATAAGCTGTCGCGCATTAAATTTGCATATAGTCAGTAGGGAAGATGCTTATCAGGCTGGAGTTTTCCCATACATGAATGCATGAAATTTGAATGGCTGAACTTGAGAAGACATAAGCGCCCTCCCCGGAGCAAGGGGAGGAAGGGAGAGTCGGTTTTAAGGAGTCACCCCAAGCGACGAAGTACCACAAGCGATCGCGCTTCAAGCGGCACCGATTTACTACCTGTAAAAAGAATCTGCTCTTGGATAAATCGAGGTTCTTTGGTGTCAATCACTTTCGTCCATTCCCGGTGTTCTAAATCAGTGGGTAAGCTAAACTCCATCATTTCATAATGGGCATTAAAAAACAGTAAAAAACTATCATCACTAATGCGTTCACCTTGAGCTCCAGGACTCGGAATTTGGTTGCCATCAAAGAACACCCCAATGGACTTGGCATAGCCCACCTCCCACTGCTCATCAGTCATGGGGCTGCCATCGGGATTGTACCAATTAATATCACTTACACCCGAACCCCGAATGGGTCGGCCTTGAAACCACTTGCGCCTGCGAAAGACAGGATGCTGGCGGCGGAAAAAGATGAGTTCGCGAGTGAAATTTAATAAATCCTCATTTTCTTGTTGCAAGTCCCAACTAAACCAAGAAATTTCATTGTCCTGGCAATAAGCATTATTATTGCCTTTTTGAGTTCGCTCAATTTCATCTCCCCCCAGCAACATCGGAACTCCTTGGGACAACATTAAGGTCGTCACAAAGTTCCGCTTTTGCCGCTCTCGCAACTGTAACACCTCGGGGTCATCCGTTTCCCCTTCTACCCCACAATTCCAAGAGCGGTTATGGTTTTCACCATCTCGGCTCTCTTCCCCATTTTCCTCGTTATGCTTCTCGTTGTAGCTAACTAAATCATGCAGAGTAAAGCCATCATGAGCCGTAACAAAGTTGATACTAGCATTCGGTTGCCGCCCATTCATTTGAAAATATAGGTCAGGACTCCCCGTGAAACGGTAAGAAAATTCCCCTAATGTATTGTCTGCACCACGCCAGAAGTCTCTGATTGTATCGCGATATTTCCCATTCCATTCAGACCAACGTACCGGAAAGTTACCCACCTGATAACCCCCAGTTCCCACATCCCAAGGTTCGGCAATCAGTTTCACATCTGCCAGTACCGGGTCTTGGTGAATAATGTTAAAAAATGCCGCCAGACTATCCACTTCATACAGTTCTCGCGCTAAGGCCGAAGCTAAGTCAAAGCGAAAGCCATCCACATGCATCTGCGTCACCCAATAGCGGAGGCTATCCATAATCAACTTCAAGACTTGGGCACTACGCATATATAAAGAGTTGCCGCAGCCGGTAAAGTCCATATAGTAACGGGGATTGCCTTCCACCAAACGATAGTACGTGAGATTATCAATCCCACGCAACGAGAGGGTTGGCCCTAAATGATTACCTTCGCCAGTGTGGTTATAAACCACATCCAAAATCACCTCAATCCCCGCATGATGTAAGGCTTTGACCATCTCCTTAAACTCATTCACTTGCTCTCCAAGCATGCCACTGGCACTATAGCCAGCGTAGGGAGCAAAATAGTTGATGGAATCATAGCCCCAATAATTGCGGAGTCCCTTATCAACCAAGTGTCCTGGATACGCTAGGAAGTGATGCACCGGCATGAGTTCAACCGCCGTAACGCCTAGTCTCAATAGGTGTTCAATTGCCGCAGGATGCCCCAGTCCAGCATAAGTCCCGCGTAGTTCTTCCGGGATATCAGGATTAAGTTTGGTAAATCCTTTGACATGGACTTCATAAATAACGGTTTCGTGCCACGAATTTTGCAGCAGTTGGTCATCTTCCCAGTCGAAGGATTGATCGACAACAACACTCTTGGGGATGAGATGAGCATCATCTAACATAGAAAACGACAAGTCTTCATCCGGATCATCCCAGGAGTATCCAAACAATTCCTCGCCATAATGTACATCACCATCAATAGCCTTGGCATAGGGGTCAATTAATAGCTTGTTTGGGTTAAAGCGATGACCCTGTTCAGGCGCATGGGGACCATAGACTCGATACCCATAGCGTTGGCCTGGGCCAATTCCGGGAATATAACCATGCCAGACAAAGTTGCTGACTTCACCTAAAGTCAAGCGTGTTTCTCTGTTGTCTGCGTCAAATAAACAAAGTTCTACACCGGTGGCATTTTCTGAATACAAGGCAAAGTTTGTCCCCTTGCCATCCCAAGTGGCACCTAGAGGATACACATTACCCGGCCAGAGTGCTACATACATACTATTAAGCTCCAGAAACACTGCATGATTTTCTAGCTTTGATTCCCTGCGTGACTGGTCTAGAGACGCTCAAAACTCCTCAAAAAAGTTTCTAAGCTTGATCTCAATCAAGGTGACTAGGGTTCCCCAAGCTGAGAAACTCTTTGATGGTGATTGAAAAGCAGAAAAGTCCCTAGACAGTTTTTCTGGGTTTTACTAGTGTACCAAGTCGATGAAAAAACTCTTTTTTGAGTGTTTCTCGCACACTCAGTACCAGGTTAGTTCTGCTCATAGGAGGATTGAGGCCAGGCTAATGCTAAATCTAGATTACGGAATCATCTGGCCTCTTCTACTCTTACTGTTTTAGCTTCTTGAACAATTCCTTGTGCCTCCTACTAGCACTGATGGTGATTTCTTGAGAATAATTAGTTTACGAGATTGCTATTCTAGTGAGTTTCCATCCCTAGAATGAATGTATGTTAATGCTCTTGGTAGCCTTTTATATAGGCTTGGGTAATATTTAATAACTTTTTCTTATTGGATTGATTATAAAAGTTAATGCTAGACTCTGAGCAATTTGATCAATTACCTAGAAATCTACTGACTTCATTGAATAACCTGCAGTAAATTAGATAATCTTTGGATTAGGTATTGTAGAGAAAGTGCGGGGAGATAAATAACTTATAGACTCTCTACGAGCAGTGTTTAACTCCATTGATCTAATAATTAACTGTACTGAAGCTCTATGTTCTAGATGGGATAAGTCTACTAAATATTCAGCAATTGCTGCCATCATACTTAGGCTTGCAGGCCCTAACTCGAGAATCAGTTCTAAAACAACCTCAAAAGCAATTAATTTCCAATGTAATTTCATAACAACAGTCCATTTTAGAGGGCAAGAAAATCGTTATCAAAGCAGGTCAAAAACTACATAAAAACCATCAAAATAAACGATATCAACCCTCATTGCTTCCCTGCTCAGAAGCAATCTTATAAAGTTTGATATTGCAGTATTTAGATTAGGTAAATGGCTTATGCAAAAAACAGCCGCTTACTCGCGTCTTGTACTTCATCCAGAATGCAAAAGGAAAACGATTGACCTGGATTAGCCTTATTTATACCAGCCGCTTTATAACAGTTTTGGTATCTGAGTATGATCAGATTTATTAAATTAATTAGTCTTGTACTCAATCGCTCAAACCTAACCCCAGAAAGCTTTTCAAAAATTACTGAGTGTCAGGGTACTAGTATTTTTGGGGTAGGGTACAAGTATTTACGGACAAGGGTACAGGTTTTTTTGCACTCAAGAGTAAACCTAATTGTGGCGTAGGTTAGAGGTCGATTTTATACTTATTTTTTGAGGTATTTGTTTGTACTCAAAATCCTCTTCTGAACGGTATATCGAAGAATATTTTAAGTAATTATACTCAGAGTATTGATTGAGTTTATTTAGCTAAACCGCTCTGTAAGGTAAAGTTATTAATACTATAGGATTAACCCATTCATTCTTGTTACTAAAGTTACAAAACTTACTTTTAATCAGAGTATATGCCTTCACACTATGAATGAGCACTCTGCACCGCTTGGACGGCTACAGCGATCGCATTTTTTACCGCCCGATCCTTTTGTTCCAAAATAACATTTTCATGTTCGGTGCGTTGAGCGACAACTCCACAAACACAAGCAGCAGCAAACTGATAAACACCTGCCATTTTAAACAGTGTGCCGCATTCCATCTCGTAATTTAAGATATTCAGGTGGCGGTATTCTTGAGTGATACCTTGGAGCGATCGCAATAAATAGGGATTGGCTGAATCGATACGTTCCTGTCCTTCGTAAAATGTATCTACTGACGCAGTAATCCCCATATAATGCTCAATTCCCAATTCCTGTGCTGCTTTGACTAAGGCTACAGTCAAAAACGGATCGGCGGCGGCCGGATACTCAATGGGTGCTATGTCATTTGCCGCACCTTGCCGACATAAGGCTGCATGACTAATCACAATGCTACCCACCGGGATATAGGCTTGAATCGAGCCACAGGTGCCAATGCGAATGATTTTGCGAATCCCAACCTGTACTAACTCATTCACCACAATACTCAGAGAAGGCGCACCCATACCACTAGTTGCCGATACAATCGGGCAACCGTTGGGTAAGCATCCCCGATAACTATTAAGTCCCCGATTTTCGGAGAGGGGGTAGATATCCTCTAAATACTCCTGAGCAATCAGACGAGTACGCTCTGGATCGCCGGATAATAAAGCTAGAGTGGGAGGATTGGAGCCTAAGTCATCTCGACCAAATCCAATGTGATAGAAGCGGTGACTAGCCATGGGTTGAAGCCAAAAATGATGACATCACTAGAGAATTTACGTAGCTCACTGTAGAGTTAATCGCTCTATCGCATATTAAATTATGCACTTTAATCCGGCTCAACCACCCACTTCCAGAGGGGGTGACTTGCTCCCTGTTGACTAATTCGCTGGACTTGATGTTCTAGGCGTTGTTGCTCTTGCGAGGAGAGTCCGAATAAAATGTTTCGACTTTGCCAGACTAATACGGCCAGTGTTACTCCTATACAAAACCCTAGCCCCATCGCTGGCAAGGGATTAAAAATAATGCCATAGCGCACAGCAGACCAAGTAAAGTATGCTTGCAAAAGCGAAATTTCATAGCGCCAGCCCCACAAACTCAAAGAACCAACCGTCACCCAAAAAAAGAGAACCATCAACCAGCGACCATAAACCGTTAGCCGATGCAAGCGCATGACTCGCCGTTTAAAGGTTGAGTCAGTCACTGAAGGCGCTGTTGGAGGTGTTCGAGGCATTTGGGGGTCTGACCGATCCATGTCGAAGGTGAGGTAAGAGCATTGTGTTTACTAGGCTGGCATACAATTAGCAAAATGAGAGTCGTTTTTGAAAGAGTGGATCGCTCAATCAGCCTACCTCTAGACTTGATCAGCTACTGGAGCGTCCTCAGGAGGCCCAGAAGAAGAATTACCACGACGCTCTCGCCACCAAGCCAATAGACTACTAGCCACAAAGATACTGGAATACGCACCTGCAATGAAGCCCACAATCAAGGCTAATGCAAAATATTTGAGAGTTTCGCCCCCAAACAGAAAAATTGCTACTAACGCTAAGAGTGTGGTGAATGTTGTGTTAATCGAGCGAGTTAAAGTTTGATTAACTGCATCATCTACAACTTGGTCAATATGCATATCTGGATGCTGGTTAATCACCTCCCGCACTCGGTCGTAAATCACAACCGTATCGTTAACCGAGAACCCAATAATCGTTAAGATTGCAACCACAAATAGGCTATCGACTTCCACATACGGCGGCACCAGTCCCAAGATAGAGAAGATTCCCATCGTGATAAACACATCATGGAACAAGGCAACAAACGCGAAGAACGAATAGTCAAACTGGAACCGGAATGTGAGATAAGTCAAAATCCCTGCAAACGAGATAATGATAGCCAGTAAGCCAGACGTAAATAACTGCCGACCTAAAGTCGGCCCTACGGTATCGATTTGCAGCGTTTTGGGATCATAAGCTCCAATTTCTTTGCTTAAGTTCGTGAGTAGCTGAGTCCGTTGCGCCTCATCTAACGTCTTGGTGCGGAGGGTGAGTCCTTGTTTTTTCTCTCCCAAGACTTGAATACTGCTGTTGCCTAAGCCTTCCGCGCTCATTACATCCCGCACTGATTCAGAAGTGATGGGCTTGTCGCAGTTGGCCTTCGTGCAATCGAGCTCAAATTGTAACCGTGTCCCGCCGACAAAATCCAGTCCCAAGCGTAAAGGTGCCCCGAGAGTTGTGGTCGAAATGACCATGCTGATGATGCTAGCAAGGATAAGGCTGGCGGAAATCGTCCACCAAAGCGATCGCTGTTTAATTACATTCAGTTTCATTTTGACCTCCGCCGCCTATGATTTCACCGTCGCAGGTGGATTGGGAACAAATAGTTCGGGCTTTTGGCGCAATCCAGGAACGCCTAAGACGAGCAATAGTAGGAAGGTTCTACTACAGGTAAGTGCTGTAAACATACTCATCATGACCCCTAATCCTAGTGTTAGGGCAAACCCCTTCACTAAACCTGACCCTAACCAAAACAGTGCTATACAAGCAATCACGGTGGTAACGTTACCATCCAAAATACTAGAGAAGGCTCGGTAAAAACCCGACTCGACAGAGCGATACAACGTCTTACCGGCTCTTAATTCTTCTCGTGTCCGTTCAAAAATCAGCACGTTGGCATCAACTGCCATACCGATACTGAGGATAAAACCCGCTATACCGGGCAACGTTAAGGTAACGCCCAACAAAGCAAACGCGGCCATCGTTAGCAGTGCGTAGATTGTGAGAGCAACATCAGCGATTAAACCCGGTACACGGTAGTAAATCGCCATAAAAATCAAGACTAAAACCAAACCGCCAATCCCGGCGTAAATACTGCGTCGGATACTATCTTGCCCTAACGTTGCGCCCACCGTGCGGTTTTCTACGATTTCCACCGGTACAGGTAAAGCCCCCCCACGTAGTTGCACGGCTAATTCTCTAGAGGATTGGGCTGTAAAGTTACCCGTAATCACAGCGCTACCGCCAGTGATACCCGTTTGAGCAAATTCAGGCGGGACAGTGGGTGAGCTAATCAAAGCATTATCAAGAAAAATACCAATGCTGCGGCCGGTTCCTGCCAAGTTTTTGGTCAACTCAGCGAACCCTTCTCCCCCTTGAGCATCAAAGCGGAGCGTTACTTCCCAAAGATTGCTGTTGCTATTTTGTGCGGGTTGATACCCTGCATCTTTCAGGTTTTTCCCTGTTAAATTCACCTGTTCAAATAATTTAGCGATCGCTTCGTTACTGCGCTCAATTGCCGCTTGATTTTCCGCGATCGCTTTTTCATCCTCACTCGCCCTTAATTGTTCCTGCTGTTGCTGGAGTCCTGCCCTAATCTGGAGTTCAATCGGCAGTTGGGCTTCCGTTCCCGGTTTTTGCTCCCGAAAATCTAACTGGGCTGTACCCCCTAAAACCCGTTCGGCTTCTTGGGGGTCATTCACTCCAGGCAGTTGCACTAAAATTTGATCGGAGCCAACGGTTTGCACCACCGGTTCTGACACGCCCAGTCCATTGACTCGATTTTCCACCACGCTGAGAACCGCTTCCAGTTCCTTGGACGTAATTTGCTTAATTTCTTCTGTGGTTTTCACCTGAATCGTCAGTTGCGCCCCTCCCTGTAAGTCGAGCCCTAGCCGAATTGGGATTTGCACTAGCACCACAATCGCCCCAACCACAAGGGCTACGATTAAGCCTAATATCAAACGCTGTCTTTGCATTACTACGATCCGCCGCAACAAGTGATATGATAATCTGTTTTGGCGATGACAAGACTGGGTTGAGCAATGCTTTCTAATGTTGACATTTTGGCAAAATCGTGCATAGAGCCTGAGAGAGTGATACAAAGCGGCGTTGCTCAGTATAGGGTGTTAGCTGTAGTTAAGCCTTAAATAACAAGGAAAGTAGATAATACCCTCCGCACCCCTGCACCCCCGTGCCCCCGCATCATTAAACCCGCAAGGCCATCATCTTTTGCACCGCTTCAACAATCTGATGAGGTTGTACAATAGTCAAATTCTCTAGAGTCCCGTTATAGGGTGTGGGAATATCCTGAGAAGACAGACGCAGCACAGGCGCATCTAGCTCATCAAAGAATCGCTCATTAATTGATGCGATCGCTTCTGCCGCAATACCCCCCGTTTTCATGCACTCTTCGACAATAATCACCCGGTGAGTTTTCCGAATAGAAGCACCAATTGTCTCAAAATCAAGAGGCTTTAAAGAAATGAGGTCAATCACCTCTGGGTCAAATCCCTCTTTATCCAGTTGCTTCATCGCTTGCATCACATGGTGACGCATCCGAGAGTAAGTCAAAATCGTGACATCTTCACCCTTGCGTACTACTTCCGCCTTATCCAGGGGTAGGACATACTCCTCCTCCGGCAAGTTTTCCTTTAAGTTATAGAGCAGCACATGCTCAAAAAACAAAACGGGATTATCGTCACGAATGGCTGCTTTGAGTAGCCCTTTAGCATTGTAAGGTGTAGAGCAAGCTACAATTTTTAAGCCCGGAACCGCTTGAAAGTAAGCTTCCAGACGTTGGGAGTGTTCAGCCCCCAACTGACGCCCGACACCCCCAGGGCCTCGAATCACCATCGGGATTTTGAAGTTACCGCCGGAGGTATAGCGTAGCATGCCAGCATTATTGGCAATTTGGTTGAAGGCAAGGAGCAAAAAGCCCATATTCATCCCTTCAATAATCGGTCGCAACCCCGTCATGGCCGCACCTACGGCCATACCTGTAAAGCTATTTTCTGCGATCGGAGTATCGAGAACCCGCAGTTCACCATACTTTTGATACAAATCTTTCGTGACCTTGTAGGAACCGCCATAGTGGCCTACATCTTCACCGAGGACGAATACTGCTTCGTCGCGAGCCATCTCTTCATCAATGGCGGCACGAAGGGCGTTAAAAAAAAGTGTCTCTGCCATTAATACCTTACCAAATGTGGCAAATGCCATCCTAGCATTGCACAAGTCCGGTCAGGGATATTCCACGAGGAGACAGGCAACTCCATCACGATACAATAGTTTCAGCACTTGAGAACACAGCTCAAAAATAGCTGGTACGAGGAGTCATAAGCAGCTCACATTCTCGACAGAGAATAGCACTGAATCTATGGCAATCTCGCCAGCTGTACACAGGAGAAGTAACATCGTAAAGCAAGTTAGCACCCAAACTGAGAGGAGATAAAAGTACGCATGGGCAAGGTAGTCGGCATTGACCTGGGCACAACAAACTCCGTGGTCGCGGTGATGGAGGGTGGCAAGCCGGTTGTAATTGCCAATGCAGAAGGAATGCGAACAACCCCTTCAGTGGTTGGCTTTAGTAAGGAAGGTGAACGATTAGTCGGCCAAATGGCGCGTCGTCAAGGGGTACTCAATCCTCAAAATACGTTTTATGCCGTCAAGCGATTTATTGGGCGCAAATATGCCGAACTAAACCCAGAATCGAAGCGCGTTGCCTACACGATTCGTCGCGATGAAAGTGGCAACCTGAAAATTCGCTGTCCTCGCTTGAAGAAAGAATTTGCCCCTGAAGAACTTGCTGCGATGATATTGCGAAAGTTGGCAGATGACGCAGAACGTTACTTGGGAGAACCCGTAACCGGGGCGGTGATTACTGTACCCGCTTACTTTAATGATTCTCAACGGCAAGCTACACGAGATGCCGGGAGAATTGCAGGTTTAGAAGTGATGCGGATTCTCAATGAACCCACGGCCGCGTCTTTGGCCTATGGGTTGGAACGCCGAAACAGTGAAACGATTTTGGTGTTTGACCTAGGTGGGGGAACCTTTGATGTTTCGATCCTTGATGTTGGGGATGGGGTGTTTGAAGTCAAAGCCACCAGTGGCGATACCCAACTGGGGGGAAATGATTTTGACCGCAAAATTGTAGACTGGTTAGCCGAGCAGTTTTTGGAAACAGAAGGGGTGGATTTGAGGCGCGATCGCCAAGCCCTGCAACGCTTAACTGAAGCGGCAGAAAAAGCTAAAATCGAACTTTCGGGCGTTAGTGTCACCGATATTAACTTACCCTTTATTACAGCAACCGAAGATGGGCCGAAGCATTTAGAGGCAAGGCTGACTCGTTCCCAATTTGAGGGTTTGTGCGGAGATTTACTCAATCGCTTACGCCGTCCACTCAAGCGAGCACTCCAAGATGCGGGTTTAAGTCCCGTCCAAATCGATGAAGTTGTACTCGTCGGCGGTTCTACCCGGATGCCGATGGTGCAGCAATTGGTGTATAGCTTTATTGATAGAGAACCGAATCAGAATGTTAACCCGGATGAGGTGGTGGCTGTAGGGGCTGCGATTCAAGCGGGTATCCTCACCAATGAAGTGAAGGATATTTTGTTATTAGACGTAACGCCTTTATCATTGGGCTTAGAGACGATTGGGGGAGTGATGAAAAAGCTCATTCCTCGCAATACTACGATTCCCACCCGCAAATCGGATATTTTTTCCACGGCAGATAACAATCAAACTCTAGTGGAAATTCATGTGATTCAAGGCGAACGGGAAATGGCCACTGATAATAAGTCCTTGGGTCGATTTAAGTTAACGGGGATTCCTCCTGCTCCTCGAGGCGTACCCCAAATCCAAGTGGCTTTTGATATTGATGCCAATGGCATTTTACAGGTTACAGCGTTAGATAAAACCACCGGACGAGAACAAAGCGTTACGATTCAAGGCGCTTCCACCCTCAGCGACGCCGAAGTGAACGCCATGATTCGCGAAGCCGAGCAATTTGCCCAAACCGACCGAGAACGGCGGGAACGGGTGGAAAAGCGCAATCGAGCGGAAACCTTGGCCAACGACGCAGAACGACAGCTCAAGGAAGTCACACTTGATTTTGGCAGCCAGTTTGCCAGTCTCTATCGCCGTCGCATTGAAGCCTTGGTGCAGGAAATGCGCCAAGCAGTTGCCCGTAATGATGAGCGTGCTATTGACCGGGCTTATTCTGACCTTCAAGATGCACTTTATGAATTAAGACGAGAAGTACAGTTGCAATACGAAGATGAAGAGGAGGACGACTTTTTCGGCGGAATCCGTCGTGCTATTACTGGAGAAAGTGATAGAGACCGTTATTGGGAACGCCCCACTCGTCGCGATTCCTATCCGGTGGATAGCGGACGTTCGACCTGGGATCGTGAACCGAGGCAATCCCGAAGAGATGTACGTTCTGCTCCCTTAGAAAATGATTGGGATGATGATGATGACTGGTTTTAATGCCAATTGTTAGTCCTTTGCAGCCCAGCCTATCCACTAAAAGCCAACAACGACTCGCTAAGTTTTAATTTCTATGCAAAACTTTCGGAATTACTACGAGATTTTAGGAGTATCCCCAGAGGCAACCAGCGAGGAAATCAAGAAGGCTTTTCGACGACTCGCTTTGCAATATCACCCCGACCGGAATCCAGGTAATAAGGAAGCCGAGGAGAAATTTAAAGATATTAGTGAAGCGTATGAGGTTCTCCACAATTCTGATAAGCGGACACAGTATGACCAGTTAGGCCGTTTCTGGAAGAAACCTGGATTTGGTCGCAAAGCGGGTAAGGCATCAAAGGCATCAAACGTTAAAACGGCAGGCGGAACTGCCAATGGCACCCGCACCAGTCGTAACGGCAGTGGGCGCAGTTCCACCCAGGAAGTCGATTATAGCGAGTTTCCAGACTTTAATAGTTTTGTGGATCAAATGGTCGGCCGTCGTCAAACCACCCGAACCACGACTACCGCCTCCACCTCCAATCCCCGTGTCAACTCCTCAAATGCCTTTCGTCCGGGAACTACCAAAACAGCCTATACCGTTCCCCGTGAGAGTCGCAAGGATATCGAAGCGAATCTCACCCTGCCGTTAGAGAAAGCCTATGAAGGTGGACGAGAACGCATTCGTTTAGAAGATGGACGTTCTCTAGAAATCGATATGCCTGCCGCGATGGTTACAGGCCAACGAGTGCGCCTCAAAGGGTTGGGCATTGGCGGTGGCGACCTTTACTTAAAAATTACCGTTGCACCCCATCCTTTCTATACCCTAGAAGGCTTGGATATTTTCTGTCAGTTACCTGTGACTCCCAGCGAAGCTGTGCTTGGGGGGGCGATTGAAGTACCAACCTTGGATGGCAGAGTAAAAATGAATGTACCCAATGGAGTGCGATCGGGTCAACGGTTACGTCTGGCCGGAAAAGGTTATCCTAATAGTGATGGGGTTCGCGGCGATCAGTTAGTGGAAATCCAAATCGCTGTTCCGACCTATCCCAATCCGCAAGCCAGGGAACTCTACGAGAAGCTACGGCAGGTAGAGAACTTTAATCCTCGCCTAGATTTGCCTGTTTAGTTCGCTCAACTGGGTGAAGTTTAAGTCCTGTGCCGTGCTGTACTTTAAAGGAATCTACCCCTCAATCGGTGTAAGTCATCCGTCTTTGAGGCACAGAATTTCAAGCTCTTGGGTGAAGCCAAGAGTGTGAAGTGAATTTTGAATTATTTTGACTTCATCCATTCCCTCCATGTTTTGAGGTAAAATTATGCCCTCTACACGTCCTTTTCAGCAACTGGGTTTGCATGGGTTTAGGGTCAAGGGGGCAATCATCCCCTTGACGTTGGGAGTTGTCCTGCTCATGGCAGGGGGGAAAAAAGCGCAAGCACAATTCCAAGCGCCAGCCGTCCGTGTGATCCCCCCTGCTCCCACGACTCACATCATCGGTAGCCCTATTCCCAGTGCAGTGCCGTTGGTTCCAGGTACAAATACTCCCTATTCACTTTCACCCTATGGTTCGCAGAACCCTTACAATCCGTATTCATATCAGGGCTACGGTTCTCCAGTCCGTGTGATTACACCGGGGTACAGAGTGATTCGCAATTCCACTTTAGTGAGTCCGACGCTGATTAATCCCACTATTACGGATTCTGTATTAGTAGACCCCGTAATTATCAACTCACCTGGATTTCACCGCCGAGGATTTGGAACCCCTGCGGTGATTTATAGTCCGAGGGGATTTGGATTTTATAGTTCTCCTCGCAGTGGAGTCCGGGTTCGGATCGGCTATTGAGTTCAAAAATGCTTAATTTGTAAACTCTGAGGCCACAATCATCGAGCCGATCCCTTTATTGGTAAAAATTTCCAGCAGTAGGGCATGGGGAATGCGACCATCAATAATGTGAGCGGCTCGAACCCCTTGGGCAAGCGATCGCACACAGCAATTCACCTTGGGAATCATCCCACCACCGACAACTCCGGACTTGATTAATTCTCGCGCTTCTTGAATGTCTAACTTGGCAATCAGGGTGGAGGGGTCTTGATAATCCCTCAAAATCCCCGATGTATCAGTCAGTAAAATTAATTTTTCGGCACCCAACGCGGCCGCTAACTCTCCGGCCACTGTATCGGCATTAATATTATAAGCTTGACCCGTTTCATCGGCCGCCACACTAGACACGATGGGAATGTAGCCACTACTAACCAAAGACTCTAGTAGCCGGATATCTACACTATTCACTTCGCCCACAAAACCAATGCCTTCGCGGCCTTCCTGACGGGCTTTAATTAGGTTGCCATCTTTGCCACAAAGCCCCACGGCCTTGCCCCCAGAACGATTAATCAGAGACACTAATTCTTTATTGACTCGGCCGACTAACACCATCTCCACCACATCCATTGTGTCGGCATCAGTGACGCGTAGGCCATTTTTAAATTGGGGTTCAATGCCCAGCTTACCCAACCAACTGTTAATTTCTGGGCCGCCACCATGAACGACAACAGGACGAACACCCACACAAGCTAAAAAGACAATATCGCGAATCACTTTGTCCTTGAGAGTGCTGTCTTTCATCGCCGCTCCTCCGTACTTCACCACGACGGTACGGCCTGTAAACTGTTGAATGTAAGGTAAGGCTTCGCTGAGTACTCGGACTCGGGTCGCGTCAGCTTCGATGATGTAATTGCTATCGTGAATCATGGACTGCAACCTGGAACAAATGAGGTTTCCACAGCAGTTTAAATCATTTTTTGGCGATCAGACTTCTGGAAACAAGTGTTGCTACCATTGATCGTATTCATCCACAAATTTCACGGTCTGAGAAGCTTGACATCGCTCCGTCACAGGCTGTTTCTGGCTTTGAGCAGTTAGCTCATTATCCTCTACCTAGCTCAAAAGGTTTGTTACAGATTGATGCATCCATCTGGATTCATGTTCAACATCACCGATTGCTCCGGCAATTCGCTCGTCAGATCCTACGTCCTTGTCTTGCTCTTACGCCCCATTGAACGGTAAGCTCAAACACAATCAACGGTGCGGGGAATCAACGTGTCCATCAGTGAAAAATCAATCGAAGTTGGGTCGCTCAAGTGGTTCTATCGGGAAGCCAACCCGATTGGCAGAAGTGAGGAGTTGCCCGTGCTGTTACTTCATGGCTTGCCATCCCAAAGTTATAGCTGGACAGCAATAATGCCAGATTTGGCAGAAAAAGGATTTAGCGCGATCGCACCAGACTGGATTGGTTCTGGCTTCTCGGACAAACCGGATAAACGCGACTTTGCTTACACTCCGGATGCTTTTATTAATGCCTTGAGTGAGTTTCTTAAAGCTTTGGACATCGAGCGATTTCATTTGGTTGTACAAGGATTTTTGGGTGTAATTGGTTTACAGTATGCCTTGCGTCATCCTGAGCAAATCGAACGTCTTGCTATTCTCAATGCACCCGTTTCTTCTGAAGCCAAATTGCCTTGGCAGATGCAACAATGGGGATTACCGTTTATTGGGGATATGTTAACCCAAGACCCCCTGTTAGTTGACCGAACCTTAGAGGGGGGAAGCGGTTACCGCATCGGAGATAAGGATTTAGATATATACCGTAAACCATTCCTCAAAAGTTCCGATCCGGGGCGAAGTTTGGTGGCAACCATCAAAAATCTGCAAATGAAGCAATCTATGACTGAGATTGAATCAGGATTTTGCAATTGGGAAAAACCGATTCTTATTATTTGGGGAATAAAAGATTCTTGGCTGCCGTTTGAGCAAGCACAGAAATTTGCTAGTACTCTTTCCAATGGGGAACTTGTACAGATTGAAGAAGGTGCCCATTATCCTCAAGAGCATTGGTCGGAAAAAGTCAGCGAATCTCTGCTGCCCTTTTTGAGACGGCAAATGTTGTGAGTTGAACGTTGAACGAACTACAAAGGGCAAATTAATAGACATCTCCCCTAATGAGTGTGAAACCCTTGTTCTACTTGAGCTGTAGCTTAATTTCTGGAGAAGTGGGTAATAACTAAATGCTGTGCTAAGATAATAGACGAGAATAAAATTCGGTTGCAGCGTTTGTTTTTTTTATTGACAGGCTTTTCCCTTTTGGTATTGACAAGCTTCTCTCCGAAATCTTGTATCTCTACACACCTATGATTTTGGAGACAATCTATGTCAATTTATGTAGGCAACTTGTCCTATGACGTTACGCAAGAAGACCTCAATGGTGTTTTTGCAGAATATGGTTCTGTAACGCGGGTTCAGCTACCCACTGACCGTGAAACAGGGCGTGTGCGTGGTTTTGGTTTTGTGGAAATGGGTACAGAAGCAGAAGAAGCGGCTGCCATTGATGCGCTTGATGGTGCTGAATGGATGGGTCGCGATATGAAAGTTAATAAAGCGAAACCTCGTGAAGACAGAGGTTCGTCTGGTGGTGGACGGAGAAACAACAGCTTTTCTAGCCGCTACTAAACTCAAGAAGAATAAACTCTTTAAGCGTTTATTCTAAGTTACACAACAGAGCTGATGTATTGTGCGAGTACATCAGCTTTTGCCGTAACTGAACTTAATCTCAACAGATTAGTGGCAATCTGACGCGAGTTTAAACCCTGCTTGCAATTTTGCCAAATTCGCGATCGCTTAACCCTCCACTTATTCCCAAGCGCGAGCGTACTGTACTGGCCAAATCTTATCCTGCCCGAGTTGCTTGGCAGCCCGCATTGGCCAATAGGGATCGCGTAACAATTCTCGTGCTAATAAAACCACATCAGCCTGACCTGTGCGAATAATATGGTCTGCTTGTTCTGGTGCTGTAATCATACCAACGGCTCCAGTGAGGATATTGGCTTCGCGCCGAATTCGTTGTGCAAACTCAGTCTGATAACCCGGCCCAGTTGGGATTTTGGCTGTTGGTAAAATACCTCCTGAAGAACAGTCAATTAAGTCTACACCCAAGGATTTAAGTTTTTCGCTTAAAGCAATACTTTGTTCAATATCCCAGCCATTTTCTATCCAATCGGTGACAGAAAGACGCACCCAGAGGGGATATTTTTCTGGCCAAACTTTTCGTACATTTTGAACCACTTCCTGTAACAACCGAATGCGGTTTTCAAAACTGCCCCCATAGTTATCGTTGCGTTGGTTAGAAAGGGGAGAGAGAAACTCGTGCAACAGGTAGCCATGAGCAGCATGAATTTCCACTAGTTGAAAGCCTGCTTCTAAAGAGCGTTTGGCGGCTTGCACAAATGACTCGATAATCTGCTCAATTCCTTCCAGACTCAAGGCTGCAGGTATGGGGCTATTGTCGCTAAATGCGATCGCGCTCGGTGCTACAATCGGACGCCAACCTCCTTGATTTTCATCTAATGCATATCCCTTATCTCTTTCCCACGGTGTAGCCGTACTCGCCTTTCTACCTGCGTGGGCGAGTTGAATACCGGCTATGGCTCCTAAATTATGAATCATCGGTACAATTCTTCCTAGAGCCTCAGCCTGCCCATCTAACCAGATACCTAAATCAGCCGGACTAATTCGCCCTTGGGATTCTACTGCCGTCGCCTCAGTCATCACTAAACCTGCACCCCCCACAGCACGGCTGGTTAGGTGAACTAGATGCCAATCATTGGCGTAGCCATCTTGGCAGGAATATTGGCACATAGGAGAAACAGCGATGCGGTTGCGGAAGGTAACGTCACGAATACTCAGCGGTTCAAATAAATGCGTCATAGAACAATTTAGGCTTTAGATGAAGTCGGGGGTTTTATCTTACGGTAGTTCATCATCTCAACAAACAGAAAAGGCAACCTAGTCCGTTTTTGACACTTCATCTCTACATTAAAACTTCAAAAAATTCTAGATGGGCTTTATCGAATTTTTATATTTATTGACTAAAAATACTATTAATGTTAAACACAGTTACTAACATTTGAAAGGGAATTATTGACGAAAAATACGTCGATAACACAGTCTGCGGGGAATTAAAAAATGGTGAATATCTACAAAAAGCATCCTGCAATTTTTGCAAAGGATGCTTCAAGCATTATTTTCAATATTACAAAAAAACTGTTTATGACTGTAGTTGGAACAGTCGTCATCACGTTGGGGAGTGTTGATGAAGTTCGGTCAGAAATACAGTTTGTTCCTGGAAATTTGCTAAACACAGAAGGGAATTCTAATAATATGTATCCTTTCAATTTTTCAGGACGATACCAACAAGTTTTTACCGCTTCAGAGTTTGCTTCTTTTGGAGAAGTTGCCCTTATTACTCAACTTGCCTTCCGTCTGGATACAACGTTTGGCTCGGCTTTCTCGGCTACAATTCCCCATATTCAAATTAATTTGTCTACTACTCAAGCATCTGTTGATGGACTTAGCCCTATCTTTGCAGATAATATTGGGGCGGATGAAACAGTCGTTTTAAATGGAGAATTAAGTCTTGCTAGTTCCTTTAATAATTTAGGTAAAGACCCTCAAGAATTTGATGTTTTTATCCCCTTAGAAACTCCATTTTTATATGATTATACTCAAGGGAATTTGCTCTTAGATGTGAGGAACTATTCTTATGTTTTTATTCCCACATTAGATGCTCATAATGTCGTTGGGGATTCTATCTCTCGTCGCTGGCATGATGATGTCAATTCACCGACGGCTACTCTTTCCGAGGATGGTGTGGATGATGGCAACCCGGATAATTTTAGCAACTCTTTGGGGTTAGTCACACAGTTTACATTTGAGAGTGTTGAGCAACCGACGGCTGAAGTTCCTGAACCGGGTACAGCACTGGGTGTTGGTGTTTTGGGTGTTTTGGGTTGGCTGCTCAAGAAAAAGCGAACGTCAACCAAGCTTTGATAGGTTCGTAGCCAGCATTTAAGCGCTAAAGTGCTTACTACAAACAAAATTAAGGCGCTCTCAAATCAAACTTGGCTCTCTACTAATCTCCAACCCCAAAAATAAACGTTTCTTACAAAAAGGCTAGTGTGTTGCCATTTCGCCTAAACTCATACTAAGAATTCTGGGTTGCAGATGATTGTTACGTTGGTTAGTTTGAAGGGAGGAGTGGGAAAAACCACCTCAGCGATTCACATTGCCGCCTATCTTCAACAGAAAGGCCCAACTCTCCTCATTGATGCCGACAAGAATCGGTCTGCTTTAGTCTGGGATAGGGAGAGTCAGCTTTCTTTTAAGGTGGTGAGTGAGGCCGCTGCGCCCAAATTCGTCCGGCAGCATAAATATATCGTCATTGATACTCAAGCTCGTCCTTCTCCGGAGGAATTGAAGGATTTGGCTGAGGGATGCGACTTGATGATTCTTCCGACTACCCCCAAGGCTTTGGATATGGATGCATTGAGCAAGACAGTGGAACTGTTGGAGGGGTTGAATGCTACCTACAAAATTCTTTTAACTCAAGTTCCGCCCCGTAGTTCTGTGGCTCGTAATATTAGGAAGTCTTTGGAAGAGTCGGGTTTATTGGTGTTTAAGTCGGAAATTCCTCGGTTGGTAGCCTTTGAACGGGCACCGATGCGGGGTGTTTTGGTGAAGGATTATCCCGATCCGCGATCGCGCATAGCTTGGGATAGCTACAAAGCTTTAGGTAAGGAGATTTTACCGTAATCAGAAAATAGGGAGTCTCCGAGTCAGGAGGGAAGGATTTTCATTCTCTGTTATAAACGCAAATGCTTCACCCTGATGCTGAGGGGTGACACTCCCCACGAATTCGCCAACAGTATCTTTCAATCGCCTAGTATTTTTGTAAGCCTTCGTGCCCGCCAAGAACTTAAGTTCTTGGCTAATAGATCAAGTCCACTTAAGTGGACTTAAATTCTTATCCAGTCGTCTTTAGACGAATTTAGCTATTAGCCAAGGATTTTAAACCCCTGGCGGGTAATGACATTGGTGCTAAATCTGAGTAGCGGTATTCTGAATTCTCTGGATACTAGGCAATGAATTCATCATAAGGTTACTTGTTTAGCGATGGCTTTAATCATGACCCATGAATGCATCTACCTCGGACTCTAACCCACCTTCACCCCATCACTCCTACCGCAGCGATACCCCGTTTCGCACCCTCCTGCTTCTCTATCACCAAGACTTAAACAAACTCGGTTTATCCCTGTTCTGGTACATCATCAAACACAGTCCGGAATGGATTAAACCCATCGTCATTGCCAATATCATCGATATTATCTCCAACCCCAATACTCGCTCAGTCTCCGACTTATGGCTGAATGGCGCAATTTTAGCCGCTTCCATCGTGCAGAATATCCCCACTCATTACCTGCACATCCGCTACATGAGCCTTGCTACCCGTAAAATGGAATCTCATTTGCGATCGCTCCTCACCCGACAACTGCAAAATCTCTCCATCGGATTCTACAAACACAACAGCACGGGCGCACTGCAAAACAAGCTGCTGCGAGATGTCGAACAAATTCAACTCCTCACTACCACCCTTTTCCAATTTCTGCCCTCCGCCATCCTCACGATTCTTGTGGCCATTGGGGTTACAGCCGTTCGTGCCCCTTTCTTCCTGCTCTTTTTCCTAGGAACTGTACCCGCCGCCGTCATCCTGATTCGCCTCTTACGAAACCCGATTCGCGATCGCAACCATGCCTTTCGCCAACAACTCGAAGGGATGTCCGCACGACTGGTGGAAATGATTAAACTCATTCCTATCACTCGTGCCCATGGCGCTGAACTTACCGAAATTGAACGAATTGAACTGCGACTAGGTGCCGTTCAACAGTCCGCAGAACAAGTCGATTCCATTAATGCGATCGCCAATGCCTCATCTTGGGTAACATTACGCTTATTCAATTGTGTATGTCTGATTACCTCCGCTTGGCTAGCCTATACCGGACAACTCGGCATCACCGTCGGGGATGTAGTACTCCTCACCAGTTATTTTGACTCCCTCACCAACTCCGTAGTCCAAATTTTGGCCGTCTTACCAGAAATTGGCAAAGGATTTGAATCGATCCGTAGTGTGGGTGAAGTGTTAGAGTATCCTGACATTGAGCAAAATTGGGGTAAATTACCCGTCCAACAAGTGCATGGTGAATTCCGCTTTGAATCAATTAGTTTTGTTTATCCCGATACCCGACGATTTGCCCTCAACAACTTCTCGTTACAGGTGAATACTGGTGAAACCGTTGCCATTGTAGGAGCTTCGGGTGCTGGCAAATCCACCTTATTAAACCTGATTATCGGCTTCCTCCGTCCCACCAGTGGGCAAATTCTCCTCGATGGACGGGATATGAATACTCTGGATTTGCGGACATATCGGCAATTCCTGTCAGTCGTTTCCCAAGAGACGATTTTATTTGAAGGCACGGTGCGAGAAAACATCTTATATGGCTCGGATACCGTCCCCAAAGAGCGACTCTACCAAGCGATAGAGCAAGCCAATGCCCAAGACTTTATCCGTGAACTTCCCCAAGGGCTCGATACTTTAATTGGTGAAAATGGCACCAAACTCTCCGGGGGACAACGGCAACGGATTGCGATCGCACGAGCATTACTCCGCGATCCCCGTGTCCTTATCCTCGATGAAGCTACGGCCTCCCTCGATACCGTCAGTGAAGCCTTAATTCAAGAAGCATTGGATCGCCTCAAACAAAACCGTACCACTTTTATTGCTGCTCATCGTCTTTCCACCATTCGTCAAGCCCAGCGAATTGTAGTTTTAGACAAAGGCTGTATCGCTGAAATGGGCAATCATCAGCAATTACTCGCCAATAACAGTCTTTATGCCCGACTATGTGCTTTACAAACTTATGTATAAAGAGAGATGATTTGAGTGAACCCTGGCTCAGTAATATGAGAGCGGTTTGCCTGCGTCGATGGACTAATTGTTAATAAAAAGCGATCGCTCATCCTGCCTTGGCACCTTACCACAAACTTCATGATCGAGTTGCTCAAAACTAACTCGACAGGGATCGCTATCACGATTAGACTGAAATATTAACTGAAGCCCAGTTCTGCATAATACAATACAAAACTTAATATGAAACCTTAGTATGGTTAGAGGTTATTCCGTGCATACCCAGAGCATCTCCAAAACAGAAACCCCATCTCCAGCCCAGCCCAAGTCTCCCACTCGCCGGACTGGCGCATTTGCTTTAATTGACAGCCTTAGGCGTCATGGTGTCGAACACATTTTCGGCTACCCTGGTGGTGCCATTCTGCCCCTCTATGATGAACTTTACCACTGGGAAACCCGTGGCGAAATCCAGCATATCCTCGTCAGACACGAGCAGGGAGCCGCCCATGCGGCTGACGCTTACGCCCGTGCTACAGGTAAAGTGGGTGTGTGTTTCGGCACATCGGGACCCGGTGCAACCAACCTCGTCACCGGCATTGCCACGGCTCACATGGACTCCATCCCCTTAGTGGTGATTACCGGTCAAGTCCCCCGCCATGCCATTGGTACAGATGCGTTTCAGGAAACTGATATCTACGGCATTACGCTGCCGATTGTAAAACACTCCTACGTGGTACGCGACCCCGCAGAAATGGCGCGGGTTGTGGCCGAGGCATTTTTAATCGCGAGTACAGGCCGTCCCGGCCCGGTGTTGATTGATATCCCCAAAGATGTGGGTTTTGAGGAATTTGACTATCAACCCGTGGAACCCGGTACAGTGCGGTTAGTGGGTTATCGCCCGACGGTTAAGGGCAATCCTCGGCAAATTAACCAAGCCCTAAATTTAATGCGTCATGCCCGACGCCCTCTCCTTTATGTTGGAGGTGGAGCGATTACGGCCGGGGCTCATGAGGAGTTGCGCCAACTAGCCGAAATTTTCCAAATTCCCGTCACCACCACGTTGATGGGTAAAGGTGCGTTTGATGAGTCCCATCCTTTAGGGCTAGGGATGTTAGGGATGCACGGTACTGCCTACGCCAACTTTGCGGTTAGTGAGTGTGACTTGTTGATTGCGGTGGGGGCACGGTTTGATGACCGAGTAACAGGTAAACTCGATCAGTTTGCCTGCCATGCTCAAGTGATTCACATTGATATTGACCCGGCTGAGGTTGGGAAGAATCGAGCGCCGCAAGTCCCCATTGTCGGGGATGTGCGGCAGGTGTTAACTGATTTGTTACGTCGCTATCACGATTTGAGAATTCCAGCGGCACCCAATCAAACTCAGGATTGGCTGGCACGGATTGACCGTTGGCGTCAGGACTATCCCTTACAGGTGCCTCAGCCAATGGATGCGTTGTCGCCTCAAGAAGTGATTGTGGAGTTGGGGCGTCAGGCACCGGATGCCTACTTTACAACTGATGTGGGTCAGCATCAGATGTGGGCGGCGCAATTTTTGAAGACGGGGCCTCGTCGCTGGATTTCTAGTGCCGGATTGGGGACGATGGGTTTTGGGATGCCGGCTGCAATGGGCGCAAAGGTGGCGTTACCCCATGAGCAGGTCATCTGTGTGGCTGGAGATGCTAGCATTCAGATGAATATCCAAGAGCTAGGGACTTTATCACATTACGGCATTAATGTCAAGACAGTGATTATCAATAATCGCTGGCAAGGGATGGTTCGCCAATGGCAACAGGCTTTTCACGGTGAGCGGTATTCGTCCTCGAATATGGAAAAAGGAATGCCGGATTTTGTGAAGTTGGCAGAGGCGTATGGCATTAAGGGGATGGTGATTGAACGTCGGGAGGAGCTGCAGGATGCGATCGCCCAAATCTTAGCTTACGACGGCCCGATGCTGGTGGATGTGCGTGTAACGCGAGACGAAAATTGTTACCCCATGGTAGCTCCCGGTAAGAGTAACGCTCAAATGGTGGGTTTGCCCGAACGTCCTAAATTGGAATCGGCGATCGAGTTAATCTATTGCAGCAATTGCGGGGCGAAAAATGTGGAAACTAACAACTTCTGTCCGGAGTGCGGTACAAAGCTATAGGTTAAACCGCTAACTCAATAATCAAGAAGTCCCCTGTGATTGTACAGGGGATTTTTTTTCTCATGCTCAAAATCACAGGCAGGACTTACGCAATACCCGTCAATTAGCCCCCCTAACCCCCCAATTTTGGGGGGAACAAGATCTAACTCCCCCCAGATTTGGCAGCCTGGGGGGGCGAATGCGTAAGTCCTGACCGGAACAAACTTGTTTGCATAAGTAGCCAGGACGCCAGAAATAAGTATTATAAGCACTAAGCAACAGACTATTGCATCTCCTATGAGTACCGACAATCACTCAGACTATGAGTATCAAGTTGGGGGAAGTTTACCCGTGGATGCACCGAGTTATGTCACGCGACAGGCGGACTCGGATTTGTACAACGGATTAAAGACGGGAGAGTTTTGTTACGTCCTCAATTGCCGACAGATGGGTAAGTCTAGCTTACGGGTACGCACGATGCAGCGTTTGCAAGCGGACGGGATAGCTTGTGCGGTGATTGACATTACGGCCATTGGTGCCTACGGGATTACGCCTGAGCAATGGTATGCCGGGGTAATTGATTGTATTGTCAGTAGTTTGGAGCTTTATAACAAGTTTGATTTGGGTAGCTGGTGGACTGAACACAGTTTGCTGCCGAATGTGCAGCGATTGAGCAAGTTTATTGGCGAGGTGCTGCTGGAGTTGGTGTCGCAAAATGTTGTGATTTTTGTGGATGAAATCGACAGCGTTCTTAGTTTAAATTTCAATATTGATGATTTTTTTGCCGTCATTCGGGATTGCTACAACAAACGGGCGGATAATCCGGATTATCGACGGTTGACGTTTGCCTTGATCGGGGTAGCGACTCCTGCGGATTTAATTCAAGACAGGCGGCGCACACCGTTTAATATTGGTCAAGCGATAGAAATGACTGGGTTTACGTTACAGGAAGCTCAACCTTTAGCAGTGGGGTTGGCGCAAAAATCCAGTAATCCTCAAGCTTTGTTGCAGGCGGTTTTGGACTGGACGGGGGGGCAACCATTTCTGACGCAAAAGGTGTGCAAGTTAATTGAGAGTGCTGAGGATGAGATTCCTGAAGGACGTGAGTCCCAGTGGGTAGAGGAGTTGGTACAACAATGTATTATCTCTTACTGGGAAACGACAGATGAACCAGAGCATTTGAAGACGATACGCGATCGCATTTTGAAAAAAAAACAGTGCAGTGTCGATCTACTTAGGCTCTACCTGCAAGTTTTGCAACAAAAAGAAGTAAAAGCTAATGGTTGTCTTGAACAAACACAATCAGAATTGCGACTATCGGGTTTGGTTGTTAAGCAGTACGGTAATTTAAGGGTTTGTAACCGCATTTATGAAGCTGTTTTTAATCGAAATTGGGTTACCAAAGCCATAGTCGATCTACGCCCTTATGGGGAGGCACTTGCAGGATGGATAGCATCCAACGCAACTGACAAAACTTGGCTGTTGCGCGGGCGAGAATTACGGCAGGCACAAGCTTGGGCAGCGAATAAGGAAAACTTGAGATTAAGTGTTCAAGATTATCAGTTTTTAAGTGCTAGTCAAGAATTGAGAAGACGCAGATTTCAGCAGCGCTTTGGCTTAAGTTTAGTCGCTGGCATAATGTTGGCGACTGGGTTAGTTGTAGAATTTAAACAAGAAGTTACTAGCTATTTAGCCGCACAAGTAGCAGGGCCAGAACAATTTAGTAAAGGGGAGAAAACTTTCTTTGCTAGCAATAAAAATTTCAATCGATATATTGGTATTAAAGAGTTCAAAAGAGGAAATTATACCACAGCCTCTGAATTCTTGAAAAAAGCCATAACAGATGTTCCTAATGACCCAGAAATGTGGATTTACTATAACAATGCACGAGCAATTAAACAGGGTAATCCCCTAACGCTTGCAGTTGTTATACCTGCCAATTCAAGAGTAGAAACGTCTTTAGAAATACTGCGAGGAGTAGCACAGGCTCAGAATAGTTTCAACGAGCAGTATGAAAAATCAGGAACTCGATTATTAAAGATTATCATTGCCAATGATAATAACGATTCAACCCAAGCCAGGAGAGTTGCCCGGAGACTGATTGCGGACTCAGAGGTGATGGGAGTGATTGGACATAATGCTAGTATTGCTAGTCTTGAGGCACTAGAAGAGTATGACAACGCGGGCTTATCTATGATATCTCCAACCAGCAGTAGTACTGACCTGGACAAGAAGAACAGTAGAGTTTTTTTTAGGACAGTTTCTTCTAATCGAGAGATTGGCAAAAAGTTAGCTAACTATGCTATAGATAAAAAACTCAGTAAAGTTGTTATTTTTTATAAACCTGATGATTCTTATAGTAAAAATTTGACAAATGAATTTGAGAAAAATATTAATAGAAAACATATACAAACTATAGAAAAAGTAAATTTAACAAGCCCTGAATTGAATAAAAATAGTGAAGCCTACCTGAGAAAATTTAATGATAAAACTGATGCACTTATCTTTTTTTCAAATACAGATTTGATTCCTGTTGTAGCTGAAATTGCGCGTGCTCGAAATCATGTAGGAAGTCTACAAAACAAGCTGCTATTAGGAGGAAGCGCTCTCTATCATCCAGAGACTTTAACGCTAGGTGGAGCGGTGTTAGAAGGCTTGATTCTAGCTGCTCCTGGTTTAGCAGGTACACCCAATGTGGAAGAATTTGTGCGTGAATCTCGCACTATGTGGGGAGAGCAGGTTAGTTGGCGCACTGCTAGTAGTTATCATGCAACTCAGGCTTTCATTAGAGCGCTATCGGCAACTGACAAACCCGATCGCTCAAGCGTACTTATGCAACTTCAATCGATGAATCTTTCCGGCAAGGAACCAGTTCTCCTTAAATTAAGTAAAGATGACACTGGTTCCAAAGGCAGCCAATTTCGATTTGAGCTGGCTGAGTAAGAGTACTAGGCATTTAGGAAAATGGTATAACTAACCCAAAATCAAGAAGTCCCCTGTGATTGTACAGGGGCTTTTGTTTTAATTCATCTGTATTCAATCCTTGGGGATGAGTTCAGTACGCCCTTAGATTGCTATAGTTTCAGCGTTTAGTTCGTGGCATACTACCGGAATACAGGAGAAGCGTGTAATGCAGCGACAAGAAATGATCAGATTTGTGGTAACTAGCATAGGCGTCAGTAGCTTAACCCTGATGGGATGCACTCAGTCAACCGTCCCTAATCAGCAAGCTCAAGCTCCTACAATTACACCCGAGTCTACTGCACCCAGTCCTGTGGCTCCCGTCAAGCGTGATGTGGTCTATGTTCCCACACCCCAGGAAGTGGTGGATAAAATGCTCGAACTCGCTGCAGTAACCAAAGATGATTTAGTCTATGACTTAGGCAGTGGCGATGGACGAATTGTAATCACCGCAGCGAAGGAGTATGGTGCACGAGGCATTGGCATCGAAATTGACCCCGAACTAATTCAAACAGCCCAAGAAAATGCTCAAGCGGCTGGGGTATCAGACCAAGTTGAATTTCGCCAACAAGACTTGTTTCAAACTGATTTTAGTGATGCAACAGTGGTCACATTGTATCTGTTGTCGAGTTTAAATGAAAAGCTGCGGCCTAAACTCCTACAAGAACTCAAACCAGGTACTCGCATCGTTTCCCACAGTTTTGCAATGGGCGATTGGAAGCCCGAACAAGTAGTCACAGTCAAGACGCCTTCAGGCGAACGTACCGTTTACTTTTGGCAAGTACCCGAAACCGTACCCGAGAATCTACGCTAATATCAATTTCATTAAATAGATCTACACTCTTACCCCCCTGCAATTAAAGGTGTAGGGGCGGGTTTATGCAATAGGTTAGCTTGGCATACCGATAATTCTTAATCAAAACCCGCCCTTCGATTTGGTTGTATAAAGTTAATCAGCCGGACATGATATGAAATGAGGTAAGCTAATCAGCATAAAACATTGCATCATCCATTCTCCCCTGCTCCGTGAGCAACCCTCATGATGCTCTCTTCAATAGACCTCTTGCATAAATGCCAAAATAACGGCTGAAAGTATTGGTTTTGCGTATCAAAACTCGACTTTTGCAAGAAGTCTAATGCACAACAGCTTACAGTCGAGGCAAAATCTCAGGTAACAATTGACCGGGAACCTTAGAAAGAGCCCGATTTTGTCCTGCAATGCCAGCTTCATCGTAAATAACTCGAATCGCCTTGATTAGATAAGCCAAAGCCGTTTGATACGAATCTGATCGCGCTGGCACCCCTTGACACACCTGGCCATACTGCTCAACGGCGGCTTCTAGATGAGCGATTTTCGGCTCTTGGGGTAATAAAAACTGTGACCCTGTAGCCAATTGATAGTGCGCCAATCCTAAATTATTTGAGGTAGCGAAAACATCAAAATTGACGGGGATGGGTGGAGTATTTTGGGACAATTGTAGGGTCAGGGCGATCGCTCGTTCATAGGCAGCAATACATTTCCCTAAATACTCGGCTTGTTGCGAAGGACTATCCTGACAACGATCCGCCAGATGCCAATAAGCCGTTCCTAAATTATTTTGGGTAGCCGCACAAGCTGCCGGTGCAACCTCGGCAGTTCGGTACTTCAATGCCTCCTGATAAGACACAATAGCCAAAGGCAACCAAGTATCACACTCTTCGTACTGAGCGAGATTCCAATACGCCGTCCCCAAATTATTATGAATCATCGCCCAATTGAGAGGCTCCGTATGGGGAGAATAATGATTGAGGGCTTCCTGATAGGCAGTGATAGCTGCTTGCAAATGAGGAATCGGAGTTTGATGCTGAGCCAGATTCCAATGGGCTGTCCCCAGATTGTTTTGCGTCGAGGCATACTTCAGGGGTTCGGTATCAGCATGGCGATAACGCAAAGCTTCCTCATAAGCCCGAATCGACTGCTCTAAACTCTCAGCAGGATTTTGATGCCGCGCTAAATCACTGTAAGCCGCTCCTAAATTATTTTGAACCATTGCATAGGCTTGGGGAGCTTCTTCAGCCGTCAGCTTTGTCAAAGCAAGCTGATAGGCTTGAATCGCCTGCTCTAAGTAGGAAAGAGATTGCTCAGTACTCCCTAAACAACGGGAGAGCATCCAGTACAGATTACCCAAATCATTGAGGATATCTGAAGCTTGGGGTGAAGATTTGTCTAACCAATGCAACGCCTGCTCATAAGCCTGGATGGCAATCATGAGGTTATCTTCAGTCGCGTTACCCTGTTCGATGGCATGACGGTAGTAGTTCCCCAGTTCTAGATAAGCCTCGGCCGGAGATGAAGAGGATGGGGGTTGAGAGTCCTCATCCACAGGTGGATTTGGAGTCGATTCCTCTGATGGAGGCTGGGGAGTATTGGCTTGAGGATAGCCGAGTGGCTCATCTATCTCCAGTGCTGCTAATTCCCCTTCTAGTTCACCCAATCCCAAATCATTGCCAGGTGTTGAAGCCCCCCAAGCTGTAAAGGGTAAAGAGATTGTAACTGCCGTTGGCTCTTGGACTGTATCTTCCTGTATTTTAGGGTTCTCCTCCTGGGATGCCGCAGGCAAGGGCAGTACCACTTCAGGCTCATCAAGTTCCTGCGGTGGGGGTTCTGAGGAGGTAGAGGGGTGTGATGGTTCTAGAGGCTGTTCGGATTCGATTTCGGATAAGTCATCCGCCAGCAGCTTTCTTAAATCTTCCTGAAAAGTTCCTGATGTTTCCTCTAGCGCGGCTGAATTGGGGGATGCTTCGGGTTTAGACGCACCCACTGGGGGTAGGGGAGTCGGTTCACCTTCAAACTCAAAAATACCGGTATGCCACTGCCAAAATTCGGGTACAGACTGCTGAATCGTATGGAACCAAGGCCGGGGCATCCACAGTAACAGGCTGGATTCCAAGCGCGGTAGATTGGTATCAATCGCTTGTAAACGCCGCAGGAATAAGCGCTGCACGGATGGAGGTTGCCGTGTTAAGCGCTCAACTCCTAAAATTTGAAATCCGGGTGCGAGGCCAGAACTACGAGGTTGTCGATTCTGTGCAAACCATTGAGCAATTTGTGCCAGGGGATTGGGGTTATTTGAGTTTAATTTTAGGCTGACCAAGGGTGGGCAGCCTTGGGCGTCTACAGGCGCTTGTGCCGAAGTCGTACCCAACTCGGTGTGTAATTGACCTGCCAATCGATTGCCTAGACTCAGATCGTCGCATACAGCTATAAAAATCTGGCGACGTAAGCCGAGACTCATAGCTAATTTCAAGCGTTGATAGGTTTGCCGATTCCAACTTGAAACTTTATTTGGGGCAGTGTCGGTAATGATCATGCTGGTGGACAAAAAGCACAGGCGCTAGGGTGGCACGTAGCGATTAATAAAAAATTTGTATCTATAACCTTTCTTCCTACTCTTGTGGGCTAGGTCAGGATGAGCTTAAAGTGTATCGAACAGAGAAAAAGGCTGGGTTTGAGACTAACTTTTTTGGCTTAATAAGAATTCCCACCTAAATGTGAATTCAGGCGGGAAAATTTTAGTAATTAAGCAAAACTAGCTGCTGAGTCAGTATCGAAAAAATACTGTACTTCCTGGATTAGACTAAGGGATTAGACCAAGGGAAGTTCGTCAAGAGAAGATTTACTTGCCAAAAAACAACTTTTGTGTTAGGAAGCTTCCACTTCTACAGGTTCGGGTTCTGGAGTTTCTTGCTTACGGATTTCCTGCTTGAGGGTGAGGTAGCGAATCACATCCTCACTCAAACGCATGGCTCGCTCTACAGGAGCCACATGGGTAGCCGGTGCTTTGTAGTTCATTTGAATGTAAATGCCTTCGCGCTGCCGATCAATTTCATAGGCTAGGCGACGCTTACCACGATGCTGAATATCAATTGGGTCTGCGCCTTGTTCACGCAGCAGATTTTCATATTTTGCGATCGCTTGGTCTACCTGCTCCTCTCCCAAATCGGGACGCAGGATGTACATCATTTCGTAATCATGATTCACGAGTGTTAGTCTCCTTGTGGGCAACTTGGCCTCTATAAGCAATATGAGGGGCAGAAACCGATTTTTGGTGACTGCCCATTCCGTTGCTCTAGAAGCAAGGACTTAAAATCTTACTATTTTCTGCTAATAATTCTAGCTAGTCGCCAGGGTTAATTTGCATCTACATCCAATTTAATTACGTTTGTTGAGTTCACAAGGATATATTTCATCATGGCGCAACGCTACGTCCGCATCAAAACTACAAAAGGGCAAACCTATTATGGTTTGTTGCAACTGAGCCGCAGTATCCAAGTTCTCGATGCACCTCCTTGGTTGCAGGGACAACCTACCGATTTAGAGTTAGAGCCTGGAAGTTACGAATTGTTAGCTCCCTGTGCCCCAACCAAAATTGTTGCAGTTGGCAAGAACTATACAGACCACGCACAAGAAATGGGAACATCTGTACCCCAAGAACCCCTTCTGTTTCTCAAACCGTCTAGTGCCGTGACAGCTACTGAGCGCGAAATCCAGTATCCGCCTCAGTCGCAACGAGTAGACTATGAGGGAGAATTGGCGCTAGTCATTGGTGAACATTGTGTCGATTGCTCCCCCAAAGAAGCTCAAACCAAGATTTGGGGCTACACAATTGCCAATGATGTTACGGCACGAGACCTCCAGCAGCAGGATGGACAGTGGGCTAGGGCAAAAGGATTCAATACCTTTTGTCCCCTCGGCCCTTGGATTGTACGTGAACTCAGTGCCGGGGCAAGGTTACAAACTTTTTTGAACAACAGCCCAACGCCCGTACAATCGGCACTACTCAAACAAATGGTTTTTCCACCTGAATTTCTAGTCTCATACATCTCTCAGGTCATGACCCTGCTACCCGGAGATGTTGTCCTTACTGGAACTCCGCAAGGCATCGGCCCAATGCAAATTGGCGACCATGTACGTGTGGAAATAGAAGGCATTGGTCAGCTAGAAAATACAGTAGTTGCCCGTACATCAACAGTGACAGTTTGACACTCCTGGCTATAAATAGGCGAGGATTCTTGGTTCAGCGACAGACCTTA
>CAZPRJ010000016.1:106862-109213 GCA_964588805.1 uncultured Microcoleus sp. | reverse complement strand
TCCCAGGCTTTGCACTGCGGGGCTTAACCCTCCGCTAATTCGCCAACAGCTTCTTAGAAATCGCGGCTACACAAACGAAGTCCGCCTACGCGGACTCAGGTAAAATCAAGAATTTTGTAACCCGCGCAGGCGGGTTTGGTTTGTATAGCCCCAGAATTCTATTCTGTGGGAAACTTTAAAATGTTCCCTTTTAATCCTCCTCACCCCAAATTTCCACTAACTTATCCAGTAACTTCTCTGCTAAATCTTTAGCTGCTTCATCGTCATCCCCTCCTCTAAATTCCCGTTCTATCCCACCAACACCCACTAAATCAGGTAAAAAAATCTTTCCTCCTTTGCGCCGCCATTCATAATCAGGCTCATGCCGAACAATGCGCTCAAGTCGAGCAATAATCTGTGGCATCGGTGTTGTTTCTAATAACTGCCTTACCCTTTCACTCACCTCCAATTCTTTCTGCAATACCTCCATTCCCGATTCCAGCCGGAAGAGATAATCAATTAAGTTTTCAATCGGCTCTAATTGTTCAATTTCCAAGGTTGTAGCAGAATCAGTAATATCACTAGTTCGCACAAACCCCAGTAATTCCACTCGATTAAGCTGCTGTTGAATCCGAACAGCTACATAAGCAATTCTGTCTTCTCTTAATTCCGTTGGTAAAGCAATCACCGTCTCTTCTGGCATCACCACGCGACATTCAATTTTGCCCAGATTCGGAATCACTAAATCCGCGACATCATGAACCATACGGATAACGGAATGCCAACTATCCCCGGCCGCTAAATTTGTTTCAAACCCTATCTCTTGCACAAACTGACGAACGGCACAGACGGCTAAAGTATTGAAGTAAACAAGTTTACCTTTCTCCTCATTCACTTGTTGAGCGGCAAATTGCTTCGCCCATTCATAAGCCTCTGGTTTCAACGAAATCGTTAGGTAATGAATCTTAGTGCTATTCATAACAATTACTCCACTTCATATCCAAACTGTTGGCGAATTTGTTCCAAAAGCGGTTTACAGTATCTCTCCCAATCTGAGGTAACTGTTCCATAGGAAATATTCAATTCTTGAGCAATATCCTTCCATTTATCAGGGGGATATTTCAAAAGTCGCCTTTGAATAAGTTCCCATCCCGTGTAAGGGCGATGTTTATCCGACAAACAATTACGGAGTTCACCATTAGGGTCTTTTTGCAGGTACTCAATAATTTGGTTGAGAATGGCTTGATTCTCGGCTTGAATCAATGCATCCATTGGCTCAAGATAGCGCGGATCGGCGGTAATTTCTGCTCGGGTTACTCCCCCTTCATCCCCAATGCTTTCATCTAAATTAACGGGTTTAGGTCGCTTCTTCCTTCTACGCCATAAATCCTGACAATCCCGCTTGAGAATCAGGTTATACCACCGAGCAAAGTATTTCCGAACAATTGCCGATTCTGTATTAAAGAGGTCGAGTTGATACCTTCCAGGAAACTTATCAAGCGAATTACGAACACTATTCTCTGTATATCGCAGCGCCTCATCATAATACGGGCGTAATGGTGGATCGAGGCGTTGTTGAGTGAGAATACCCGTTAATTTCTCGGTAAGAATCAGTAAAGATTCTATCGCTTGAGTGCGTTGTTTTGTACCGGAACTGTGCTGAAGGGCTTGTATAATCAGCCGATGTACCAAGGCATCCAATTCTTCTTCGCGATCGCAAATTACAGCATTGACCATTGGACATTTCTAGGTGTGAGTCTTAGCATCATTATTCAAAATCAACGGTAAATGCACCGGATGAGAACGTATTGATTAGTCCACAAAAAACCTATATATTGTTCGTAGTAAAGGCTTTAGCCCAGTGATAGGAGAACTAAAGTTCTCACTACGAACAAATCAAGATTTTTACTCTTGTTCGTTATCCTGCTGCTCTAAATTGAATAAATCAGTCGCCTTACTCCCCAATAACCCAAACACCGCACCCACCCCCATTTGCCAAGTCGCGCTAGATGTTTCAAACACCCGTGTTTGCTGGGGGGAAAGTTGCTCTTGAGCCGCTAATCTAAAGGCAGTGCATCCAGATAGCAGGGTTAACCCTACCACCGTGCCAAAAACTTGCTTGAACATTGACGTAATTTTGGGATTGCTCATATCTGATTTTTTGCTCCTGCTTGTGCTTGCTATTGGGATATCGCAAGAAGCAACAGAATTATGCAGTCTTCAGCTCAAAATCAGCTTAGGCCAGATGTACGCGTAATGAGTCATAAAAAAAAGCCCGTGACGAGGATTGAACTCGTGACCTCACCCTTACCAAGGGTGTGCTCTACCACTGAGCCACATCGGCAAAAAGGAATGCTTCGGAGATGGTTTGC
>CAZPRJ010000016.1:0-106770 GCA_964588805.1 uncultured Microcoleus sp. | reverse complement strand
CCCCCATTAACCACTCGGGCATCGACCCATTTATCCCACGATTAATAATGGTAGCACAACTTTCAAGTTAATCCATACTTTTTTCAAAAAATTTTCCTAGCCCATCACACTCTCCAAGATTCAGGTTCAGTCTGCTTAGTGCCACCACTGATGCTTAAGCGCCACTCCTCCACAATGCCCGGTTGCTAGAGGCACTACCCCCTCGAGTGCGTGTACCCCGATTGGGAAAGTCACTCTCGTCATAAATTTCGCCTACAAGCTCCTCTAGAATATCTTCCAATGTCACCAAACCCACTGTCCCACCATATTCATCGGCAACAATGGCAATATGAAAACGCTGTTGCAACATTTCCTTGAGTAAACTAGCCACTCGCTTGGTATCCGGGACATACACCGGTGAGTCCATTGCCTCTGTCACCAAAACATGAGTCCGTCCTTCTTTTTGAGCCAAGGTAAGATGCTGGAGTGCTCGTTTGAGATGAACAATTCCCACAATTTGGTCTTTGGACTCTTCCTGAACAGGAATACGAGAATATCCTGTCTCCAGGCAAAAATTCACCAGATTCTGTAACGTTTCCTCGTGGGAAATCGTTCGCATCTCAATTCTGGGCTTAACCACATCTCGAACATTCAGGCTATCTAGCATCAACGCTTTCGAGAGCATTTGATGTTTATCTAAATCCAGTTTGCCCTTACCACCTAAAACCTCAATCAGTAACTTGAGGTCTTTTAAAGATTCTCCTTCCTGAACTGCCCCCCCTTGGAACAAACGAATTGCCGTTTGCACAATCGTCTCCATAAAAGAGATAATTCCAAAAAATGCCAGAAATCTGGATAACCAATAAATCGGGCGTACAATCAACTTAAAAACCGGCAAAACATTATTGATGGCTAAAGATTTAGGGGTAATTTCTCCAAAAATCAGTACCAGAAACGTGATTATAGCCGTCGCAACGCCTAACCCTGCATTGCCTAACCAAATGGCAAAAAGATTACTGGTTAAAATTGCCGAAAAATTATTAACTAAGTTGTTGCCGACCAAAAGTGTAGTGATAAACCGCGACCGTTTTTCTAAGACCAGCCGAAAGATACCACTGGGGTCGCCCTGTTCTTTAATCAGTGCCCGAAGTTTAAGATTGTCTAGTGCCGTAATGGCAGTTTCTGAGCCGGAAAACATGGCTGAGAGTACCAGCATTACCAGCAATACAACTATATCAAGCCAAACATTCCCCAAAAGGGGGCCGATATCAGAAACAGCTAGAAAGTAGAACGGAGATATTGTTAGAAAAAAAATCACGCTAGGAGCGCAGGATGTTTAACTGCAAGGCTTTGGACTAAGTTAGCTGACAGGACGATGCTAGTCCGCTTTACGGCAGTTAAGGCCAAAGGTTCTTTGAACATAAGGTGTTTCACTACTGATAAGTTGGGTACTGATTGCCGTCCCGCTTTACTAATACGAGAATAGTATCGGTAAAATTCTACTTTAGCGTTGAAGCTGTACAGTGAGCCTAATGGTAGATGGATTTTGTGGCATTCTTCTGGCACTCAACAATGTTTGGTATGTATGGGGCTGGCGCGATTAAACTCAAAAAAAATGAGAATCCCCCACCCAAACCCATAGCGCAGTCCTAGGCACACAGGGAAGAGTGGGGGAACAAATGAAAAATTAAGTGGGAACATCCACGATTAACTCACTGTGTAGGCACTATGAAGTGCCCACCATAACAGTAAGGCAATACCGCCGAAAACCAACACGGCTGAAATCGCGATCGCCTTTGGGCTATCAGCGCCTTTGAACTTCATAATGCCACGATTTAGGTCTGACATACCGCTTTGGCTCCTATCCTCCTTGAGTTACAGATGCAACCAATGTAACAACTTGAATATATCTTGGTTTAGTTGGGCGCTCCAACAATATTGACACTTTCTTTATGAACCCTAGGGAATGGATAAAAACTGTTGCCAATTTTCCATCCCCTATTTGCCCATAGCCAAAACCTGGCCTCAGTAACTAATCGCTGTCACCGGGCGAATATTCAAGTCGCGAAGCTCTCTATCTAGGGGTTGCCAGGCTTGACCGTCTAAGGCAATTTGCTCAACTAGGCTTGCTAAACGCAGAGCCTTGAGTGCTTGCTCACCCCCGACAGAGGGTTGATTGCCGCCTCGAACGCAGCTAACAAAGTGTTCCAACTCCGCACAGAGTTTGTCAATGTTGCTGGTAAAAACTTTCTCAATCAACCCATCCTGACGATAGTACACCTGACCATAATCCGTCACGCAATTAGCTCCGGCTTGCCGATGAATCAGAATCTCATTGTTGAGAAAATCTGCCTCAGTCAATGAATTTTTGCAATGGGCGGCAATGCGACGGATTTTTCGATGCGTCACCTTGCTGGCTGTCAGGGTGGCAACAACGCCATTAGCAAAACCCAGGGTTGCCGTCACATAGTCTAAGTACCCCGAATTCGAGGCACGGCTACCGCTAGCCGTCAACTTGACTACAGGAGCGGCCGCGAGTTCTAAAAGCAGGTCGATATCATGAATCATGAGATCCAAAACAACGGAGACATCATTGGCTCGGTTCGAGTAAGGACTCATCCGATGAGCTTCTAAAGCCAATAACTCTTCTGTTTGTAGAACTTTACCCAGTTCCTGAAAAGCCGGATTAAAGCGTTCAATATGCCCAACTTGCAGGATGCTTTGGGACTCGGCTGCTGCGTTTACTAAAGACTCCGCTTCAGCAATACTGGCAGCAATCGGTTTTTCAACTAAAACATGGATTCCAGCCTGCAAGCACCTTAGGCCAACTTCATGATGTAAGCGTGTCGGGACAGCAACACAGACTGCATCTACATAGGGTAGAAGGTCACGGTAATCCTCAAAAAAACGGACACGGTACTTACTGGCAATGTCCAAACCCCGTTCGAGGTTAATGTCTGCCACCCCTACAAGTTCTATGTCTTTGAGAAGACTTAAAACACGGGCATGATGTTGTCCCATATTGCCCACGCCGATAACGCCAATCTTGATTGGCTGCGGCAAGCTGCGCTGCAATTGGGTATCCGGATGTCTTTGGCACATTCTATCTTGCACTCTTGTCTGCTCCTCCACCACGGGAACTAAGTCAATTTGCTTATTCTGAGCCGCCTTAAACCATCCAGATAGTACCACAGCCCCTCTAAGTGTGAAGAATTCCAAAGTTTTACCTAGATCCCTCAAATTTTTAGGGAGGTCTTTGGGGCGGTCATTGAGGGGATTTACGATTGGGATCTCATGGACTGGAGAATAGAGGCTCATGATCCCTAATCCCCAACCCCCAGTCCTGAATCCGTAAACCTTGCTCAGTCATTTTGTTTTTATTGTGGTTTTACTACTGATAGAACGTCAGATAGAAATGTGTCAGTTTCTCGGTCGTCCATCAAGTGCCTGATTTTCGGTGTTTTTAAACTATTTATAGCCAACACTCCCTAAGATTTAAGACCGAATCCGCCTATTTCTAAAGGCGTAACAGCTCACCTACTGCCGTAGAACCCTCTGAGTCAAGAGCGTCTAGAAGACCTCTAATTGCCATGTCACTTTAGATTTGCCCTATTACTTCGCTTGCCCAGTCTGTGACCGCAGATAAGGGGGTCTGATGATGATATTAATCTGGGCTTACCACCTCCTACCTGTTTGTACCAATCCTCAAATCGCCCTTGTTAAGGGGGGAGCAAGAGAGAATATCTGCCAAATTCAAACCCATTTGGTATAAGACAGCCCATCTCTACCCTGTCAGTTCAATAGTGATAAACCACGTTTTATGTAAAGATATGGGTTTGGCTTGCCAAAATCTGACTAGCCTAGCCCCTAGTCTAAAAGAGAGTAGCTTATCATAAGGACTGTTAAATTTTGAAAGCCGTTATCTTATTGTCTGGAGGATTAGATTCTTCAACTGTTTTGTATCAAGCTAAGGCAGAAGGTTTTGAGTGTTATGCTATTTCCTTCAATTACCAGCAGCGTCATCAGAGGGAACTCGAAGCGGCTCAAGCGATCGCTAATTCTGCCCAGGTTAAAGAACATCAAATCATCAGTTTTGATTTGCGCCAATGGGGGGGGTCAGCGCTGACCAATAATGCCATCAATTTACCCGAAGATCGCTCGTTAGATGAGATGGCGCAAACTATCCCCATTACCTATGTACCGGCTCGGAATACAATTTTTTTAAGCTTTGGACTATCTTATGCAGAAGCCATTCAGGCAGATTCCGTTTATGTAGGCGTCAATGCTTTAGATTATTCCGGTTATCCTGATTGCCGTCCCGACTATATTGAGGCCATGCGAAAGGTTTTTGAACTCGGAACAAAGCAGGGAAGAGAAGGACAAACAATTAAGATTGTGACGCCTCTAATTCATCTTAAAAAAACGGAAATTATCGAGCTTGGCAATCAGCTCGGTGTACCTTGGGAACATACCTGGTCTTGCTATGCAGGGAGTGATAGGGCTTGTGGGGTTTGCGACTCCTGTCGTCTACGGCTGGCAGCTTTTGAAGAATTGGGATTAAAAGACCCGATTCCTTATCAAACTTAAACTGAATAGACTATTTTTTAAATAACCGAGTTGTAAGGTGATTTATTTTTTTTGCAAACAACCAATAACATTCCATTTTCATCCATCTTAGGATTGAAATGAATTAAAACTTATTGATTGGTTGAATTGTCTCTATTTCCGTCGGAATCTTGGCGATAATCGAGAGAAGACTCTTCATCAATTTCGCTAAATGTATCATCGGTTGGCCGTTCGTTGGCTTTGGTAGTCATGGGGGCAACATCATCTAGTGAAATGTCTTCCTGTAGTGTGACAGTTGATTCCTGGCGATAGATACGAATTTGATTTAAACGTGGGCCTTCAGCAGAAACAATCGTTAAATCGAGGTCATCATAATGTAGAGTTTCGCCCTGTATAGGAATTTTTTGGAAATGATAGAGCAGAAAACCAGCTAATGTTTGGTATTCATCTGTGAGAGGAAAGTTGAAATCCAAAAGTTCGTTAACTTCTTCCAAATCCATTTGCGCTTGCACGAGAAAGGTACGTTCATCCAACATTTGTACGGATAACTCTTCTGGACTTTCAACTTCAGGACGTTCACCAATAATTTCGGCAATTAAGTCTTGAAGAGTGACTAATCCTGCCGTACCCCCAAATTCATCCACAATCATGACCATTTTCAGGTGCGAGCGCTGCATCAAAGGCAACAGTTCGCTCAATGGCATGGATTCGGGTACAAATCGTGCTGGACGTACCCATTGTTCAATAATGGTTTCAGGTGTTAACCTTCCTTGAGATAACGGTTCTGCTAGCTCGTTGAAGTGGATAATTCCGCGAATATCATCCAATGATTCACCGGTTGCGGGATAGTGAGAGTGACCGGTATGAGCAATCTCTTCTATTAACATTTGGAAGGTTGCTGTGCAAGGAATAAAGGCAATACTCGTGCGCGGAACCATGACCTCTATGGCCTCAACATCGCCAAACTCAAACACGTTTTTCAGCAGTTCTCGTTCTTCAGCTTCGAGTCCCGTAGATTCGCGTTCGGTGGTAATAATAAGCTGTAATTCCTCGGGTGTGACTCGGTTATACCAACCTTGACCAATATATTGAATGCCGACTAGACGCAGTAATAAGCGGGTGGATTGATTTAAAATCCAAATAAATGGTTTAAAAAAACGGGCGATCGCCAAACTCGGCGGCCCAAGAAACCGTGCCAATTCTTCCGAATACAACAGTGCTACGGATTTAGGGCAGAGTTCGCCCAAAACAATTTGCAGATAGGCAATCAGGAAAAAGGTAGTGGGGATGGCTAGAGAATGGGTCAGCATTTGGTTAACCTCTAGAGGCAGGGGCAATTGTCCCATGACTGCCGCCACCAAAACTGCCATCGTATTCTCCCCAATCCAACCTAAGGCCAAGCTGGATAGGGTAATGCCGATTTGAGTGGTAGAGAGTAAGCGTTCGATGCTGCGTTGCAAAGCTTGGACAGTTTGTGCCTGGACATCGCCTGCATCAACCAATTGATTGATACGCGATCGCCGCACCGAAACCATCGAAAACTCAGCCGTAACAAAAAAAGCATTGATGGCAATCAGTAAAAGCACCGATAACAATCGCAGTAGAATATCTTGACCGCTAAGGTTAGCCATAAACGCTCACTATGAGCAGAATCCTCTCACTGGGCAACCCTATTCCAAGTAGAATACTGAAGACTCTGCATAAAAGAATAGTTACAGAAATGAAGGGGTTGGTGTTACAGAGCCAGACCTAGCTCGAACACAAGTCCCCTCATTCTATAAAATTTAGCTTCTAAGAATCCCTAATGAAAGAGCGATGATTTCAATCTGAAGTCTTCATCCTTCCAACTGATTGAGTCATTTACCGAGCAATGGGAATTTCAGACATTTTTAGCTGAAGTTTTTGATCGGGATAATCGGTCAGTGTTAAAGAGAGCTTGTTAGCATTCTCCAACAAAGCTGAAGGGATGCTTACTGTCCCTGTATATTCTTGACCATCAGCAGGCAATTCACCGGGCAATCCTTCCGTAATAGCACTCAAGGCACGGCCTTGTTCGTCAGTCACATTGAGAAAGCTGTAAAGAAATCGTACAGCATCACCTCCCTGATTTTTCAAGGCCACATTAAGCAGTAAAGAACCTCCCTCTTGCGAAGCCGAGCGTATCTCTAGCATGACACCTTGATCTTCGCTCTTGATGGGTAAATTAAGATTGGATGCACTCGTAGTCGTAAAAGATGCTTGTGTGGCAACAGGTTCAGGCGTCTGCTGGCTATTGGGATCAGATTGATTAGTGTTTTTAGCTTGCTCGTCCTGCTTGTTGGTTTTTGAGTCTTTATTTTCAGGTTTCGATTCCTTGCCGCTGTTTTTAATATGTTCGTTAACTTTCGTCAGGATATCGGCTTCGCGTAAAATTACTAACCCTTCTTTGCCAGAAGTAGTCTTCTGTGTGTCTGCAACATCTTTGATTGGGCGAACGTCCGGTTGGGTAACGCCTTTGAGGGCTTCGTGACCTAGAGTAAATCCCCACATTGCACTCACAAACCCAGCACCTAACATCATTGCTAGCAGAATTAAGGTGAGTGCCACAGTTGAGTTAAGTTTCATCAGTGATTCAAGTGACTCCGCACACGCTTGACGAACGAGCTGTAAGCTTTTTTACTTTTACAGCTTACAGCTATTTGGCTCAGGACATTGATATCAATTAAGTACGGCTTGAGGTCTCAACCAACAAGCCGTTTCTATTGTAGTTATTTGTTCTAGCATTTCCTAAACAAAAGTCAATAGTTACTTTTACAGGAGCTGGCTCCTCAAGTTGAGTCTATTGTCAAGCATAAATATTGACTCAACCCCAACAACGAGGGCAACAGGAACGTTAGTCAACGAGTTCTATTGTCTCCTATCGACGGAAAGGTAACACAGTTTGCTATCGTATTATTAAAGTAACCAGGGTTGGCCGAGCGGTTGAGGCAGCGAACTCATAATTCGCCCCAGGCAGGTTCAACTCCTGCACCCTGGATGAATAGCACTTTCGCCGCCTTCTTGCGGGACATCCCAAAAATTTAGCTACCGAGATGTAGGTGGTAACGGTACTGTCTCATAGATATATTCACTACCCTCTAGGCGATTGCCGAAGCGACGAGCATCAAATGGACTAGTTTGTAGGCGCAGTGAAGTATCGAAGGGGTTAGGCAAATCCGGTGTACGAAATACAGGGTCGCTAGCCACTTGCAGTTCCAATAACTCTTTATAGAGCCTACCGATACGCCGAGCATCGCGTTCGAGTTCGAGATCGGGAAAACCTGCTTGTCCGGGTATCCCAGCACCAATAATGTAGTTGATTTGCCGATCAATCCGACGGTTGCGGTAAAAGTCTCCAGATTCTCGGAAAAACGCTCGCTCGAATGCTTCTGGAATGGTTTGCAGACGGTTAGGAGGAGCGTAGAAAATAGTATCCAGGCTTTGAGTTCTAGGAGTCGTGGTAATTTCGGGAGGGTTTGAGGGGTTTGTTTGCGCGATCGCTGCTGATGCCAACCCACTAGAAGCAACAGCAAGAATTAATGGGCTAAGAAACCGAGTTAACCGCATGGGCATCCTCCTCACACTCGTTTTTTTCAATCATATCGGATATAGGAGTTTAAGATTGTTGAGGAGTAAATCTTCAGCCATCGCCTATTTTTAAGCGTTTTGCCACACGTTAATGATTAACAACATTCAATCTGCATCAAACTCTGACGCTTCTAGAGAACTCCCACAAGAGCGACAGCTATTACTCGATTTAATTTGCGAGCTCGCCTATCAAGAGGGAGATTTCGTTCTCTCATCGGGGCAGCGCAGTTCGTACTACATCAATGGCAAGCAAGTCACGCTTCATCCCCAAGGAGCATTAACCCTCGGGCGGCTGCTGTTTGCCCTATTGCCCCATGATACTCATGCCGTTGCCGGCCTAACGTTGGGTGCAGACCCCATCGTGAGTGCGGTGAGTATAGTATCTGCCCTAGAAAATCGTCCTATCCCAGCTCTGATTATTCGCAAAGAAGCGAAAGGGCATGGAACGATGGCTTATATTGAAGGGCCTAATTTACCAGAAGGAGCAAACGTCGTTGTTTTAGAAGATGTGGTCACAACGGGTCAATCAGCCATGAAAGCTGTAGAACGCCTGAAAAATGCCGATTATACTGTCGAGCAGGTCATGGCCCTGGTAGACCGAGAACAAGGAGGAGCACAGTTGTATGAGTCGGCAGGACTTAAGTTTCAAGCTTTGTTTACAATCCAGGACGTTCAAAATCGGTATAGGCAGCTTGTCAATAAAACTGAGCCATAACTGATCAATGCAAGTAATTTTTTTCCTCCAGCTCCCCTAACTTTCTTAAAAAGGGGATAGTTAACCCGGATTTGGTATCACTCGTCCCCTGTTTTTGCTGGGGTTCTATGTGATAAAAAAAACCAGTGGTTACACGAAGTACTCAAACCACTGGCTTTAAAATTGGGAGGAAATCCTAGAAACTTAAGCCTAAACCTGAATATAGATTTGACAAGCTCTAGCAAAGCTACGTTGTTAATTCTTTCTACAAGGGGTTTTGAGGTAATTCCAGAAAATTTGCCAAAGAACTCTATACGATCCTTATGATCAAATCTTGGGTTAGCGTAAGAAGAATCTTGTTGAAACTGAGTTCATACACACCTATACACCTATGGATGTCAACGAACTGCTGGAGCGCTATGCAGCAGGAGAAAGAAGTCTGCGTGGTGCCGATTTACAGGGTGCCGATTTGCGCGGTGCCGACTTGCGGGGTGTTGATCTAAGTGACGCCAATCTTAATGATACCGATCTCAGCGATGCTGACTTACGGGATGCTGACCTAATTGGCACAAATTTGAGAGGGGCGGATTTGATTGTTGCCAGTCTGAGTGCTGCTGACTTGCGAGATGCCAACTTGCATGATGCCAACCTCATTGGTGCCAAACTCAGCGTAGCCAACCTGCGGGATGCAAATTTGAGTGGTGCCAACCTCAGTGGGTCTGAATTGAGTTGTGCCGATTTGACTTGTAGCAACCTGAGTGGTGCTTATATTAGTGGTGCAAATTTGATTAAGGCTAAACTCAGCCGAGCCAACTTACAAGGTACTAATTTAAGCGTAACCAATATGATTGGCGCGGATCTAAGTGGAGCTGACTTAAGAGGCGCTAACTTAAGTGGTGCCAATCTCATTGAGGCTAATTTAGCCGGAGCTAACCTACAAGGAGCTAAGTTAAATCGGTCTAACTTAGCTTATGTAAACTTAGCCGAAGCCGACTTATGTGATGCTGACTTAAGTGACTCCAATTTAGCAGGGACTGACTTAACCGATGCTGACCTAGACAACACCAATTTAGAAGGCACCATTCTCAGTTTTGGGGTTAGTGTTAATATCAGTAACTCCAGCCAGACGACTATTGATGGATGGAATGGATTATCCTTTCACTCAGAAACTGAAATGAAAATTGCCCAAGCGCTCGACCGTGCGGGTGTTTCATTCTACTTGAACGGCTGGACTCGTATTAACAGCCAAAAAAGTACCGATAGTCAGGCTATTGATTTTCTGATTTTTTACCAGAAAAAGTGGGGAATTTTGGAAGTCAATGGTGTACCCACAGAACCTCCTGCCTGTAAGGTGTATGAACCTGAACGTGTTAGTGTTTGCACGATAGAAACACCACAGGTTCTGACAGCTACAGTAAAAAGCGATCGCCTTTTGGGAGCACAGCGAAGAGCAAATCCCAGCTTTGTGGCAGCCCGAGAGCTTCGTCTGTTTAAAGTTCCTCACCTTGATGTTGTTGAGCATTACGAAGCCAGACGATGCTCGGAGGAACCGGATGAAGTTGTGCAGGAATTTCTACAAATTTTGAGCCAAAAATAAATGTAATTGCCTAATTTTAAGGCATGACTAGGCGGAGAGATTGATACTAGCTTTGCCTGTTGAGTGTGAGGAAAACCCATCGAGGCCAGACATGAGACTCGTGAGCAAGTCTTGTGGCAGTAATTATGAGAGCGGTAGGTATAAAAGGTATTGCCCCTTGTGTGCAAAGATTCCAGAACTATCTCCTCAAGTGGGGGCTACGAGGAATTTCTAAGCTTTAGGAGCTAAAAACAACCTTTCCTTAAAAAAATTAAACTTTTGTTGCATCACTCATTCTCATTTATGATTGACATTAGATGCGGCTCTCCGATGCTCGGACATGTCTATGTGGTATTGTGTGCATTCAAAGTACCTCCAAGAAGTTAATTTAGCTTGGAAACGAAAAAGTGATGGGCGTGAGCAAGAGGTTACTGAGAAATTAGGGCATTCTCTGCGCCTGGTGATTGATAAACTCTTTCTCAAAGGTGAACCTGTTAATCGACTCAATTTTATAGAAATTTGTCAGTTCCTAGGAATGGATTGGCAGGAAATTGCAGGTTTAAAGGACGTCAAGAATCCAGTTCAACCTCAAGCCAAGCCAGAAAACTCAGACGAAGCAATTACCTTATTTCGTCCGACTGGAGGAATTAGTGAGGTTGATCAAGCCATTAATGATTTGGTGGGTACACTCTGCGAAATGTTGCGTCGTCTTACGCGAAAAGCTGGAGATTTTCTCAGAGCTGATCGTACCAGTATTTTTTTACTCGATCCCCAAACTGATGTTCTCGGTACTATTGTTGCTGAAGATGGAGAGGGGGGCTGTTTATTAATCGATGTTCCTGCAAATCGAGGCATTGTTAGCCTTGCTGCCTCCACCTTAGAGGTTATTAATATTCCTTTTGATGTTTATAATGACCCGCGCTCGGAACAAGCCAAAAAAACTGATCAAAGAACTGGATATCGCACCTACTCGATTCTGGCTTGGCCTTTATTGAATAAACAAAAAGATTTAATTGCTGTCGTACAGCTCATTAATAAATTAAAACCCCACTATCATCCAGAAGATCATTTATTGCAAAGAATTGATAAAAATGGTTTTACCGCAGCAGATGAAGAAAAATTAGCTAAATTTGCTCCTTCAATTTTAAAAATCCTTGAAAAATGCCAACTTTGTTATGAATTAGCTCAAAAAGTTAGGAATAGCTCACAAAAAAGTCAGGGTAGCTCTGCCATCCAAAATGCGGCTTTGATTGCTGAGCTTAAACGTCAGGAACAACAACTCCGTAAGAGTCTGGATAAAATGGCTGCAAGTCAACCTTCAAAATCTCCGGCTAGAAATGTCGTGTTTTCATCAGAAAATTCTATTTAGCTTGAGCTTGACTTTTTTTGAAACTACTATTATGCAGTGATAACCGAGTGATCGCATCGGTGATTTTGAGGTATTTCAAACCGAATTGGATTAGTTGCCCAACTCTTAAAATCCGGTGCCAGTCGAATCAACTTTTGCAACAGTTCATCATTGATACACAAAATTAAGGGAAAGGGAAAGCGTTTGCGAAACTCATCCCTGACTAAGTTGGTGGCGCTTAAAAGTTGATCGATCCCAACAACGGATTCTAGCCCAAAAACCATCAAAGCAGGTGGCGGTGGGTTTTCTACTGCTGTAAGCATGGTGGTTAACAATGTGTCAACGGAAGGATGCAAAATCAGTTCTTGGATTTGCATGGAACATCGTTCAGGCAAGCGATGTACCATTCTTAGCCGTAAGGATGGACAATTGCAGCATACTAAAATCAGTGAAAACTGACCTTGCGACATTTTAATGGCTCGTTCTAGCTGTTTGAGTGAATACTTATTGCTAGTGGACAAATCTTCCAACTCTTCACCGTCTGACTTATGCTCACCGCTCATCTTGAAACACCACATTGCTTACTAAATGATTAGTTCCTTAAGAATTTTTCAGGACTATCTGAAATCCAGTAATTAACTGGAGTTCGCTATTTAGGACAACACGCCGTTAGCAGGGAATTTCCCTAGATTTTAATAAATTTTAAAATTACTTGAGTCTTAGTCCCCATACTGAGTTCAAATCTATAATTTAGGCTTATATTTGTTTAAAAGTAAGTCATAGGAATTCAGCACAGCTTGACATCGTTGCCATTTTACTGTTGTAATACAGAAAAAAATCTTTGAGTCCAGAGCTATTCCAACTCTTGGCGACAAAACAGCGTTTGGATGAGCCGTACTTGATGCAAACATAACGAGCTACTTTTTGAAGATAGTAGATTTTATTAACTCAATTTATTCTATTTTTCTCGTAACTTCATAGAATTTTTATTTCGTTGAGAGTTGTAAAAACTAATAGATGTAGCAGCTCATAAATAAGGAAAAGGCGCAAAAATGTATCAAAACAATACTAATTTCTAACATTAATAAAAAAAACTTAAGTCAATAAGTAACCTCAGTTACCAATATCCGGTAAATTTATAAGTTGAAATTATCGAATTTCTTAAAACACGATAACCAATTTTCTTCACAAAACCTTCATCCTAAATATCCTAACCCTCTAGGCAACTCAGCCATTCCCATGATTACCAAAAGTAGCGATCGCCTCAAAAACCTGCATCTAAACGGCGATCCCTTATAAAACAAACTCCTCCCGAATTGCTCCTAGCCCAATTTTTTGCGATGCTATCTTTGCCCTGCAACCTTTCTAGGGCTAGTCAAGTCATTCCTGATTAGCCCAAGATGCTGGCGTCAATAGTGTTATATCTAGATCAATTCCTATGAAACGGTTTCTCAAACGTTCTTTTACCGCCTTTGCAGACGGACTTGTCACTTTCAGCCGCGCCTTCGGGCGTCAGGCTTGGTTGATATTCTTATTTATCTTGGGCATAACCTTTGTGGTGCTAAAGCCAACAATAGCTTTTTCTCAAACCCGGTTGAATGATATTCAAGGACACTGGGCACAACCTTGTATAGAACAATTGGCACAGCAACGGCTAGTCAATGGTTATCCCGATGGCAGCTTTAAGCCTAATGCACCCGTCACTCGGGCTGAATTTGCGGCAATGCTCGATACCGCCTTTCCTAACGCGCCTACAGTCCGCACAGGGGGCAAATTTACAGATGTCCCCAAAAACTACTGGGCTAGCGAGGCCATTAGCAAAGCCTATCAAGCCGGATTTATGGCAGGTTATCCAGGGGGAGTCTTCAAACCCTATCAAAATATTCCCCGTGTCCAAGCCTTGGCCTCCTTGTCAAGTGGATTGAAGTATGTTCCGACTTCCGCCTCGCTTGATAATTTGAATCAAACGTTTAACGATACTAAAGATATTCCTGATTATTTCCGAGGTGCGATCGCGGCCGCAACCGAAAAACAATTAGTTGTTAATTACCCCAACGTCCGTACACTTAACCCCAATCAACTAGCCAGTCGGGCAGATGTGGCTGCATTTTTGTGTCAGGCCACCCAAACCGCAGGATTAGTTCCTTCTCAGTACGTTGCCAACGTGGGAAAACCTCCGTTTAATAATGCCAACGGTGAGATTCGGGGAGTATGGCTGACGAATATTGATAGCCAAGTTCTGTTTTCCACTCAAAATGCGAGGGATGCCGTTCAAAGATTAGCTCAATTGAACTTTAATACAATCTATCCCACCGTTTGGAATTGGGGATATACACTCTACCCCAGTAAAATTGCCGAAAAAAGGACTGGCAAGCCAGTCAGACTCGTGACAGAGTTAGACGAAGAACTCGATCTCAATTTGGGAATCCAAGGGCGAGATATGCTCAAAGAAATGATCGATGAAGGCCACAAACATGGCATGAGAGTCATCCCTTGGTTTGAATTTGGCTTCAAGGCTCCTTCTTATTCCCAATTAGCAAAACGCCATCCTGATTGGCTCACCCAAAAGCAAAACGGGGTCAAAACTCACATTCCCAGCGGTGTAAAACCTGAAGAAAGAAAGCTACACGAGATTGTTTGGCTCAATCCCTTTAAGCCAGAAGTCCAACAGTTTATTCAAGATTTAGTGATCGAGATTGTCCGTAATTATGATGTTGATGGCATTCAATTCGATGACCATTTTGGATTACCCTCTGACTTTGGTTACGATGATTTCACTGTAGAGTTGTACAAAAAAGAACACCAAGGCAAAGCCCCTCCAACTAACGCACAAGACCCTGAATGGGTACGCTGGCGAGCCAATAAAATTACAGATTTTTTGACCCGTCTGTTCCGAGCGATTAAAGACGAGAAAGAAAAAGTGATTGTTTCTGTGTCTCCCAATCCTCAGCGTTTCTCCTACGAATACTTTTTGGCCGATTGGGCGACTTGGGAACGGCGCGGCTTAATTGAAGAGTTAATGGTGCAGATTTATCGGGATGATTTTAAGGTTTTTGTCTCGGAGTTAGAACAACCTGAAATTAAAACAGCGCAGAGCCATATCCCTGTAGGAATCGGAATTTTGTCAGGACTAAAGAATAAAGGGATACCCTTATCTCAAATTCAGAAGCAAGTTGAGGCAGTACGACAACGCAAATTTGCTGGTGTCTCGTTCTTCTTCTATGAAACCCTATGGAATATTGGCACAGAACCCGCTAATCAGCGACAAACAGCGTTTAAATTACTCTTTCCCATGCCCTCAAAAGCGCCTGAAGTTCTGTTAGTAGAAGACTAATCGAAGCTGGCTCATCTAAGTCTGAAATTGTAGGGGTAATCCTTGAGGATTGCCCCTTTTGGCGTGAGAAATACTATACAAGCAGATAGTCCTGCTTATGGATTGTCGGCTGATTCCTGCTCTTGTTGTAAAAGTTTGTCTTTGGAATCACCCCAGTAGGCACTATACGTCCAGATTTCGTTGTTTCCTTCAGTTTCTAGCGACCAGCGATAAATCACCGATGAGGGATTAATGCCAACCTCAAGTAATTTTGCCCCCATGTAGTACTCCATCTGGCGTTTGGTCATATCCTTAACGGAGTCCGGTTTATTTTTCTCGAGCTTTCGAGACATGTGGGCTTGTGACGGTCTTGCCATGCTCTTGTGAATCAATGCGTCAATGTACTGATTTCATTTTGCTATAAGAGGCTGTTGCTGAAATCAGGAAGTGATGAAAGAAGAAGGCGTATCACTGTAGCCTTTTGAAGAAACTGGAGCGATCGCTCTCGCACTTAAGTAAGGTGATTTCCAAAAGCAATCGAACAGCAAACGTGCTACTTTTGCCCAAGAGGCATCAAAAACGACAATCTGCTGCTGGGTCTGGAAACTCCGTCCTGCTATCGCTGAGGTCGGAGTAGTTCATATAACATTACAGAACTATTAAAATATAATTAAAAACAATCTTATTTTAATACTCAAGAGGCTTATCATACTAACCTAAGAATATTGTCTGATGCAAAAAAAAGATATCTCAACTTAAGTTAAAAAGAAAAAATAACTTTTCTTTTTCCTGAATTAGAAACAATCTATAACCATCCCTGTATTGGGAACAAGTAGCCATAGCCTCAGCTCTACAGTAAGTATCAGTTGTCCAAGGGAGAGTAAGATTATATGAATATAAAACTCATTCTTACAGTCACTTTAATAAGTGCCATTCCTCTGGTAAGTTCAGGCAGCACAGTTGTACAGGCAGATACGAAGGATAGTCATAACTCTTCTCTCATGGCACAGAGTAATGTAGTCACCGAACCAAACCCAGCATTAATGAATTCTGTTAAAAATGCTGACTACATTTTTCAAGGTGTTGTCACCCAAGTTGATTATCGTCTCTCCAATGGCTCTCCGCAACTACCTTATACTTTTGTAACTTTTAAGATTGAACAGCTTCTCAAAGGACAGGTTAACCAACAGTTTGTGACTCTTCGTTTCATTGGTGGCCCGAATGAAAATACCAAGAAATTTCTTACGGTATCGGGTGTTCCTCTTTTTGATGTAGGTGAACGAAGTATCCTCTTCGTCAAAGACAATGGGCAATCTGATTGTCCTCTCGTTGGGTGTCAGCAAGGACGATTACGAATTGCGAATAATCAGGTCTATACCGAAGATGGGGTACAAATCCTGCTCAATAATCAGGGAAAACTCGTTTATGGTTCTCTAGCTCCGTTGCAGGAGGCACGTACCCATAAAATTGGTGAAACAATAGTTACAAATGTTTTCTCAAACCCAGAAGTAGGAAATGATAGTGATGGTTTTTCAACAGGAACTGGAATTGAGTCTCAAAATTCCATAGCTTCATTGCCCGCTTTGAATTCAACTCAACTCGCGCAGATTATTCAAAAACAGTTGAGTCAATTAGCAACCTTGGGACAGTTACAGACCCGAGCCTTTGTTACTAGTGTAGATATTCGTCAGCCATTTTCTGCGCCTTCAGGTACTCCTGTAGCACCTCCTCAGGTCGCAACACCTCCCGCTGCACCTGCTCGTGTCATGAGTGAGGCTGATCGTCGAGAGCTAGAGATGTTAAGGCAAAATGGCGGTAATCCAGTCTTCATCAATTCCAAACCACAGCGTTAGAAAGACTACTACTGTTCAACGAGAGGATTCCATTTTTGTAAATTGCCGCTTGTAACATAGGCATCTTGCTTCTACCACAAGTAAGCGGGCTTCCTATGCCCGCTAGTCCTGTTTGAGGAAGTTGTCTGGAAGGCAATTACCCAGAAATTCAATTGCAGTTTGATGATTCAAAAATATTAAAAGGAGCATCATCATGAAGGGACATCTAGCCGGATTAATAGGTTTATCCTTGTTTTTAGGGGTGACTGGCTACACTTCTGATGCCTCTGCTTACGGTTATCGTATATGTGGGGTATTTAACAGAACTAAAAGTAAGTGGGATAATGTTCCACCTCGAATCCGTGCAAGTAGAGTCAGTTTCGCAGCTAGTAACTGGAGAAATGCTTTAGCAGAAGCTGTGAGTCATTGGAACACAAACCCCAGTAATTTTTACTTCAATTTGACTTTTGATGAGCCAAGAGTTGGGCGAGATAACGGTCAAAGTGAAATTTGGTTCACATCAGATCAAAATCTGTTAGCAGGTGCACCAGCAAGAGCTTTTAGGTGGTATAGCTTTTGGGATTGTAGCGAAATCGTAGAATCAGATATCGTCTTTGATGTTAATGTGTCCTACACCACCAGTACGAATAAAAGATCACTGAGGAGTTATGGTGGCAGCAATCGTCCTTTCCAAACAACAGCATCACATGAACTAGGCCATGCATTAGGGCTAAATCATGAGAATCGATACTACAACGTCATGGGTCAGGATTGGAATCATATCTATACCAATAGCGGAACTGCCACCAATTATCCAGGAGAAGATGCTTCCAATGGAGCTGTGTTTCTATATGGACTCTATTCAACTCCCTTAGAAGATCTTTCGGTCGTTCATTGGAAGCGATCAGGTAGTAATGGAGAATACAGTACACACAGGAGAACCCAGATGTACAACACATCGGGTGCAGTTCTCAGTTCTTTCACAGATAACGGTGAGCCAACTTATAACGTGAATAGAGGGCAACGAGTTCAATTAGAGCTAACCTATGAAAACAATGGTGCTAATACTAAAACTGTCCAAGTTGGCTACTACATTTCAACGAATGACTATATCACGACCTTTGACACTTTAATTGGAGAGAGTCGATATACCCTTGGCAGGAATACTCCTTACACTAATAGAACTACGCTGACTATCCCTAACAGTTTAAGCACTGGAAAATACTACATTGGTGCAATTGTTGACAAAAATGATGGGGTAAGCGAACAATACGAAAACAACAATGCCACCTATATTGGAATACAAGTTCGATAAGGGTTCAAAAGCTCATTGGGAAAAATGTAATAGCTCAAGGGTGACAAGCCCCTTCAGAGCAAAGAATTGATGCGATGACTCTGTATAGTTGAACCGCTCAATATAACTAGTTTTCCCGGTTTCTTTGCCAATTGCTTGATGCCACTTGTTCGGTAGCAGCAGCTTAGGTGTTATGTGATTTGGGCAACTGGAGTACCTACTAGCCTAAGTGATTCATCCCACGCTGCCTTAACGGGTCAGGCGTGGGACTCTCGCAAATCTAATCAGTAGGCGTCCTGCAACTCGTAAAAATCGGGTGAAATATAGTCCTTTCGCAACGGCCAACCCACCCAATCCTCTGGCATCAAAAGCCGCTTCAAATTCGGATGTCCTTCAAAAACAATGCCGAACATATCGTAGGTTTCTCGTTCTTGCCAGTCTGCCGCTTTCCAAATCCAGTAAACCGAGGGTACTGTCGGATTCTCGCGGGGAAGATACACTTTCAACCGCACTTCCTCCGGTTCCCTTGCATTATCGCTGATTTTTGTCAAGTCATAAAAACAGACTAAATCTTCACCCGGCCCAACATCGTAGCCACCTTGGCAGCGTAAATAGTTGAACCCATAAGCATAAAGTGCTGTAGCCACAGGAATCAAAAATTCGCGCTCCACCTTAATCACTTCGACACCGAGATGGTCTCGCTCCATCAACTCATGCTCGAAGCCATTTTCTTGAAGCCAGCCGGACACCTTACCGGCTTCAACAATTTGAGTGTCTTCAGCCTGTTGTTCTGGGGTTTGTGATTCTTCAGCCACGGTCTACCTCCTGTTTTTGGGTGGACTTGAGTGCAGGAGGGACAGGCACCCCCATTGCTTCGGTCAACTCTTTGGGTGGAGTATAACGAGCATCTGAGCGGATATATTCACCCGTTAAGATTGGGGCTACGGCTTTCATCTCATGGGTGGTGCTGTAGTAACGATGGGTTTGCCGTAATTGGGCACGTTCTTGGATAGACTCATTGGCCACCTTTTTCCGCAATTTAACGATCGCATCGAAGATAGCTTCGGGACGGGGAGGGCAACCGGGAATATACAGATCCACAGGAATTAATTTATCCACTCCGCGTACAGCCGTTGTGGAATCCACGCTGAACATACCGCCTGTAATAGTACAAGCGCCCATGGCGATCACGTACTTTGGCTCTGGCATCTGCTCGTACAGACGAACGAGTGCCGGTGCCATCTTCATCGTAATCGTACCTGCCGTAATGATTAAGTCCGATTGCCGAGGGCTGGAACGAGGCACTAAGCCGAAACGGTCAAAGTCAAAGCGAGAACCAATTAAGGCGGCAAATTCAATGAAGCAGCAAGCAGTACCGTACAACATCGGCCATAAGCTAGAAAGCCGAGCCCAGTTGTAGAGGTCGTCTACTGTGGTTAAAATAACGTTTTCTGACAGGTCTTGAGTAACTGTGGGTCGATCCACAGGATTGAGAATTTTATCTTTTAGCTGCTTGTCTAAAGCAGCCGTATCGGATGTAAAGTTGGGATTCATGACCATTCAAGAGCTCCTTTGCGCCAAGCGTAAACCAGAGCAACCACTAGAATTGCTATGAAAATCAGGGCTTCAATAAAGGCTAGAAGCCCCAGGCGATTGAATGCAACCGCCCAAGGATACAAAAATACAGTTTCAACATCAAAAATTACGAACACCAGGGCGAACATATAGTAGCGGATGTTGAATTGAATCCACGCTCCGCCAATCGGCTCCATACCCGATTCGTAAGTGGTTCGCCGCTCAGGCCCGCGTGAGCGAGGGCGTAGAAGTTTAGACGCAGCCAGTGCTAAGAACGGAACTAAGCTGCAAATCAGTAAAAAACCTAAGAGATACTCGTAGCCGCTAAGAACAAACACAATGGGTAACTGCCACTCGAAATTTTTAGTGATGTCTTCTTTAACATTCTTAATTATAAAAGGTCGCTGGTTGTCTCCTGATTGGAGAAACTTTACGGGTTCATTGTCAAAAGCAATCGTACTGTGCCATTGATGCTCTGGACGGCAATCGGTTTTATGAGAAGCCCGTTCTCAGCACTCACGACGGACTAGCCGCCCCTTCTCCAGTAGTTTCAGCCGTCTGACTGGCTCTAAATCTCTATGAACGCACTTGCTGCTGGAGTAAAGTTGTGTCTTTGTGCGATAATTTTTTTAACATACATTTTAAGATTTGCGTCCTAACTGTTTCTGTGAGCAATGAGCGAGCCAGCTAAAGAGCAAACCCTTGCCGAGCAAGCACCGAGTCGTTATGAATGTCGGGCTTGTGGCTATGTCTACGAGCCGAGTAAGGGAGACAGTAATCGGAATATTTCTCCAGGGACGCCTTTTGAAGAGTTGCCGTCTGACTGGCGTTGTCCTGTTTGCGGGGCTAGATCTTCTGCGTTTGAGAGTATCGGTGCCAGTGGTGTCCCATCTGGGTTTCAAGAGAACTTGAACTATGGCTTGGGCGTCAACCGTTTAACTCCTGGGCAGAAGAACCTCTTAATTTTTGGTGCCTTGGCTTTAGGCTTTTTGTTCTTCATGAGTCTTTACAGTTTGCGCTGAGTTTGGAGGCTGGAGACTGGTTAGTGGTTAGTCGTGAGTGGGAAATCTCCTGGTCTACGAACTACTGCTAAATGCCCAATTCCCCATTCCCGATTCCCCATTTCCAATGATCAGTGCTGGAGGTTATGAGCTATTTGATGAAAAGTTTGAAACAAATTGTAATATTGTTAGTACTAGCTTTCTTTTGTGTTAGCTGTAGTAACGTTCCATCTACGAGTTACAACCCTTGGCAGCGTGTTTCTCTGCCAACGGCAGCTACTATACAGGATGTGGGCTTCGCAGGCGACTCTATTCATGGATGGGCTGTAGGAAGTAATTCCACGCTCCTAGAAACCCAAGATGGAGGAAAAACGTGGCAGGAAAAAGGATTGGATCTAGGAGAACAGGTCTATCGCTTTAATTCTGTCAGCTTTGTGGGTGATGAGGGCTGGATTGCGGGCGAACCGTCTATCCTACTGCACACCACAGACGGTGGAGCATCTTGGTCTCGGATTCCTTTGAGCGAAAAGTTACCGGGCGCACCTAATACGATTGTGGCACTCAGCCCTAAATCGGCAGAGATGACAACAACGGTGGGGGCAATTTATCAAACCCAAGATTCAGGTCAGACTTGGAAGGCGATGGTGGAAGAGTCCGTTGGAGTAGTGCGGAATATTTCGCGTTCTGATGACGGCAAATATGTGGCGGTTTCCTCTAGAGGAAACTTTTACTCAACTTGGGAACCGGGTCAAAATGCCTGGGTTCAGCACAATCGCAATAGTTCTAAGCGCCTGCAAAATATGGGATTTGGAAAAGATGGGCGACTTTGGCTACTGGCGCGGGGAGGTCAGGTGCAGTTTAGCAGCACCGAAGATATAGAAGATTGGGACGAACCTCAAAACCCAGAATTCTCAACAAGTTGGGGGCTACTTGACTTGGCCTACCGTACACCGGAAGAAATTTGGCTCGCGGGTGGCAGTGGGAATTTGCTTTGTAGCTTTGATGGTGGAAAGACTTGGCAAAAAGACCGCCAAATTGAGGAGATACCCTCTAACCTTTACAAGATTGTCTTTGTAACACCAAAACAGGGATTTATCATTGGTCAAAAGGGTGTTTTGCTTAGATATGAGCCCGCTTCACAAGCGGCTTGAAACCCGGATAAGAGATTGAATCAATGGAAACCAATTTCGTATTATAGTTATTGAGTTTTCAAACATCAAAGGAAGGAGGAAATAGTTATGTCAGGTTCAACAGGTGAGCGTCCATTTGGTGATATTATTACCAGCGTTCGTTACTGGGTCATCCACAGCATTACCATTCCGGCTCTGTTTGTTGCAGGATGGCTATTTGTGAGTACAGGATTGGCTTACGATGTGTTTGGAACACCTCGCCCGAATGAGTATTTCACTCAAGATCGATTGGAGTTGCCTATTGTAAGCGATCGCTATCAAGGCAAACAGCAAATCGAGCAATTTAGTGGTAAGTAAGTTTTTGTAAAACAAGGTTTAAGACAATGACAAGCAATACTCCCAATCAGCCCGTTTCTTATCCCATTTTTACGGTTAGATGGCTAGCCGTTCATACGCTGGCTGTGCCTACAGTTTTCTTCTTGGGCGCGATCGCAGCGATGCAATTTATTCAACGCTAGGAGAGATAATAATGCCTGAAAGAAGCCCGAATCCGAATAATCAACCGGTTGAACTAAACCGGACATCGCTCTACTTAGGATTGTTACTGGTTTTTGTTCTTGGTATTCTATTTTCCAGTTATTTCTTCAATTAACTGGCTGTTACGGTAAGCTTAATTTGTGTTGTGTTAGGAGGTAAAGGATATGGCTGGAAGTGGAAGAATTCCTTTGTGGATTGTTGCTACTGTTGCTGGAACAGGTATACTCGTTATTCTGGGACTTTTCTTCTACGGTGCTTACGCCGGACTTGGTTCTTCTCTGTAGAAGTACCCAGAAGTTGAGGCTAATCAGCACTTGATTTGATGCTTATTTGACATCAAAATACTCTTCAAAATGATATACCGCCAATTTAGCTTTAAGTTGGCGGTATTTTAAATGAATCACCAGAAACGGCGGGAAGCCCATTTCTGCGGTGTTTGTGGTTTGTTATAGCAGTCGGCATCAAGGTTAGGGCAGATTTAATCGTTGAAACAACCACATATTAGTAATCAGCCTTCTGCCCTGGAGCCTTTTGTCTTTTGCTATACTTGTTGCAACGTTGCAATAAAATACACAAAAAACAAAAATCAAATAAAAAAATTGAAGGTCTGCCCCAAGTTAAGTGGGCAGTTTTCCAGTCTCGCTCGTATCCTAGAAGCATAGGGTACTTGTGTAATTGATGGAGAATTAGATCGAGTGAACCGCTTTGGAGATATTGTTCAAAAAGCATTTTATTTAGGTATTGGGGCTGTGACCGCCGCAGGAGAAGAAGCCGCTTCCAGGCTGCCAAAGCTTCGTTCTCAGGCTCAAAAGCTAGCCGATGAACTGGTAGCTAAAGGAGAACTGACTACGGATGAAGCTCGCAAATTAGTCGATGAGTTGATTAAACAGGCACAGCAGCAAGAACAAGTTCAATCATCCAATTCCAGTCATCCTCCAACTGAACCCCGTCGGATTGAAATCATTTCTGATGATGAAGCCCCAGTGCCTACCAATCCTACCCAACCGGAGGATGATGTTGAGGCCATGCGGCAACAGGTAAAAGCGATGCAAGAAGAACTACGTCGGCTAAGACGAGACTCTTAAAACCATTACGAACCATCAAGGCGTAAAATGGCATAAAACACAAAAACAAATAGAATACAACAGCTTGCTATGCCCAACCCGCAACAAGCTAAACTAGGATAAAAATTCCGTGCGGTGTACTAAAAAATCGGAAAACGCATTATTTATAAAATGGATGCCCAAAGTATTGGTTGCTCAGTGCCAACCTTTGGCAGATCAGGATTTATCGTAGCTTGCAATAATGATTGCAGTTCCTAGGACTGTTCATATTGAATGACTCGTCAAACATAAGAAAGCGCGTAGAGTGAATTGCCAAAATGGAAGAGTGGCCTAAAAATATAATTGAGATTATAGAATCAGTGGCTGATGCCGTCGATGAGTTTTTTGAGGGAGTCACTGAGATGGTTGAAGCGGTTGCCAGTGAAGTAGAAAATACGGTTGGCGTCGATATCGACCAATGTTTACAGGATATGTTTGAACCAATTGCTGAAATCTATGCGGAATTAGAAGAAATTGTAGGCGAAACGGAACAAACTTATTATTACTCTTATCCGGTTGAACCAACTCCAGAGCAACACCCTGCTTGCGTCGGTTGTCATCATTATCATGGGCAAGTTTATGGGGGAAATTTGTTTGTCTGTGCAATGCACCCTTATGGATGGGATACGGAAAATTGCCCGGATTGGGAATCTTATCTAGACTAAGCATTGAGCATTTTTGAATTCAAAATCAAAAAAATAATTTTGAATTGGAGCGAAGCAACTTGACGATGCATCAATCTCTCAGCGAGCAACAGCCCTCTGTGGAACAAGAAACATCAGGGATGAAATACGGTGAACGAGCGATCGCCCAGGGAGAACTCATCACTTTCCCGAATCCGCGTCTGGGTCGTCGCTATGATATCGACATTACCTTGCCAGAGTTTACCTGTAAATGTCCGTTCTCGGGTTATCCCGATTTTGCCACCATTCACATTCGCTACGTTCCGAATGAAAAGGTGGTGGAGTTGAAAGCACTAAAACTTTATATTAATAGTTACCGCGATCGCTACATTTCTCACGAAGAAAGCGTCAATCAAATTTTGGATGATTTTGTTGAAGCGTGTGACCCTTTAGAAGTCACCGTTAAAGGAGATTTTGCGCCACGTGGAAATGTTCATACCGTTATCGAAGTGCAGCATAAAAAAGAGACACCTTCGAGTTGAACACCGGACTCCCCCTTGCATCCCCTTTTTCAAGGGGGCTAGGGGGGAGCGCTCTTATCTAAGCAGTGATGTTGTTGGTATAGCGGAGTACGATTTCCGCAAGATGGGTGATGCCAGGGCAACAGCGACACCTAAAGCAATAACCGCCAAGATTAGCGAAACGATGGCGATGATTAGAGGTGTTTTAGACGGGTTTGGGTTCTCCTGTTCCATACTCCATTTCCGGTTCTGTTCCATTGCTTTGAAATAGCTCTAACTCTGCCCTACTAAAGATGCTGCGGCTACGCCTGGAACTTCGGATGAGGACTTCTGCTCACTCAATCGGTCTAAAATTGCAATCACTTCCCGTTCAAAGGCCACTTGTGCTCGATTGGTTCTGCCACCCACATAGAAGCGATCGCCTTTTTGCAATGCCCAGATTTGAGAGTGAGACACATAACTCATAATCACTCCCAACATCAGCAAGCCAAAACCCGTGTAAACAATAGGAATTCCAGGGTCAGACTTAATCTGTAAGCCCGTACTACCAATAACATCCTTCACTTTTAAAGTAATCCCATTCACCTGAGTGGCCATCCCCGGACGCACCGTTGAAACTAACTTACCCGTTGCATCGTAAACCAGTAGAGTTCCTTGTAAGTCTCTGGCCAACAAAGAAGCGCCTTCACTCATATCCGGCTTAGTCGGAATCCAAGTCCCCCAGATGCGTCCCTTGCCTTGGGTATCGAGTTGCGCCATCGGGATTTGGAAAATCGGACTATCATTCACTCGCACCTGAACGGCGGCAATTCCCCAATCGGTTTGGTAAATCGTCACGCCTCGGTAACGCAAAGGTTTATTGACATAAATCGTTTGTTGGTCAATGTCCTTTCCATCCTGATCCAGCACCGACATATCCGAGTAAAACTGATCGATTCCCCCTTCTGGCGTATAGTCGATCCAAAAGCGATTGACCCGTACTGACCAATCTTTAAGAGTTTGTGTCGCGGCCAATGGCCCGGCATCGACAATATTTTTGATTTGGAACGTCCCCCCACTGGGAACCATTTCCTGAGCCATAAAACCCGTGAGTGCACCCCAAATCGCTCCAGCGAGAATAATCAGCATACTGGCATGCACCACAATCGGGCCGATGCGTCCAATGATTCCCTTACGGGCGTAGAGAGTATCGCCTTCTCGAAAGACTTTATACTTATGGGTTTGCAACATCGAGGTGAGAGAATCGAGATTCCCGGTTTCGAGTTCGGCACTGAGGGCGAGTTTCTGAAACTGGCGGGGTTCTTTGTAAAATTTCCAGCGACGGGCGGCTTTGAGGGCAGGAAATTGATGAGTAAAGGTACAGGCGGTGAGGCTACTGCCAAATAAAATCAGGATTGACAAAAACCACCAAGTACGGTATACGTGGTCTAGTCCTACGGTTAAGAGGACTTTCCAGGAGAGGAAACCAAATAGGGCTGGGTTTTCAGGGTAATTCGCTTGGTAAAAGGCGAGGGATTGTCCCTGTTCGATGACTGTACCGCTAATACTAAAAATTGCGATCGCCAGTAATAAAACAATAGCCAGCCGCAAGTCACCGAGTACTGATAATAACTGACGCCACCAATTGGGCAAGGATTTATTTTCTAAAGTCATTTTTAATTAAAGGATTCTGCCCGGAATTCGAGAGAGTAAGGAAAAAATGCCAAACCCTAGGAGTAAGGCACCACTAATAGGTGTAATCCAACCCGACCACTGACGCAACTCCAATATTTTTTTAATCGAGGCGGTGAACGTGCCAGCTAAAACCAATGGGGTGACATAACCCACTGTGTAAGTCAACAGCAAGACTGCTCCTAATATCATGTCTTGCGTAGAGGCAATCCAAGCAAGTAGAGTGGCTAAAACGGGAGTACTGCAAGGAGAGGCAACTAACCCAAAGGTTAAACCGATTAAATACGAGCGTAATCCTTCCGGCCAATCTTGAGAAATCCACTCCATCCCCCCCCAAGAGGGTAATTTCAAGGGCAAGAGTTCGAGTAAGTTCAGCCCCATGATGATGGCAATGAGGCTGACGATAATGGGTAAACCGACTCCAACTTGTCCATAAACTCGCCCCAATGTTGCGGCCAGAATTCCCAAACCGGCTAACGTTGTTGCTAATCCCAAGGCAAACCAAGTGGATTGAATGGCAGCTTGCAGACGGCCTTTTGCTTCGTAACCCCCAATGTAACCAATGGTGATGGGTAGCATGGAAAGCATACAAGGGGTAAGACTCGTGAGCAATCCTGCCGTGAAAATAATGGCAATACTCAACGCAGTGAGATGGGTAAGTTGGGTGGAAACAAGATTGTCGGCAAATTGTTCGAGTTCGTAAAGTCGAGTCGAGAGGGTTTCTAACATGGTGTAGCTGGCGCGTGGAAATGCCCGTTCTGCTTAAATTTTAGCTGACTGAGGGAACGGAGCAGGTTGGGAGGGGCTGAGGAAGGGCAGGATGTCTATCCCAAAAGAATGGCAACAATAAGGTTTGTCTAGTGGTTCATGTCATTAATTTTGAGCAGTTAAGCCTAGTTTGTAGTAAGCGATTGAGCGCTCTCATCGCAACTACAAACCCATCAGAACGAATGACATGAACTTAATAAGCTGTTGCGCTTACAAATTGCATGGTGACAGTTGACAAAAGCTTGCCGCCACTGGATTTCTTCCTGAGTGAATTTTGAATTGCTTAACCAGGTGGATGCTGGAAGTTACCAACTACCGTGTTAATCTGCTCAGCGATCGCCAGTAATTCCATCTCTCGCCAACGCTTCCCCACAATTTGCATTCCAATTGGCAATCCGTCTTGAGTCTGCCCGATGGGGATAACGACAACGGGATGTCCCGTAAAATTAAGGGGTATGGTGTAAGCACCCGATGCCATTAAATAAGGGACTTTTCTGCCATCGATTTCAATCGCTTCACCTTTAGGGCGATGAGTAAATGCAGGTGTCATGGCAACCGGACAGAGCCATACATCCCATTTTTCGAGTTCTTTGTCCATTTGAGCAATCAAGCGATCGCGCTGGCTTAATGCTGTAAAATAACCTTTTAAGGTCGGGTTCAACGAAACAGGAAAGACTATTCCAGCAACATTACTTAATTTCCGCAATGTGCGATCGCCTTGAGTCGCTTCCCGATACATCAGAGCCAGCGAACCACGGACGTAATCCCAATTAAACGTTTGAGAAGAGGATGAGATGTAGGCTGCAATGATAAGATAGAGTCGCCACGCTTCCATAAAATCGAACTTGGGAACCCATTGCTCAATTTGAGTTCCAACATCGGCCAATTTTTTAGCAACACCCTGCATAGCCGATTTAATAGTTTGGGCAACTGGATACAGATCCAATTCATCCGTCCAGGCAATTCGCAGGTGTTGCAGAGGTTTGGGGTTAGGGATGTCCAGTGGAACCGGTGAAATATCGGGCTGACGTGAGTCAGCTCCTGCAATTAGGGAAAAGCATAGCTGCAAATCTGGAATCGAACGGGCAATTGGCCCAACTACTAGCATTTGCCGAAAACATTGAGGCATTCCTGGTACTACTGGAATATGACCTGTTGTGGGTACTCGTCGATCAGTCGGTTTGAGTCCAAACAACCCGCAAAAATGGCTGGGATGACGAATCGAACCCCCAAAATCACTGCCAATATCGAGCGGTGAAAGCCCTGCTGCAACAGCCGCCGCACTGCCCCCAGAACTTCCACCTGCTGTATAGTTTAAGTTCCAAGGATTATTGACACGGGCAAACAGATCATTTGTGCTTTGATAATCTCCCCCCAGTTTCGCTGGGTTTGTTTTACCCAGGATGATGGCTCCTGCGCCACGAAGCCGAGCCACTACTGTGGCATCCTCTTGAGGTATGTAATCTTTTAGGGACTGATAGCCTGCGGTAGTAAGGAGTCCAGCCGTTTCAAAGCAGTCTTTAATGGTGATCGGGACACCGTGAAGGATGCCCCAGTTTTCACCCCGTGCTAGGGCTTCATCTGCTTGTTTTGCCTGAGAAAGAGCGCGTTCTTCATCAAGGTTACAGATGGCATTCAGTTGAGGATTATGCTTGACAATTTGCGTCAAATGAGCATCGAGAACTTCTACGGACGAGACAGTACGATCGCGTATCATCTGAGCAAGCTGATGGGTAGGAGTAAAGACAAGGTTACTCATAAGTAGGTGGGCATTAATATTTGTTGTTGAGGCAAGGCTCCAGGGCAAAAGGCAGTTCGCGCAGCGTTCTCCGCAGGAGTAGGCACCAAGGGAAGAGGGTTTTAGGTTCTTAACATTTGTTGATATACCTGCGTTTATTTGTACCTACCTACTTAACTGCATAAGAAAAATGACTGTTGGATAATAGAGATGAGTGCCTCTAGCCCAGTTTTGAATTCAAAATTCCTTCCCGAAAGAAAGAAATGTTGAATTCAAAATAGTGATGCCAAATAGCTCCGACCGCGTTTCGAGGAAAAAGCAAGGACTCGAATTAAACTACTCATAAAATTTAAACTCTAGCATCTAAAATCCAAAATTATATGGCGCTAAACTCTATTCATGGCATTTGATATTTCTTCTCTAATCCAAGGGTATGCCCAAGGCTACTTCTTGATGGCCGATGAAAACGGCGATTTAGGCTGGTACACGAGTCGCAGCCGTGCCATTATTCCTCTAGATGACCGATTTCGCTATCCCAAATCACTGCGTCGAATTCTCAATCAAGAGCGTTTTAGCACGGCGATTAATCGCGATTTTAAGGGGGTTATCGCAGGTTGTGCGGATCGAGACTCCACTTGGATTTCTCCAGAACTACAGGAGATTTATTGGGCGCTTTATAAAGCGGGTTGGGCTTATAGTTTTGAAACCTGGCAAGATGATCAATTAGCGGGAGGAATTTTAGGCATTGCTATTAGTGGAGTCTTTATTGGTGAATCCATGTTTTATCGGATTCCCGAGGGTTCAAAAGTGGCAATGGTCAAATTAGTGGCACGATTGCGATCGCGAGGGTTTATTTTGTTTGATGCCCAGATGATCAACCCTCACCTAGCTCGCTTCGGTGCTCAACTAGTTAATGAGCAAGAGTACCATGCTTTGTTACAGCAGGCTTTGCAACGACCTTGTTCTCTGGATTGATAGCCAGTGCCATCCATATTCTTATCTCCCAAATGCGATCACTCGGTGACAGGACTTACGCAATACCCGTCAATTAGCCCCCCTAACCCCCCAATTTTGGGGGGAACAAGATCTAACTCCCCCCAGATTTGGCGGCCTGGGGGGGCGAATGCGTAAGTCCTGGGTGAGCTCGAAAGGGACAGACGCGATCGCTGATCATATCAAATGCGTTTGAATAACCAGATGATCGTAGGGGCGGGTTTAGGAGCTAGCTTTGAGCAGTACCAAAAACTTATGATTAAAACCCGCCCTTACAGGTTTTATGGTCTTTTAACCGAATTCGATACTATTTTTGCGCCGTTAGCATTGATCTAATCGGTTCTGCTGCAATTCCTTCTAAGCCAATCGATTGCAATAATTCATCCCATTGTGCTTTTAAAGTGGCATCATTAGGATTTTGGCGGCGCAGTTCGGCCAGTTCAGTGACAGCCTCATACCAAATATCAGCCTGGGCGTACAGACGTGACTTTTGATCAGGCGTTGCTTGGGCTAATTGACGTTTAAGTGAAGGATCGAGGGCAACTCGCTCTACCCAGCCTGAAACATAGATTGCACCAGCAGGATCATCTAAGCCATCATCGGTGTTGCAATAAACCGAAACAAACCACTTGTACCGTCCGTTTTCCTTAAGTGCAGGAACTGTTTCAGGAAGTTGGAAGCCCACCACACCGGGTGCAGCCCCTGACTTAGATAAGTTGGTTTCGTAGATGATCTTATCTTGGTCATCTTTGAGGACAAACTCAATTTTGCCTTCCGGCGGCAGAGAATAGGGAAGATACACCCAAAAGGTGGGATGGGAAGCGGTCGATAAACCGACAATAGAGCCTGGGGCAATACGTTCTAGCGCTGGGTGACGGCTTTGATTGGGCGTAGATTGAAGAACTGGGATTAAAGCAGTAAGCCGTTTGGTGCTGGCCAGACAAGAACCCCGACTGCCCCCACCCACTTGATTACCGGGTAAGGGTGCGCCTCGGTCTTTGGGTGTAGGCTGAGATTGAGCTAGCTTGAACGAGAAGGGTTGAGGTGGCTTGAGGGTTCCACCGAGATCGCCTGCTGTAGTCGATAAAGTCTTGACTTCCACAGGTGTAGCTTGGCCAGGTAGAGCAAGATTACCAAACGCTCCAACCACAATCAAGGTTAGAGTTAATGTTTTTTTTACTAAGGGTAAGGTTGGGTCAATCATAATTGCGATTGAAGTATGAATGTAGAAGTTTGTTTGGGAAATTGCCAACGGGTATAAGCGAAAACGCCTCCACTGGTAGATACTAAAACAAGTGCTGCTGGAACTAAAGGAGTCCAAACCCCTCGCTTGAACATCTCAAAACTCAGTCCGTATATCAGTACAAGGCTTCCCAGCACCAGTGCCCATCGCTGCCATCCTCGAGCATACAAGACCAATAAACCACCGACTAAAGACCATCCCCAAATCCACAGGGCTTCAGTCCATCCTGCCCATACCCCAATCAAAGGTCGTTCATTGAGAACAGCGCTAAGAATCTGGCTCACATTTTGAGCATGAAGGACAACTCCTGGAATTTTTTGACCATAAGGTGTATTGAAAAAATCTTTAGCGCTTTGAGCCGTCACGCCAATAAGGACAATTCGATCTTTAACGTGATCAGGATTGACCTCACCTTTTAATACTTGGCTGAGTGTGACTTTTTGTACAAAGTCTTCAGGAGAGCGGTAGAATCGGTAATTGAGCAGGATTTGATGACCCGAAGAATCGGCACCCTGATAACCCCCACTATGAGCATCCAAAGGCTGAAAAACCACCTTACCGAGCTGTATATTTCCATCGGAAGTAATTTTTAGTGATATACCTCGTGTTTTTTGGAGGTAACGAGTGGCTAATTCGGTGCTAAAGGCGTAGTGGGGAGTACAAGGTGAGGAAGCGCTAGGAGTCATCGCCAGCAGATGACGGCGGACAATCTGATCTGGATCGACTGAGATTTCACTGAAGCCTAGGTTGGCCTTGGGGACTTCAGGGGGCGGGGAAATCGCAGGATCGTTGTTACCTGTACTGACTTCACATACGGCAATAAAGCGATCGCTGGTCTTGAGATACTTGGCTAATTCTGGATACTTGGCCTCGACTGGAAAATCCCGATAGATATCTAGGCCAATGAGTTTAGGGTTATAGGAATCGAGCTTCTTAAGCAGTTGTGCCAAGGAGCGATCCGATAATGACCCCCGCCTAGGTTCATTGCCTTGTGCTTGAATATCTTCTTCTGTGACGGTGACAACTAAAAACCGTGAGTCTGGGAGTTCGGCGGGTTTAACTTGCATCAAATGATCGAAAGCCTGCCATTCCATTGGTTGTAGAAATCCTAGGCGACGAACCCCCAAAACCAAGGACGTAATACCGACACTTAACAAAAAGGCAGTACGCAGTCCTCGCCAGAAGAAACGCGGTGAAGTGAGTGGCTTGTCTCCATATCGTTGTTTGATGGATGGAGGTAGTTTAGGTAAGGGGGTTTGTTCCTCAGGAGGTATCTCATCCTGTGAGTCGTCGCTAGACTGGCATAATTGCTGCCAAGTTGGGGGAACAACAGCAGGATTTTGGAAAATCATGGGCAACCACGTCGCGCAGGGAAATTGATCTTCTAATCCTTGCAAACGCTCCCTCGCTTCTCGAATTGCCAAATAGAAGGACTCACCTCGGGCAAAGGTGGCTAAAAAGTATTTCAAAAATTCTTGGGAAACGCGATCGGGCACAGGTTCCCGCATAATTACAATTTGGGGAATCTGTAAATCAGCTAAATTTTGCGCCAAGCCTAAGCCATCACAGGAATTGAACATTGCTATTTTTAAGCCTTGTTCGACTGCTTTTTTGAGTGCAAATTTTAATTGTTCAAGGGTTAAGCTATCGGTTTGATTGAGATGGATCGTCCCGGTTTTACCATTATTTTCACTAGAACTATGGCCAGCGAAAAAGAGAATGTCCCAACTTTGCCTCCAAAGTTCTTCATGGAGTTGCTTAAGGTTGGGTTCGACTAAAAAGCTAATTTCAGCATTGGGTAATTGTTCGAGTAAGAGGCGATCCGCTTGAATATTAATTCCTACGCTATTGCCGAGGATGGCTAAAATTCTAACCTGGGAATGGGTCGATAGAATCGAGTGGGGATATCCAATGCTCAGAGGGCTTAAGGCAATCTCGGCCTTGGAATAGCGATCGCAAAAATCCCACAAATGCCAAGGCAATCGCCGCAACTCTATATTTTCTGTTTGAATAATTAGACGAATTTCTTCTTGTGGGGATAACTGTTCGAGTAATTTTTCTCGGATGGGGCGAAAAGACTCGGCGTATAACCAGGCATTCAAGCGATCGCGTAATATTTGCGCTGCACTACAGCAATCTTCAATCTTTTCTCGAACTGAATAATTTTTAACTTGGGCAGCCGAAGCCTCCAGCCGAGAACGCAATCCCAAACTGCGATAATGGGTAGACCAATTTTTATAGTATTGCGGAATTTCGGGAATAGGAGGTAACTTGCCAATAATTTCTATCGATGGGTAGCGCTCCTCCTCTCCAATTTGTAATGTAACGGGGAATCCTTGCTCGAAGCTACCCTCCCCTAGCTTTAGGACTACTAATTTACCCACAATAGCTACTCCAGATCCTGTCGTTGCCGTAGTACTAGCTCCCAAGATGACCCAATTAATATTTGCTCTGAGATGTTATATCTCTCTCAACTTTAGGGTATGCAATTTTGGGGTCATTGATAGCCTGCACAATAAGGCTCTTTAGCCAAGACAATTAAATAAAAATTCATGTTTCGGTAATGCGACCTAATTTGCTCAAACGTTGTGATGCACAATTCAAGGAGATAAGAGTCTTAGATTGTAAAATCTTCCGTAACACTTGCATCCCCCAGAGACACTTTGACACTAAATTGTTCCCCTGGTAGGCCACTAAACTGCAATTGAATGTAATTATCCGCAGTTCTCGCTTGAGCATCCAAAAAAATTAATCCGTTTTCATCTAGTACGATGAGTTGAAGCAGGGGAGGTAAATACAGTTGATTGCCAACGGGACGAACTTGGAGAACAATATCAACTTTCTGCTCAGAATTAGGTTTGATTTCCACCACTAATGCAACAGCATAACCCCCTAGCTGCATTCCTAAGTCGATAACTTTAGCACGTCGAGTACTGCCCTCACCCAATATTGAATCAGCGATCGCAGAATCGGAACGGCCGCGAAACCCATAGGCTAATTCTGGGGGAGGATTCAATAAAGTTTCTACCGTTTCCCAGCCTTGCTCAACAATATCAGTGAACCATTGGCTCAGGTTAAATCTTATAGTCTGCTCGGGTGCAGAATATAAGCACTCGAACAAATCATCAATAGGTTTGAGTTGTCTTAAGGGAATATCTTCTGTAGCAACTTGTTGAGTAAATCCCAGCACAGTGGCTTCATGCGCTTGTTCATCAATCTGAACCACCACATAACCCAATCGATCTGACCAAACTTCAGGAGGAACGTAGCAGGTAGGTTGAGAAGGATGATAAGGACGGCATTCCAAGCGTCCAACTCCCGTTACTTCTAAATCAGCCACATCTGCACATAGGCGCAACACAGGGTTCCAACTGTCACTAGCTTCTAAATTTGTGGGAACTCCCATCATCTGCAAGTAGTCGTTCATCACATACACGGCCAAGGTATTTAACCGAACTTGCTCAGCTTTTTGAGGTGTAGGCTGTTCATTGGCAAACTGTTGTGCGATGCGTTGTGCAGTTTGGGTGATGGGAAGCGATAATGCGAAATCTTCGATTTCCTGAGTGAAGTAAGACATAGCCGAACCATTCCTTAGTGTGGGGTGAATCTGTGGGTTTCTCATTTGCAGTGACGAAACCTTATGTTGTTGGGGAACCCTCTACTATAGATATCCCTCGGATTCACCAAATTTACGCAAGCGAGGTAAACATTGTCGTTGATAAAAACTACTCAAGGTTGAAACCGTCAGATTAAATTCTGCCGACAAGTCTTTCCAGCTTGTTTCTGGAGGTAAGCGCCGTAGGATTAAAACTTGAGCCGTTACATCGGGACGATTAGTAATGTGGGTTTGCCTTAATTCACCCGTTACATCAACTTCAACCCATTTTTTGACTTCCTCGAGTAAGGGGGGAACATCAGGTTCAGCCGGAATATTCTCAATGATATTGATATCATTACCCTCGTCTGTCCCTTGTCTAGGTTGTATTTGAGTAATTTTTTTCTCTCGAATTTCGATGTAACCGTCTTGAAGTCGCCGTTTCAAGTAGTTATTTAACCAAGTGACTATCTGACTCCGTTTGGGATCATAAGCCGCACCCGTTCCGGCTTCGCAGATGTTTTGGCAAAAATACACCCAGGTTTTTTGCAGCGCATCTTGATAGTAAGGGGTGTACTCTCGCCAAAGCTTAGGAGTAATGAGGCGAATGATTTTAGTTAAGTTTCTCTGTCGGGCAGGACTGCCCGGTGGATGCTTACACGCCTCTTTTACTAATGAATCGAGCCGTTCCTCCGGTTTATTCATTGAGCGATCGCTCCTTATATTGACCTACTGCTGATTGCATCCAGAAAAGTGATCATCCTAACCAACGGCTTAATTTTATTCTGGGATGACTCGCTCATGAGCGAGCCTTGCCGTACCGTACCTTCACATTCAGTCTTGTATCAGTATTTCATTTGCCTCAATCTGAACATAGATAAGTTGCTCTAGCTTTAATATTGTCTCCGATCTGCCTATTTTCCTCAGATACCCCCCTTTGTGTCTTTTGCCCTCTGCCTTTTGCCCTCTGCCTTTTGCCTTTCTTGTTCACCCAAAGACCTACCTTTATAAAAGATGTTCCCTCATCTCAACACGACTGACATCAAGGGGGAGAACCCTTACTGTAATCTGAGCGAATTCAAAAATTTATTATGAAGTTTTGTAAATCCTGCGTAACTCTGATTCCAGGGCTAGATAGCTCAGTAGAGGTTAACAAACGCACTTCTCAGTAAGACCGAGACAGAAAAAGGATTACCGAGGAAGCAAGTTTGTAAACCGTCACTTCAACTTCTTGCAATCCTTGGAGCAACTGGAAATGGTTACTTACAACTACAACGGAACTGCTGGCAACAATTTCTACAACCATGCAGCTAATCCTTATTACCCAAGCTACTATCAAAGTCTTTACGCACAGGGTAATGCAGGCAGCGATACTATCTATGGCGGTGCCTACAGTGACACCATCTACGGCTCTAACTCTTCGGGTTCTTACTATGCCACTGACAACGATTACCTCTATGGTGCAGGTGGTAATGACTATCTGTATGGAGGTTACGGCAATGACACCATGTATGGTGGCACTGGTAATGACTACATGGCGGGTGGCTACGGCAATGACTACTACTATGTAGACAGCTACTACGACACCGTTTATGAAACTGCATCAGGTGGGACTGATACTGTTTACTCCACTGCCTACTCCTACAGCTTGGATAACTACGTTGAAAACCTGACCTTGGGGTATGGTGCCTACAATGGTTACGGCAATAGCCTCGACAACGTGATTACAGGTAACAGCTACAGCAACTACCTGTATGGTGCGGCGGGTAACGACACAATTTACGGTGGCAGTGGTAACGATACCATCAATGGCGGTACAGGCAATGACTATATGTCCGGTGGCGCTGGCAATGACTATTACTACGCAGACAGCTACTACGACACCGTTTATGAAACCTCGACAGGTGGAACCGATACCGTTTACTCCACTGCCTACTCCTACTCGCTCGATGCCAATGTAGAAAACCTGACCTTAGGTTATGGTGCCTACTATGGTTACGGCAACAGTTCCGACAACGTAATTACAGGTAACAACTACAACAACTACCTGTATGGTGCGGCGGGTAACGACACAATTTACGGTGGCAGTGGTAACGATACCATCAATGGCGGTACAGGCAATGACTATATGTCCGGTGGCGCTGGCAATGACTATTACTACGCAGACAGCTACTACGACACCGTTTATGAAACCTCGACAGGTGGAACCGATACCGTTTACTCCACTGCCTACTCCTACTCGCTCGATGCCAATGTAGAAAACCTGACCTTAGGTTATGGTGCCTACTATGGTTACGGCAACAGCCTCGACAACTATATTGTTGGCAATAGCTACAATAACTATCTCAGTGGTGGTGCAGGCAATGACACGGTTGTTGGTGGCGCTGGTAACGATACCATTTATGGCGGCACGGGTAATGATTATATGTCCGGTGGCGCTGGCAATGACTATGTATACGGCGACGCTGGCAACGACTATGTATATGGTGGTTACGGCAACGACCACGTATATGGTGGTTACGGTAACGACTACATCAATGCCTATGGCGGTGGCAGCACAGAAATTGACTATCTCACCGGTGGTTCAGGGAACTCCACCTACGATCCATACTACGATGGAGCTGATACCTTCGTTCTCGGTACTTCATCTGGAGCCTACTACCAAGATAGCCAGCTCTATGGTTATAACAGCTATGCTGTCATCGAAGACTACTCCTACTCTCAAGGTGACACAATCCAGCTATCTGGTAGCTCCAGCAACTACTACCTGGGTCATGGCAACTACAACGGCAACACCTACACCGACACGTATATCTACACCTACAACGCTGGTAGCTACGATTTGACGGGTATCGTCGAAGATTACTACATCTCCAGCACCAACAGCGCAGTCTTCAGCTATGTCTAGGTTGCTTCAGTTGCTTGAAACTAGGAATGGATTGGTTCTAATTCAATAACAACTGTGTTGATGTAGAGGGATGTTTTCTCTCTACATCATTTCTTGTTGAGTTCAATTATGTAAAAAACATAAAAGCCTTCTGCCTTCTGCCTCCTGCTTTCTGCCTTTTGCCATAAAGGCTTGACAAAAAAACCACCCTATGTACTGGGTGGGTTAAGAAAAATCTGTTTATTGACTACTATTCAAACCTATTGGCTAAACTAGACACAATCGCGCCCAGTGCAATCTCTACATTTAAGCATCATCGAGGGCAGTAATACCGGGGAGTTCTTTGCCTTCGAGTAACTCCAGACTTGCACCCCCACCGGTCGAGATATGGCTCATTTGGTCAGCAACACCGACTTTTTCCACTGCGGCAACCGAGTCACCACCACCGATGATTGTTGTTGCATCTTTCTTGGTGAGTCCTGCTAGAGTATGGGCGATCGCTTCTGTTCCAGCCGCAAATTTATCAAACTCAAATACACCCATCGGCCCATTCCAAATCACTGTCTTACAATCCGACAGCGCATCTTGGAACACCTTAATTGAATCTGGGCCAATATCCAAACCCATCCAACCATCAGGGATAGCATCAATACTAACGGTTTGGGAATTGGCATCAGCCGCAAAATTATCTGCGACAACAACATCAGTGGGCAATAAAAGGTCAACGCCTTTTTCTTTGGCCTTAACTTCTAGAGACTTAGCCAATTCCAGCTTATCGTCCTCTACCAAAGACTTACCCACACTCAATCCCCGCGCTTTGTAGAAGGTGAAAATCATCCCTCCACCAATCAGCAGCTTATCTACCTTTTCTAAAAGCGTTTCAATCACGCCAATCTTACTCGAAACCTTGGAACCTCCAATAATGGCTGCTAGGGGCTTTTGAGGCTTTTCAATCGCGCTTTGCAGATATTGAAGTTCTTTTTCGATCAAGTATCCCGCCACCGAAGGCTTCAGATAATGCGTCACCCCTTCTGTTGAAGCATGGGCACGGTGTGCGGTTCCAAAGGCATCATTGACATAGACATCTGCCAATGAGGCTAACTGTTTGGTAAATTCTGGGTCATTTTTTTCTTCTCCGGCATGGAAACGGAGATTTTCCAATAAGGCCACCTGGCCAGTTTGCATTCCGTCAATCTGAGCCTTCACAGCATCGCCCACACAGTCATCGCACTTGATCACCGTCTGGCCTAGCAATTCTGAAAGACGATTAGCGACCGGTGTCAAGCGTAAGCTATCTTTCACCTGACCTTTTGGACGCCCTAAGTGGCTGCACAGAATCACCTTGGCATTCTTTTTAATTAAATCTTGAACAGTGGGTAAAGCCGCACGGATACGAGTATCGTCGGTAATCGCGCCCGTGTCATCAAGCGGTACATTCAAATCGGCTCTCACCAATACCCGCTTTCCGGCTAAATCTGACTCTTGTAAATCTGCAACGCTTTTTTTAGACACAGTAAATCTCCTAATTGCCTTTACCTGATGCTCTGTGCTGTTATTTGGTGTGTCAGAAATGATACTGTTGAGCATTGCCCGGTGAATTCAAATCAATACGACCTGAATTCCCTAGGCAAAGAGTATATTCTTTCAAATCGTTCTTAATTTTACAAAAGATTGAGTACCAAAACTTAAAGGGTTTGGGTATCGGGTTAAACCCCAACAAAATACTAGTGCAGTGCAGCCCAAATCAAGCTACTCTTTACACATCCATGAAACGCTGGCCATATAAGCATTTTGAATGCGTGAATTCCGCCTAGTGTTACTAGTGGCTGTCCCCTCAGTGATAAAATGGGATTGAATTAGGCGAAGTGCTATCCTCCCTCGATCATAGGAATCCTATCTAAATCAGGGAATGCCTCGCCACCTAAACAACCCTCTCGGTAAGTTCCCTGTGTAGCGTCAGCTTAGTATGGGTTCTTCACCAATCTGTGGTAGGGTGAGCAGAGTTCGCGTCTTAAAAGATGCGTTGTGTAATGTTTAAGACTGTTTTATTTCCTGTTGACCAAAGCCGAGAAACCCGCGAAGCCGCAGAAGTTGTAACCAATGTCGTACAACAGTATGGCAGTCGATTAATTTTACTATCGGTGATCGAAACTTCCTCCGACGAAGGAGAAGCACCTAATCCCGATGCCCTTGCATCCCCTGAGATGGTGGCAGAATTGCTGAAAAATGCCCAAGCCCTATTTTCTCAGCAGGGAATCGAAGCAACAACCATGAGTCGCGAAGGGATGCCCGCTTTCACAATTTGTGATGTGGCCGATGACATTGGGGCAGATTTAATTGTGATGGGTTGTCGAGGATTGGGTTTGACGGAGGAAGGCGCAGCCGAAAGTGTAACGAATCGGGTGATTAACCTGTCTCCTTGCCCCGTTTTGATTGTGCCGTAGCATGAGAATTTAGAGCCGATTTACATTCTTTTTTATCAAAATTCTGGGGCAGGCGAGACGCCTACCCCATGGACTTGTTATTGGTGTATTTTATTGTCAAGTTGCAATAAGTAACAAACAACCAAAAACAAACAACTACTGCAAGTGTTTCTGCACGTAGGCACCTAATTCACTAATCGAAACCCGTTCTTGCTGGAGGGTATCGCGATCGCGTACAGTCACCGTATCTAGCCAGGATGGGTTTTCTCCATAGCCGAGCGTATCGAAATCAACTGTGACACATAAGGGCGTTCCTACCTCATCGTGGCGGCGATATCCTTTACCAATATTCCCGGTATCTTCATACAACACTCGCCCAAATCCCAGCGCTTGCAGCTTATTTTTAATTTCTTTGGCTTTGGCGACAATTTCTGGCTTGTTGCGAGCAAGCGGTAAAACTGCAACTTTAATCGGAGCAAGATGGGGTTTGAGTTTGAGGACAATACGCCGTGAACCGTTTTCTAACACTTCCTCAGTGTAAGCTTCGCTTAAAATCGCTAATACACCCCGATCTACTCCTGCCGACGGCTCAATCACAAATGGCACAATCGGTTGATTCGTTTGGGGATTGGGGATAACTAGTTTAGTCGTACTATCTGAATTAGCTTCCACTTGTGCAGTTAGGTCAAAACTCGACTGGCTGCGAGTGTGGGAACCAAGGTCAAAGTCAGTACGATTGGCAATACCCTCCAATTCTTCTAAACCATGCGGGAAACGATACAAAATATCAACAGTCGCTTTGGCATAATGGGCAAGTTCTTCCGGCGTTTGATGTTGAACCTGTAAATTATCACGGCTCAATCCTTGTAGTTGCCACCAGTTTAGCCGTTCTTCAATCCAGTGCTGATGCCATTGGTCATCTGTTCCCGGTTGCACGAAATATTCCATCTCCATCTGCTCAAATTCGCGCACTCGAAAGATAAAGTTACGGGGTGTAATTTCGTTGCGGAAGGCTTTACCAATTTGGGCAATACCGAAGGGCAAACGACGAGAGGTAGAATCCACTACATTTCTAAAATTCGTAAAGATTCCCTGCGCTGTTTCTGGACGTAAATAGGCATAGGAATGCTCATCCGCGATCGGCCCAACGGTGGTTTTAAACATCATGTTGAATGGACGAGGTTCTGTCAAATCTAAAGAACCACACTTTTCACATCGTCCGTTCTTTAAATGGTCTGCTCGCCAGCGACTTTTGCAATTACGGCAGTCTACCATTGGGTCAGAAAAAGTGGCTTCGTGTCCGGAGTAACGCAGCACCAAACGATGGGTTAAAATCGCTGCGTCTAATCCTTCCATATCATCGCGTTCGTACACATTAGTACGCCACCAAGCCGCTTTGAGATTATTTTTAAGTTCCACACCCAAGGGGCCATAGTCATAGGTTCCTTGTAAGCCGCCATAAATGTCAGAACCGGGAAAAATAAAGCCACGCCGCTTGCATAGCGATACGAGTTCTTCCATTGTTTTTGCGGGCATCCTTAAACCTCCTATGGTTGATGAAAATATAATTCGCTAACTGAATTACAAGTGGGTTAAGATGCACACCAAAATAGAGCAATATAACAGCAATAATTGCATCATTCTCGTTTGTCAATCGATTGCTTAGACGCCAGAATCTAAAACGGAGCTTCCAAATTCATTGATTTAATGCCACCTTACAAACTTACCGCTATTTACCTTTTTTGCGGGCAGTTTCCAAAACGAACAACATTTGTCTTCTAGCTTTTTGGAAGCCAGTTTCCATATTAACAACATGAGACGGAAGAGGCTTAGCTCCAAAACTTTCCTTAAACGCTCTTACCCCTTCCAATCCCGCACTTGGATTAAAATCAAACCAAGAATAGCCTTCTTCACAACAAGATTTGATGATTTCATACATGACTAGATTGACGGGGCGAAGATGGAAATGAGACTCTAACGTTGCACCCTGCCAATACACGACATGGGTTGGCGCATAGAAACAGAGTGCACCGCTAATGACTTGATTTTGATAACAAGCTACCCACAATTTAACGTTTGGAGAATTGCGTTGTAAAATTTCTTCAAAGAGTTCCCAGCGATACGCGAAGGAAGAATCTTTGCCCCATCTCCGTATTGAGTCAAGATAGACTTGATAATATTCTTGCCATTCTTCTACATTAGACGTTATTTTGATTGATACGCCTTCTTTAGCAGCTTTACGAGCTTTACGGGCAATCGAACTCTGTTTTTTGTAATTGTGTCAACACTTTCCTCTAATTTAATAGCGTGAGTTTCATCTTCTGTAGTAACGTTCACTCCTGCTTTGAACACGAGTTCATCATAGGGATTAAATCGCCAAACTAAGTTTCCTCCTAATTTTTTAGTTAGAAAGTTAGCTAGTAATTTGGCGTGTTCTACGGTTAATTCATCGGTAGAAATCCAGCCTCCAAACGTTTCTTCTAAAGAGGATGCATATAGGCTGATAATTCCTTTATATTCCGTTTGAAGTGAAAGAGGTAATAAGGCCGTTTTACCATCTGAAAAAGTAATCAATTTCGGCTTTGCTATAATTTTTCCTTTTTTAAATGACTGCCAAATTTCAGCCCATTCTCGAGAATGAAAGTAAGTTGAATAGTTGCATTTTTGCCAAATTTTATCCCATTCGTCTGAATTTGCTTTACGAATACTCTCAATTGATAAATTCATGAGTTTTTAGGAATATTACCGCAATATCAACCAAATCTTTAGTGTCCTCATCACCACCTTCAGGCATCAAAAAAAATTTAGTTTTTTTGATTTTTATCTCAGATAAATATAAACCTTGGTTGCTAGATTACTGATGACCTAATCTTTTATCAGCGCAATCGATTAAGATGAAATGAAGGTTTATGAATTCAGGAGAGCCACAAAAATGGGTATCTCCTTTCATCCGACTAGGCAGCACGTTGCATAGCAGTTCTCAATAGTACATAAGGCAGCTTGGCTATTTAGCAAATATTGCTATTAGCTGAGCAGAATACTATTTAAAAAGCACTGCTTTATCAACAACAAATTAGTTATAAGTTGGCGCACAAAATAATAAGCTTTATAGCTCATCAAAAGCTATTAAAAGCCTAGAATTTTACCGCGTATTACTGAATAAAATCTGCTGCTTCGACTGGAAATGTTTAGAGTCGTGAAAAGTCTAGAACCAGAACTTATTGAATCTGAGAAAACCCTGAGAAATTTAGGAATTAGGCGTTAGGTTTTAGAGGCAAATCCTGGAAGTATGCATTTTCAAAGACTGAAAAGTTGACTCTCCTGAGTTAACGTTGAACCCCTGATCCAATAGTTGTCAAGGATGAATGCATTTTTAACCTAACGGGTTGCTCAATCTATGAGTCACCCAATCGAGTATCTTCTGAGATGGTGTGAGCATGAGACTGCTCAAGAGTAACCCAAGCTTAACATGCCGATTGAGGTAATTGTCAAGTTAGATACAGCAAAATCACTAGCTTTATAGATTTTGTCATCTGCCGTTGGATTGATGGTTTCGATACATTCAGCTATTCATCAAACGCTGCAATAATTCCGGTTAAATCAGGTGATAAAAAATTAGCGTTACTTATAGTACTAATCTTAAAAGGGAGTAAGATTTTTTATTTCCTTTTAAGAGTCCTCAAATCCGTCTCAATTATGGCTACACCCTCAATTCAATGGTATCCCGGTCATATTGCTAAAGCTGAACGGGAACTCAAAGAACAGCTAAAGCGAGTCGATGTTGTTCTAGAGGTGAGGGATGCGCGAATTCCCCTCTCGACTCATCATTCCCAAGTTTCTCAATGGACGGGTAGCAAGGCAAAAGTATTAGTCCTCAACCGAGTTGATATGATTCTTCCTGCCGTGCGGCAAGAATGGGCTACTTGGTTTCAACAGCAAGGCGAAACTCCTTATTTTACAAATGCCCAGCAGGGTAAAGGCATTCGGGAGGTGTCACAGGCCGCCCAAGCCGCAGGAGTACAAATGAACCAACGTCGGTGCGATCGCGGAATGCAGCCTCGTCCAGTGCGAGCAGTAGTGATTGGGTTTCCTAATGTCGGGAAATCAGCGTTAATCAACCGTCTTTTGGGGCGTCGTGTCGTAGAAAGTGCGCGTCGCGCTGGTGTGACACGTCAGCTACGCTGGGTACGAATTTCTGATCAAATCGAACTTTTAGACGCTCCGGGCGTAATTCCAGGTAATTTAAAAGACCAAGACAAGGCCATCAAGCTGGCAATTTGTGACGATATCGGTGAAGCCTCTTATGACAATCAACGAGTAGCGGCGGCTTTAGTTGAATTGCTTCAAGATATGGAATTGACTGTCGGCCCTGCCCTAGTTCCTCCGTCTCCCTTGAAAAGCCGTTATGAATTAGACCCGACTCCGTTTAGCAGTGAAGACTACCTACAAGCCTTGGCAGACTTTCGCTATCAAGGGGATGTCGAGCGCACAGCACGTCAATTATTAAATGATTTTCGTAAAGGAATGCTTGGCGCAATTCCTCTCGAATTACCACCCACTTAATCTTAGAATCAGCGACCGTCAGCCCGTTGAGTTTTATTAAGGGGTATGGGGGGTATTACCCCTCATGAGGTTAAACTATATATTTAGTAGATGCACCCTGATCAAGCGCCCGTTGGGGCGTTTTTTTTATTTAAGCATTAATCTACCTCAAAAAAATAAAATTTTTGTATACAAAAGCTTTGAGAACAGGCATCAGGAAGGGAAATAAGCCATTACCCGAAATGCCTTATCCCATAAGTATTTATAGAATCAGCTACTTAGCGTACAACAATTAAGACATATTGCTGAGGCAAGCGTTTTTGAGGAAGAAGAGAATATCAGATAGAGCACCGAAAGCATAACCAGGACTTACGCACAAACTCTACAAGTAGTCTGAGCATTTTCTCGTTCTAGTTCTACGGGTAGTGTCGGTAGCTGGCTAGCGTAAGTCCTGTTTCCCTAATTTTTTCTTCAACGAAGTACAGAATTCTGTATTCTGTGCAGCTTCAATCTTAAAATTAAGGTTAACTTTTATTAATCCTACGGGTGGAGTTTAGAGATGGGTTGGATCGAAGTGTGTGACAGAGTTACACACTTCATCATCCCCCATAAATACAGCGATATAATAGATTTAAAGTAATGAGCAATCACTACAGTGTATATTAAAGTAAACTTCACGTTTTACTAGTAATACCGTGGTTATACGGATGCATTGTGCAGTTAAATTTGCGACAATGAGATGATCCCGTCAGCCTTAAGGGTTAACCAGTGGGGTGTTAGTAACCCTGAGAGATTAACCTATAACAACGAACAAATAGCTTGTGGCAAGGGTTCTTCTTGGAAGAGCCAGCCGGCCGTTGATACAAAAAGGCAGCTAAAGTAGCTAAACAGGAACGCCTGCGATAGGGTGTTGGTCAAGTTTAACTTACTTTCATCAACCCCTCCTCTATCAGCTCTCTGGGCAAGCTCTATCAAAATCCTTTTCAGTAGGATTAGAAAAGCTGTGCTTGGCGGTGATTCGCCTCAGGCTACAAGGGTTAGACCACTTGAAACGATACACTTTACAAACACACGCTTAAACAATGGCAAGTAAGATAGCGACTTTTAGACTTCCAGAGAACCTGATTCAGGAGATTCGGTCTCGGGCTGAGGCGTCAGGTCGCGACCGAACCGCAGTAGTGATTGAGGCTTTAAAGCAGGCATTTGGTATGCCTATGAATGAATCGCGCCCAGCCACAGTAGAAGAACTGCAAAACCAGCTCAAAGACTTAGAGCAGAAATTCATGACGCTCACTGAGGAATTGAGCAAACTCACGCACCAAGCTCCTCGAGTCAGTCAGATCAACTCAATTAGCCCAGTCTTACAGCAGACAGCGGCCTATGACCACTCCGTTTTAGTCCCTAATGCCTTACTACATGGAGAAATCTTCTCAACCCAGGCTGTTAACGGAGGCCAAGGATACTCAGGAAATCATAGAACCGGTCAGTCTACGGCCGATCATGGGTTAGCCGATGGCTTACCGGATGGATCGGACTTGCAAGAGCTCACTGCCCGGATTGAGCAACAAGCCAGAATATTTGACCTGGTGCTTTCCGCCTCTCCTGATCCCATTTGCGTTGTAGACCGAGTAGGTCGGTTTACCTATGCCAATCTAGCTCTGGCACAGCTATTTGGATTACCGCAACGTCAAATTTTGGGTAAGATGTGGCGACAGCTCGAGCTGCCACCCGAGTTGATGGAGAGCGAACCGATTGACTCCCAGCGAGAAGTGGTTTTCGCCACACGGCGACCCTTGACTCGAGAAATCAGCTACCGAACCAACAATGGCAAACGGGACTACGAATGTATTCTCAGCCCTATTTTAGGTGATACCAGTAACGTTGAAGCGGTAATCTGCACGGCCAGAGACGTGACAGAACGCAACCAAGTTGAAGAGTCGCTGCGAGAATCGGAATCTAATTACCGTCACCTATTTGAATACGCCAACGATTCCATCTTTATCATTGACTTATCGAACAGTCGGATTTTAGATGCCAATCAGAATGCGGCAAGACGACTGGGATACACCCGGAAAGAACTCCTGCGGTTAAAAACTAAAGATATCGACATCCCCAAACCGCCAGAACATCAGAGAATGATCAACCAACAGCTACAAGCAACCGGAAGTATCATCTTTGAACACGGTTTACGGCGCAAAGACGGAACCGCCATCCAAGTCGAAATTAGCTCTCGGATTATCGAGTACTGCGACCAGCTCGTTTCCTTAAGTTTTGTTCGTGATGTCACTGCCCGTAAGCAAGCAGAGGAGCGGATGCGCTTGCTAGAATCAGCGGTTGAGAATACCCAAGATGGGATTTTGATTACCGAAGCGAAACATATCGATGCACCCAAAGGGCCAGAACTCCTGTACGTCAATCAAGCATTTACTCGGATTACGGGCTATGACCTGAACGAGGTGCTAGGCCGAACCCCACGCTTGCTGCAAGGGCCGAAGACGGATCGCTCTCAGCTCGATAAAATTAAAGCGGCATTGCAAGAAATTAAACCGGTTCAAGTTGAGTTGCTCAACTACCGTAAAGACGGCTCTGAGTTTTGGGTAGAACTAAATATTGTCCCCATTTTCAATAAAGAAAATCGGGTTACGCACTGGGTTGCCCTGCAACGGGAGATTACAGAGCGTAAACAAGCTGAAGCCGCACTCGTTGCCTCTAAGCAGCAAGTAAGCAAAATTCTAGAAACCATTTCTGATGGCTTCTTCACGGTGGATGAGCAGTGGAAGTTCACCTATGTGAATCACAAAGCTGAACAGATCTTACAGAAAGACCGCAGCGAACTCCTAGGTCAAATTCTGTGGGAGGCATTTCCCGCATTAACGGGATCATCCTTTGAGCGTGAGTTCTACAAGGCCGTTAACCAACAAGTTGCCGTGACCTTTGAAGAACTGCACACCACCCTAGGAAAATGGTTTGAAGTTCATGCTTATCCTTCAGGTGACGGACTTTCTGTGGTCTGTAACGACATTACTAAGCGTAAACAAGCACAGGACAACCGATAATTTAAATTCCAGCTTTCATATCTGGGTTAGAAAATAACCGTTGCAAGGCTTGCGTGTAAGGCATCAAGAGTTCATTCTGAACTGGCGTCACGCGAGCCTTTATTTCATCTATTAAGAGTTGGATCATTTGTTGCGTCAGCTCCCATTTGACCTCCACGCTGGGAAGTACCATGACACAAAGGGGGAGCAGTTCATACTCAACCACCACCATACTCTCCTCCAAAACACAAAGCCAGAGGTAAGCTTGAAACATATTCATATCTCGGGTGGTGGAGGCAGCAATCCCAGGATGGGTGAGCTTTCCCCGACGGCTACGATGAGTGGGGTTGAGTTGCACGGTTTTGCGAAAGACAGCCGAGGCAATGTCATCACTCTGGGCTAAAAGGTACTCAACCACGGCTAAACTGGGCGAACTAGAATCGTGTTTAGCCGCAGCAGCACAGACTCGTTGCCACGGAATCAGAACTTGCTCTTCAACAAATTTTAAATAGGGGCTGAGTAAGACTTGTTCAGGTGGTGTAAGCTGCCTGAGTACCAGCTTGGAGCTAAAGTGAAACTGTGTATTCACAAAGCCAATGGCTCGATGGTCTTTGGCTAAGAGATGTTGCTCCTGAAGTTCTAGTAATACCGATTCGAGTTCAGCCGCTAACTTTTCTACGGCTAGCACCTCTAAACCTGGCATCTTCAATAGATGGGTATTGGGATGAACCACTCGATTGACTGTGGTGGTAGCCACTGCCTGAAATTTAGCCGCTTGTGTAACAGCAGGGACTGATGACTGTTGCTGATAAAGATCTAGCGTCTTGTCGTACACCTGCCACACAAATCGTGCAAGCTGCCGACATTCGGCTAAATTCACAATATTGGAAATGTAGGAGAAGAGGGTATTGGTTTCGATCCCCGCATACTCACAATCGAGATTGATTAAACGCTTGAGCTTAGTAACCGTTTTAGTTCGCCCTTCTGGAGATGCAGCTTGTTCCAAGGCAGAATAATCGTAACCACCGTTTTTTAAGGCAAGAGTAGATATATCGGGTACATAACGCTGTGCCCACAGCTTAACCAAGCGATAAACAGAGGGATTTTTAGCCAGTTGGGTGGTTTTGAGCACGATTTATTTTTCCTATCTGTTTGAGTGTAGAAAAAGTCCTAAGCTGTTGCACTGATACCAATTTGATTACATAGCTGTCATCAACTGCATACACCAGAACGCATGAAAATCTTTCTCCCCTGCTATTTTCAAGGGGGAACAGGGAGAGTCATGAGCCTGATCTCCCAAATCGTTCCCCATGCAGCTAATGTCTAGTCTTCGCCGACATTGAACGTACCCACCGATTCCTGCAATTCCTGAGCGATTTCTACTGTTTCTTTGAGAGAACTAGACACCTTACGCGTAGAATTGGAGGTATGCTCGGAAACAATGGCGATCGCCTTCATCAACTCAGTCACTGCCTGAGAAGTCTCCGCCTGAGATACCGTTGCCGTTGAAATCGATTGCACCAACGTATCAATCTGGCGCGAAACATCCAGAATCTGATGCAGACTCTGTTTAGCACCCTCAACCAGATTGGTTCCTTCCACCACCTGGCTAGTACCGAGTTCCATCGCCTCCACCACTTCTGCGGTTTCTTTTTGAATGTTATCGACAATCTGTTCAATTTCTCGCGTTGCGGCCGCAGATCGAGCAGCCAGTTCCCCGACTTCTTCAGCAACCACTGCAAAGCCTTGACCTTCTTCACCCGCTCTTGCCGCCTCAATGCCAGCGTTGATTGCCAGCAAGTTTGTTTGCAATGCGATTTGGTCAATGAGTGACGCTACCTTAGAAATTCGTTGAGATGATTCCCCCAATCGCTTGACTTTTTTCGCTGTTTCTGCTACCGTTTCTCGCAGGGTAAAGATGTTTTGTACGGATCGCTCGATGGCAATTCCCCCTTCTTCCGCCGTTGTAGAGGCCGTGCGGGCAACCACTGCCGCTTGACGGGCATTTTCTGCCACCTGTTGAATCGAGCGAGTCATCTGCTCCACCGAGTCCAGAGTCCGCGTTGTCTCTTCCGCTTGCTTGAGAGCTTCCTCCGAAAGTTCACTAATGGCACCTTCGTTTTGAGAGAGTGACTCGTTCACCTGCTCTGCGGCTTTTTTCACCTTGGTTACAATCCCTCGCAGACTCTCAATGACCGCATTAAAGAAGTCCGCCACCGTGCCGATTTCTCCTGCCGTCACGTCTGCACGCACGGTCAAGTCACCACGGGCTGCCCCTTCCACATCACCGAGCAACTCTAAAAGTTGTTGTTGCAAAGCTTCTTTTTGTTCGCGCTGCTCATCAGCTAACATTTCAGCTTTTTGGCGGGACTGCTCAATTTGGCTTAAGAAATCCACACGGTCTAAAGCTAGACCCACTTGAGTCGCCACCTGCTTGAAGAACGTAATTTCCGATTCTTGCCATTGGCGTGGCCCTGAACATTGATGAGCAACCAATAAGCCATGTAACTTGTTGAAAGCCAAAATAGGAGCCACGATATTCGCCCGAATTTTAAACGGCTGCAATTGACTCAAGTAACACGGGTCTAGTACTCCATCGTAAATATCCGCATTGGATGTAACTCGACCTTGGAGATACTTATCTACATACTTGTCCGCAAAACAAGGGTCGGCAATATTCGCTCTCAACGCCTTCGGCCAGCCAGTGGCAACCGACTCCGCAACGATCGTTCCTTGCCAATTCTCATCGAAGAGATAGACAATGGCACGATCCGTACTCATAGACTCACGAACCCCTGTAATAGCAGCTTGATAAATTTCTTCAACCGTGAGGGCATCTCGGATATTGGAGGTAATTTCGTTTAACTGCTGGGCGCGTAACGTTTCCGCATCTTTCTGTTGCAAGAAACTCACCCGATCTAAACAAAGTCCAACCCGAATTGCTAACTCTTTGAGGAAATTAATTTCTGACTGCTGCCAAACATGGGGATTACTACAGTGATGAGCAATTAGTAAGCCAAAAAGCTGACCATCTTTGAGAATCGGCGTGACCAAATTGGCTTTAATTTGTAGGCGTTCCATTAAGTGCAAGTGTTCGGGATGGAACCCAGCCTCAAAAACATTATTTGTGGGGACAACACGCCCTTGTCTGTATTCTTCCAATAGATGTTCCCCAATGCAGGCATCTTCGATTTTGGCACCCAACGATCGAGGCCAAACTGGAACCACGGCTTCGGCAGAAATGTACCCCCGTCCGTCAGGATGAATGCGATAGACAACGACGCGATCGGCCTCTAAAATGCGGAGTGCGCCTTGCACCGCCTTATCAAACACTTCGTCGATATCTTTCTCGGTGCGAGCATTGGAAACGGCAATATCTCCAAATAACCCAGCTTGCTCCGTTTCAGCCGCTTGTGCCCACAATAGTGTTTCTAAGCGACTTGCCATCAGGTTGATATTAGACCCCAGTTCAGCCAGTTCATCTTCCCCTTCTACGGCAACGCGAGTGTATAATTCACCTTGGCCTAGTTTTTCTACCGCATCGCTGACATCTAAGATCGGACGGGTGGCCTGTTTGGCCAGATAAACGGCTAGCGCACTGACCAGTAATGCCGTCAATCCAGTTCCTAACGTCAGAATCAAGAGTAATTGTCGCTGGGGAGCAAAGGCGATTTCAGTTGGCGTGGCGATCGCGGCTTCCCAATTAAGAGCGGGAATACCCTGGTCTTGACCAACCTCAGTATGAGCTAAGAGTTTCTTTTGTTGATCAATTTGATCGGTTGCCACCAAACTTTGGGGTTTTTTGGTGGCTTGGAGTTGCTCTAAGTCTGGGAAGACGGCGAGGGCATCTTTATTTTCCTTATTCTTGGATTTGCTCAGGAAAATTTTTCGCGTGTCAGAATCGAGCAAATAATATTCATCCCCACTGGTGCCGAAATCTTTGAGTAGCTCTCCTAATGTGGAGACGGGCATCCGAACACGGATAATGGCGATAGTCTGACCGGTGACGCTATCTTTGACGGGGGCTGCAAAATGCAGACTTAGTTGGTTGTTATCAGCAGATTGGGGTACGACCGCATCGCTGACTACGGGTTGATTGGTTTTGAGAACTTCTTGAAAATAGTCTCGATTTTTTTGGTTGGGTAAGGGAGTGCCTTTGGTTTGGACGATCACATTACCCTGGAGATCGGCAACGGAAATCAGATCATAGACTTTATAGGAGGAGACGAAGCGCTCGAGCTGAGCTTGCTTTTCTGCCAAAGAAGTGGTGTCTCTCAGTGTCCGATTGGCTAGGATTGGAAGATTGGCGAGGATTTGCAGGTCGCCGTATCGTTCACGCATGAACTGCTTAACCTTATCTTCCATGTTCAAGACACTAGCCAGTTTGCTCTGGGAAATCTGCCGAGTCATGGATTGATTGCCAAATTGATAGGCGGTGGCTCCAATCAACAATACCGGGAAGGTGCCCAGCACGATCGCCAAAGCAGTAACTTTTTGGGTTAGGCGCAGGTTTTGCCACCGAGGTGTACCTGAGTGTTGAGGTCTGTTTAGAGAAGAGAATGTATTATGATGATGAGCATCAACCGCTTCAATCACAGATTGAGGTGTCAGCGATGATGAGTGAGATGGATTGCCACCAGAGTTATGGAAACCATTAACATGAGGCATTAAAGAATCTTTTGAGAGTCCATTCAACTCCTGCTTATATGCTTTTGGGTCTGGATCAAACTGAGTAGCCATGAAGAGGTCTCCTCGAAGAGATAGTAAATGGGTAAAAAATTGGGAAAATTTAGGGCAAGAGACCAGTTGTGAGGCGTTACCTATCAAGGCGATGGTAGATGCTAGCCTTAATTCCTTTCGAGATAGGGATAATCAGTAGCAGACACTAGGCTAAATTTTGTATGCACTAACCTTGTTGAGATATTGCTAAAGTCGGATGGCATGAGTCTGCTGAAAGCCTCAGTCAAGTCATCGTTTTACAAGCTCAAGAGTCCTAAAATAAGCTTCAAGTTTTTGACTTTTGATGGTTGGTTTTGATCGGTGATGACTTGACCCCTGCTAGCCTGAATTTCCCTCTCTATTTCGCTGTGAGAGGCGTAATACTGTTGTCAAATCTTGATGCACAAAAGTCTCTTTTTGTCAAGAGCTAGATTAATCCCAAATCAGCTCCGATTGCTTAAAAAACAGCAGATCACACTCTTGTAATTCGAGAACTAGACCTGACACAACCTGGTTTAGAACATTGGGATAGGAAATTGGAAGGAGGTAGAGGTAGGCACCCACCGTGTCAAACCCTCAACGGCTTGCACAGCCAACCCAACAACAACTAAATTATGAAGTTGTGTTCTAAGATGATATTGACGCCTAATGATGAGCACTCTACTAACAACCATCGGCGCACATGGTTTTTAGGAAAGCAACGGCGTATAACTCGCATGAATAATCACTCCGCTCAAGGAGAAAATCTAGAGTAAACCCAGCAATTTTGTTGGAGAAAAAGCATTTTTAAAGCACTCGTCTACAAGCTACGCTTGCTGCAGCGACGCCACCACCAGCTGCAATTAGAGCCCCCATTGGGCCTCCAACCGCTTCACCGGCTATCGCCATTTCAATCGCTACAGCGAGTACACACTCGTCTAAAGCCTCTTCCGAACCCGGTTGAGCATCAAGATGATTGTCTCTCCAAGCCTGAGCTAAAGGAAGTGCTAGTTTGGCCAGTTGATTGTTGAGGTCGAATTCGCGCAGTTCCTCACGAGTGACATAATTAGAGTTGCTCGGCTTCAGTTCGCTGGACTGTTTTTCTGAATTGAAGAGACCCATAATGCTAGTACCTAAAAAAACACCACATTCAGGACGAATGAGATTGGAGCGAAAACGATAGACAACCCTGGTGGTGTCCAACCTACGAGAACATCAAGGCATCAAGGGCTGGGGTTGGTAGCCCTCTGCTCTCATTCTCTGAAACGGTCGAATTAGTAAGACAGGCGTATAACGCGTATTACAATATATGCATCATAAGTCAATTGCTGGGTACTTAGCAACTAAATCCCAGAGGTTTTATCCAGTCTTTATAAAATACACATCGAGAAGCGAGGCGGTTTGAGTTTCTCAAACGGTTACAGATGGGCAAATCGAGAGCAGTAGAGGAAGGAAAAAAAACACAAAATTTCCTTAAATTCTCCGGGTCTGACTGAGGCTTGAGGTGTAAAAAGAGTGGGTAGTCCTCAGCTTCTCGTGGATTCCAGTTGAATTGTGACCTTGTTACAAGTCATGCGGCTAGTACATCACGGCGGCAATAAAGCTACCCTTCTTGCATCGCTGCAACACTTGCCATATAAGCATTTTGAAATTTGAATTCTAAGGGAGCGATACTAAACCTTCGCGGCAGAAGTTTCCCACTAGCCTAAATCTGTAGCAAACATCAATTAAATTAGGATGACAAGTCCCTTTCTTCTGCATCGGCTAAGGATTACAGACTGGGGTTTGAGGGCAAACCGCCCAGATGGAGTCACTCCTGTTCTCCCTCTCCCGATCACTGTGTTTCTGGGGTCAAAGTCAGTTATTTTCAGCGCTATTTCAACCTGAAATTTAGCTGAAAATTAATTCAACAATTAGGCATTCAACCCGGATACCCTTCAGTAATACATTCAAATTTTTGTATTACAAAAACAACAGTCCCTACAGTGTCAAGAGTCTAGTTGGGGATTTTTGAGATGTCCTCCATTGAGACTATACCTTTAACCTCTAGCAATACTTTAAGCTTGAGGTTACTCAAACAAAACCGTGACATCAGTCGATTTGTTGAAATATTCCCAAATCGCCAACGCCAAATCACTCTCAAATTCTAGTCTTTCTACACCGTTGCAGTTTTCACAATCTTGAAGACAGCTACATTCAGATTCATTATCTAAAGACCCTTCAGGAACAGTCAAACAGATATTAACAATGGGGATATCTTTCCCTTCACCAAAGCCATTGTAGGTACTGAATTTTACTGCGGCAATACAGTCAAGATTGATGATTAGATCTGCGAGTCGAATGAACGCCACAATGAATTCCTCGCAAAAATACTGGAGTAACGTTTTCGCTAAGAAAAATCCCAATAGGTTAGGAGATAGTCTACTGAGTTCAGTCAGGTGAACCTCTTCAATCTTCGGCATTGTTTCAAGCTTGCCAATGTATTGAGAAGCAACAATGAAGTTATAGATATAGCCTCTGTTGCTTCCTGTTTTATTAAAGTGACAAGTAATTTTTGGAACTGAAAAGCAATCACTGCCGTTAAACGTTTACATTTCGTTGGATAACCGTCGTACATAGAGCAACTGACCAAAGTACACTTCTCCTAAAAGAGAGGATGACATGAGTAACGCCAGAATAAATATTGGCGAAATAGCCACTCATGCCGCAATGCTATAGGTTGCAAACACGGCTGAACTCCGCTGAGGTAAGCGTACTCTTTCCTTACTTCTCTCTTATCAGAGGGCAAGCACCCTGAATTAGCCCTCGTTCTATCTAATCCATGAAAGAAAGAGAGACTTTGCCAGTGAGGAGCCTTTGCTATCCTAACGCTTTCAGTCCGAGAGATCACCAAACTTGTAAGATATCGTACAACTTGTAATACGTTATCTGTATGATATGCCAACCCGTAACCGTGGGCAATACAGTCTAGTTAGCTTCATCCAGTCTTTAAAAATGTCTAGGTGAATCTATCCATAGTATTCATTCAATAATCTTTTCTAATAAGGCAGCAGGAGTCATACCCTCAAACACTAAAAACAGGTTGGTCAACTCTGTATTACGATTGTTTTCACTTTACACAACCATTACATTCCCATCGGGATGTATTTTAAGGTATTTAATCCTTTTAGCTCAGATAGACAACAATCTTAAAAATTAGCCCTGATTCAGCGAACCGATAGTTCTAAGATTGGTCGGATTTTGGTTGGTAAATCTTGTGGTAATTTGTCTAACTAAGCTGGCTTTAAAAAAATAAAACGGGCTAAGTAAATATCCCCAATAGAATGCCAATTCACAAGCTGCCACTAATGGAGTAACTGATGATTGTGTTTGGTTGCGACTGAAAAAGAAAGCCCGGTATCGAATCAGATGAAGGATTAATCGACGCAAGCTGCCGAAAAAGGTTTTGATCAGCACCTTTTGGCCTTGCCAAAACGAAGTATCCATCATCCGTAGGCAGCAACTATTCAAACCAACACCCCGAGAGAGTTCAATTAAATACTTTTTCTCCAACCGCCAGCTTGGGATTTGATGGTAAGTTTCCATGGCTGGGTTATACCAAATTTCCCAACCCGCTTGGTGTAGGTGCAGCAGGGGTTCTAAATCTTCACCCCCCACCAATGACTTACCAATCCTACCTTTAAGCATCGGTTGCACAGGCACCGCAGCACACCAGGCCGACTTGCGAACCACTAATCCAGCTCCAGGAGGTAACTTGAGCTTATCCGGTTCATAACGATGAGGATGTTCTCCCCGTTCTGTAATTCCCAAAAACGGCGCAATCCGCTCGAAGTTTGGGGGGGGTTCCGTTTCAAAGTCTCCATGAATCTGACTAGCATAAGCACCCGCCTGGGGATGGGTTTGGCCAAAAGCATTGGCTGCAATCACCCAATTGATAGCAGGTAAGTTATCGTCATCCAATAAACCCACCCATTCGCTTCTGGCCTCTTGAACCGCCCGCCATCGGGCAAAAGCAGCACCTTGGCGAGATTCTAAACAATACCTTAATTGTCCGGATCGAGGCCACTTCGCTTGGTATTCAAAAACAATCCCGGCTGTAGAGTCTTGGCTATTATTATCGACAACAATAATTTCCCAATTGAGGTGTTCCACCTCGATTTGCGATCGCAACCGCTCCAACATTTGAGGTAATCGACTTGCCCCGTTATACGTTGGAATCGCTACTGTAAAGTCAACTAACATAATTTGTTCCCCACGGTTAGATGTCACCAAACCGTCAAAACACGGCTAAGTTTGGCGCTTAAAATACCCCTGTTTCCACCAATAAAACGGACTCGCCAAGCTGCTAACAAATAGCTGCATCTCGCAAGCCGCAATCAAATCCGAACGCACCCGAAACCCATATTTCATAATGTGAAAGGCAATCTTTCGCACATCATTAGCCATGTAAGCCAACGTTGCTAGTGGACGCTGCCAAGGCTTGACACTCAGCATTCGCGTCACATAACGACTTAGCCCAATCCCCCGAAAAAACGGAATTAAATACTCGCGTTCCAAACGCCAACGGGGGATTTTGTGGTCGATATTCATCGCGGGATTATACCAAATTTCCCAACCCTGAGCTTGAATATGAGCGAGCATCTCCAAATCCTCGCCAGTTAACCAAGTTCCTGATGTACGTCCGGTTAACACTAGGTGGGGAGGCACACTCTCCAACCACGCTTGTTTTCGCACCACCAAACCGGCTGAGGGGGGAAGGACTTTTTGCTGGGGTTCGTAACGCAGGGGTTGTGAACCTCGTTCAGTAATCGCTAAAAAAGGAGTGAGTCGGTGAAAATCTTCCGGAGGTGTAATCTCAAAATCACCTCGAATCCGGCTGCCATACGCACCTGCCTGGGGATGTTCTAAGGCAAAGGCATAAGCTGCGGTTACCCAATCCGGTGCAGGAATATTATCATCATCCAAAAAACCAACCAAAGTTCCCTTAGCTTCCAAAAAAGCACGGCGTCTGGCAAATCCTGCACCTTGCTGGGGTTCAAAGCAATAGTTTAAGGGGCAATTTTCGTGAGGCCAGTTCGCTTGATACGCTCGCACAACTTCTGCGGTGTCGTCGGTACTATTGTTATCGACCACAAGAATTTCCCAGCTCAAGCGAGGAGAATGAGTAGCATGGGATGTCATGTTTTCAGCCGATATTCGCAGTCGCTCTAACACATCGGGTAGACGCCTTGCCCCGTTATAAGTGGGGATGGCGACAGTCAAATCAACGACCATCAGGTTGACCAAGAAATGGGATGCAACAGTCCAAGTACGTCTAGTATGCCCAGTTTTGAAGTGAAAGTTTCAGTATCTAAAGATTGATTGCCAAAAATTAGGGAGTTTACCGGGAAATCGGGTATTTTCGTTCAAAAAAGAAAACCCCACTGATATTAAAACAAGTGGGGTGGGCTGCAAGTTGTCTGTAGTGCTGTGTTTTTATACTTCTGACGAGCTGGGAACTTATGCAGTCTTTAAAATCGATGCCAGACGGTTGAATCCTAAGTAAGACCGTTACAATCCAGACCAGGAGTGTTTTAAGAATAACGACTGATGAGTGATTTTACGCGCCGGAAATTTATCATTACATCCGCCTTAACCGCAGGATTTGCATTGGCTGTACGGCCGATTTTTGCCGAAGTCATCACCACAGATACCAATGGCTTGGTAGCGGGTGAAGTGAAGATTCCCGTGCCGGATGGTGAGATTCCTGCCTATCGGGCGATGCCGGATACTGGTAAACGGTTTCCTGTGGTGTTGGTAGTTCAGGAAATCTTTGGGGTACACGAACATATTCAAGATATCTGCCGCCGCTTTGCTAAACTGGGGTATTTAGCGATCGCGCCGGAAATGTTTGTCCGTCAAGGCGATGTCTCTAAACTCACCGATATTCAAAAAATTATCTCCCAAGTCGTTTCCAGGGTTCCCGATGCACAAGTCATGTCCGATCTCGATGCGGCCGTCGATTGGGCCAGAGAATCCAGTCAAGGCAATACCGATAAATTGGGAATCACTGGTTTTTGTTGGGGAGGGCGAGTTGTTTGGTTGTATGCCGCCCATAACCCTAAATTAAAGGCTGGAGTGGCTTGGTATGGGCGCTTGGTGGGTGAATCGTCTGCTTTAACACCCAGGTATCCTGTAGATATTGCCGATGAGTTACAAGCCCCAGTTTTGGGACTTTATGGAGGGGCGGATACTGGCATTCCCCTGGAGACGGTGGAAAAAATGCGCGAAGCCCTCAAAGACGCTAATAGCAAATCCGAAATTATTGTTTACCCCGATGCACCCCATGCTTTTCATGCCGACTATCGCCCAAGTTATCGTCCCGAGGCAGCACAAGATGGTTGGAATCGTCTCCTCGCTTGGTTCAAAAAGCATGGCGTAGCTTAGAATTAAGAAAGGGAGATCATAACCATTGCGCCCTCAGTCGCTTGAGTAAAACGGAAAATAAAATAAAGAGAGCTATCCCAGGCCAAGAGCCTGAAAGACACATCCAACACTTGAGAGAAGCGAGCCAGTGCAATCGAGCTAAGTGGCTCAGGGTAATATTAAAGAGCGATCGCACACCAAAAGATGCATCTCAAACCTGAGTAAGGTGTGAGTTAGCAAGCGCTACGTTACTCTAGTGTTATCGATCACATTGAATGTTTGTTGAATTTAAGAGGTAAGGATTATCGCTAAGTCACAGAAACAATTGGTTAACCGTCAAATCAAGTCAGATCAAGTCCTGTTGATCGACCATGAAAATAACAATCGGGGTTTGACCGATACCCGTGAGGCTCTACAACTCGCTAAGGATGTAGGACTCGATCTAGTGGTGGTTTCTGAGAGTAAAGATGCTCCTGTGGCGAAGATTTTAGACCACGGTAAGCATCAATACCAACTAAAGAAACGTCAACGCCAGAGTTCTAAACCCACGGTCAAGGAAGTTAAACTCCGTCCCAACGTTGACGATAATGACTATAGCATCCGCATCCAGAAGGCTTTAAAGTGGTTGGATAAGGGCAATTTAGTTAAGTTTCAGGTTCGCTTACGAGGTCGGGAACATCAACATCGCGATCGCGCTACAGAACTGCTAGAACGCGTTGTAACTGACTTAGGTGAAGCCGGTAAAGTCCAGACTTTTGATAAGCGCTCACTGATTCTTCAGGTCGTTCCAGCCTAGATTAACATTCTAGGGATCTTCCTGGAGATCCCTGGATGCAGCCATCTCATTTTCTAGTTTTTGTTATTGGTTCAGGACTTACGTAAGTATCATAAAAAGCAGATTTTTTGTTTGTAGTAAGGGCTTTAGCCCTTGGCAATCAGAATTCAAGTCCTCACTACAACAGGGCTTGTGCATTTTCTGCATTAATATACCCTCTTCGTAGAGCATGGTATCTCATGCTCGGACAACCCTTGCCGATTCTATAGCCAGTTGCGTTAGTTCTGATTCAAACCAGTTGAAGCAAGATAGAAACCTACACAATCTTATCAGCGCTAGGGTAGTAGTGATAAAAATTAATCAATGCCTACGCCTTAATGCCTTCAACTGAAATGAAAGAATCTGACCCCTTAGACAATCAACATCTTGAGAGGTTGCAGCTATTTGTCTACCTCGTTCCCGTCTTTGGCTTTTTCCCAGCTCTATGGACACTATACCGTCGTCAGGGAACACGGGAACAACAAGCAGTCAGTCGCTTGTCTGTTACCTTGGCGTTGGGTTGGCTCTTGGGCTACATTTTATTGTCAGCAGGAGCAGCAGGGCAAGCATCGGAATTTTGGATGATACGCCTGTTATTCATCAACAGCCTCCTGACTTCGGGCTATTTTTTGGTGAGTATTGGACTCATGGCACGTTTATGGAAACGTCAGCATCTACGTCTTCCGGGAATTAGTCGTATTGCCGAGGGAACCGTTCGCAAGCATCTATCTTAACAATAGGAGTCAGGGGTCAGGGGTCAGGAGTCAGGGGAGAAAGATTTTCATCCTACTCCTTTGGAGAACGCTTCTGTGTAGCTTGCTTCTCCCGAAGGGAGTACTTGGTGAGCAATAGCTTATAGTGTCTATCCTGAATCCCAAAACTAGATTTTCGGTTTACTGTCTTGCCGCCAAGGAGTAAGGCAGTGTTTAATTGTTTTTCTTGATGAATTGCTCAAAGTCCTGCCAAAATTTACGGGTTTTGCAGCAAACGGTCAGAAAAACTGCTATGAGTGTTCTTGTTTAACACTTTGTATCAGTCTCAGGGTGAAGCACTAATGCATCGGTAAGTGACAAACATCCCATCCCTAGTGTGCGTGTGTGAGGAAATAAGTGACAGCTCGAAAAACGTATGAACAACCCTATTCGAGGCAGAACCCTAATAACCCAGTTCCCAAAAAGCTGTTTAAGGGAAAGTCAGGGCATTGGTTGTGGCTTTGGTTGGGCTTTACCGGTGTAGCGATGTTGTCGGCAACGGCAGGTGCATTGGTGGCGGTGTCGCTAGCCAGCACCCCATTTTTGCAAAGCCGTCTCCGTCCTGATGAGGCAGCCATGTTTAGCAAAGACAGCATCGCTACAGGTAATCTCCGTCTTCCAGAATTGACTCGACCGGTTAATATTCTAGTTTTAGGAACCAAAGTTCTTGCCTCAGATCTACCCCAACAAGGAGAAGAACAACGGCCAGGTTATGAGTTGGTTGACTCTTTTGATGGCCCGACCGATACAATGCTTCTGTTGCGGTTTGATCCAGAAAATAAGAAGTTAAACGTTCTCTCTATTCCTCGGGATACCCGCACATACCTAGAAGGTCAAGGTATTGCTAAAATCAATGCGGCTAATGTCTACGGGGGGCCAGCACTCTCAGCTAAAACCGTAAGTGAACTCCTAGATGGGGTGGGAATTGACCGCTACGTGCGCGTGAATGTACAGGGCGTTCAAAGCTTGATTGATGCTTTAGGGGGCGTTACGGTGTATGTTCCTCAAGATATGAAGTATCAGGACGACTCTCAACACCTTTACATCAACCTCAAGCAAGGCAAACAGCATTTAGATGGAGAGAAAGCCTTACAGCTTTTACGATTTCGCTACGACAAAAACGGCGATATCGGCCGGGTACAGCGTCAACAAATGGTGATTAGGTCATTGATGGAACAGGCGCTTAATCCTACTACATTGGCACGACTGCCTAAAATTCTTTCGGTGATTCAATCTCACATCGACACCAACTTAAGCGTAGAAGAACTGGTTGCCTTAGTAGGTTTTGGAGTTCAAACCAATCGCTCGAATGTCAATATGTTGATGGTGCCCGGTTACTTTAATGGGGATGGGCGGCATGATGTGAGTTATTGGTTGCCCGATAAACGCCGCATTAGCCGCATGGTTGGCCAGTATTTTGACCAAGGTTACAGCGAAGCCCGTGGATTTGACCCAGCTTATGTAAGAATTGCGATTCAAGATAGTACAGAACAACCCGAGGTCGTTGAATCGTTGGTTAAACACCTTCAAGAGGCTGGCTATCGCAATGTTTCCATTGATAGACAATGGCACGAACCCTTGCGGGTGACTCGGATTGTGGCTCAACAGGGAGATGGAGATACGGCTACTGCCATCCGTCGTCAGCTAGGTTTGGGGGAGGTACGGGTTGAAAGTACTGGCAATCTCGGCTCCGATATTACGATTCAAATAGGACAAGATTGGCTACAGAAAGCAGAATCTTCTCAAGAGCGGCTTTCTACCTTTTAAACTTAACAATTATCCTTCATCCCTTTCTTGGGCTTGTGTCCCAATCCAATCTAACAAAATGGGATTCACTCGTTCGGGTGCTTCGTCTTGCGGACAATGGCCTACGCCTTCTAAAGGAATAAACTTTTGTACCTGCGGATAATTGGCAAATTCTTGCCCTAATTCAATCGGTTCCCAAGGGTCTTCTGTTCCCCACAAAAATATTGCAGGACAAGGTAAAAGCGGTAAGAGATCTTCCGGGAGTGGCCCTTGAGAATAGCGGGTGAAGGCGACAAAAACATCCACAGCACCAACATCACTCGCCGGTGCCATGAGCAAATCAACCAGTTCATCGGTGACTACTTCCGGATTTCGATACGCTTGGAGGAGGATTTTGCGTACCACTTTCGGCTTGGCCAGTTGACCGAAAAATAGTTCACCCACCCACTTCACACTCAGCAACCATTGAACAGCAGGTGCTCCAGCCCGCCGATACCAAGGCAATTTAGCACGTTTACGGTCATGCAGAAGACGCAAAGAACAGTTAAGCATGGCTATGCCTAGGGCAATATCCGGATGTTCAACGGCCGCTTGCATGACGACAATACAGCCAATGGAATTACCCACTAAGAAAGCTGGAGTGCCAACGACTTCCCGGCAAAAATCAGCAAGTTGCTGTCCCCAGGTTTCAAACGTGTAGTGAATTTCCAGTCCGGGTGTAGGTTTGGCAGATGCCCCAAAGCCAATTAAGTCTATGGCATAACATCGGCAGGTTTCTCCCAATACTGGTAAGTTCTTACGCCAGTGTCCAGAAGAAGCGCCGAAACCATGCACCATGACAACGGCCGGCCCTTGGTTGCCTTGGGCTTGATAGGCAATGGGGAAATCTCGCCAAATCCAGGTTTTTGTGTGCGTATTCGCGTCAGTTGGGGGTGTAGAAGAAGAAAGAGTCATGGAAGATGAATGTACCTTCACGTCAAGTCGGTTTATTAGATTGCTTCACTATGTAAACGGTCGTTTAATTAATTTAGAAATAAAAGCAACCAATTAACAACTGCCAAAAAAATATTGCTTACTCGAAATATGTGGATAAGTCAATCCACCAAATGATAGAAACTGGACAGTTCAGCACGGTTTTAGAGTATCGTCCTTTACAGGCTATCGTTCTAAAATCATTACTGAATTTTTCCTTTGCTCTTGACTAGGGAAATATGTCACCATTAATTTTTACAAAGTCTTTGGTGTTCCCTCGATGTTGGTGCAAACATCTACTTCTGTTCGACCATTTTTAGGTTCTGAGACAAAAGCCTCCTACGAAGCCTCTCGAGTAGTGATTCTACCCATTCCCTACGAGGCAACGACAACTTTCCGCAAAGGATGCGAACATGGGCCTGAATCGCTTCTAGAAGCGTCAGACCAATTAGAAGTTTACGATGATGAGCTAGACCGTGAAACCTGCCAAGAGGTGGGAGTTTATACTCATCCTTACATTGCTGACACACGCTTAGGCCAATCGATTGCCTCAGAAGGAATGTTGGACGTTACCCGTAAAACGGTATTCCAACTGATCCAAGATGGCAAATTTGTGATTGCTTTAGGGGGTGAACATAGCATTACCACGGGGATTGTGGATGCTTACCGTCTTGCCTATAATGAACCCTTTACCGTGATTCAAATTGATGCTCATGGCGATATGCGCTACGAGTATGAAGGCTCAATTTATAATCATGCCTGCGTCATGCGTCGAGTGTTGGAGATGGGACTTCCCACACTTCCAGTTGGCATCCGCAGTGTATGCAAAGAAGAAGCCGACTTGATCAACGCTAAATCGATTCCAGTGATCTGGGGACGAGAGATTGCTAAAAATCCCAATTGGATTGAACAGGCGATCGCGGCAATTCCAACTCAACGGGTATTTATTACCATTGATGTAGATGGCATCGACCCGACTTTAATGCCAGGAGTGGGAACGCCAGAACCAGGGGGGCTAAACTGGTATGAACTCACTACTTTTGTTCGGAAGGTGTTTGAAACTCATGAGGTGATTGGCTGCGATGTAATGGAATTGGCACCCGTGGTTGATTCAGTGGTCTCTCAATTTACGGCTGCCAAACTAGTCTATAAGTTAATTGGCTACCAAGCGATGGTCAGAGGCTGGTAAGGGCAAGCCATGAAACATTTTGACCCTATCTTTAGATTTGCACCTACTCAATCGAGTTTGTGCAATCCAAAAGTTGTTGTTTGCACAAAATACGCCCTATGAGTCTCATGGAAAAGACGGGTTCCTCTGTAGGAAGGTATGCTCCCGATTTTGAATTACCAGGGATTGATGAACAGGTTCACCATCTTTCCCGTTACTTAAAAACGTGGCGGATAATAGGAGTTATTTTTTTAAGCAACCATTGTCCCCATGTTTCCTCTTATCTGGAAAGGCTCAAACAGCTTCAATCTCAGTTTCAATCCCAAGGTCTTACCTTAGTGGGCATTAATGCTAATGATGCCCAACAAAGTCCAGAAGAAAGCTTTGAGAATATGAAACAATTTGCTCGAGAGCAGCAACTAAATTTTCCCTACCTTTGGGATTCCACTCAAGACGTGGCTCAAAGTTTTGGCGCACAAAAAACGCCAGAGGTATTTTTAATAGATTCACAGGGTATTATCCGTTACATCGGTCAAATTGATAACAACCCACACGAGCGTGAAAACGTATCAGAATCCTATTTACACAATGCCATCACAGCCGTACTCTCTTCTCAAGAGGTACATCCTAAATCTACTAAACCCATCGGTTGCCCGATTCGGTGGCGACATTAAGGGAAAAGGGCTAAACCTGACGACGGTTACTCACACAACAGATGGAAGCTAAGACCCTTGTGTATACTACAAGCCTTTCACCCATAACCTACAACAAACAACTAGAACGTTTTTCTGTGATCGACAATAGAGACATAAAAACCTTTAGGCTGTTATCGTATGGGTGAGGAAATCGAGAAAAAAGAGTCGTAGCATGGGGATAAAATACCGAAGGGTTTTACTAAAGTTAAGCGGTGAAGCCTTGATGGGCAAACTGGGCTACGGTATTGATGCAGGTGTGGTCCAAGAGATCGCCTCTGAAGTCGCCGAAGTGGTGGGTGAGGGCGTTCAAATGGCAATTGTTGTTGGCGGTGGGAATATCTTTCGCGGACTCAAAGCCGCCGCTGCCGGCATGGATCGGGCAACGGCTGACTATATCGGGATGATTGCCACGGTTATGAACGCTATGACCTTGCAGGATGCCTTAGAGCAAGCAGGGATACCCACCCGAGTCCAAACGGCAATTGCCATGCAAGAGGTAGCAGAACCGTATATCCGCCGTCGTGCCATTCGTCACTTGGAAAAAGGGCGAGTTGTAATTTTTGGGGCGGGTAGTGGAAATCCCTTCTTCACCACGGATACAACAGCCGCTCTCCGCGCTGCGGAAATTGATGCAGAGGTGATTTTTAAAGCGACGAAAGTCGATGGAATTTATGATAGTGACCCTCTTCAAAATCCCAATGCTCGCCGCTATCAGACTTTGACCTACAGTCACGTCTTGACTCATGAGTTACGGGTAATGGATAGCACCGCGATCGCATTATGTAAGGAAAATAACATCCCAATTATGGTATTTGATCTTACGGTACGGGGTAATATCCACCGTGCTGTGATGGGAGAATCTGTCGGAACAATAGTAGGAGGTTTCTGTGAAGTTAGCTGATGCCCAAAGCCACATGCAGAAAGCGGTAGAAGCAACTCAACGCGCTTTCAACACCATTCGCACGGGTCGAGCGAATGCTAGCCTACTCGACCGAGTGATGGTGGAGTACTACGGTACACCTACTCCCCTGAAGTCTTTAGCGAATATCCAAACCCCGGATTCGAGTACGATTACCATTCAACCCTATGACAAGGGGAGTTTGACCTCGATTGAGAAAGCGATTCAACTGTCTGATATCGGCTTAACTCCCAATAATGATGGCCAGGTTGTGCGGTTAAATGTTCCACCGCTTACTGAAGAACGCCGCAAAGAATTTGTGAAAATGGCAAGCAAGATGGCGGAGGAAGGTAAAGTATCCATTCGCAATATTCGCCGCGATGCTGTTGATTCAGTTCGCAAACAGGAAAAAAATAGCGAGGTTTCAGAGGATGAATCAAAAGACCTTCAAGAGCAGATCCAAAAATTAACAGATAAGTACACCGCTAAGATTGATGATTTGCTAGCTGAAAAGGAAAAAGACATTACCACGATTTAACCCATAGTCAATCCGGCAGGATAAAAAGATCGAGTGAATCAGTTCCTCGGTTTTTTTCATGTAAGCATTATCTGTAGCGGTTTTTACCAAAGTTGATGACATCCTTATATCAAATGGATACTTTTTATATTCATTAAGGATTGCTATCTCTGCTAGAATAACGACCTTGTTTGGGATGTATTCATTGAGTAGAAACCGCTAACCAAAAGAGTTTACTACCGCTTAGAACAAGACTAGGCAAACTGTATGAATGCCTGGTTTTTGAGTTGGCGTTTTGGGTGTGTAAAACTTTTATGAACCCTCCTCAAATAAGCTACCTAATTCTTGTTCTCTGGATAAATAATATGATTAGATGAAAGGAATCTGGGTTAAGTTCAGCAACTGAACAATCTTTCAAAAAAATCCAGATATCAGGTCAAAACCTCGAAGAAGTAAAGAAATAGGATTTCGAGTACAAGCTCAGAAGTCTCTAGGGAAAAACTGACTGCCTGCATAAATCACCAGAGGGGATATGAATTAAGTATCGTCAGTTCGTGTCATTTACTTTTATCTTTAAGTCTTGGAACCAACCTCTCAAAAGTTTTTCTGTTTGCAGATGTATCTGGGTGGCAACAGAAACTATCATCACCCTCAATGACCAGTACCCAGAAACTAGACGCTTTGATATTTAAGGAGAATCACAATGGCACTGATTGATGGACTAAATGACCCGAATAAAACGGAAATGCTAGTGAACGACTGTGTAACATTGATCGACGAGCAAGTAGCTGCTAAGGGGGGGATGGGAGGTTTAGCCTGGAAAGGCGCTTACGCAACCGTAAAAGGCGTCAAGCCTAATTATATTGATGGCGCTATCGAGCGACTGCTGCCGGAAACTTTAGTAGCACTCGATCCGATGTGGACTGAGGGTACACAAACGGGAGATCCAGTGGGATTCCTCACCCAGAATAGCTCTCGTGCAGCCGATGCCGTACTCAGCGTCACTGACACCAGAATCGAGAAAACCAGTAATGGAGTCGTGCGAGGCTTGTATAACAAGATGCGTGGCTCAGCTAAAAATGAGGTAGAGACAGCAATACCCGGTTTGGCCAAAATTCTTGATAAATACAGCAAGAGTTAGAGAACATAGGTGGAAAATCCTGATTAGGAATGATACCTTGACAGTGCAAGTCTACAATGAGCCTTGAATCATGGAAAATACAGAGTGGCTAAATTGGGTAGCGGGGGGATTAGCGATCGCAATTTTTATTGGCGGTTTGCTGATGATGTTTACGACGGTTTGGACGACTAAAAGAAAGTAAGTCCAATCCACTGCCCTATTAGCTACATCCGGTGTTTTCCCATTACCAACGATTCTTGTTGGCATTGAGGAGTCTTGTTACCAAAACCGTTACCAGAACTTTTCGTCGGTTGATTAGCCCTACAATCCTAGTTAAGTTAAGACTCCTCATGCCGAACGCCGTGGAACAACCAGTCCCACGGTTTTTTATCGCTCAGTTCAGCCAGTGGCCATTCGTTCTAAGTACCTAACATCTGCAACTTGTACAAACTCGCGTACAGTCCATTGTGCTGCAACAGTTCTTCATGGCTGCCAGACTCAACTAACTCTCCTCGCTTGAGTACCAAAATTCGGTCTACATTGCGGATAGTCGATAGACGGTGAGCAATAATAATCGCCGTACGCTTTTCTAAAACTCGATCTAAAGCTTGTTGAATCAGTGCTTCTGTGGCCACATCTAAATTAGCCGTTGCCTCATCCAGTATTAGGATACTAGGATTACGAATGGCCGCACGTGCAAAGGCCAATAACTGCTTTTGTCCTCCAGACAGATTCGTTCCCCGTTCTCGTAACGGAGTGTCGTAACCTTGGGGGAGTTGTTCAATAAAATGAGCGACATTGGTTGCCTGTGCCGCCGCTTGAATCTCCTCAATTGAGTAATGTTCTCCCAGAGCAATGTTACCCTTGACATCTCCGGCAAACAAAAATCCTTCTTGGAGGATGACACCGATGTAGCGCCGTAGTTCTGCCTGGGGAATATCGCGAATATCAATGCCATCGATGCGAATTCGTCCTTTAGTCGGTTCGTAGAGACGGCACAGCAGACGAATAATTGAACTTTTTCCCGCACCGGTTGGACCGACTAAAGCCACTTTTTCACCCGGATGAATGGTAAAGTCTAGGTCTTTGAGTACGTATTCATCAGATTTGTAACCAAACCAGACATGTTCAAAGCGAATTTCTCCCAGTTGAGGTTCGCTCCCCAGAACTTGAGCATACGGCAATTCGTTTCCAGTCCCCAATCTTTTCTCTTCTGTCACCTGTTCGGGGTCGCGGATTTCTATCGGCTCATGCATAATATCGCTAATACGCTCGACCGCCGTAAATCCCGCTTGTAGCATGGTAAACTTCTCGGCAAAACGGCGCAAAGGGTCAAATAGGCGTTGTGCATACAAGATAAACGCGGACAAAGTACCAAAACTTAAGGTTTCCCGCATCAGCAACCAACCCCCTAGCCACAATACCCCCCCGATTGCAATCAACCCAATCCACTCCAAGGTTGCTGAAACGGCAGAATCATGAAAAATAGTTTTGTCCACTTCATGGACGTAGCGCTGATTGATATTGCGAAACATCTCGGCGTTGAATTGTTCGCGACGGAATAACTGCACAATGTTAATCCCGCTAATGTTTTCACCCAGCATGGAGTTAAGTGAAGAGAGTTCTTCCCTCGCTTTGTAATTCGCTTTGCGATATTGTTGCTGGAAGTAAACAATTAAACCCGTGACCGGGAAAAGCATCAGCAGGAGCATTAACCCCAATTGCCATTGCTTTAATAACATGATTATGGCAATCGTTACGATGGAAAGGACATCACCAATAATCCCAATCGCACCCGTAGAAAACACATCCCCTAGCGCTTCTACATCGCTGGTGAGTCGAGTAATCAACCGTCCTACAGGTGTTCGGTCAAAAAATCGGACGGCTAGGGAGGTAACATGGTCAAAAAGGTCGTCACGAATCCAAGCCGTCATTTGCTGCCCCACCTTCACCACCAAAAAACCCTGCACGGCTACAAATACTAGCCGAATCACGATGGTGAGTAGGAGCAGAGCAATCAAAATCTGAAGTGCTTCGGATACCGCTCTCTCTTGGAGAAATCCCCAGGTTTGGTCTTCTGAACGAATTAAGGAAATTGCCTGCCCGATGATTAAGGGTTGAACGGCGCTGGCGATGGACATCGGCACCAGCAACACCATAGAAATAATAAACAGGCGTCCCGTCCGACGGGCATAGGGCACCAGTCGCAGAAACAGTCGCCAGTCATTCTCTCGGGGGCGCTGATTTTGATTGGCCTCCGAGAGGGGAGATAAATTTGTCATTTAAAACCTGTGTCGTGAAGTCTGTAGCAAAAACAACAAAAAATCTAAGAAAACATGAGCTTTAAATACTTAGCTCATAAGCTTACCTTATCATTTACAGGAGTGCTGTAGAGAACACCAAACCTATATGCACAAGCAAGTCAAAGTTAAACCCAATGCCAAAAAGCAGGCCATTGAAGAATTACCCGACGGTAGCCTTACAGTACATCTTAATTGACATCCTCTCCGCCCTATAAGTGCGGAGATTCCTCACCACGCCAATCTAACAATTGGTCGCCGAATGGGGTTGACGCTTCTCTAAGCACAGCCCAAGAGAGAGGTCTTACACGCTCTCCACGTCCGTTTTAAGTCTCGGAATGCCCTCCCGCGACTATATGTGTCGTTTATCAGTTCAAAAAACACTCTTTTATGCTTTTTGGTTGCCTCCAGGTCGGATCGTCCGTTGCCCTTCAGTCTTTTCCTCTTGCTGGTTCAGGCTCGGTTTCAACTTCAAAGAAAGTGTATATCGACTGCAAACTGAGGTGGGAATTTCAACCAATTTAATTATACCCAAAGCCGTCCTTCTTATGACAGGGCTTGTATCCCATGTTTTTGGTCATGAAAATCCTTATTCCTTCTGCCTTCTGCCGTCTGCCCTATGCCTTATTTTCAGAATAGGAGTCAGGAGCCAGGAGTCAGGTTGAGAGAGCCGTTTGATAGGCTTGAACTTGTAAATCAATACCTGTAATTGCTGTACCGACCACCACAGCATAGGCTCCTAATTTCAAAGCCTCTTGAGCCATTGAGGGTGAAGAAATTCCCCCTTCGCAAATCAGAGGAACTTCCAATTGCTTAACCATTTCACGTAGAAGGTCAAAGCCGGGTGGAGAGAGGTGTTGAGTTTGAGTAGTGTAACCGTAGAGCGTTGTACCCACTAAATCAGCACCCGCTTTTTGAGCTGCGATCGCATTTTCAATAGTATCTACATCAGCCATCACCAACTTACCCAGTTCATTATGAATTCGCGCAATGAGCGTCTCAACCGTTTCCTCTCCCGGACGTTGACGTAAGGTGGCATCAATGGCAATAATATCAGCACCCGCTTGGGCGATCGCTTCTGCATGATGAAACTGGGGAGTAATATAAACTTCAAACCCAGATAACTGCTGTTTCCATAGACCAATCAGGGGAGTAGAGGGAAGGCGTTGGCGTACAGTTTTAACGTGTTCGGGTGTATCCAGACGAATAGCAACAGCACCTTGATTAACAGACGCTTGTGCCATGGCCGCAATCACAATGGGTTCGTGCAAAGGGGAATCAGCCGGAGCTTGGCAGGAGACGATTAGACCCTGTTTTAAAGCCTGAATTAGACTAGAATTCTCTACCATAGCGGAGGAGCAGGGGGGCAAGTTTTTACTTTAATCGGATTCAAGTGGTGGCAGACTGTTACCAGGTTGCACGCTATAAACCGGAGATTGTGCATATCCTCTCTATAACCGAGAGATAACTATACAAAAACATCTTTGATTAAACTCCTGAAGAATATAATATGGCGATCGCTTCCTTAACGTCCAGGATTGATAAAGTGAAAGTGTATGCGGCGGGTGCAACCATTACCCGTATTGCTAACTTGCAGCTTAATGCAGAAGAAGTACCAGAACACGTAGAAATCGCCGGACTCCCTCTAGCCTTGAATGATAGTACTGTCCGAGTGCGTGTGGAAGCCGACCCAGGAACTAGTACTGCTATTGCCACCGATGTTCGTATTGGTTTAGCCGTTCCTCCTCCCCAAGACATCCAAAGCTCACCTACAGAAGAGGAAGTCCGGCAGGCAACGGCTGAGGTACAACGCCTTGAGGATGCAATTGCCCTAATTGAGTATGAAATCTCTGCTTTCTATCAACTTGATGTACCCCAGCGTCCTGAAGGTGAAATGACTCTAGCACCACCCCCTTCACCACTAGGAGCGAGATTAACCCTAGCTAACTTTAAGGATGAGCAAGTCCGCCTTCGCATTCAGGAGAAACGGGAAACCCAAGAAAAACTTCGCCAAGCACAGGAAAAACTTGATGATTTGCTGGCAAAACAAGCTCGTGCATCCTCTGCCAGGGAAGCGAAACCTGATGAACTGCGTAAAACGGTGATTGTTCGGCTAAGTTATGAAGGCGAACCCAGTACCTTTGTAGGACAACAGTTATTGATTGAGTATTTTGTACCTGGGGCACGTTGGACACCAAGTTATGTTTGCCGCCTCAATAGTGCTGAAAATCAAGCAGAGATAGCCGTCCGCGCCTTTATTTGTCAACGCACAGGCGAAGATTGGTCGGGGGTACGCTTAGAGCTTTCGACGGCGGAACCGATGATGTGGTCTGAGTTGCCGGAATTGCCCTCCCTACGACTTGGACGTGCTCAAACGATGGTGAGCCAATCAGGATGGCGTCTTCCTCCAGTGGGTGCTGAGATTTTGTTTGAGGATTTTGACCGCCACAAACGACAAGTGAGGCTAGATCAAGTTCAATATAGCGCGATCGCTCATTCCGATGCCCCTGAAGTCCCCCCCCTACCTCCAATTCCCAATCAAATGGGGTTTTCTGATTTTGGTTTTGGAAATAGCCATTTTGAATCGATGCCAGAGGCAGAACAAATGGCTTCAGCCGTTTTTGCAGAGTATGCAGAGTATAACGAATCGCTTAATGTTGAGACAGCAGCACCCGAACCTACTTCTGGCTCACTGCACAACCGTCTCGCGGACTATAAAGCTAAAAAGAGAGCAGCTACACCCCCCCAAGCACCGGAACACCAACGACGAAGACAAGATTTAGATGAGGATTCTGCCTCTGATTTCCTCGCTTATCATCTTATGCGAATGGGAAAAGCAGACAATCCCAGCCAACGCGGTAAATTATCTATTGAATCCCAGCAGGAAGCTTATCTAGAAATTCTTGAGCGCCGAAATGTTACTGTTACATTCGATGTCATGGAAATTGTGCAATGGGCGGCGAGTAATGCACAAAGTTGTATTTATATCAAGCTTCCTCAAGGTGGAATTCAGGTGCGAACCGTTGCTGGTTCCTTTGACTATGCCTATAGTGCAGATGGACGAGTTGATGTCTCCTCAGATGGTCAATTTCATTCCGTAGCACTCACTCGCAATAGTACAGATATAAATTTGCGCTATGTCGTTGTTCCTCGTGAGGATACGAATGTTTTTCGGATTGCCCAACTCAAAAATCCATTATCCGCTCCACTTTTAGCCGGGCCTGTAGATGTATATGTGGATGGAGAATATCTCTTATCGACTAAGATTACAACAGTACCACCCAAGGGACACATGGAACTAGGGTTAGGGGTTGAGCAAGCGATTAAAGTTGCCCGGAATACAGCCTATCAAGAAGCTCGTTCCGGTGAAACACTTGTCGCCTTCAACGAACTACGCCACCAAATTCAAATTGATATCGCTAACCGTCTACCTCGAGAAGCTGACATTGAGGTAAGAGAACGTCTTCCGATTCCCAATGAAAATGCCAAAGTAGATGTGCAGATTGATAGCGTCTCGCCGGAATGGGAGAAGTACGAACAAGAGGAACGGGGTGTACCCATTCGCGGGGGTTATCGCTGGCGGGTGCAAGTTCCTGAAGGAGAGCAAACCACCTTATCTCTCCACTACACCATCAAGACTTTTGTCAATAATGAACTGATGAATGGAAATCGGCGGGAGTAAAGAAGGGATAGTGGCAATTTGACCAAGCCTTTCAAACAACTATAGAGCATCTACGAGGAGCTTCACTATGGAGCCTGAAGACCTACAAAAGATAATGGGCTACTACCTTGAAAATGCCAACAATCATCTGGAATTTATTGAGCAGCATTTGTTAAATTTGCCGAGTACTATTGAAGACCCTGAAACTGTGAGTGAGTTATTCTTAGCGGCTCGTTGCGGTATCATTGGTGGTGCTAATTTACTGCCGATTAGTCACTTTCACATCAATAGTATTCATCAAACGGGTTTTTGTTTAGCTAACTGTTTCAAGGTCTTTGAGCAAGAAGGTTCGTTGGAAGTTGACCAACAGCTCCAAGAGTTATTAATGCAGGTATTTCATGCCCTGAAAGCCTTGATTGAACCATTGAAAAGTCCTTCTTCTATCCGAGAGGAGCAAGCGCAAAAAGTTATCTCTGAAATCGAACCGATTCAAAAAGCGTTAATGGCTCACTTAAATGGATTAATCAAGCGATCGCGCAATGCCAACTCTTCAGACATTACGTTCACCGCCGATTTAGAAGATGAAATTCCTACGTTAGAAGACTTGCAACTGTTGATCGATGAACTCTCGATGGAGACATTTTAGAGGGGGCAGGGGTCAGGGAGTTAGGAGAGTTTAATATTCATGGGTGGTGGTGGCATTTTTGCCATTAGGGACTGTTTTGAAGTTCACGCATTATCAATCAAAAGCGAAATTAACTATGCAAACAATTAAACCATCGCCAAATACTATTCAAAATTTCACTCTAGACGCACCCGTTGCTGTCGTCACACTTTTAGAAGACCGTGCTTTAGTGCGACGAATAGGCAAGACTCACCTCACTCAAGGATTATGGCGTCTCCAAATTGAGAAAGTTGCCCCAGTCCTTTCTGATAAATCCCTACGTGCAGAGTTTTGTGGAGATTATCCAGAGGCAAGAATTGATGATGTACGTGTGCGTCGTCAGATGTTGGTGAAAGAAGAAGAACGACCTGAGGAAATCCAAGCCTTACTCAATGAATTGCGATCGCTCCAAAATACCTTCGATCATCTCACTGAAGACCGCCAACAGCAAAACTATTCTTTTAACCAAATCAACACCATCTTAGAGCATAGTTTGCAAGAACTTCCTGTTGATGCTGTTTGGGGACAACTCGACCCCAAATCTTGGCGTGACCAGTTTCAAACCCTATTTAAGCAACTACGGGAATTGCGAACAGAACTGCTGAATAACTATCACAATCAAGAGAAACTCAGCCAGCAAATTCAGAACTTAATCACTAGAATTCGCGCCCTCTCACGTCCTGATATGGTTCATGCTGCCCGTATCGAAGCGGATTTAATGATTCCCCAAGCGGGAGACTATGAAATTGCTTTCGATTACGTGGTTCCTAATGCTATGTGGCGGCCTTGGCACCAAGCACGTCTATTGCTCGAAGAAAATCCTGCGGTGACTTTTCGTATGGATGGTTGTGTGTGGCAACGTACCGGAGAAGACTGGACGGATGTGGATTTAGTATTTTCCACCGCCCGTGCTTCCTTGGGGACAGAACCTCCCCTGCTTGCCGATGATGTGTTGAATGTGCGGGAAAAATCTAAAAAAATTGTCATTCAAACTCGTGACCAAACCGTTCAAACCACCGGACTGGGTGCAGGGACAACTTCTGGTACGGTTGCGTTACCGGGAGTGGATGACGGGGGTGAAGTCCGCAACTTACGGCCTGCCACCAAAGCAACCATTCCCTCCGATGGTCGCCCCTATCGTATTCCCATCTTCTCGTTCTCCTCACCGGCACAGGTGGAGTATGTATTAATGCCAGAACTCTCCTGCCAAGTCTTTCTCAAAAGCGAACAAACTAATGCCGCAACGTTCCCCATCTTAGCTGGCCCTGTAGATTTAGTGCGTTCCTCGGAGTTTGTTGGCAAAACATCCATCGGGTTTATTGCAGCTAATGAAAAGTTTGCCCTCTCATGGGGGCCGGATGCTGCCATGCGTGTGCAACGGACTGCAACCCAGAAACGAGAACAAGATCCTGTCACCAAGTGGAATCATGTGGCAACCAAGGTGCAGTTGTATCTCTCCAATATTGGAGCAGAACCGAGACAGATTAAAACGATAGAGCGTATTCCCGTTTCCGAACTGGAGCAGGTGAAAGTAAGGGTACTCCCAACAATAGACGCTATACAACCGGATGAAAACGGTTTCTGTCGGTGGAATTTCGCCCTAGAACCTTATTCTCAACTTCAAGCCACTTTAGTCTATGAAGTCTCGGCTGACCCAGAAGTTCAGGGGATTTAAGAAGGTTCAAGAAATTTAAGATATTGAATAATGAACTTTATAATCTCCAATATTCATCAAAAGTTTAATCCACTTCATGAAACTTTCATCTCAAGGTGGCATCAGATCACAAACACTAGGTGATAGTGGTAACTGAGGAAAAAAGTCTATGTGTCTAGCACTCGTGGTAGACGATGACCCAACCCAGCAACGTATTATCTCCAAGCTTCTGCAAAAGATCGGTATAGATGTAATTGTTGCTAGTGATGGCATTGAGGCGCTCGAACAAGTGCAATTAACTTCTCCCACACTCGTAATTTTAGATATTCTCATGCCTAGGATGAATGGCGACGAAGTGTGTCAACAGCTCAAATCGAATCAAAAAACCCAAGCGTTACCGGTATTAGTCTATTCTGGGCAAGAACAGGAATTTAATCTGAAAACTAAAAAATGTTCCAGAGCAGATGCTTATGTTTCTAAAACTTGTCATCCCCAAGAACTTATCAATGCAGTTAATCAGTTATTAGGAAAAAGCAATAGATCTCCTCAGTTAGAAGTGGTAAGCTAGTCGCATTCAAATTGTCTAATTCGTCATGATTCTTGTCACTTCTTTTAATAATTTTGTAGGTTCAATCGGTTGAGGCAAAGAATCATCAACCACTGTATTCAACTCATCCTTTTGTTCATTGGTGAGAGTGGACATTGTTAAGGCTAGAACTTTGATGTGTTGAGTTGATGGGGTATGACGCAGGCTATAAATCAGGTCATAGCCATCCATTCCTCGTAGTTGCCAATTGACGAGGACAGCTTTTGGTTGAAGTAGTTCAATTTGTGTAAGGGCCGTCGAGCCATCAATCAACCAAACAACGTGATAACCTGCTGCCGTGAGAATTTCACAAATTAAAGTTGCACTTTCTTCACGGTCTTCTACTAAGACTAAACTGCCTTGAGAAAAATTGAAAGAATTGCCCTGTGAGTTACTAACTTTGGAAATAGCAGAATTGATAGGTTGAGTAGGCAACCAAACGGTAAACAGAGACCCCTCGCCAATAGTAGATTCAACTTCAATTCTGCCGCCATGCAGTTCTATCAGTTGTTTGGTTAAGGCCAAACCCAAACCCGTTCCTTCATAATTACGCTGGTAGACTGTCTCCAGTTGCTGAAATTTTTGAAAGAGTAAAGGAATTTGCTCCTCGGCAATTCCAATACCCGTATCTTCAATTTGAAAAATAGCTAAATTTTGCTCTCGCCAGACTCGTAGAGTAACTTCTCCTCCTGCTGGAGTAAATTTAATAGCGTTACCTAAAAGATTAAAGAGAATTTGCTTGACTCGGCGTTGATCAGCACAAAAACGATCGACTTGGGGTTTAACGCGCAAATCCATCTCTAATTTCACCTGGCGGAGGTCGGCTTTTTCCTGAAAGGCTCTAAACGTTTGAGTGGTTAGTTTACCTAAAGAAAACTCATTGACATTCAAGACTGCTTTCCCTGCCTCAACTTGAGACAAATCTAAAATATCGTTAATCAGTTCTAGGAGGTGTTCTCCACTTTCTTGAATGGTTTTTAAATAGCGCCGTTGTTTCTGAATCGGGACTCGCCCCCTCCCATCTTGATTGAAAGACCAACGCAAGAGTGTTGCAGACATCCCAATCACACAGGTTAGAGGTGTGCGTAACTCATGGCTCATTGTTGCCAAAAATTCACTTTTAGCCAGGTTAGCTGATTGAGCTGCTTGGAGAATATCTCTCAACTCTTGTGTACGCTCAATTACCCGTTGTTCCAGAGTTGTTTTTTGTTGTTGTAACTGAGCATATAACTGTGCTTGGTAAATAGCGACGGCCAGATGTTCGGCAATTTGTTTGAGAAAGGTTTTTTCACTTTCTTGCCACTGGCGAGGTTCAAAACACTGATGAGCAATGAGTAACCCCCACAGTTTGTCTTGAACGATAATCGGCGTCATCAAAGTAGCCCGTACCTGCGATTGTCGCAATAATTCCAGAATGCATGAGGACGGTGGATAAATAGCTTCAATATCATCTATTGCGACAGTCAGTCCTTGACGATATTTATCCCGACAGCTCATTAACTGAGATGGAGTGTTCTCTCTCTCCATTACCTTTAAAACTGATGAGATAGTATCAGAGGCTCTGGCTTCGTAGGTTACACAACCCCAGTGTACGGTAGAACCGAGGTATGAAGATTGAGGGGGCGGGAGTACACTATATCCATTGAGTGAGTTTGCTTGTGGCGTATCATCCTCAGGAACGGTGGCAGAAGTACGGTTAAATTCGTCAAATTGATAAATCAAGAGTCGATCAACTTGGAGAAAATTTCTCACCTGCTCAACTGCCGTTTCTAGAATCACAGGTAACTCCAGACTCTGACGAATTTGGGTGATAACCTGATTGAGTAGTCGCTCCTGTTCTACCTGTTGACGTAGTGCCCCATCCACAAAAGACTGGCAAACCCCAATCGAAGAAGGAACAGAACTATTCGTTTCATCGGTGGCAAAAAGCTCTAATAATGAAAGCGTAAAATCACTTTGGATCGCTGGATCGTTTGGTTGTACAAGAGTTTGGGCGTGCTCAAGTAAGTGGAGGAGGTCGGTTTGATTGTTTACACTCTCTGATAATCCCTTCAAGAAAGTGGCAATCTCCTCTGGAGCAAAGATTAAATTAACCTGGTATAATCTCGCCTTAGTGTCATCTTCGAGACAAGGTTCGAGTTCCTGCGGTTCTCCAGATAGCACTATGCTGAACTGTTTTGACACCACAATCGTAAACTGTTGGCTCAAAGCTGCCACCAGGGTTGTCTCGCGAACCAGTACATCTTCAGTGAGGAGCAAAGCCCCTTCACCAAGGGTTGACAACATCTGGCGTAACAACATTCGCAGCCGCTCAAACATTGCTAAGGGCAAAGTTCGCGTCAATCTTGGATCACCCAGTTTAGGCATTAGTTTGGTTTATGTTCAAAAAGCAACATGCTGTATCAAAAAGCTTTGCTAATCACTCTTAAAAGCCCAATGATTGGTGGTAAACCCCCTGTGCTAATGCTATCTATGACAGGGTGTCCTGGTTGTAATAAAATGTTCCATCTCCATCTTGACAATCTCTCCCAAGAATAAAAATGAGTTAACCCATTTAGAACCGCCATCCCACACAGCCAGAGGATAAAACTATGCATCGTATCGCTGCAACGCCCGGAGGGTGGAACCCTGAATCTGAAGGCGTTATTTTTATCGAACAGTCACCCGCACCCCTAGTATTTCTCACGGCAGCGGACACAGATATTCAGACTCTGGCTGCATCAATATCTCAACTACCAGTGGACTTTCCTGGGGTGCGGGTGGCCAATCTTTTACAGTTGCAACAGCAACTGACGATCGATACCTATGCGGAAAATGTCTTATCGTTTGCCCGGATTATTATTTTACGGCTCTTAGGGGGTCGTGCCTACTGGTCTTATGGATTAGAAGTGGTACGGGAAACTGTACAGCGCACGGGTGCCAGTTTTGTGGTACTGCCAGGAGATGACCGCCCTGACTTAGATTTAATCAGCCATTCAACCGTTCCGCTAGCGGTGGCGAACCAACTCTGGCGCTATTTCATAGAAGGGGGTGTTGATAATTTTGCTAATGCCCTTAAATTTGTCGCTGATGTTTGCCTAGAGTGCAATTACAATCCTTTACTGCCCAAGCCGGTGCCTCGTGTTGGGCTTTATGGGTGGGGGAGGGAGCGGGGGAGCGGGGGAGAGGAGAGACTATTTTCTTCTTTATCTTCCTCACCTTCCCTAATCTCTAATCCAAAATCTAGGGAGCTTTCTAACTTAGAGGGTTCCTCCCAGTTCCAGCGCCCTAAAATCGGTTTATTGTTCTATCGTGCTCATTACTTAGCGGGAAATATAAGGGTAATTGATGCACTTTGTCAAGCTTTAGTTGAGCGAGATTTAGAGCCTGTACCTGTATTTGTGTCTTCGTTGCGTGACGTTGAGGTGCAAGCGGAGTTGTTATCCTATTTCCAGCCAAAAGAGGCTTCAGGAATTGAGTTGTTGCTGAATACCACGAGTTTTTCTCTGGCAAAGCTGGATACAGAAACACCTCAGTTGGATTTGTGGAAGGGTTTGGATGTACCCGTGTTGCAGGTTATCCTCAGTGGTGGCACGGTGGAACAGTGGGAGTCTCAGTTTCAGGGATTAACGCCACGGGATACGGCGATGAATGTAGCCTTGCCAGAGGTGGATGGGCGAATTATTAGCCGTGCAGTTTCATTTAAGTCGGTACAAAACTGGAATCAAAAGCTAGAAACTGATGTGGTGGTTTATGAACCGGTGCGCGATCGCATTGATTTTGTTGCCGATTTAGCTGCTAACTGGGTACGACTGCGCCAAACTCCACCCGCCGATCGACACATCGCCCTAATTTTAGCCAACTACCCCAACCGTGACGGACGCTTGGCCAACGGTGTTGGACTCGATACGCCTGCCAGTTGTGTAGAAATCCTTAAGGCATTGCAGCAAGCGGGCTATTGGGTTGAAAATATTCCCCAAAGTGGAGATGAATTAATTGAGCGTCTTACGGCTGGGGTCACGAATGACCCAGAAGGACGGGAATTGCGCTTGGTACAGCAGCAACTTGCTTGGGAAGAGTATCGACAGTATTTTGAAACCTTGCCGCCAGAGGTTCAGAAGGGAATTTGCGATCGCTGGGGTGATGAGAATAAAGAGACGGTTTCTTCTAGACTACCGATTTCAGGGATTCAACTGGGAAATGTGTTTGTGGGGATTCAACCGTCACGGGGTTATGATATTGACCCGAGTTTGAATTATCATGCTCCGGATTTAGAACCCACTCATACTTATCTAGCGTTTTATTATTGGTTGCGACAGCACTTTGGGACGCAGGCCGTGGTGCATGTGGGCAAGCATGGAAATTTAGAGTGGTTGCCTGGTAAAAGTGTGGCACTTTCGGATAAGTGTTACCCAGAGGTGGCCTTGGGGGCAATGCCTCATTTCTATCCTTTTATTGTCAATGATCCAGGAGAGGGTTCTCAGGCCAAGCGTCGTTCCCAAGCGGTAATTATTGACCACTTAACCCCCCCGATGACTCGGGCTGAACTTTATGGTTCGTTGCAGAAGCTGGAAGCATTAATTGATGAGTATTATGAGGCACAAAGTTTAGACCCGACACGCTTGAGTGTGATACGCGATCGCATCACTAAACTCATCCTCCAAGAAAATTTACATCAAGACTTAGGGTTAGAAATTCCCCAAACTGCAACTTCAACCCTGAAATCACCCCCCCCTTACCAAGGGGAGGAAACAATGCAAACTATCCTCACCTGTATTGATGGGTATCTTTGTGAATTAAAAGAAGCTCAAATTCGGGATGGCCTTCATATTTTTGGGCAGTGTCCAGAAGGCCGCCAACTGCGAGATTTAATTGTGGCAATTGCCCGTCATCCCAGCCAAGGACGTATGGGTTTAACTCGCGCTTTAGCCCAAGACTTAGGATTAGATTTCGACCCCCTTACTGCCGATTGGTCAGCAACGTATCAAGACAGCAATTGGGATTTAGGCCGTTTGAATGAACGCAAAACAAATGACTGTAGAGGATTTGTACTCGAACAATTCATTACCCCAAACAACCAACCAATCAAAACCTGCCGTACTTTTGGCGATATTGTAGAACAACTTGAACAAAAAGCGGCTGAGTTAGTCGAAAAATTAATTACCCCAAACAGCAAACAACCAACAACAAACAACCAACAACAAACCCAACAAGAATTAGATTGGATATGCGATCGCCTGCTGCCTTCCCTCCAGCAAACAAACCAAGAAATTACCCAACTTTTGCGAGGATTGGAGGGACGATATATCCCCAGCGGCCCCTCTGGCGCACCCACACGCGGACGCCCAGAAGTGTTACCCACAGGACGTAATTTTTATTCCGTTGATATTCGTGCTATCCCAACCGAAACAGCGTGGGAGGTTGGACGTAAGGCGGCTGAAGTTTTAATCGAACGTTACACCCAAGAAAATGGTGAATATCCTAAAACCCTAGGACTTTCCATCTGGGGAACTTCAACGATGCGGACAGGTGGCGATGATTTAGCGGAGGCGTTGGCCTTGCTGGGAGTTCAGCCCGTTTGGGATTATCCCTCGCGTCGAGTGGTGGATTTTGAAATATTACCCGTATCGGTGTTAGGGCGTCCTCGTGTGGATGTGACGCTGAGAATTTCCGGCTTTTTCCGCGATGCATTTCCTAATTTAATTAGTTTATTCGACCAAGCGGTGGCGGCGGTGGCGGCACTGGATGAAGCGCCGGAGGATAACCCTTTGGCCGCACAAGTGCAGCAGGAAAGCCAGATGTGGCAAACGGCGGGGTTGAGTCAGGAGGAGTCCGAGGTGCGATCGCGCTATCGTATTTTTGGCTCTAAACCAGGTGCTTATGGAGCGGGGTTACAAGGTTTAATTGAAGCCCAAAATTGGACGGATGAGCAAGATTTAGCCCGTGCTTATATTAATTGGAGTAGTTACGCTTACACGAGTACTCCTGCATTTTCTCAGGAGGCTAGTAAAGATACATTAACGCCTGCTTTTGGAGAACTCGGAGGGATAGCAGCACCGGAAGCCTTTAAGCAACGTCTCCAACAGATGCAAATCGTACTCCACAATCAGGACAACCGTGAACATGATTTGCTTGATTCTGACGATTATTACCAATTCCAAGGTGGATTAACGGTGGCGGTACGGGCGTTGACGGGTGAGAATCCTACTATATATTTTGGCGATAACTCTATTGCTGAACATCCTAAAGTCCGTGCGTTACGAGAAGAAGTTGCACGGGTGTACCGTTCTCGTGTCATTAATCCCAAGTGGATTGAGGGCGTGATGCGACACGGTTACAAGGGGGCTTTTGAAATGGCGGCGACGGTAGATTATTTATTTGCCTATGACGCCACGGCTCGTTGTGTGGACGATTATATGTATCAAGGTGTAGCCGAGGCGTATTTGTTTGACTCTCAGGTGCAGGAATTTGTGCAGCAAAAGAACCCTTGGGCTTTGCGGGATATGGCAGAACGCTTATTGGAGGCGCATCAACGGGGATTGTGGCAAGCAGTGAAGGGTGAAGTGTTGGAAGCATTGAGAGCGATCGCGCTGCAAGCAGAGGCGACTATTGAAACCAAAAGTAATCCGAGTAGAATAGAGTAATTTCGACTATAAACCTAGCTTTTTTCTATAGAGTTTTTGTTGGCCAACTCAATAGTTTTACTGCATCAGCCGAAAGCTTTCCTAGGCTCAGGCTCGGCGCTTTAAATATTCTCTAGCAAGAGCAATACAGCCTTGTTTGGTTTAGCCTGTAGCAGACTCAGGCGTTGACTCTTACCCGCTTTGAATCAACGGCGTCAATTATCAGCCGTCAACAAAAACCAAAATTTTATTTAAGAAAACAGGGGGAGATTGTAATCAGTTGTTACTTTTAATATTCCGCTTACAGGACTAGCATTTCTAAGAATGACTTGCTATAATTAGCCCTTCATAAATTTTTTAGAGAACCAGGAAAAAAGCGTAAAACTGGAATCCAAACCCTACCATAAACTTGCTATTTTTAGAGAATATATTGTTAATTCTTCTGTTTCTGAAGGAGGGTTGCTCAAAAAAATTCCTATTTTTGTATAAAATTGGTATAATAAAATTCAGTTTTAAATCCTCAATTCCGATCTCGAAACATTTATTTACAATCACAACGTATTGAACTGAGTTTATCAATTAATAAATGTAAATAAATTCCCTGAAGTTTAGCTAAATTTTAGTCACAAAAAAATAATAAGTATTAACTCACCCAAATAAGTATGACTTGTTAAAAGAGTCAGTCTATTTTTAGTGAAAAATAATGAACAAATGCCTTTGCGTACTAGCACTAATTGAGTTACAACTTTTTTGTTGAGGGAGTAGTCAGATGCAAAGTAAAACGAGAGAAGCTGTTGAATCTAAGAACTTAAATGGATACCAGAATGATTCTCCTAAAGAATTTGAGAATCTAGGGCTAAAAAACGTCGGTCAAGTTTACTGGAACTTGTCAATTCCTGAGCTTGTAGAACACGCTACAGAACGGAAAGAAGGAGTGCTTGCAAGTAACGGTGCTCTTTGTGTAACGACGGGTAAATATACAGGTCGCTCACCTAATGATAAGTTCATTGTTGACGAGACGAGTATCCATGAAGAAGTAGATTGGAACAAAATAAATGTTCCCATTACTTCCGAAAATTTTAATCGACTCTACGAGCGGATGCTGGCTTACATCCAAGGCAGAGATTTGTATGTCTTTGATGGTTATGTCGGTGCCGATCCAAACTACCGACTTGGTGTCAGAGTCATTAATGAACTGGCCTCTCAAAACTTATTTATCCATCAAATGTGCCTGCGGCCAACGCCCGAGGAACTTGAAAATCATACACCAGACTTTACAGTAATTGCCCTTCCGGGTTTACAAGGCGATCCAACCATGGATGGCATCAATAGCGAAGCATTTATTGTCCTCAGCTTCGATAAACGCCTCGTCTTAATTGGCGGTTCCAAGTATTCGGGTGAAATGAAAAAATCCATCTTTTCGTACATGAATTACCTCATGACGAAACGGGATGTTTTGCCAATGCACTGCTCCGCCAATATTGATGATGACGGAAATACTGCTTTATTCTTTGGACTTTCGGGTACGGGTAAAACCACCTTATCTGCCGATCCGACACGTCATTTAATTGGAGATGATGAACACGGATGGTCAGATCATGGCACCTTCAACTTTGAGGGAGGCTGTTACGCCAAGACGATTCGCCTGTCGAAAGAAAACGAACCTCAGATTTGGGATGCGATTCGCTTTGGAGCCATTCTAGAAAACGTGATTCTAGATGAAAGAACTCGCCTACCCGATTATGACAATGGCAGCTTAACCGAAAATACCCGAGTTGCCTATCCGGTGGAATATATTCCTAATTGCGTGATTCCCGGAATTGGTGGTCATCCTAAGACCGTTATCTTCTTGACAGCCGATGCGTTTGGAGTTTTGCCCCCGATTTCTAAGTTGACCCATCGGCAAGCGATTTACCATTTCATGTCAGGCTATACCAGCAAAGTTGCAGGGACAGAACGCGGCATTACAGAACCCCAAGCCACCTTCTCCGCTTGTTTCGGTCAGCCGTTCCTGCCATTACCGGCTGCGGTTTATGGCCAAATGTTGTACGACAAGCTAGACAAGTACGATGCTCAAGTTTACTTGGTCAACACAGGTTGGACGGGTGGCCCTTACGGCGTTGGCTCACGTATGAAGCTGCCTCTCACTCGTGCGATGATATCGGCAGCGCTTAATGGCACTTTAGATAACGTGACCTTCAAACCGCATCCAATCTTCAAGGTGTTAGTCCCTGAAACAATTCCTGGGATTGAGAATAGCGATATTTTAGACCCTCAGAAGACTTGGAGCGACCCCGCTGCTTATGAAGAAAAAGCCAAGGCGTTAGCAAAGCGGTTTGTCGAAAACTTTAAGCAGTTTAAGGGAGTTGCCCCAGAGGTTGTAGCAGAAGCCTCTCCAGTGTTTGAGTAGGTCTTTTAAGCGTCTTTGAGTGACCGTTCCTAAAACTATTACCTAGCTCATTGTCATGGGCTGTAGAGTGGGCATTGCTCACTCTACATTTTTGTCGTTTTGTAAGTGAAAAGTAATCAGGCACCAAAGATTAAGGTAGTTGTGAGAAAAGCTCAATCAGAAGCGGAGCTGTAAACAGTAACGCGATATTTAAGATGGTGATTGTAGCGAAGCGAATGGTTGGAATTTTCATAACACTGTTCTCCTAATGCACCCAATGTTGATATTTCTTCGAGAATACTACGAGCAATAAAAATGCACTTGAGTAACTCGAATCGCTGATTCATGTGATTTTGAACACTTAGTTGTGTGATCATCTTCGCTTTTATGGGCTTAAAACTCGAAACTGTCATTCCTTGGGGGCGTTCCCTGGCAGAATATATCCGGATGTTTGACCTGACACCGGATGAAATGAATCTTAGGATTCTTGATTGTGCAGCAGGGCCAGCTAGCTTCAATGCTGAGATGACTCATCAAGGATATCAGGTAATATCGTATGACCCTATTTATCAATTTTCTGCCGATGAAATTGCCCAGCGCATTCAAGACACTTACCAAATGCTGATAGAAGGTATTCAAGCTAATCAGGAAAATTATATTTGGCAGGATATCAACTCTCCTGAAGAATTAGGGCAAGTCAGAATGTCTGCTATGCAACAATTTATAGATGACTTTCCTGTAGGAATTCTGCAAGGACGTTATATTAACGGTGAGTTGCCAAGTCTTCCTTTTGATGACCAATCATTTGATTTGGCATTGTGTAGCCACTTTTTATTTACTTATTCCGATTTACTGTCACAAGATTTTCATCTTGACTCCATTCAAGAACTATGCCGTGTTGCCGATGAAGTGCGAATTTTTCCTCTATTGAATATTTCCGGAGAAACATCGCCTTTATTGATGCCTGTGATGGAAGAATTGGCACAAATAGGATATAACTTGGAAATTAAATCGGTATCCTATGAGTTTCAGAAAGGAGGTAATCAATTGTTAAGAGTTTGGTGAACTTAATCTCTAACTTCATAAATTGACCAGAATTATTTCTGAGAATCTCCTAAGAAATTCCTGAGTTCGTCATGAGTAAAGTTGAAGAAATTTCTCAGTGAATGATGGGCTATTACTCAGGTTTGATTGCCAAGATTATTGTTAGTGTAGGTCAATCCCAAATTTTATTATCTGTTCAAAGCTATGAAACAGAAATATTTAGCCCTCATCGGTTTAGTTTCATTTGTGATTATTGGTTGTAACAATGCAGGTTTAAGCGAACAAACCAATGAAAGTTCTATAGCCGAAGCCACCCCAATTCTAGAAACTCCCGCGAACGTTGAAACTCCAGCTAATCTTGTCCAAAAAAACACAAATGCTAAATCAGGTACTTTTGTTGCTGGTGAACATTCCACAGAGGGAACCGTTCGCATTGTTACGGAGGATGGCCAATCAACTCTAGAACTTGATCAAGCGTTTAAAACTTCAGAAATGGGGCCTGATTTAGTCGTGGTGTTACATCGTTCAGATAACGTAATTGGCTCCACCACACCACCCGCTTACCCTCTTAAGGAGGGAGATTACGTGGTGATTGCACCTTTGAAAAAGTTTAGCGGAACTCAAAGTTATAAGATTCCCAATGATGTTAATTTAGAAAATTATAAATCTGTAGCTATTTGGTGCCGCAAATTTAATGCCACTTTTGGAGCCGCCAAGTTAGAGACTTAATTTAAAACCCAGGCAGGTTATGGAAATTATTGTCTGGCTCAAAAAGGATTAAAGAAATGTTTTCTTTAGGAAAATTTTGTTTAATCCTTGAGTTTTTTCTGTTTTATTTTTAACCAATTTATGTAATAATCCAATAGCTTTTGATATTAAAAATAGAAAGTAAACAGAATCCAACTGTAGAAGAATTGGCGTGAATATTCCCGAATCTGTAACCTTTGAAGAAGCGATCGCCCTCACCCAGTCCTTGCTATCGCAAATGGCATCTGACGAAATCTCTCAGTCAGACGTTTATGATGCGATCGCCCAACTCATCAGCAGTGAAAATGGAGCCAGAGGTTTTTTTGTCGCCTACCTAACATCGTCCGGAACCATCGTTGATAGCCCTTCAGCCGAGGTGATTCAGGCGCTACAATCAGCCCCCGATATTGTAGCCGAATTGTTAGTCAAAAACTTGGCAATGTCAACCGCACAATCGATTACCCATCGTCGTCAGGGTAACGAACAGATGGCTCGAGGGTCTGACCAAGTGCGATCGCGTACAACCCAACTCATCCAACGAGTCGAACTCCCTCAAGTTTGGGAAAATGCATTAGCCTTACGAGAAAGTACAGTAACAGGCGCAGGAAACTACCAAACCTTTCTCCAAACCTGGGGCTATGATGCAGAACAACGGCAAAGCATCTGCCAGTCCCTCGATCGAGTCCTCCCAGTTACTGAATAAACTGGGTGGTTTGTTGTTTGTTCGTTGTATTTAACCCTCACTCACACCCAAACCCATGATCAAAATTCTTCACCTCTCCGATATCCACATGGGTAGTGGATTTTCCCACGGACGCCCTAACCCAGAGACGGGATTAAATACACGATTAGAAGATTTTGTCAATACCTTAGCTCTATGTATTGATCGAGCCATTGATGAATCGGTGGATTTAGTCCTCTTTGGTGGAGATGCCTTCCCCGATGCTACCCCCCCTCCTTACGTTCAAGAAGCCTTTGCATCCCAGTTTCGCCGCTTGGTAGATGCCGAAATTCCCACCGTGTTACTCGTTGGCAACCACGACCAACATTCACAAGGCCAGGGAGGAGCCAGTTTATGTATTTATCGCACCTTAGGAGTACCAGGTTTTGTTGTGGGTGATACCATCGACACTCACCGCATTTCCACGCGTAATGGACTCATCCAAGTTATAACTTTACCTTGGTTAACTCGCTCTGCGCTGCTGACTCGTCCAGAAACCGAAGGTTTATCCCTTGCCCAGGTTAATGAGTTACTCACCTCGCGCCTCAATCCCGTCCTCGAAGCTGAAATTCGACGACTTGACCCAGAGGTGCCAACGGTACTCTTAGCGCACTTAATGGCAGACCGCGCTAACTTGGGTGCTGAACGTTTTCTCGCCGTGGGCAAGGGGTTTACCATTCCCCTCTCCATGCTGACTCGCCCTTGCTTTGATTATGTCGCCCTCGGACATGTACACCGACACCAAAACCTCAATCCGTCTAACGACCCACCCGTAATCTATCCCGGCAGTATTGAGCGAGTCGATTTTAGTGAAGAAAAAGAAGAAAAAGGTTACGTACTCATTGAGCTAGAACGAGGAGTTAGCACAAAGTGGGAATTTTGTCCGTTACCCGTGCGTACTTTTCGCACAATTGAAATTGATGTATCTGAGGCGGCCGAACCCCAAACCGCTTTACTCAAAGCCATTAAAAAGAAAGATATCAAAGACGCTGTAGTGCGACTGATTTATAAACTGCGTTCCGAACAACTAGACTTAATTGACAACACTGCCATACACCAAGCACTTAGCGCCGCCCATAATTACACCATTCGTCCAGAATTAGTCAGCCAGTTAGCTCGTCCTCGCCTACCCGAACTCGGCGTTGGCACTAGCATGAGTCCAATGGATGCACTCTCTACTTACCTGGAAAACCGAGACGATCTCAAGGATATTTCCACCGAAATGATGCAAGCTGCCCAAGAGCTATTGACGGGTTTTGAAAACTGTTGGTTGAACCTAGCTGAATCTGAATGAATCCAGCTAGGTCAAGATTAAGCTAGCAACCGCTAATAGCTATAGATAGCTTGTGGCTGCTTAAGAGTATGGTAAAAAGTTATCTCTATACCAGAGAGAACGTTTGAACAGTGTCCGATCAGGAGGGAGAAGGCGAAGGCGTTTCTACTGGAGTCGTCTCAATACCTGCCGGAGTCGCATCAGTCCCTGCAGGTGTCATAGTATCTGCGGGAGTCTCTGCTGGAGACACTGTTTCTGCTGGAGTAGTTGTATCAATTGGCGCTGTCTCTTCCTCTGGCTGGCAAGCGGCCAACGTAGTCATTAAGCCTAATAGAACTAGAACGAAGACTTTTGTTTTCACGGTTAACATCCTCACATTTAATCTCAAAGTTTCGGCTGTTTTCCTATCCTTGCAGAAATGTTGCACACATTTACAAAAAAAAGGAAAGGACTTTCTGGCGTATTTTCTACTACTGAAGTTGAATATAGCAATACCCTGGACTGAAATTCTATCAAATTCTACTCAAACCAAGATGCGGCGCTAGCTTCAATTCCAGCGACGCTGCTACTAGGGTTTCCATATCCCCCACCCTCTTAAAGGTATACACTTCAGATATTATTTTTTACTCATCGGGGTCTTACCCATCCGGATGGTTTGGGATGATATCGTCGCTTTGACTTAGAAAACACTCGGCTGGAGATGGAGGATTAGCTAACGGATGAATACCAAGAGAGGGCTGGATTTTGCAGGCAATCTTTCTGAGTGTGAGGCGATAAAGGAGTCAGTATGATAAAATTCAGGACTAAATTTTTCATAACCCAGCCGCTTGATGAGACTAATTCCTATTATTTATTAATGAAGTAGACAACCTGTCACAACGACAATTGGCAAGATAGCAGTTGTCAAAAGCCTTACTAACATTAGATTTCCTGATAAGAGAATTTTGAATTGCATATCGATCCTCTCTAAACTTTTGCCCACTGTCTTCGTAACCACGACTCTTGTCTTGAGTGTTGCGGAACCTTACCCTCTAGCAAGGGCAGGTACTTGTGTGGCAGCCTCTAGTTGTGGGCCGCAACCGATTAAATTTATACCTGGGCAGCGCATTACGGTTGAGGTGGTTAACCTAACTCGAAGTGTGGTTCAGCTACAAAAGATCGAAAGCACTGACCCTGTAGCCTTGAGTCCTGGACAAGTGTTGTCTTTTGTTCGGGGTGGCAGGACAGACCCTAATTTTTCAGTTGTGCTATGGGATGTGATCGGACAGCCTCTAAAGCTAAATCTGCTGCAACCTCAAGCTAGAACCCTGCGAATAGAAGTTCGTCCGGGAGGGCGTCCTCCGGGCGATCGCTCCGTCTATCTTCAAGACGATGGCCGAGTCTTGATCTTTTAGTGAGAGTATTGACTTTTGCGAAAGTAAACTTACATAAGGTTTTTTTGTATTTCTAAAACAAAAGCAAAACTCAGTGTAATTAACTTGTATTCTTCAGTAAAAGGAGTAAATTTAAAAAATAAAGCAACTAACGCTTTTGTGACAGATACTTTCAGTCAGGTTGTCAAGAAAAGGAGGATTATTAATTACTATTTATTTAATATCTGTCTCCTTCAAATTGCACGACAGCAGCACTCAACAGAATTACTGAAACTTCCTCTAATAGTGTATGGAGAGCAATGCCTCTAAAGAGTTTAGCATGGGGCAACTCTGTCTCGAATATTTCAGGGTAGGAAGTAATTGAGTAAATCAAGTTTGGGTGTTGTTGTTGTTTTAAAGTATAGGTCGCTTGGTTTAAGTTTTAAGTTATTGGGCTTAACTATTGTCAGGTGACAGTTACTACACGTCTCGGGCTGATTGGGTTGTAGTCGGATAAATGGGCTGATAGCTTAGGCATTGCCTGAATCAGGCAGATGCTCCTGGTTCCCTTCCTATTACAGTCCGTGAAATACCCAGATCATTCATCAGTCCATGGGTAATAATCCCACCCTCAGATAGTCCCAAGTTGTTGAATTGACAATTCCCTCTACAGGTAAACCCTTGCTGTGTTGAAAGGCTTTCACTGCTGCTTGAGTGTCTGTGTTAAATTCACCATCGACCTGAAGATTAAATCCTTTAAAATTCAGTAACTGCTGTAGAATTCGGACAGCGCTACCAGAACTACCCGGATACAGAATTGGCAGATTGAGAGATGCTTTTTTGGTAGGGTTTGGTGAGAGATACGTCGTAGTAGACCAAGTAAGCATGGTTAAGATTCCAAGGGGTATAGTTCAGAGTTATAGATTTAATGTCGCAGAGACCAGGACGTTCGTACATCCTGCCATTAGGGGAAGTCAGAATGAGGTCAATGCCACCGTCCTAGAGTACAGGTAAGTTTATGAGTTGAGTGATTGGGCGATGTCGCCTTAGCCCAGTAGCAGCCGTAAAAGAACATCTTGGTAAATTTACCTTAATCTAAGGTAACGTATCTTATTTGTTTCTCTTACGACGCTATAGTAATATCACCTTCTTTCTAAATTTTTATGCATAAAACCCATGAAATCAATCCTTCTATAGTCAGAAATAGAGGTGTAATATTAACTACAAAAAGCGGAAGAGTTTGGATTGGAAAAGTAAAATTCATCAAATTTTTATAAAACCGAAATTCACTTTACTTAAACTTTACATTATTAAAATAAATATTACTTCAATCTCAATTATTGGGCTAAAAACTCGGCTGCGACATATCCTTTTTGAATGGCTAAAACAGCCGCTTGAGTACGGTCGCGAACCTCTAATTTTTGCAAAATTGCATGAACATGAACCCGAACCGTACCGGTAGCAATATGTAGCCTCTGAGCAATTTCTTGATTTGATTTTCCGGCTGCAATCAATGCTAAGATTTCTTGTTCTCGTTGCGTGAGTAGGCTAGGTGCAGCTTCTGCTGTTTTGGTTCGAGTTGCGCCGGGGGAGCCAAATGCCGCTCGAATTTCTGCTGTACCCGTTTGATCCCACCACGACGCACCCGCTACCACAGAACGTAGCGCCAAAACTAAGACTTCTGCCTCAATCCCCTTCAAACAATATCCTGAAGCCCCTGCCGCAATTAAGCGCTCAATGAGAGGTTTTTGAGAATGGGAGGTTAAAACCAAAATAGGTAGTTCTGGATGTTGCTGCTTAATTTGACGGCAAGCTTCAACACCCCCAATTCCTGGTAATCCTACATCAAGCAATACAATATCTGGTAAGTGCTGATTGGTTAACTCCACCGCCATTTCCCCATCAACGGCCTCAGCAATAATCTCAATTCCTGGTTCCTGTTGCAGTCGTACCGACAACCCTAGGCGAAAGAGTTCGTCATCTTCAACCAATAAAATTCGGAGTGTGGAAGTCGGTTTCATGAAAATTCCCCAGATCAGCAGGCAGGCAATCGAAAGCCAAATAATGCACCTTGTCGTGAGCGGTTCTCTGCCCAAATTGTACCGTTATGAGCTTCAATAATCTGCCGAGACAAGTAAAGCCCTAGCCCCGATCCTTTGGCTTGGCGATCGCTATGCCCTTGATAAAATCGCTCGAATAAGAGAGGGAGTTCGTCTTGAGTGATACCAGGGCCACTATCGAGAACTAAAACTTGTTGTTTGTTGCTGATCGATTCTAAAACAACCTCAACCTTACCCCCTCGAGGAGAATGATTGATGCTATTGATGATTAAGTTGGCAAATACCCGTTGTAACTGCAATGCATCGCCATCCACCCAGAGGGGATGGGGAAAATTGGATTTACCGTAATTAAGACAGACATAGACTCGGCGCGATGCTGCTAAATCCGTCAGGGTGGCAATAACTTCCTGGACAATTTCTGCTAAATTAACGGGCGATCGCTGAAGTTTTAACCCTTCTGTATCGTAGCGATAAATATCCAGTACCGTCTCGACCAGTTGTAGGGTGGAACGGTGAGAACGAGTCATCATTTCTATTACTCGTTGCTGTGCCGAATTTACCGCTCCAAATTGGCCGCCTTGAAACGATTTAAGTGTTTCGATTGCTCCGAGTAACGGAGTCTTCAAATCATGCGTGAGGGTAGAAACAAAATCTTCACGAACTCTTGCTAATTGTTCTTGAGTCCGGAGTTGAGCTTGCTGTTTAGCAATGGCTTCTTCATATAAACGGTTGCGATCGCTTAACCAACCCGTTACTATCAACGCCAATACTGCAATGATTCGATTGGCTAGCGTTGCTAAATCATAGGGTTTAAATGTGGGAACGAGCAAATTTAATAAGGTAAACACAGAGGCGGCTAGCGTTATTTGAAACGTTGCCTTTCGACTCAATCGAGAACTTGTTAACAAAATCGGGCCGGTGTAAAGGTAGCCAAACACGTAGGGAGAGGGAGTGGTGTACTCCAAGGCAATCACCACAGCAATCGTTCCAGCAATCAGCCAGCAGGCATGGCGATAGCTGAGTGTTAGTGCTTTCTCCTGCTTGTTTTTAATGCTTATGTACTTCTCAATGACTGAAAACGGGGTTCGCATTCTGGCAACTCCTCTGAGTCAGGGTATTTTTAACTTCTAAATATAAAGACAATTCATAGTAATAGTTAGGTGTTTACATGAGCTATAACAATCGTTTAGTCGTTTCTATATCTGTAAATATAGATACTCGACTTATACCTAGGATAATAGCCATCTATAAAATAATTGTAGATTTTTTTATAGCAGAAAGTAGATTTACAAGCCTTTAAGTCTGCGTAATCATTATTTCATAAGTCAAATCTACTGAATACAAAAACTACAAGGATGTTAGGGCAATAAATAATTTGATTTTTGGGCTAGGGATGCAAACAAAATTAACAAAAGCTAAAAATAGTTTTTTTAGGAGTCTTGATTCTTCATGTGGCAAGGATTTTTGCAAATAGCGATAACGCTAATAATCTTAGTAGCAATCGTACCCTTCTTGGGACGATACATGGCGCGTGTCTTCTTAGGAGAAAAAACGTTACTTGACCCAGTAATGACCCCCTTAGAAGGCATGATTTACACCGCTACAGGTGTTCGGCATCGAGATAACATGACAGGTTGGCAGTATGCGCGTGCAGTACTATGGAGCAACCTCGCCATGTTTATTTTGGTGTATTTAATCTTCATGTTTCAAGGATTTCTCCCCTTGAACCCTACAGGATTAGAGGCACCAAGCTGGGATTTAGCATTGCATACAGCAATTTCGTTTGTTACTAATACCAACCAACAGCATTATTCGGGTGAAACTACCTTCACTTATGCTAGTCAAATGCTAGCTCTGGGGTATTTAATGTTTACTTCAGCAGCAACAGGGCTTGCTGTTGCGATTGCGTTTATTCGGGGTTTAACAGGTAGACCATTGGGTAACTTTTATATGGATTTAACCCAATCGATTACGCGAATTTTGCTGCCTATCTCCATTGTGGGTGCGATCGCATTGCTTATCTTAGGAGTACCTGAAACCCTAGCAGGGCCAGAAATTGTAACTACCTTAGAAGGGGCACAACAAGTTATTGCTAGAGGGCCAGTTGCCCACTTTGAAATTATCAAAGAATTGGGAGAAAACGGTGGGGGTTTCTTTGGCATCAACTCCGCCCACCCCTATGAAAACCCCAACGGTTTAACTAACCTAATAGAAACCGTAATTATGGTGTGTATCCCAGCTTCCCTGATTATCACTTACGGTATCTTTGCTGGGAACAAAAAGCAAGGATGGCTGATATTTTGGATGGTTTTCATCCTCTATGCAATTCTAATTACGATTAGCGCCATTGGCGAGTATCAAGGGAATCCCTTAGTTAACAGTATCTTAGGTAGCCAACAACCTAATTTAGAAGGGAAAGAAGTTCGATTTGGTTGGGCGTTGACCGCACTTTGGGCAGTAACAACCACAGGAACAATGTGCGGTGCTGTGAATGGAATGCACGATTCCCTCATGCCTCCGGGTGGATTTTCCACACTGTTTAATATGTTCATCCAAATCGTTTGGGGAGGACAGGGAACAGGGACAGCTTACCTATTTATCTACCTAATTCTGACCGTGTTTCTCACCGGTTTGATGGTCGGACGAACCCCCGAATTTTTAGGTCGCAAAATTGAGAAACGGGAAATCGTTTTGGCAAGCGTGATTCTACTCGTTCACCCCATTATCATCTTGATTCCCAGTGCCATTAGCATCGCCTTTCCCGAAGCCCTTAGCGGCATTACCAACCCTCTCTATCATGGCGTCTCTCAAGTCGTTTACGAATACGACTCAGCCGCCGCTAATAATGGTTCTGGTTTTGAAGGATTAGCGGATGGAACATTGTGGTGGAACTTGAGTGCTAGTGTCAGCCTATTAGCAGGACGCTATCTCCCAATTATTGCCCTGTTGCTGTTAGCAGATAGTATGTATCGCAAGCAACCCGTCCCTGAAACTACAGGTACTCTTCGCACCGATACAGGTTTATTTACAGGTATTACGGCTGGAGTCATTTTGATTTTGGGCGCACTAACATTTTTCCCAGTTCTCGCCTTAGGGCCAATTGCAGAAGCCTTTCTACTTGGTGCTGGGGCTACTTAAAACTTGTAGTGCAGGCAACTTGCCCACTGATTACCAATTAGCAAAAACGAGGCTACATATTAACCCCCCTTATAAAGGGCGGAAATAAGAAAAGTATCTGTAGTCAATATTGATGCCATTGGTATTAGGCAAAATAAAAAATCTGGCAGCAAAAGTCTGCACTACACCCCATCACTTCCCTCTATCTCAAAATTCACTGAAATTCCACTCCAAAACCTCTGCGCCCCTCTGCGAAAACCTCTGTGACCTCTGCGTTAAAAAATCTAACTCTAATATCACTCAATCAGACTTAAACTTCTCAAATGAACACCCAGAAACAGAACAAAATAGAAACCAAGCCACCTAGAGACCGTAGAAAAGGTGAACACAAACGGCATCAAAGAAAAGTTGATACAAAAGGACTTTATAAAAGAGCCTTCCGCGATGCCTTCGTCAAACTCAACCCCCGTGTAATGCTGGCAAACCCAGTCATGTTTATCGTCTGGGTTGGCACAATTATCACCCTTTTACTAACCATTGACCCAACTTTATTTGGCCCTGCACCTGGAGAAAATCAACGGCTTTTCAACGGATTAGTAACGCTAATTTTATTCTTCACCCTGTTGTTTGCCAACTTTGCAGAAGCGGTGGCCGAAGGACGAGGTAAAGCACAGGCAGATTCATTACGTTCCACCAAATCAGAGACTACCGCCCGCAAACTCCAAGCTGATGGTTCAACCCAAGAAATCAGTTCCACCGAACTGCACAAAGGCGACCAAATTAAAGTGATTGCTGGGGACATTATTCCCGCCGATGGGGAAGTAATTCAGGGTGTTGCTTCGGTGGATGAGTCGGCAATTACCGGGGAATCTGCACCCGTTCTCAAAGAACCGGGAAGTGATGTGGCTAGTTCCGTTACTGGGGGGACGCGCATTCTCTCCGATGAACTGATTATTAGGGTTACGGCTGAACCCGGTAAAGGATTCCTCGATCGCATGATTGCCCTCGTTGAAGGGGCGGAACGAACAAAGACACCCAACGAAATTGCCCTCACCGTCTTACTCGCCGTTCTTACTCTCGTCTTTTTAATCGTTGTTGCGACAATTCCCCCGATCGCAGCGTATGTCGGTAGTCCTGTAGGTGTTGTCACCTTAATTGCCTTGTTGGTGGCGCTGATTCCCACAACCATTGGCGGATTGCTAAGTGCGATTGGGATTGCCGGGATGGATCGGGTTGCCCAGTTTAACGTCATCGCCACCTCTGGACGGGCGGTTGAGGCTTGTGGTGATGTGAACACCCTGGTATTGGACAAGACCGGTACGATTACTCTAGGCAATCGTTTAGCAGAAGAGTTCATTCCTGTCAATGGTCACGCTTCAGCAGAAATGGCTCGCGTGGCATTGGCTGCGAGTCTATTTGATGAAACACCGGAAGGTAAGTCAATCGTCAAGTTGGCAGAAAAGATGGGAGCAAAGGTTGATTTTGACCGCAGCGCGGCTGAAGGTATTGAGTTTACTGCCAAAACTCGCATGAGTGGTACTGATTTACCTGATGGTGGTGAGGTGCGTAAAGGTGCAGTGGATGCAATTAAAGGCTTCGTGCGTTCTAGGGGTGGACGTTTAACAGCCGACCTCGATGAAGCTTATCACCGAGTTTCGCGTTTGGGTGGTACTCCCCTGGCACTTTGTAGAGATGGCGACATTTACGGCGTTATTTACCTCAAAGATATTATCAAACCTGGTATGCGCGATCGCTTCGACCAGTTGCGACGGATGGGCGTCCGCACCGTCATGCTAACAGGTGATAACCGGATTACGGCGGAGGTGATTGCTAGAGAAGCTGGGGTGGATGATTTCATTGCCGAAGCCACGCCAGAAGACAAAATTGCCGTGATTCAAGGGGAACAAGCAGAAGGCAAATTAGTGGCAATGACAGGTGATGGTACTAATGATGCCCCTGCCCTAGCCCAGGCAAATGTGGGTTTAGCGATGAATTCCGGGACACAAGCAGCAAAAGAAGCGGCAAATATGGTGGATTTGGATTCTGACCCCACCAAGTTGATTGATTTGGTCACGATTGGTAAGCAATTACTGATTACTCGTGGGGCATTAACTACATTTTCCATTGCCAACGATATCGCCAAATACTTTGCGATTATTCCAGCAATGTTTGCTCCCGTTGCTATCCTCAATATCTTGGGATTAGCCAGTCCACAATCGGCTATTTTGTCAGCCCTCATCTACAACGCTTTAATTATTCCTGCACTGATTCCATTAGCACTTAGAGGGGTTAAGTTTAAACCTGTAAGCGCCAATCGGTTGTTGTTGGAAAATATCCTGATTTATGGCTTAGGAGGGGTGATTGCGCCGTTTATAGGCATCAAAATTATTGACGTAATTATTTCAGTGATTGGATTGGTTTAAAAACTAAACACTTTCAGAAATAAGCAGAAAAAAAAAGATGAAACGAGTTGATGAATTGAAAGAAATACTACCGAGAGATTGGAGTGAAGCAGGGGAAATATTAGGCGAACAGTGGAGACGAAACCCTTTGCCGATTCAACTATTTCTCTTAATGTGCTTGAACTTACTGATTGCCCCATCAGTTGATGCAGCTACAGGAGCAGAAATTACTCATAAGGCAGCTTATGCCCTTGGCATCTTGGGTATCGTAATAGTCGGGCTTGGCGTTTACTTATTTGTCGTGATTTTTCAACCTGAGCGGTTTTGAAAGTTCAAAATCCCCTGTTGTGACAATTTTTTGCAAGTTTGAAAATTTCAGGTGAAGACATAAGAGATTAAGTCATGGTTAGAGAATTGATTACTGGTATTCGTTCCACCCTATTACTTTGGGTTTTGACAGCACTAATTTATCCTTTTCTGATGGTTGGAATAGGTCAAGCTTTCTTCCCCAACCAAGCAAATGGAAGCTTGATTAGAAATGCTCAAGGACAAATTGTAGGTTCAGCCTTAATTGGGCAGGCATTCTCCTCAGAACGCTACTTTTGGAGTCGTCCCAGCACGACTAATTACAGCAGCTTCTCTCCCGAAGAGTATGACCCAAAAAATCTAGAAAATTTAGCACAAAGAACGGGTGTATCGGGTGCTAGCAACCTCGCTCCTAGTAATACATCACTTCTGCTCCAACCCTGGTATGAAACACCAGCAAATAAAGATATGCTCGAACGGTATCAATCACCCGATAATCCAGATTTAATGAATTTAGTTCAGGAGAGAGCAAACACACTCAAACAGGCAGGGATTGAACCAACGGCTGATTTAGTTTATACCTCTGGTTCTGGCTTAGACCCCCATATTAGCGTTGAGGCAGCATTGGCACAAATTCAACGAATATCCAAAGTGCGAGGACTTGACCCCAATCAAGTCGAGCTTCTCATCAATCGATATACAGATGGTAGATTTCTCGGCATCTTTGGGGAACCAGGAGTCAATGTTTTAAAGCTGAATTTAGCGCTAGATAGTCCGTAAATTATCAGGCACGGTTCTTACCGTGTCCCTAAAAAACTAATGTTCCGCGATCGCCCAAATTTGACCAAGCGCAGTGTTGTGTAAAGAAAAATCTAATGCACCGACACTTAACCCCAACACTTAAACAGAAGGAGGCTCGGATGATGCCTAATGCCAGAATCTTGATTGTGGATGATGAGAAAAATATCCGGCTGACAATCGCTCAATCGTTAGACCCTTTAGGATATGAAGTTATGACGGCTCTCAATGGTGAGGATGCACTCAAACAGCTACAAGCGCAGGAGTATGACCTAATTCTACTCGACCTGAGAATGCCGGGAATGGATGGTTTGGAGGTGCTACAACGTGCTGTTGAGATGCATCCAGATATCCAAATCGTCATTCTTTCAGCGCATGGTACGGTTGATAATGCCGTTGAAGCGATGAAACTGGGTGCAGTAGACTTCTTGCAAAAGCCTTTTACTCCCCAAGAACTTCGAGGTATCGTTCACCAGGTTCTAGAACACGATTCCCTCAACACCCAAGAGAGTTCTTCCTATCAAGGCGCAATGAAGATAGCGAAACACTGCGCCCGCAAGCGACAATTTGATAAAGCGATCGCGCACGCTAAACAGGCGATTGGCTGCGATCCATCGCGAGCAGAAGCATTTAATCTTTTAGGGGAATTCCAGGAAATAGAAGGCGATCGCATCGAGGCGTTGAAGAATTACCGAGTGGCAACCGACCTCGATCCCACCTACAAACCCGCGCAAAATAACCTCACGCGAGCTACGCGATCGCCTAAAAGCCGTCCTCCCTTAATTTTCTAATCCCATTTCACTTTATAGCCGCTATAGGTAGTTTGAGGATGAGTTTTTGGTATTAGGTTTTCAAAGATTGCCTTAACTTATAAAACTTACTCCTTATCGAAGAAGGCTGACCGATTGCTAAGGAAAGAAATGAATAGTTTAGAGCCTTTAAACCTCTATGGTCTAGATGGTGAATTTTTGAATCAATCAAATGCGAAAGAGGTTAAGCTGGTTAAATCTGTTTCAGATAATATTCAAAACGATTCATCAGAATTAATGCCTCTTTTTTATCTTTTTATTTTGCTGCTGATCGTAATTTTTGCTGAAAGCATTGGTGGCAAAGGTTTTCACAAAACTACCAAAATAAAGACTAATGCTCAATTGAAACCCCTCCCTTGTGAAAGTTGTCACTTTTTTATCGATAATCCTCATCTAAAGTGTGCTATCCATCCGACTAAAGCCTTAACACCCCTCGCTTTAAATTGCCAGGATTATCAACCTGATAGTATCGCTTGCCCAAAAAATAAAGCCCGATTTACAAGCTCTAAAGTAGATGAATAAAAAGAGATAATTTTTTAGATACGGCCTCGTGCGAGATAAAAATTTTAACTGAACGGGCAATGAAACTTAGAACAAAAATTTTAGCTGGCTACGGTGTTGCCCTCACCTTAGTGATTCTGGTTTGCGGCTGGGGTATTATTAATCTTCGCCGCTTAGGCAGAGCCAGCGAAGCCATTCTGCGGGAAAACTACCGCAGCATTCTTGCGGCGGAAAATATGATCGATGCTATTGAGCGGCAAGATAGCGCCACGTTGTTGGTTTTGCTAGGGGATGAAGAGCAAGGAACCGAGCAGTTTAGTGCCAATGAAGTGTTGTTTTTGCAGTGGTTAGGTCGCGCGAAGGACAATATCACCATTCCTGGAGAGAAAGAAGTCCTCCTCAACCTGGAAAAAAACTATAAAGACTATCTGCTCACGTTTTCCCAATTGCGAAGACAGCAACTGCGCCAGACTCCAATTTCTACTGATTACTACTACGACACAGTACTGCCTGCCTTTGAGTCGGTGCGCCAGATGAGTGTTGAGTTGCGAGAGTTAAACCAAAAAACAATGGTGCTTGCCTCACAACGGACTCAAGCGCTCTCCCATCAGGCAATTTGGTCAATGACTGCTACTGGGGGAGCAGCAGCCGGTTTGGGTTTAGCATTTAGCTTACTGCTTTCGACGCGCCTAGTTCGACCCCTTCAGGAAATGACTCGCGCTACCGAACGAATTGCCGAAGGCGATTATGATATCGCCATCACCGTGAAATCCGATGATGAATTGGGTCTTTTGGCGCAAGAAATTACGACCATGAGCCAAAATCTCAAGGTCTTCCACGAGCTAAATGTGGGTCAGGTTATTGCCGAAAAACAACGCAGTGAATCGATTATCCGTAGCATCAGTGATGGATTGGTTGTTGTAGATGCGGAGTTTGAAATCATTGCAATTAATCCTATCGCTGCTGCCATTTTGAATACCACTGCCGAACAGGCTAAGGGAAAGCATTTTCTGAGTGTTTTTAATCATCAACAACTTTATGAATACCTAAACATAACTGCCCAGACTGGAACACCACCCCAGTTAAACGAAAACCAATCTATCCTCTCGAAAGAAACGGAAAACCAAGCACAGTATTACAAATTTGCGATTACCCCCGTAACAACAGAAGAAGGCACGATGCTCGGTGTTGTCCTCTTATTGCAGGATGTCACCAAACTCAAGGAATTAGACACGCTTAAAAGTGAGTTTGTAGCGACGGCATCCCATGAACTGCGAACCCCCCTGACGGGCATGGCGATGAGTCTTAACCTCCTGTTGGAAACTGCTCAACAGAAACTATCCAATCGCGAACAAGAGCTGTTACACGCCGCCGTAGAAGATGTAGAACGCTTACGGACTTTGGTGAATGACCTTCTCGATCTTTCCAAAATTGAGTCCGGTCGAATTGAACTGGAGTTTATTGCTGTAGAGGTTGAGATGTTAATCGAGAAAGCTATTTCAATTTTGAGTGTGCAGGCACAGGAGAAACAGATTGAACTAACGCCCAGCATACCAACAGATATTGAGCCAGTGAAAGCAGACCCAAACAAAATCATCTGGGTGCTGATTAACTTAATTGCCAATGCCCTGCGTTACACCGAAACAGGGGGACATATCCAAGTGAAAGCCCAGCACAAAGGCGATTGGGTTTACCTATCAGTTGCCGATAATGGCCTTGGTATTCCTTGGGAGTATCAAGCAAAAATTTTCGATAAGTTTGTCCAGGTGAAAACTGATAAAGATGTGGGTGGGAGTGGTTTAGGGTTAGCCATTTGTAAGGAAATTGTCAAAGCGCATGGTGGAACAATTTGGGTTGATTCTACCCCAGGCGAAGGCAGTACATTTACGTTTACGCTGCCTAGTGTTGCCAATTTGCAATCGTACAGCAGCGAAGGAGAAAAAGACCATGCCACCGAGTTGCCTTAGACCTCGATCCTACCTACAAACCAGCCCGTAAGAACCTAGATCGAGCTACGCGATCGCCTAAATATTTTCCCACTTTCCCATAACCCCAATGAATATCCGATAATACTTCCAAGGTTAGTGTTTTCAATGATCGATCCCGATTGTGCTGACATCCACTATCCCATCCCTTTTGTGTTCCAAGCCCATGATTGATGAAAGTGAGAGTGCTAGTCACTTGAGTAACCCAGAACTTTATTCCATATCTTCTTCTTCAGCCCGTCGTGGCAAGCATAAACTATTTATTGGTATGGCTCCCGGCGTAGGTAAAACTTATCGGATGCTACAAGAAGCCCACCAGCTCAAAGAAGAAGGCATTGATGTTGTTATTGGTTTACTAGAAACTCATGGGCGTGAGGCGACAGCCCAACAAGCAGTAGGTTTAGAATTAATTCCCAAAACAACCATCCTGCGTGGGGGAGTCACGCTCACCGAAATGGATACAAATGCCATTTTAGAACGTCGCCCTCAATTGGTACTGATTGATGAACTGGCTCATACAAATGTTCCAGGTTCACTCCGAGAAAAGCGCTACCAGGATGTTGAGGTGATTCTAGACGCTGGGATTGATGTTTATTCCACTGTTAATATTCAGCATTTAGAAAGCCTGAATGATTTAATTGCCAAAATTACCGGAGTTGTGGTTAGAGAACGGATTCCCGATCGCCTCCTCGACGAAGCCAGCGAAGTGGTCGTCATTGACGTAACGCCCGAAACCCTACAAGAACGGTTGACAGATGGCAAAATCTATGCATCTGAAAAAATCGAGCAATCTCTACAAAATTTTTTCCAAAAGCGAAACTTAGTAGCCTTGCGGGAGTTAGCCCTGCGAGAAGTAGCTGACAATATTGAAGAAACTGCCGAGAAGTCCTCAACACGCACCGGTGCCTTTCACAAAGTTCACGAACGGGTACTCGTTTGTATTTCGACCTATTCCAACTCCGCTCAACTTCTCAGACGAGGTGCACGGTTGGCCAATGCTATGCGGGCACGCTTATATGCCTTGTATGTCGAACATCCAGACCGCTTCCTCACCCGAGATGAAGGGCTTTATATTGAAACCTGCGAACATTTTTGTCGAGAATTTGGAGGGGAGTTTATCCGAGTTAAGAGTGCTGATGTGGCCAAGGCGATCGCAGAAACAGCTCGCCAAAACTACATCACTCAAGTGATTTTAGGACAATCTCATAAATCTCGTTGGGAGAGAATCTGGAAAGGTTCCCTCATCCAACGGTTATTCCCGTATCTCCAAGATGTCGATTTACATATCATTGCCATCGACAAGCGGACTTGACAACCTGACTCCTGACTCCTGACTCCTATTTCCAGATTAGTTGCTCAATAATTCTGTCCTCAAGTGGGATGCAATGGGTAGTTTGGCAGGATTAATCTTGCTGACAACACAAGCATTCAACCAAAAAGGCTGAATTTAGGATGAACTCAACTGACGGCTTTCAATACTTTCAAGGATGTTCTTTTTCTGATCTGTTGGCTCAAGATATTACGGATTTACGCTATGGGTTCATCCTGAATTACCCAGCGACGGCTAGTTGGGCGGCTTACCCCAATACCCAAAAATACTTTATTCAAGACGGCAGCAGTGAAGCCACCAAAACCTCCTTTGACAAAATTTGCCAGAAGGAACCTTGGAAAAATTTGGCCGTGTTAGGTAACGCGATACCAGGCATTGCCATTATTGAACCCTCAAAATGGCTGATGAACTACTGGCGAGAGCATTTAAGCTTCAGCGACTCAAAGATGCAGACGATACATTGCTCAACGTATCTAGATGAACTCAGCCAGAGCGATCATATTGACAAAATCATCACTCTATTTCCCTTTGATAGACTCAAACCTGAAAAACACGCCGTTAATCCAGACAGCCACTACCACTTACTGAGTAAAGTAACGCTAGCCGAGTTGGGAGTGCAATGCCCTTCATACTCAAGCTACAATCTCCACACCTTTAGACTCGAAGACATTCAGCTACCCGAACAATTCCCCTACTTAATCAAGACATCGCACGGACTCTCAGGAGAAGGCACTTACATTATTAGAAGTACTGGCGATCTAAACTACTGCTTTGAAGAACTGAGGAAATATCTCGATATTCAGTTGCTTGATACGATTATTGTCTCAGAGTTCGTCAAGAATGCTGTGCAGAATTATTGTGTGCAGTTCTATGTCAACAAAGCAGGAGATATCACACTCATCGGCACTACAACCCAACTCGTTACAGAGGAGGGCAACTATTTAGGTGGGCTAATTCACTATCAGGAAACTGACATGAGCAAATTCTTTGAGATGATTGCTGCAATTGGTCAGTATGCTCACCAGCAGGGGTATTTCGGCTTTATTGGCTTTGATGTGTTGGAAGATATAGATGGGCAACTTTATGCGATCGATGCCAATTTTCGAGTTAATGGCTCAACTCCTCTGTGCTTGCAGCGCAATACTCTATTAGGGTTAGGAAAGGAAGTTGCTAAGTATTCTAGTGACTACCGTATGGATGGAACATTGGACTCTATTTTAGTCACCCTAAAACCCGAACTCGAGCGCAAGGATTTTATCATTTTATCGGCTCTAGAGAAAGTCAAATACGGAAAAATTTACACCGAAATTTGTGGGATTGTAACTGGAGAGACGATGGAGGAAATGCAAGGCATTGAGCAGAGGTTACAGCAAAAGGGATTGCACTACCTGGGGTGAAAAGTATCCAAAATCACCTGTGATTGATACGTTAGCTTTATCCTTTGGAAAGATGTGGGCTGGTAAAAGAGTCAGTCACAATCTTGGGAACACTACAAGATTGGGTTCTTCCTTATGGACAAAAAACCAATAGCTAACACTGGGGAGGGGAGAGATACTCAGCAGCTAATCAGCGAGATAAAAGCGCTATTAGCCAGAATTAAAGTCCTGAGAGCTGAAATCGCTTTGTATTTGCTCTTATCGGAAGATTCCCCCCAAAGGGGGGAATCTTCCGACCGTTGAAACCTTTTCAACATAATCAAAGCTCTGTTTCTAAAAATTACGCTTATATTAAATCTTCATACCTAAGTATGTATGGGAGCAAAGCAACTTGACTCGCGTAATTGGTTTGATTAGTGGTACATCTGTTGATGGCATTGATGCGGCTTTAGTCGAGATTATTGGTACAGATACTGATATCAAAGTCGAACTACTCGCTGGTGCAACCTATCCCTATCCAAACGGACTCAGAGAGCAAATTTTACAAGTCTGTGCCGGTGGCTCGATTTCAATGGCAGACTTAGCTCAGTTAGATGATGCGATCGCCACCCAATTTGCTCAAGCTGCCCTCACTATCCAAACCGACAACCCTAGAGCCGAACTCATCGGTTCTCATGGTCAAACCGTTTACCATCGCCCCCCTACGAAGTTAGAGAGTGAGGGAAATAAAGAAGGCACAGATCCCAACACTCGCCATTCCCAACTCGGATACACCCTTCAACTCGGGCGAGGCGAAATCATTGCTCAGCAAACCAACCTTAAAACTGTCAGCAATTTTCGGGTGGCTGACATGGCGGTGGGAGGACATGGGGCTCCCCTCGTCTCGAAGGTTGATGCTTACTTACTTTCATCACCCACTCAACACCGATGCATTCAAAATATTGGCGGGATTGGCAATCTCACCTATCTACCCGCACGACAAGGGGACTGGTTGGAGCATATCTGTGGATGGGATACAGGGCCCGGTAACTCACTTTTGGATTTAGCTGTAGAGCATTTCACCGCAGGCAGCCAAACCTATGACTCAGATGGCGCTTGGGCAAGGAGTGGTACACCGTGCCAACCCTTAGTTGAACAGTGGCTGCGCCAAGACTTTTTCCACACACCCCCCCCCAAATCAACGGGACGAGAGTTATTTGGTTGGGATTACTGGCGTCAATGCTTGGCAGATAGTTCGGCTTATAATTTGACACCAGCCGATATGCTAGCAACGCTCACCGAATTAACAGTCTGTTCAATGGTTCACAGCTACCGCAACTTTTTACCTCAGATGCCCGAGCAAGTTCTGGTGTGCGGGGGGGGCAGTCGTAATCTTTATTTGAAGCAGCGCTTGCAGGCTCATCTTGAACCCGTGCAGGTTCTCACTACCGATGAAGCCGGAGTGAGTGCTGATTTTAAGGAGGCGATCGCATTTGCGGTTTTGGCTTACTGGCGCAATCAAGGTATCCCCGGCAATTTACCTCGAGTGACTGGTGCAAAAGCAGCCGTACTACTAGGAAATGTCTATCTTCCCTGGTAAAGAAGTAGATTTCTTCTTCTCCACAATGGCAGGACTTAGGCATTGTTTGCCTTCATATCCCATCTTCCTCGGGACATGGTATGGGAGCATGTCACCTTTGTTAGCCCTCACCCTAAATCCCTCTCCCTCAGGGAGA